>NZ_JABBXG010000005.1:0-83690 GCF_012932945.1 Thalassotalea sp. Y01
CGCCTGGCGTGCTCAGCCAAATCACTAAAAGTGAAAAGAAACACTTTATAAAAACTCTTCCAAAATTAGAATTAGGTGACGTGTCCGAGTGGCTGAAGGAGCACGCCTGGAAAGTGTGTATACGGCAACGTATCGAGAGTTCGAATCTCTCCGTCACCGCCATCTTTTTCTTTATATATCAATAACTTATCATGCTTTATTGGTCTTTTGTGCAAAAGGCTAAGTATCTGAAATATATCGTGGAAATATCTGGTATTCGTACGTAATTCGTCCGTGATTCGAGAATTAAACGTTGCGAGTATTGCATCAACTCTAATCGGGTTAATCACCTAACCTCTTGATATTGCCTTGATATCTTTTTGGGGACTGCTAAATTTTAATATCACACTCAGTTGTTATTTTTAATTTTAGAGGTTGTAAACACGGTCCAATCACAAGGATGTCTAGCCAATGGTTTACCAGAGCCAAAATCTGAATTTCTTAAAATTTGATTTCCCTGATCTCTATGAAATTGGATCTTACTGCGAACTTTATTACCTCATTGAAAGAAAAACTTAAATTGACTTGTTTCGTTAAATTTAAGAGGTGTAAACACAGTAGTTACATCAATTCACAATTGCCAAATCCAATAGTTAGGCTAACTTTTAGGAAATAACTTGTGATTCGAGCAGTATTGAAATATGCCGAAACCAAAGATCCGTAATTGTGTGTACGGCAAGCAGTGCAGTCAAAAGTGGAGTGACCTAGCTAAGACGGATGATCCTGACGTCAAATATTGCAGTGAATGCGATAAAGGTGTTCATTATTGCCATGATAGAAAAAATCTAGCTCAGAATATCATGAAAAATCACTGCGTAGCCGTATCTATTTCTATTTTGGACGAAGGTTATGATAAACCTG
This sequence comes from Thalassotalea sp. Y01, assembly GCF_012932945.1. Lineage (NCBI taxonomy): Bacteria > Pseudomonadati > Pseudomonadota > Gammaproteobacteria > Alteromonadales > Colwelliaceae > Thalassotalea > Thalassotalea sp. Y01. The sequence goes on from NZ_JABBXG010000005.1 coordinate 901, forward strand.
TGGGGACGTTTATTGGCGAACCCAGTGCGCACTATAACATTCAACCAGATTATGATGATTAAACAAGAAGGTAAGCAGGCTTTCAACTAGTATGGTAAAGCAAGCACTGCATTTACTTCACTAGGAAAAATTAACCAAGCTTCTTTTTAATAGCTGAAACCGCTTCTGTTACTATGAATTTTGGCGTTGTTAGAATGTAGATGGTTAATAAGGTATACGGCTTTTCCGGGGGCTGTGTCTTATAATTTTCATCAATTTGTATAACGGCGGTCGTTAAGCAAATATACACATAGAGAACCACGTACATTGGCCAAATGTGATCGATACGGTGGGCAAGGAGTGCAAAAATTCCCATCAATATAGCGGCTAGTATAAGCGTAAATATTCCCAGTTTTTTAGTCACGAAATCTTTTCCTGCGTCAGCGAGCACTCTTTGAGCAATAGATGAATGTGAACGTAACATTTTTCTGTTTGTCGATGCCGGCATAACCTTTTTTGATTTGAGGAAATGACACGTTACTTTTATCGACTTTTTCAAATGGATATATGCCGTTATTTGTATCAATAACTTTTAAAAATTGGGACCAGGTATGATGCAAGAACCCAAAAGGTAAGGGCGGTACTGCGCTTAAAGGATCATCTATGATGTGCAGCTTTTCAACATCTGGCACAGATGATGGAGTACTCAGGTCTTCATACTCCACAGCAAATTTAACAGGCAGGGGGCGATTGTGTTCCTCAATTTTAAGATAAATAAAGTAGGGCCAGGCGATGGATGTGAACGTTAATGCCACTGGTAATATTAATAAGGTTTTTAACGGTTCATGGCTAAATAATTTATCGTTCGCGGGAGTTTTAATTATTCGGTAATAGACGGTATAAATTAATGAGATCACTAAACCGATAAGCACGTAGCCCAGTAAAATATCCATTATCATTTGTTCTTTTCAATCCTTTCATTTACAACGACGCCCGAGTCCAGCTCTAAAAACAATTCTTTTTCGTATGTGGAAGCAAAACCGATATGCTGATAATTCAACTGGTTACCAATTGGAATTCGCAGCTCGCCTGAATACCAGTGGGCAAATACTCGATTGCTAAACCCAGGGAAAATATCAGCTAACGATGTTTTGTTATCGTCATCAAAGCCAGCCTCAACAGATACCAGATAAAGCCTGTTATCGATGACTTCCCAGCTTCCTATATAACCCCGCCAAAGCGCAGTGCAATTGCCCTTAAATGGGCTTTCAATTTTAGCTAGTGCAAAATAATCACATAAAGGGGTGCTCAATAGCGATAGGTCTTTACCATTTAGGTGAATTCTTTCCGAAATCTGTGCGGTCAATTTCATCCTCCGTTGATAAAATCTTAATGTTACAGGTGGAGATCAACAGTAACTTATTTTCTGAAATAAAAAAACACGGCTAGGATAGCTTGGTCTAGTGAGGCAATGCTAATTTTATTATTGACATCTAAAACCCAATCCATTAGTTTGAATTAAGGGTTGGGCATACCTGTGGTTGGATTCTACTTCCTTCAAACAAAGCAACCAAAAATAAGATCTGTAAACCATATTTACCTTATTAACTTTTTACTTAATCATTTTGTTCATTGCCAATAGGAAGTAGCAATGTGTTGGCGCGTATAAAGAGCTAAATGAAAAGTGAAACCTACCAATTCTTATTTATTATTTAAAAACTTCCATATTGCAGAGATAACAGAGCTGCACCCTGAGAGTATCAAGAACTCTGCGAAACGCACTAAAACTGATAGAGAAAAAATAAGCCATTCCACTAAATTGAATCATATCGCCAAATCGTTGGGGTTTAGCGAAGGGTTTGCTAGCTACGAAAAACTTTACAAGTCGCAACTTTTACCTTTCTTATCAAAGCATGGGTTAAAAACTAGAGCAGATTTATGTCGTTTTCGGAATAAAGGTTGGTCATTGCCACTAACTCCTCTAAATCGGCAGCAAATTAGTGAGCGGTTATTTTTCAATTCAGCAAGGTTGCCTGAAAAGTTATTCACCGGGTATGACTTTCCGTTCAGCACTACTTTATCAGATGGCAATAGGCTGGTCATGCTGGGAGAAGGGGGGCAGGAATGCAATGATTTATTGCGCAAACTTGGACTCAAATCGACCCTTGATATTCTTCCGCCTAATGTATATCACAATTTGAAAGTTGCAAAGTCTAACAAAGAGCTAAGATTGCCGTCGTCTCAGTTTAATGACTTTTCAAACCGAACGATTGAAGACGCAGTATTAGGGGCATATTTACCGTATTGCAATGCTGCTTTCAATATACTGGGTGACACACTAGTCGAACCTTCGATTTATGGTCATGAGTGTCAGCAATACTATCAGAATGACTTTCATGACAAAGAGCAGCACGCGAAAGCTCTTGCTGAATTAGTGGATGTATTTAGCTCTCGACTGCGGAAAAGTACTAAAGGCTGGATTGAGGTAATCCCATTTAACGAGAGATTAATATTCTTAAAGGGAAGGAATGGTGAATATGATTTTCTATATCGAAATATGCGTGGCAAAGGTTTCAAGCATGAGTTTCACGACGGTAAAGTGAAACTATTAGACCTACCTTCATTCATCGATAAATATCATTTTGAAAGATGGCTTTATTTTGAATATGAGGGATGTCGAGAGCTGGATGAGCACAATGCGGAAATTCTATACTACAACTCCGGTAGTAATTCTCGAAATTGGCACGATTCAGATATTCTAGAAGCATTCTACGTAGAGAATGAAGTCTATACCCCTAAAAAAACGAAACGTTCAAACTTAAGATTACCTGGTTTTACAACCGTACCTCTTAAAGATAAAAACTTGAACATATCGAATTTGATATCGATTGAGGATTTTGCAGAATTTCAAAAAGAAAATGCTGAATATTTTGGTTATAGAAACTCAGCTATTGATAATCAGTTGGAAATAGATAATCAAGACCAGGATTTGAGTCTTCCAGTAAGTTGTACTTGGTATGATGCATTAGTGTATGTCTCTTGGCTCGAAAAAAAGATAAATGTGCCATTCAGGTTGTTGTCTATGGCTGAGTACAAAGAAATCCGTGAAAATACCGCAGTATTGCCAAGTGTTCGGCCGATAAAGTCAGAGTTAATTCCTGCTGAGAAAGGCTGGAATGCGAAATTGTTTCCTACTTCTCTCAAAAAAACGTCATTAGGAAGTCTAGAATTTATTCTTTCGTCAAACTTTGCTGAGTGGCTTAGAGAAGAGTACTCGATTCGAAGTGGCTGCTTACGCAGTTTTCATGGCAATGATGTTTATGCTGGTTGCCCATTGGATTCAACAGGTGCTTACAAGGAATTAAAAACAGGATTTAGAGTCTGTTATGAATTAGAAACAGACAAGGAGGTAAATAATGGATAATAGGTTAAATGACGTTCAATTTATTCACGACTACGCAACCTTAATTGGCGATGTAGGTTTTGGTGAAGAGTATGAAAGGGCGAAAAACCTTTATTTGGACGCTCCAATTGAAACGCTAGTCATTACCCGAAAATTATTAGAATACTTTACAGAAAAACTAGCTGAAGAACATAGCATCGATGTTGTTGGCTTAAACCTTTGCGACAAAATAACGCTAATAGAAAAGCACGATTTATATCGTCGGGAAATTATTACTCAGATGCATGATATTAGAGAAGCTGCAAATAAATATGCGCATTATCGAGAGGGAGAGCCACATTTTAACCAGACTCAATGTGTTGAACTAGCTTTACGTACTTTGAAAATTTTTTGCAATTTCATTCAAGATGTCGTTTTGGCAAGTAGTGGAAAAATGAATGACTATGTGTTCGAAATGGAAATTGAATCCCCAATTAAAAACTGGTGTTACGACGCTTTAGTCAATAATGACAGGGACGCAAAATACAAATTAGGGGTAGCCCTTTTCAACAAGTACAATGAAAAACTCCGAAAGACGAAAGAGTCTCCGTATATCGATAAAAGGCATTTACAACGGGCCGTAGATTTTATCGAGGAAGCCGCATTGGAGCACCATATTGATGCGATGTTTGTGTATGGTAGGGTTCTGTATGAAGGTGTTTACCGCCAAAAAGATATTGAAAAAGGAATTGATTATCTTTATAACGCTGCAACGAATGATTTAGTCGAAGCTCAAGCTTATTTTGCATGGTTGGTGCTTGTAGAGCAAGAAAGCAGCGTATCAGATGATATGCAAATCGCCATTGAGTTTGCAGAAAAGGCTTGCCATCAGGGAAGTGGTTTATCCCACCTTGTGCTTGCACAAGAATATAAAAAGGGAAATAACGTTGAAAAATCGCATGAAAAGTATTTAAGACACCTAAGGAAGTCTGCTGAATGTGGGTTTCCTGATGGCCTTTTTGAGTTGGCAAATGTTATTTTGAATGGAGATGAAGGCGATAAGTACTCAAACTCAGAGGAAACTGCTTTAGATTTACTTGAGAAAGCCAAAAACTTAAGGCATTTGCAGTCAAGTCGTGCATTGTTAAAGTATTATGACAAATCTAGTTTACCAATTCACACTGTGATTACTCGATATGAAGAGCATGTAACAACTTTTCCAAGTGATCTGGAAGTGCGCATTGACTTTTCAGAAATTTTGGCTGAAGAAGGGCATAATAACCCTGAGTTCATGGAGAAGGCGCTTCAAATTTGTGTAAGTTTGTATAGAGCCAATCTTAAAAGCCGTTTCAAAAGGAAAGTCTTGAAAAATAGTCAAAAATGGCTGCGAGTTTTTCCTCAGATACAAAGGCGCATGGGGTACGAAGGCGATCCTGAGTTGTATTTTAATTTTAAGCCAGATGGAACGCCCTATGACGATATCCTTGAAATGGGGCGGAAATTATCTGAGCTATTGGATTCACCTAATCTAATCTCGAAGTATTTTTATAGGCCGAAGTCATAAAACATTCGGCTAAGGTGAAATTGGAGGTTATTTGCTCAACTTTAGCTGGGAACTTTTTGGGAAATTTCCCCCAAAAAATTGTCCTTTAATTACCTGTAAATACCCGTAAAGCCCAATAAAAACGTTACCTTAATGTTGGGTTCTAGGATTCGAATCTCTCCGTCACCGCCATATAAAATGAACCCGACGAAAGTCGGGTTTTTTTATGGCTTAACGAAAGAGGTGAGAACTCGAGAAGAGAGTTCAAAAAATTTGTCAGGAACAAATTTTCACACCAAGTGCCAGCAAGGGAAAATACAGGGTATATTGCAAATACAAAGGGATACATAGCTTGTAACAGACATAGCTGTTTTAGACTTAAACGGATCTAGCGTATATAGTCCTATATACGAGTTCTTTCGGAGGTTGCTCATTCTCATCCTTGAACGAAGCGCAAAATTGCGTCTTTTAACGGTATTTTTATTCTATTTTACCCAAGGTATCCCTGTTGGACTTTTTTTCTATGCAATCCCGGCTTGGCTTGCTGCCAATGGTGCCTCTACTGCCGCCGTTGCGGGTGTAGTCAGCGCGTCTATCCTACCTTGGACGCTAAAGTTCTTTCTCGGTTTCATAATGGATCGGTACACTTATTTGCCGATGGGGCGCAGGCGTATTTGGATAATCGGCGCCCAGTCGACAATTGTCGTAATGCTCATACTCGCTGCGATACTTTCTCCTGGGGCGAAAGAAATTTGGCTACTGTCTATGCTGGCTTTTCTTGTCAATTCAGGAACCGCGTTTCAGGACGTTTCCATTGACAGTCTTACCGTTGATATTATGCCTGAAGATGAGCGTGGCAAAGCTGCTGGTATCATGTTTGGTGGGCAAGTATTAGGTATTTCAGTGTTCACTTTTTTCGGTGGTCAACTAATCGCAAGTTATGGACCTATGGCAGGGTATCTGACCGCAGCTGTTTTTGTCGCAAGCGTCGTTGTTTTTGGGGTTTTTATTTACGAACGTGAAGGTGAAAGGCGGTTTCCTTGGAGTGACGGTGACGCGCATCCGCGCAATGTTCATATACAAATCAAGGCTTGGAAGCCACTTCTGAACAATAGCTGGAAAGCCATGCTTGCGCCGATAAGTCTGGTTGCGCTTGCTATTTTCTGTGTCCGAACCATGCCAAGTGGTATCGCTGAGGCCTATCATCCTGGCCTTGCAACCAACCTCGGTGGTTGGACTCAGACAAGTTATACCAATACCATCTCAGCCGCCCAGTTTGCCTCTGGTATATTTGCTCTTGCGTTAGGCGGTCGAGCTGTGGCAAAAATAGGTGCGCAACGTGCCGCCTTGATCATGTGTGTACTGGTCAGTGTGTGTGCGTTTAGCTTTGGTTTTGCGCACAATCATTGGTCAAACGTTTCACTTCTTACCGCTTATTTCTGGCAGATTGAATTTTTTGCGACGATGCTAATCGTAGCCTTTATTCCAATCGCAATGCGACTTTGCAACCCACGTGTTGCGGCAACGCAGTTCACGCTTTATATGGCGGCATCAAATGTAGGGCGCCCACTAGGTAGTTCAATTGCAGCGACGACAGATAATATGGGCGTGCCGTATCTCATGTATTTTATTTTGGCGAGTGTCTTCGTTGTACTGTCAATTGTGCTCTGGTTTGTCCGCTTCCCAACCAAGGCTCCTGATGTGGTGCAAATAATCGAAGAAAATGACCCTATTGTCGATGGGGAACCTGCACCAAAAATCAACTAGGCTGACATTATATTTGAACCATTCTTTAGGTATTCGAAATACGTGAAATCAAGACTAAGGACGTTAAGGGCATCCAGTGAAAACTGGCTTAGTTTTGATTTCAAAAGCTATCTAGGTATTTAAATCATTCAATCTAACATCGGCTTGTTGTCGGTTTAGCCCATACTTGTATACCTATTACGCCAAAATACATGAAGTAGCATACGACGATAAAGTGAACCGTTGAGCAGGTTGTGTAATACCAATAGGTTGAGGCTTTAACGTTACAGCCATTTAGCTTGAAACTGTAATAAATCGCCACAACAGTGAATATGGCAAACGAGATTGTTGATAGCATGATAGTCAATGAGGTGGCGGTTATGTTACCTAAGTTGGTATAGGGCTCTTGCATCCCATGAAACAGAGAGACCAGTAATATTAATCCCGACAGAGCCGCAAGCAGTGGCCAACGTCTAATGAACCATAACGGTGATATTAAATCCACTTATTTTGATATTTAAACTGGGTTCTATTTAATTCCAATATTTTTCATTTTATGCATGGCTAGTTGGATTTTTATTCCAGCTAACCATAAGTTTCAATATTGTTGAGAAATGTATTGCGTTTACTTTATCAAATTGAGTTTAAAATCTTTTTATTTTCAATCGCTTGAATCGATTTTTATGTCAGCTTATTTTACATTTAACTGGTATTATTTGATTTTGTGAAATCTAACGTGTTGAATTGTTTAACAATATTTTTATTGGCGCAATATTTGCTCGTCGCAGGTTGGATTCGAAACCTATGAGAGTACATAAAATATGAATAACCAACTCCGAAATTTTATCTTAATATCAATAGCAAGTCTCTGTTTTATCGCCAATTCTGCATCCGCAGAATCTTATCTTGTCATCGGTAACGGTGCCAATAAATCGACGATGAAAAATATGACTAAGCAAGCCAATAAAATAGGTGCGCGTGTTACTAATGTCATCGCAGAAGCCGGTGTGATTGTTATCGAGGCGAGCCCTAAGCAGGCAGCAAAAATGACCGGTGTCATGGCTGTCGTACCTAATATCAAAGTACAAATGACAACACCCAGTGAGCGTATTTCAGTTCAAGCTGCAAACCCACCCAATACTAGTGATGATGATTCCTTCTTTGATCGTCAATGGGGCCATGATGCGGTCAATGCGCCTGAAGCATGGGAAGCTGGTGTGCGCGGTAAAGGCGCACGTGTTGCTGTTTTAGATGGCGGTTTCAGCGTTAACCATCCTGATATTGCAGACAATGTTGTCGGTGCCGCCGATATGACGGGCGAGGGCATCGAATATGGTCCAAATGAAGATGATCCTGACGGAATCTTTAGTCATGGTATGCATGTAGCAGGCACCATTGCCGCTGCAGACAATGCCTTTGGCACTATTGGTGTCGCGCCTGAAGCAGAATTAGTGTTAGTTAAAGTGCTTGGTAATAATGGTACTGGTTCGTTTGAAGACATACTAGAAGGTATTATTTTTGCCGCCGATTTTGGTGAAGTTGACGTTATTAATATGAGTCTTGGTGCCGATATTCCACAAGGCCTCGGTGTTGACGCGAGTTTAGTGGCGTCATTACGCGTGGTAATGAACCGAGCCGTTGCTTACGCCTACAAAAAAGGTATCACCGTTATAGTTGCTGCCGGTAATGATGGTCGAGACTTAAATGCAGACAAGAGCATGGTCGTGTTCCCTGCCGATATGCCACATGCGATATCCATTTCTGCAACCGGCCCTGAAGGCTGGGGGTATGATCCTACAACTGACTTAGATACCCAAGCTATCTATACTAACTATGGCCGCAGTGGTATCGACTTTTCAGCCCCTGGTGGTGATTATGAATTGATCGAAACTAACCCGGAACTGGCGTTTAGTGGTTGTGCGGTTGGTGGTGCAGTGCGAGTTTGTTATGTATGGGACTTCGTTTTCAGCGTCGGCAGTGATTATAACGGCATTTGGTATTACTGGTCGATTGGCACAAGTATGGCAGCACCGCATGCTGCAGGTGTAGCAGCTCTCATTGTTGGCGAAAATGGGGGCCAAATGCACCCAGCTAAAGTTAAAGCCGAAATGCAAAGACGCGCGGATGATTTAGGTCAACCAGGTAAAGACGCGGTTCATGGTAATGGTCGAGTCAGTACGGGTTACTAACACACTACCTCATTCCTAAAGTAAGTTTTACAAATAAAAAGATTTGGCTATGCCAAATCTTTTTTTATGGGTGAATCAAAACCTATCGCTCGAACAATGAGCTTGGTGATTACCTAAAATACTGCTTCAATTCATTGATGCTTGGTTGGTATCGAAAGACAAGCTTGCCATCCACCAATACATTAGGCGAATGTTTTATATTGTATTGCTCTACCAGTTCAGGGTGCATTTCTATGTAATCGATACGGTAGTTGACACCGACGCAGTTCATCTCATTTTCAAGGTTAGGAATACTAAAGTCTGTTTGTGTTACCAGCAGTTGTACATCCACGATTATCTTCCTGTCAATGGCCTTTATAAAAGTATAGTTTTTTTTGCAGATCGTGTAGAACTTTGAACTATTCGATTTTTCAATCTAGGCTTGAGTTATAAGCATATTTAACGTACTGATTTAATAATAATTTATTGTCGCTTTATGGCGATGACGTTAGGAAACCAATAAGCCATGCCAATAACTAGCAGCCGCAATCCATACACGGGCGACATAATTGCGCATTACCCACAGCAAAGCGTAGAGCAAATTGATGACAACATCCGTCGTTTGCAGAAACGTTTTTTAGGTTGGAAAAATACCCCCGTCGCGGAACGTGTCGAGATTTTGCGACATGCCTGTCAATACTTTGATGTAAACCGAGATGCTATTGCCAAAGATATTACCGAGGCGATGGGTAAACCATTAGCGCAATCTAAAAATGAACTAAATGGTTTTTTTGAGCGCGCTAATTATCTACTCGATAATGCTGAGACGTTTCTTGCAGATGAAATCATTAGTGCCGATTCCAAGCAGGCGCAGATTATTAGTCACGCGCCTTTTGGCGTCGTGTTGATCGTAGCCGCATGGAATTACCCATTATTGATTGCCATAAATGGTGTTTTGACCGCCTTATTAGCAGGCAATACGGTGCTATTGAAGCACGCCTCAAATACCATCGTCATAGGCCAGCATTTTCAACGCGCATTTGGTCTGATTAGCGGTCATGAAGAGCTGTTGTTGCATTGTGTTGCTGAGCATAGTGTCTTAGCCAATGTTATGGCGCAGTCGAACATCAACCATGTGGTGTTTACCGGCTCGGTTGCCGCAGGCGAAAAAGTCTATCAACACAGCGCTAAACAATTTAATCATTGTCACTTAGAGCTGGGCGGTAAAGACGCTGCCTATGTCGACGAAGGCATCGACGTTGACCAAGTCGCTGCGAGCTTGGTTGATGGTGCTATGTATAACGCCGGGCAATCTTGTTGCGGTATCGAACGCGTTTATGTGCACCATAGTCTTTATTCACAGTTTATTGACGCCTGTAACAACCTTATTGCCAAATACCGGTTGGGTGATCCCATGGATGAAACCACGGATATGGGGCCTCTTGCTAGCGCGAGTGCTGCAGAGGCTATGGATCAACAAATACAAAATGCGCTTAGTTTAGGTGCTGAAATTGTTATTGGCGGCGAAAGTACCAGCATTAATGGCGCGACGTTTTTTAATCCAACCCTATTAAAGCATGTCACAAATCAGATGTTGGTGATGCAAGAAGAAAACTTTGGTCCGATTTTGCCGGTTATGTCGGTGCAAAATATGCAACAAGCTATCACCTTAATTAATGACAATGTCTATGGCTTAACCGCAGCAATATACAGTCACGATCAAGACAAAGTTGCAGAATTTGCTGATGCTGTCGATGTTGGCACTGTGTTTCAAAATCGATGCGATTATCTTGCACCGGCATTGCCTTGGACTGGATGCAAGCAAAGTGGTATTGGTTCTGGCCTGTCAAAGTTTGGCTTTTACGGGCTGACAAGGCGCAAAGCGAAAAATTTCAATAAATCATAGGGAGCCGCGTATGACAACAATAGAAGCAAAAATAAAGCAGCTTCGCGATGAAAACATCAAGTGGGTCAAGCTAGCCTTTACCGATATCGATGGTGTGCATCGTGGTAAGTATGTCAGCATCGACAAATTTGCGACCATTCTCAGCAACGGTGCCGGTTTTTGTGATTGTGTACTTGGCTGGGATATGGATGACCAGCTCTATGATAACGTCGAGTTCACCGGTTGGCACACTGGATTTCCTGATGCCTTGTATAAAATTGATTTAAGCACCGAGCGCCGCTTACCTGATGAGCACAATATCCCTTTTTATTTGGTCGAGTTCAACACCAAAGATGGCGGTGAACACCCGATTTGTCCACGCAGTTTGTTAAAACGGGTATTAACGAAAGCCAATTCAATGAATATTGATGTCAAGCTCGCATTTGAATATGAGTTTTTTATTTTCAACGAAACCCCAGAAACGGTACGTGAGAAAAATTATCAAAATCTCAATCATTATACCCAAGGCAACTTCGGCTATTCGTTGTTGCGCGCCAACGCTAAAGCTGACATGTATCACCAATTTCTTGAATATTGTGAACAGATGGATTTTGCTTTAGAAGGCCTGCATTGTGAAACCGGCCCCGGTGTCTGGGAAGCGGCAATCGGCTACGATTCGGCGTTAAATATGGCAGATAAAGCAACCTTATTTAAAACCTTTAGCAAAAGCTTTTTCCAAAAGCAGGATCTTATGGCGACATTCATGGCCAAATGCTCTATGGATTATCCTGGGCAAAGTGGCCATGTGCATCAATCGCTTTATGACGCGACTACCGGTGACAGCTTGTTCTATCAGGAGAGGGCAGAGCATCATATCAGCGACACCATGCGTCACTATATTGCCGGCCAACAAAAATACTTAAAGCCATTGCTGGCTATGTGTGCACCAACCATCAATTCATATACGCGTTTAATCAAAGGTTTTTGGGCTCCAACCGCAGCAACGTGGGGCGTTGAAAACCGAACTACGGCATTGCGTGTTATTGGTAACAATGCAAAAAGTCAGCGCGTCGAATTTCGACTCGGCTCGGCAGATGCCAATCCTTACTTAGTTGCCTCGGCGGTTATCAGCGCGGGTTTGCTTGGTATCGAGCAACAATTAAAACCAACCAATGCACTTATAGGTAATGCCTATGAGCAAGAAGATGAGTTACCGGATGAATTACAGTTAGCGACGAATTTACGTGATGCGGCGAGAGACTTTCAGCGCTGTGAAGAGTTGACTCAGGTGTTCGGTGAAGATTTCTTCCGCCACTTTTATGCGACAAGGATGTGGGAAGTGCGTGAATATGAACGCCAAGTTACCGACTGGCAAATGCAGCGTTATTTTGAAATTATCTAACTGGGTATAACGACACCATGCAGCAATTTAATTTTCCGACCATTATTTATTTTGGCGAGCAGGCATTACAAAGCTTGGCGACAACGCTTAAGCAGAAACAACACAAAAAGGCGTTATTGGTAACCGACAAAACCTTAACTGAACTAGGTATCGCCAATAAGGTTAGTCAGGTAATCCAATCTCAGGGCGTCGATGTCGTGGTGTTTGATGATGTGCATCCCAACCCAATAGAGCAAGATGTTGAGCTTGGCAGCCAAGCGTTTATTCTGCATCATTGTGATTGCTTGATAGCGCTTGGTGGCGGTAGCCCTATGGATGTGGCAAAAGTTATTAAAGTCGCCAGCACCCACCCCGGACCTTTAGCGCAATACGATGATGCCATCGGTGGTGATAAACTCATTGTTAATGACATGCCAGCGCTTTATGCCATACCTACAACAGCAGGTACGGGCAGTGAAGTCGGTCGTTCTGGGGTGATTATTTTGCGCGAAAGTGGCCAAAAAACCATTATATTTGCGCCGCAGTTGATGCCAGATATCGCCGTATTGGCACCGGAGTTAACCATTGATTTGCCCGCTCACATTACCGCAGCTACCGGCATTGATGCGTTTACACATTGTTTGGAAGCGTATTTTGCCCCGGGATTTCACCCCATGGCAGATGGCATTGCACTTGAAGGCATGCGATTGTGTTTGCAATACCTCGCTACCTGCGTCGAGCAGGGCGATAATATTAACGCCAGAGGACAAATGCAAATGGCAGCCACCATGGGGGCAACGGCATTTCAAAAAGGGTTAGGAATGACGCACTCTTTAGCGCACCCGCTGTCAGCAGAGTTTAATACCCATCATGGCTTAGCCAATGCCTTGTTATTGCCATTTTCATTAGAATTCATCGAGCAGCACGGCGAACTCAATAGTGAGCAGAAAGAGAAAATTTCTGCTATTAAACAGCTATTTTATCAATACAATATTGATGCTGACAGATTATCACAGTGCTGTTTGCAGTGGTTCACACAATTGGGGATTACATTTGGTTTATCGCAACACGGTATCAGTGAGCAAGATATCGCTATGCTTGCCGATAAGGCGTTCGATGACCCTTGTCATCATAGCAATATGGTCTCCGTCAGTCGTGATGATTTATATGCTGTATACGCGAAGGCTTTGTAATGCGTATTGCCTTATTACTTTGTGACCATGTAAAACCGGAGCTAGTGCATGTCAGTGGGGATTACCCTGAAATGTTCCAAGCCATGTTCGCTAAGCATGCACCTGAGGTAAGGTTAACGGTATTTGATATACAAGCAGGGCAATACCCGCAAGATATCGATCAATTTGATGCTTTTCTTAGTTCAGGCTCAGCCTCTTCGGTTTATGATAAGCATGATTGGATTATAGAATTTACGCTATTTGTTAGGCAGTTGTTTGCCGCCCAGAAAAAATTTATTGGTATTTGTTTTGGCCATCAGATGATAGCCCATGCACTAGGTGCTGATGTTGAATTATCGGGAAAAGGTTGGGGGGTGGGTATAAAAAAAAGCCGAGTCGTCAATCAAAAGCCGTGGATGACGCCAGAGTTACGCGACTTTTCCATGTTGTTATCGCATCGAGATCAAGTGTTATCTTTACCGCCAAATGGCGAACTGTTGGCTTGTAATGAACACTGTGAAATCTCTATGTTTCAAATTGGCAATAACTTTTTGGGATTGCAAGGTCACCCTGAATTTACCCGGCAATACGCAAAGGCATTAATGCAGTTTCGACAAAATATTATCCCGCTAGATATACGCCAACGGGCGAGTGATACTTTTGAGCAAACGCTTGATACTCAGGTCATTGTATCTTGGATGCTTAGGTTTGTAGGCAATGGATGCTAGACAATTTATTTACCAGGTAATGTAACTTTTTATATTTGTGGCACGTATTTGCTTATAGAGAGTTTAATTGTCAGGTGAACAACAGTCAGCAGACGCTGACTCACCAACCCTAAGTTGGGGTTAACTGCGAATACGTTTACTATCCGTAAATAGTTACAGCATGGGGAAATATATTTTTATTATTGCGCTTATTGCATGCTTAATAATTTCACAAAGCAAAAATTTAGCACTGATCTATACTTTGAAAATATCAATGAATTCAAGGATAAAGAATGGATTATCGAAACAAAATTGGCATAGTGGCGTTGTTAACAAGCGGTCTATTCTTGTCAGCCTGTTCCAGCGGATTGGAAGAGGCCGGTCCACCGCCGTGTAATGATTCAGAAATACTTGAAATTAGCGCGAGAGCTAAAAACTTTGTATGGGGCGATCCAGAGAGGCAAATATTTGAATCAAAATGGCATACTGTGGTTGTTGAGCAAATTGAAAAGAAATACCAATACCTTGAACGCAAAGGTTTGCAAGATGCCGTCACTGCGCGGGAAGATTTATCTAATTTTGAATCGGATTTACAGACGTTATTGCAGTTAAACCAACAAAAAGAATACGATATTAAGAATTTTGTTTGCTTAGCAAGTGATGCTGAAATAGCCGGTGCAGCAAGTCAAAATCAATCCATTGAATATATCTTGGCGGCTTTACCTGATATTTATAAAGTTATCGAAGTGAAAACCGCACAGATTGAAGCGAGTAACGAAAAGCGTTAATCCTTTACGCTGATAGAATCCCTATTAACCAGTGTTGGTTCAAACACACGCTGGATTGATAGGGTTTTTTGTTTGTACACATCATGTAAAACCATGCGCGCAGCCATATGGCCCATTTCATCTACAGGGTTGTTAACCGTCGTTAGGCGAGGGTAAAGGTAGTTGGTAAAAATGACGTTATCAAAACCGATAATCGATAAGTCATTAGGTAAATCGTAACCATGCTCTCGAGCGTATTTCATTGCACCTGATGCCATTTCATCATTGGCGCAAATTACCGCTGAAAAGGTAAAGCCTTTATCTCTAAAGAATTTAAGTCCATCGGCGCCACCGGTTTCACGAAAGTCACCCACATAAAACAGATTTTCATCAAATTCTAGTTGGTTGTCTTGTAGCGCTTGCTTATGGCCTTTCAAACGTTCGCTAGAGTCACCTTTAAATAACGGGCCAGCAATATAAGCAATGTCTTTATGACCATTGTCTATCAGGGCTTTCGTGGCGATATAACCACCTTGATAGTTATCTAGGCTGATGCATTTATCTTGCATGCCTTCAATATAACGGCTAACCAGATAAATCGGCGTTTTACCTTGGCTCAGCTTGATCAGGTATTCGTCTGACAAGGCTTCACTGTGCACAATAATGGCGTCACAGTTACGGCTGATTAAAAACTCAATGCCTTCTTTTTCACGCTCTTCATCACTGTGGCCGGTGGTGATGATAACGTGCTTTCCGGCCGCACGACATTCCGCTTCGATACCGGACATCATAGAACCAAAGAATGGGCCGTGTAATTCGGCAACCAATACCCCAATACTGTTGGTACGGTTTGATGCAAGAGATTGGGCAATAGAGTTAGGTCTGTAGCCTAACTCTTCCATTGCTTTAAGGACTTTTGCGCGGGTACGATCACTGACTTTGGCGTTATTGTTCATAACCCGTGATACGGTTGCCAAAGACACACCTGCCAATTTAGAGACTTCGTAAATTGTTGCCATATCTAACGATTATTGTTCATTAAAATTGCCAAATCATACCCTAGTAACAATATATTAACTAGTGCTAGTTAATTCACTTTGAATTTTTACCACTTGTTCAGTATCTAATGTGTATTTGCGCATTACCCAGGCAACAACAAATGAGCCAATAGCAGGGAACACGGTAAATGAAATTAAGATACCTTGTTTGGTTGCTTCGGTTTGTGCAGCATCAGGCTGATAGTTGTAATAAGCCAACAACCAACCGGCAATAGCACCACCTAAGGCAACGCCCATCTTAATAAAGAAGATGACTCCAGAGTATACCATGCCTGTTATACGAATACCGGTTTTCTTGTGTCCGTAGTCAATGGTGTCAGCCATTTTTGACCATAGCAAGGGGGTAGCCATATCAAGGAAGAACTTCCACAAGATAAATGCCACAAACGCTAGTACGGTCTGATCCGGTGCGATAAAGAAACTCAATACACAGATGATGGCAGAAATAGTTTGTAGCCAAATGTATGCTTTGATTTTACACACTCGTTTGGCTAATGGTTGGGCAAGCGCACAACCAATCATACTCGCAACCACACCTAAGGTCATAAATGAGGTGATTAGATCTTCTCGGCCAAGGAAGTATTTAACGTAGTACACAGCGAGGGTGAATCGCAGTACTTGGCCCGTTAATAAGAACATGGCAGCTAAACACAATATGCGCCATTGATCATTTTTCCAAAGTGACGCTAAGCTTTCTTTAAAGGAAACTTGCTGCTCTTTTGGCTGCTCGATGCGCTCTTTGGTACCGGCAAAACAAAGCAGAAACATCACCAAACCCATTAAGCTCATAATGGTCATTGCGTATTGGTAACCTTTGGCGTTATCACCTTGACCAAAATACTCAACCATTGGCATGGTGCAACCGGCAACGATAACACCACCTAGCATACCAAACACAAATCGGTAAGATTGCACTGAAACACGTTCTTTAGCGTCAGCGGTTATCACCCCGCCAAGCGCACAGTAAGGAATATTTATCGCCGTATACGCCACCATAAGTAATACATAGGTACTGAAGGCATAAACGATTTTAGCTGTACCTTCTAATTCTGGCGTGGTAAAGGTGACAATACTGATAATCGCAAACGGTAAGGCTAACCATAAAAGGTAAGGGCGGAAATGGCCCCAACGAGTGCGGGTTTTATCGGCAATATTACCCATCAATGGATCGGTGATGGCATCAAATATACGTACCGCTAAAAACATGGTACCAACGGTCGCCGGATCTAGACCAACGACATCGGTATAGTACAACATTAAAAACATCATTACGGTTTGGAAAATGATGTTGCTTGCGGTATCACCTAAGCCATAGGCAATTTTTTCTTTTACACTGATCATGACAACTTCTCTTACAACGGGAAACGCGATTGCGTATTATCTATACAATAAGTTGATTAGCGATTGCTAATCAACTCTTTATAGGCCAAACCACTTTTTTTAATGGTTCTTTTCTGCGTTTCATAATCAACATAAACAATACCAAAGCGTTTTAAGTAACCTTCAGCCCATTCAAAGTTGTCCATTAAGCTCCAAGCAAAGTAGCCTTGAATATCGACACCTTGTTCTATGGCATCGTTAACGGCATTTAAGTGTTGTTGGTAATAACTCAAGCGATCGTCATCATTAACGACACCTTGGTCAATGCTATCGTCCATTGCTGCACCGTTTTCAGTGATATAGACTGGCGGTAATTGATATTTACTATCCAGTGACACCAACAACTCTGAAAACGCCTTAGGATAAATTTCCCAGCCAATATCGGTTAATGGCGCTGGAGCAGGTAGTTGCTCGTATATGTCATCTGGATGTGCCTTATAAATGGCGCGGGTGTAAAAATTGATACCAAGAAAATCAATGCTCTGAGCGATAATCTCCATATCACCGGATTGAATATCAGGTTGATGCTCGGTTGGTAAATCTTTGATGATATCAGGATAGCATTTATCAAAGATTGGTTTGATATACCACTGATTAAAGTATTGGTCGGCGAAGTCGGTTGCATACAAATCCGCTTCACTGTTGCTTGCTGGATAGCATGGCGTGAAGTTTAACACGATACCATTCATGGTCTCTGGCGTGTTTTCTTTCAATACTTGCATCGCTAAACCGTGCGCTAACAATAAGTGGTGCGCACTTTTACGACCGTACTCTTTACCGACGATACCTGGCGCATGAACGCCAATTTCGTAGCCTAAATACGATGAACAAAATGGTTCATTTAAGGTTGCGTAAGAATGTACTTTGCCTTTGAATGCCTTGCTGATCAGGTCGACGTAGTGGGCAAAAGCATAAGCGGTTTGGCGATTTAACCAACCACCGGTGTCTTCTAGGTATTGTGGTAAGTCCCAATGATATAAGGTGACATAAACTTTAATGTTACGGTCATTGAGTGCATTAATAATGTTTAGGTAATAGTCGACACCGTCTTGATTCAAGGTGCCATCTTGAAGCATAACACGTGGCCATGAAATAGAAAGGCGATAGGCATCAACGCCTAAAGAGTCAATCAAGGCGACGTCATCTTGCCATAAATTGTAATGGTCACAAGCTACTTCGCCGTTCGAGCTATCGGCAATTTTTCCGTCGGTGTTACAAAAGGTATCCCAGATACAATCTAATCGATGTTCTTTGCCACCTTCAATTTGAAAAGAAGCGGTTGCAACACCGTATGTAAATGACTTATCCAGCATTTTAGAATTGCTTGGTAATTGAAGCTTGGTCATGTTTGGCAATACCTTTTTTGACTCATCCATTTATGGAATTTTGTGAACTTTTTTGAAAGCGCTTTCAAAATTGGTTGATTATACCATGGAAATTTACTTTAATAGTGTGAAAGCGCTTACATGAATAAGCTAAGATTATTGTTTATTGAATTGTAAATCAACTAAATTTTTTCAGTGATTCAACTACAATAGCGCATAATAATAATATAGCACATTAAAAATCAGGAGATACTATGGCCTCGTCGCTTCCTACGGGTTCTGTACAAAGTAATAACGGTGTAAATGTCGATTACCGTTTTGCTTTAACATCACTAACATCACTTTTCTTTATGTGGGGGTTTATCACTTGTCTAAATGACATATTGATCCCTCACCTAAAAGGCATTTTTGACCTGTCATACGCACAAGCCATGCTAGTGCAGTTTTGTTTTTTTGGGGCTTATTTTATTGTCTCGTTACCGGCTGGTTCGTTAGTTAAAAAAGTCGGTTTCCAACGCGGTATCGTAACCGGATTAATTATTGCTGCTATCGGTTGTTTGTTATTTTACCCAGCGGCATCAATGCACAGTTATCCGGTATTCTTGTTTGCGTTGTTTGTGTTGGCCTCTGGTATCACTATTTTGCAAGTATCAGCGAACCCATATGTTAGCTGTTTAGGTCGCTCCGAAACCGCCTCTTCACGTTTGACACTGACCCAAGCCTTTAACTCTTTAGGTACTACTGTCGCGCCATTTTTTGGTGCTTACCTTATCTTAAATGAAGCTGCGGGTGCGATGGCTACTGCACAAGAAAAAGCGGCGGCAGTGCAAATGCCGTATGTTATGCTAGCGGCCATGTTATTGGTTCTTGCTGCTATTTTCGCTTGGTTAAAGTTACCACATATTGAAGAGCAACAAGCCCATGAAAAAACATCAAAGCAAGTCGGTAGTGCTTGGGGGTACTCGCATCTTGTATTAGGTGCTGTCGGTATCTTTGTCTACGTTGGTGCCGAAGTAGCCATTGGTAGCTTTTTGGTTAACTACTTCCATGAACTAAATATTGAAGGTCTTGAAACCGAGGCCGCTGCGGCGAAATACATCGCCTATTACTGGGGGGGCGCTATGGTAGGGCGCTTTATTGGTGGCCTAGCAATGCAGAAAATTGCTGCAGGTAAAGCCTTAGCATTTAATGCTGTTGCAGCGATGGTGTTAATTGTGGTGACCATGATGACTGAAGGTAATGTCGCAATGTGGTCGATTTTATTGGTTGGTCTGTGTAACTCGATAATGTTCCCAACAATTTTCTCATTAGCGGTAACCGGCTTGGGTCGTCATACCTCGCAAGGGTCTGGTATTTTATGTTTGGCGATTGTTGGTGGTGCCATCATTCCTGTTATTCAGGGCTTTTTAGCAGATTCGATGGGCGTGCAAATGTCTTTCTTCTTACCGGTTATCTGTTACGCATTTATTGCCTACTACGGTTTGAAAGGCTCTGTGCCAAAAAATGTCTAAGCAAAGATTCATTATCTTAGGAAAAGAAACTATGAACACAAAAATTAGCAAAATTGCATTGTCTACCACGCTGGCTATGGTTGTTGCCGGGTGCGGTCAAAAGGCAAGTCAATCCGCAGCACCAGAAGAAGCAAAAGTAAAAGCACCTGTTGCCGCTGATGAAACGAGCAGAAATTTAGACATCTGGCCGAAACTGGATATTGCCGTAAAGCAAGACGACGCTATTGAAAAGCGTGTTAGCGATATTTTGGCGACAATGACGCTAGAACAAAAAGTAGCGCAAATGATCCAGCCTGAAATTCGTGATATCACCATTGAAGATATGCGTAAGTATGGCTTTGGCTCGTATCTAAATGGTGGTGGTGCGTTTCCAAATAACAATAAACAGTCAACACCACAAGACTGGATAAAACTTGCCGAGGACATGTATCAGGCATCTATCGATGATAGCGTTGATGGCTCAAATATCCCAACCATGTGGGGTACGGATGCGGTGCATGGTCACAACAATGTTGTTGGTGCAACCTTGTTTCCACACAACATCGGTCTTGGTGCGGCGAACAATTCTGATCTTATTGAAAAAATAGCAGCGATAACGGCCACTGAAGTTATGGTTACCGGTATTGACTGGGTATTTGCGCCAACGGTTGCCGTTGTGCGTGATGATCGTTGGGGACGTACCTATGAAGGCTACTCGGAAGATCCCGACATCGTTCGTGATTACTCTGCTGCCATTGTTAAAGGTTTGCAAGGCCATGCCGATGGTGACTTCTTAAGTGACAAACGTGTTATTTCCACCGTTAAGCATTTTATCGGTGACGGCGGAACCGAAAAGGGTGACGATCAAGGCGATAATATCGCCAGCGAGCAAGAATTGTTTGATATTCATGCCCAAGGTTATGTCGGTGGCTTAAGCGCTGGATCACAGTCGGTGATGGCCTCGTTTAATAGTTGGCATGGTGAGAAAAACCATGGCAGTAAGTATCTGCTTACTGATGTGTTAAAAACGCAAATGGGCTTTGATGGTTTTGTCGTCGGTGACTGGAATGGTCACGGTCAAGTTAAAGGCTGTACAAATGAAAGCTGTGCACAAGCGGTAAATGCCGGTTTAGATATCTTTATGGTACCTACAGCCGCATGGAAGCCTTTGTATGAAAATACCATTGCTCAGGTCAATTCTGGTGAAATCGCCATGAGTCGTATTGATGATGCAGTTGCGCGAATTTTACGCGTTAAGATTCGCGCCGGCTTATTTGAAAAGCCAAGCCCTGCAAAACGTCCTTTCTCGGGTAAAACCGAGTTGATTGGCGCAAAAGAGCATCGTGATGTTGCCCGTCAAGCGGTGCGAGAGTCTTTGGTTTTGCTGAAAAATAAAGGCAATATCTTACCTTTATCACCGAAACAACATATTTTGATGGCCGGTGATGGTGCTGACAACATTGGTAAACAATCCGGTGGTTGGACAATTACCTGGCAAGGTACCAACAACACCAACGATGATTTCCCTGGTGGCACATCAATTTATGATGGCATTAACGAACAAGTTAGTGAAGCTGGTGGCAAAGTCACTTTGAGTGCTGATGGTAGTTTTAGCGAAAAGCCCGATGTCGCTATTGTTGTATTTGGTGAAGACCCATACGCAGAAGGTCATGGTGATCGTGACAATCTAGACTATCAACGCGGTGAAAAATCCGATTTGGCATTGCTAACATCGTTACAACAGCAAGGCATACCGGTGGTAGCTGTATTTATCAGTGGCCGCCCTATGTGGGTTAACGCTGAGCTAAATGCATCGGATGCGTTTGTTGCAGCATGGTTGCCAGGCTCTGAAGGTGATGGTGTTGCTGAAGTGATTTTGGCTAACGCTGATGGCAGTGTGCAAAACGACTTTGTTGGTAAGTTATCGTTCTCATGGCCTAAAGCTCCTGATCAAACCACGGTAAACCGTCATGATGCAGAATACAGCCCATTATTACCGTATGGCTTTGGTTTGCAGTACGGTGACGAAAATGTCTTGGCTGACGATTTAGAAGACACGGTGAAGGTTGATCTAAGCAAAGCCGCAGAGTTGAAACTGTTTACAGGGCAAATGCACAAACCATGGTTGATGACATTAATGTCTGGTGAGGAATTGCTGTCAATTACCTCGAATACTCATCAAGTTGGTGCATTAAGCTACCGTACGATTGATAAAGTCGTACAGGAAGATGCGCGTAAATTAAGCTTTGATGGCAGCGAAAATGCCGGTGTTCGTATTAGCAGCTTTGGTAGTTTCCGTGAAGATTTGCGTTCTCAACTTGAAGTTAGCGCGGTACTGAGCTTTGAAGCCAATGTGATGCAACGCCCAAGTGGTAAAGTTATGCTGAGCATGTTGTGTGAAGGCGAAGGTGAGCCCGAGTGTGCAGGTCGTATCGACATCACCGAACAAATCAATGAGCTGGCACCGAATAGCTGGGAAAAAATTACCGTTGATTTACAGTGTTTCAAACAGGCAGGTATGAGTTTTGCGGATTTACATACACCGTTTGAGTTAACCACAGATGGCACCATGGAGCTAGGTCTTAGCGAGATTAAGCTGGTTCCGAATGCCGTCGCCTCAGCAACACTAAGCTGTCAATAGAGTAAAGCGTTGTAATGAACTGATTTACATTGCTAAACGTATCAAACCCTTGAGTGCATTCTCAAGGGTTTTTTTATGGACAAATGCCATGCAAACAGCGATAAATAATAAAGGCTCCATAACATCGAAGGCATCAGGAATAACTATGCAACAACATAAACAGACAAAATCATTAGCCGTGATATTGGCATTAACTTGCTTAGTAAATCATGGTGCTTTCGCCGCGAATCTGGAAACCGCGTCAGCGAAAACCGTTAAAGTACTGTCCAATGATAACGCCAAAGCTAAAAGTGAACACTGGCAGTTGGTTTGGCAAGACGAGTTTTCTGGCGAGCAAATTAATTTACAAAAATGGTCATTTGAAGTCAATTGTCATGGTGGCGGTAATGATGAAAAGCAATGCTATACCAAGCGTGCTAAAAATGCCTTTATTGAAAACGATATGTTGATTATTCAGGCGTTAAAGGAGGAGTTTCAGGGGCCTGCTAAGCATGACGACGACAAACAGTACTCAACAACAGACACTCGAACCTTACCCTACACATCTGCGCGGTTACGCAGCAAAAATAAAGGTGACTGGCGATACGGTCGTTTTGAAATCCGTGCTCATCTGCCAAAAGGACAGGGCACTTGGCCTGCTATCTGGATGCTGCCAACAGATTGGCTATACGGCACTTGGGCCAGCTCTGGTGAAATTGATATCATGGAAGCGGTCAATCTAGGGGCTGCTTCTGATGCGCCTAGCGACGCTTCAGGTGCGCTTGAGACACGAGTGCATGGCACATTGCATTATGGCGCTATGTGGCCTGACAACGTCTACACGGGAACCGGTGTGAAACTCAGCAACAAACAAAGCCCTAGCGATGGTTTTCATACCTATGCGATCGAATGGGAACAAGGTGAGATACGTTGGTACATTGATGATATTCATTATGCGACGCAAACCTCTGAGCACTGGTACAGCAAATTTAAAGATGAAAGCGGTCAATGGCAGAAACGCAGCAGTGATGCGCCATTTAATGAAAGATTTCACCTGCTGATTAATTTTGCGGTAGGTGGTGCATGGCCAGAAAAGGTTAATGAAACTGGCATCGATGCGTCGGTATTTCCCCAGCGATTTGCTATAGATTATGTTCGAGTCTATCAATGCTCCCTAGATATTAACACGGGACAAGGCTGCGCGACAAAGAGTGAATCGGCCACCCTAGTGAAATAAGTAGTAAAGTAATTTAATTCTAATATGGGTTAAAAAAGTGTTAGATATTTGTTTTAAAATGTGCCATCTTTATTGTTGACGATTAGATTTTAATCGTTGTTTTTAAAGAAATAATGCTTAATTAAACACTGCTGCTAGTAGCCATTTAGGAATCACCCTGAAAATAGCTTTCTAAACCAGTGTTTTTTAAGGGTTTTTAATGTAAGCGCTTACATTTCCTTGCTTATTTTAAAGGCTAAGAGTTAAGGGTAAGCAGCACAAAACACTGTATTGGGATTTCATGACTATAAACATAATTAGTAAGTCGATGAAACCCCTTGTAAATCAGTGTTTTTTAAGGGGTTAGGGTGTAAGCGCTTACATTGTGAGGGAGAGCTGTTTTGAAAAAACATAAGAGAGAAACTATGAGAAAATCGAAGATAAGCATGATATCCGCCATTGTTGGTGCAAGCTTTTTCGGCTTGTCTGGCTGTGTAGGTGAATCAGTTAATGCGGATGTTGACGAAGTTGTCGGCAAACAAGCACCTACATTTACCAGCTTAGCGGTTGTTGAAGCCACTGAAGGGAAAATGTATAGCTACACGATTAGTGTCGAGGACGTAGATTCTTCAGACTTAACCGTTACGGTTTCTGGGATGCCAGACTGGTTAATGTTTGATGAAGCGACTAACACCATATCTGGCATGCCATCTGAAGGGGATGTTGGTGAATATACTGTTGTTGTTTCGGTTACAGATGGAACCAAAACAGCTACCCAAGAATTTACAATTGTCGTTGCCGAAGGCGCCGGTGACTGGGTCATGGTCTGGAGCGACGAGTTTGATGGCACTAGCCTCAACATGGAAAACTGGAATATTGAAACCGGTGATGGATCTCAATATGGTTTAGTTGGTTGGGGTAATAATGAATTGCAGTGGTACCAGCAAGACAACATTACTGTTAGTGACGGTAATTTGGTGATCACCGCAAAACAAGAAGCGGCTGGTGGCTATAACTATACCTCTGGCCGTATGCGCAGCGATGGTAAAGTTGATGTTCAATACGGTCGTATTGAAGCGCGTATCAAGGTTCCTGCGGGTCAAGGCTTTTGGCCAGCGTTTTGGATGTTGCCAACCGACAGCCAGTACGGTGGTTGGGCTAGTGGTGGCGAAATCGATATTTTGGAAGTGTTCAGTGCGACTGAAGACAATAATAATGATGCCCATGGTACTGTACACTTTGGTATGGCTTGGCCTTTAAACGTATTCACAAGTGCTTCAGCTGGCCAGCCAGTGCTTGATGATTATCATGTGTACGCAGTTGAGTGGGAGCAAGATGAAATCCGTTGGTATATGGATGACTTGCATTATGCAACGATCACATCTGATGCTTGGTGGAGTTACTACTACAAAGATCAAGAGACTGGTTACGTCGGTGATAGTGCCGCACCATTTAATCAACCATTCCATGTCCTATTGAACCTTGCTGTTGGCGGTAATTTACCGGGCTCGCCTGATGAGGATACCGAATTCCCATCTGCGCTAATGGTGGACTATGTGCGTGTTTATGAATGTGAAGACGATCCTGTAACAGGTACTGGTTGTGCTGCCAATGTGAACCCTGACGTAATACTACCTGCAGCACAAAACTTCTTTGTTGCTGAATATCCGTTATTTACCGATGGTGAAGATAAGCTGAGCTGGGATATATCTGGTGAAGCACTAGAGCGCAGTCTGCAAACGGTCGTAGGTTGGGATAACGGTGGTGCTATCGCGTTAACCATGCCTGATTTAGGCGGTGATCGCGGTAAAGTCATTGAAATCAACACCAGCGATAAAGGTAACGTTTTGATCAACGCTACCGATGGCGAAACTATGTCATTGTTTGGTATGGGTAACTCTTCTGAGCCTTGGCGTCTACACGCTGGTGAACTGAAATTTGACCTGTTTATCGATGGTGCGGTTACCCCTGATGACAGTCAAATCTTAATCAAAATGGATTCGGGTTGGCCGGCATTGGGTTACGTTGCGCTAAACGTTGCCGATCTAGAAAAAGATATGTGGCAAACACTGTCTGTAAAAGTTAACGATATCCTTGCTATGCCTGGTGAAGCAGCACTTAATACCAATGAAGTGTTGAACCCATTCATTATTGAGTTTAGTGGCGCAGCACGCGTTATGCTTGATAATGTTGTTTTAAAATGTGGTCATAAAGATATCGACGGTTGTGGTATTGCACCACCTGCGGTCAGTGTTGATACCGAGACATTAGATGTTTACGTTGATGATGTGAATGCTGAAGTGTGGACTAACGGTATTGGTGCTTGGGATACAGCTATCAGTCGTGATTACTTTGACGGAACAACCGGTTTTGTTCAATGGCAATCTGTTGAAGAACAAGGTCGTGGTAACGTCTTGCAAATTAGCTTTGGCGGTGGTGATGCCGATGGGTTGCTATACATCCAATCTGCACAACCTGTTGATTTAAGTGCGTTCAGTGAAGGCGATTTAGTATACGACCTAAAAGTGGTTGATTATGCTGAAACGACAAGTGGTATCAGTTATAAAATTGACTGTGTATTTCCTTGTACAACAGGCGACCAAGTACTTGGTGTTGTTGCTGATGGCGTTTGGGAAACTATTCGTGTACCAGTAAGCCAATTGGTAAGCCAAGGCTTAGACATTACATCAGTAAACACAGGTCTAGTCATCTATCCTACATGGGGCGACCAAAAGAATGTAACCTTAATGGTCGACAACATTCGTTGGGAACGCTCAACAGGTGCTGTTGTTGAGCCTCCAGTAGAGCCACCGGTAGCCGAAGGCGATGTGGTTATCTTCTCTGAAGAAACCGATCCTAATTGGTCTTTCTGGGATTGCTGTGGTGGTGCAACGATTTCTGCTCAAGTTGATGCGGAGTACGGTAACGTGATGCAAATTGATTTTGCCGGCGCTCCTACGGTCTCTGGTGTTCTTGGTGAAGCTGGTATTGATGTATCAGGTTTGGCTAACGGTACGCTAGAATTTGACCTTAAGATGATTTCTGCGCCTACTGATGATACTGCTGACTGGTTATTGAAACTTGAAAGCAATCAGGCGTCTCAGTTTACTGAGATCATGCTATCGCAAAGCAATGAAGGTGTAGATCCAACATTAGGTGAGTGGCAGCATTTCACTTTCCCATTCTCGGTATTGGAAAGTGGTTCACTTGATTTAACTAATGTGAAGATCATTCTGGTATTCCCGAGCTGGAGCAAGGCCAACGGTGCCAGTTATCAAATTGATAACATCGTATTCAAAGCAAACTAATATCGATATGGGCTGAGTCTTGTTCAGCCCTTCAAGTATGTTTTAATTGCTATGAATAATAAAAAGCCGGTATTGCTACCGGCTTTTTTATGTCTAAAAATCAGAGTTAACCCTTTACTTAATAAAAATCAATAGGTTAACGAGTGAGTTGGCGAATAAGTTAGCGAATAAGTTAGCGAATAAGTTAGCGAATAAGTTAGCGAACAGAGCGGTATGATGAGCAGAAGTCGGGCACCTTGGTTATTTAAAATCAACAAACATATTGGCGGTTAATCGGCCCTGTTTGGGATCCGCACTAACGTCGGTTTCAGTATTAACAATAGTTGAGTGCAATAGATTACCAGGATAGATCACTAACCGATTCGGTTTATAATCGATTTGATGGTACAGCTCGAATAGCTCATTTGATTCGATACAATACTTCGCTTCAGGTTCACCATGCGCGTCAAAATGATGTTGTAATGAATCGAAATAGGTTTGCTTGCGTTGTTCATTGATGCGTTCAAATCCGGTTTGTTTGTGACGAAATAAGCCTGTACCGCCATGAGGTTTATCATCGAGATAGTGCAATATGGCAAAATGGTAATGATAGTTGGTATCAAAATGTGGAATACGCTGCAATGGCACTAAGTCTTGTTCAGCTAAAGTGATCAATGAGTAATATAAATTATAGGGGTGAGGTTTGACGTTACCTTGTAGCTGATAAATTTTACGAATACCGCCCAATAAGAAATTGAGACAGGTATTGGCATACTCATCAGGTAAGCGGGTACGACAACCTGGGTAAAACGAATATTGATCTTGTTTAAAATCTACATCGTTGTATGCGCACTGTTTCAATGCCTCAATCGACATTAAAAAGTCATCGATGATCAATACTGGGGTTTGTTCATTGCCAACATGTATAACGTTGGCGGTAAACCCCTCTCTGATTTGGTAGTCAGACTTCATTAATTAAACCTTGTACAAAAAGTCGTGTTTAACTTGACGGCTAGCCAGTTTTCGCCATTTTATCGTCATCATCAGCCGACTTTGACGGACAATAGTGATTAATAAAATCCCAATGATCAGGCCAGTTTGCGACTTTTTTCGCGGTGTGCTGTTTAATTTTGTCCAAAAAGCCTTTCAATTCTTCATCGCCCATCATATCGACAATTGGGTGATACTGCTCCGGCGTTAAGCCTTGCCCCATCATAACTTGCACCCAAGATGATTCACCAAACAACTCTTCCGCCTTTTTAAAGACGCGGCCGGATTGTCTAAACAACTCCATACGGTGTCTTAATGAATCGGTAATGTCCATGTCGGCACAGTAGCGCCAAAACGGTGTATCACGGCGATCGGTTAAATGGTAATGCAAAATAATGAAGTCACGAATATCGAGCATTTCATCAGACGATTGCTGGTTAAATTCGTCGACATCGGCCTGATTGATACCGGTGTGCGGGAATATTTGCATTAAACGCACTACGGCGCGTTGGAATAAATGAATACCGGTTGACTCTAAAGGCTCGATAAAACCAGCCGATAAACCAATGGCAATACAGTTTTTATTCCAGTGTTTACGGCGGGTGCCGGTTTTGTATTTGATCACTCGAGGCTGATTAATTGGCTCGCCTTCGATGTTATCAAGTAAGGCTTGAATCGCTTCTTCATCACTCATGTATTTCGAGCAGAATACCAAACCATTACCGGTGCGATTTTGCAACGGAATACGCCACTGCCAACCCGACTCACGGGCTATGGAACGGGTATAAGCGACTGGTCTACCTACGGTTTTTGTTTGCACAGCAACGGCGCTATCACATGGCAACATGTGACTCCAATCGTCATAGCCAGTGTGCAATGCATCTTCAATTAACAAACCTCTAAAACCGGTACAATCGATGAATAAATCACCTTCGACATGCTTGCCATTGTCTAAATCGAGCGAGGTAATGTTACCGGATTCAGAGCACAGGTTAACCTTGTCTATTTTTCCTTCAATACGCTGACAGCCGTGTTGATAGGCTATTTTTTGTAAAAACTTGGCGTATAATCCGGCATCAAGGTGATAGGCGTGGTTAAGATCTTGCTTAGCCATAACCGCAAAGCGGCCTTCACGGCTACCAAGGTGCTCAGGACAATAGTCGCCAATCTCGCTAACTAAACCTTTTTGTAAACCTTTTAACCAGAAATGTTGAAAACCACAGGCCCAACAATCGTGGCCAAGATGACCGAATGAGTGAATGTAGTCTTTGCCTACATCGCGCCAATTTTCAAACGAAATACCTAGTTTAAAGGTGGCATTGGTTGCCGCCATAAACTCTGCTTCATTAATGCCAAGCAAATTATGCAATAAGTGCAGGGTAGGGATGGTCGCTTCACCAACACCGACAGTTGGTATTTGGTCCGACTCAACCAGGGTGATATTTATCGCTTTGCCCAACAACTTAGCCATTGACGCTGCAGCCATCCAACCAGCGGTACCACCGCCGGCAATAACGACATTTTTAACGGGTTTGTTATTCATCGTTTTAACTTCTCAATCAGTTCAGCACGAATTTTACGTGCGGTTAATTCGTCCATTGGCGTTTTTAGCATGCCTTGCGCCGCTTCAGGTAAGTGCGCAGTGTCTTGCTCGTCATGGTCAAAGATGTAATGTTCAAAAATATTTTTCCAAGCTTGGCGTTGCTCATAAGGTAAGTTGCGTAAACTTAACATGGCCATTAACAAGGCATTATGAGGTCGCCCCATATAAGCTGGCGTATCACGCCACCAGTGGGTTACCAATATATTAAGGCTGTCTAAACCTTGCACATGATGCCACCACATACTTGGCATAAATAACGCATCACCAGGCTCTAGCTCAGCGACTTGAGCGTGCGCTATTGCCTGTTTGAAATTTGGATACTTGTCAAAGTCGGGGGTGTCAAAATCGACCATGCAAATATCTTGGCCACCTGGTGCGAATTCCATTGGCCCGGTATAAAGGTTTTTAACTTGTTCTGGCGGAAATAGGGTGAAACGACGTTTGCCGACGACATTACAGGCCAAGTTCAATGGAAAATCATAGTGCGCCGCAACTTTCGAACGGTTACCTATCCAAATACTGGTTAGCGGCTTGTGTTCATCAATGCTGACGCTATGTTGCTCTTTAAAGCCGGGTAAAAAGTTGGTTACCTCGGTTGAGCCAACATACATAGTCGGTGGTTCTGGGTTATCAGCATGCTCTAAAAGTTTGTCGAGTACCGGATTTAAATCAATTTTTGCTGCGCGATAATTAAAACCATCGACGTTGTCATTGTAAAACACTCGACCCTTGGTGTTCGGATCGCCGTAACAGGCGTTAACGGGTTTGCCTTGATACAATTGGCGTAGATAGTCACACGCCGCTTGATTCGATTTTAAACCCGCTTTAACGATAGGCCAATCTAAAGCAAAGCCTTTTAATATAAGCGGTACCGTTGAGGCGATAACCGAGTCAGGTATCGCCTCTGGAGTAACGCCTGCTATTTGTTTTACCTGGGTTTTAATGTCCAGCATAACTACGCCTATTTACGCCCATTCGGTTTACACGGCCGTTGCAGCGACCTGCGCATTTTTCTTATCAAGCAAGTTGTTGATATTACTTTGCGAAGCGATTTGCATATAGATGGCTTGTAAGTAACCTTTTTCTTTTAATTCTTGCAATACACTGACGTCCAAATCATTTAGCTTTTCTTCGCTAATGGTATAAAAACCAAGCATTTGATGCTTGCTTTGATCGTTTAGCGTTACATCGAGAGTGAATGGTTCAATCAGGTTTAGCTCAACCAAGCGCTCACAGAATTTCATGCCATCGAGCGCGCCAAAGTGCAGCGCTTCCATAATGCTTGCCATGCGGTCTAGGTATTCGCTATTACCACCAAACTCAAGGAATAACTCTTCACCCTCTTCGCTGTTTACTCGTGGGTTATCCATATCAATGGTCAACATGCGTTTCTCTTGCTCTTGACCATCCACTTCAACAGTTTGGCGGGCAATCAAAAATGGATGGCGTAATACCGAAATAGGAATATAACGCGCGTGCCAGCCATCGTCGTTTAAGAATAAGTTTTCTTGCTCGGCAAAACCGAATAATGCGGCACAAATGAATTTACCCGTGCCAGGATCTTTAGTAAAGAAAATAGGGTAGTATGCTTGGGCACTGCGAAATTCTTGCGGGAAAGTCATTGAATACCACATGTTGTCGCCATATTGAGCGCTGCGTTTGGTGATAACTTTGATGTCTTTGTGCTCAACGTTATTTAATAGGGCGTGATTTGCCATGGTGTTCTCCCAGTAAAATTGACGGTTTTCTTAATAATTAGAGTTTGGCGAAACCGTACTTCTTAATTTTGTTAATTAGCTCTCGATTGCTTCCTAAGGAACGCATCAGTTGCTGTGTTTGTTTTATATTGTCGTTAAAAAACGTATTTGCCATGTCACTTTTGTCATGGCGTTTTTGTCTATTTGGTAATTGTGTTTCAAAGCCCATGCCATATAACACAAATTGAAAGCTGGCTGCAGGGAACAAATCATCACTGTGATCACTATCATAACCATAAGGTGACTGGTATTGCCACAGTTGCATTAATTCTTGCAGGTGCTCTGGTATCGATTTTGCACTGCGGTTATCTCGCCAATATTGACTGTCGTCTCGTTGTGACAAAATATAATGCAGTTTTAAAAACTCAATAATGCGCAGCCAACGATGATTGAACTTGGTATTAAAACGTTTCGCGGTAATATCCATAACCTGTCTATTGGCGGGCAGTTGCTCAGCAATCATCTTCGCCGACAGTTCAATTAACGCAAGAGCGGAGGCTTCTAAAGGCTCAATAAAACCCGCAGACATACCTATAGCGACACAGTTTTTATGCCAAAATTTTTGTCGATAACCTGGGTTTATCTTAATATGGCGTAAGGCAACATCGTCTGCTTTATTGCCAAGCGCAGGGCGAATATACTCGCGCAGCTGCGCAGCAGCGGCATCGTCACTGATGTGCGCACTTGAATAGACATGGCCAATACCGCGTCTTGACGGTAGGCCGATATCCCAAATCCAGCCACAACTTTGCGCGGTTGATATCGTATGTGATGCAATCGGTTCGTTATCGTTTGCATAAGGCACTTGTACCGCAAGGGCTCTATCGTTAAACAATACATGCTTTTGACTGATAAAATCAATGCCGTAATGCTCACCAAGTAACAAGGATTTAAAGCCAGTACAATCAATAAATAAATCTGCTTCGATATCGCCATGTTGTCGCGTTGATACCGACTTAATGTCACCATTTTCATGGCTATTTATTTTGACAACATGATCAAGCACATGACTTACGCCCAGTTTGCTACAACAATGCTTTTGTAAAAAGGTTGAGAATTTACCAGCATCAAGGTGATAACCGTAATTGACGTTAAACGAGTACTCAGGGGTCGAAATTTGCTTTGGCGCTAAGCCATTGCGACAAATATGACTTTGACTGGTGGTGGCATCGGCAAAACTGACTTGCTGTCGGTGTTGTTGCCAAAAATCGGCAATGTTCGTTTCATGAAAACCCGCGGGCATAGTAAAAGGATGAAAGTAGCTATCACCATTACCATGTGTCCAGTTGCGAAATTCCGACGCTTGCTTAAAGCTGGCGTCACAATTGAGCACAAATTCGGTCTCGCTAATACCCATTTTTTTTAAGGTCTGACGCATCGACGGCCAAGTGCCTTCGCCAACACCAATGGTTTGCACATCAGGTGATTCAACTAGGGTAATTTGCACGCCACTGTCAGCTGCGGTTTTATGCTCACTAGCGATAATTCCAGCACTTAGCCAACCGGCGCTGCCGCCGCCAATAATGACGATATGTTTAATAGATTGGTTCATACTGCCTTTTATTAAAAACCTTAGTAAAGCACTCGACGTCTTTGTCACTATATCGACTTTAAAGTTGCCAATCCAGTGACAATATACCTAGCTAGGAAATTGTCTCTATTAGGGCACTAAAATCGAACACTTTAGTAAAATTTTTGTTATAAAAATATTGCTTTAGAGGAAATGAAAGCCGCGAGAAGGGGAGAGTCTCCTGCGGCTTTCATTTATTACCTAAACGATTCGTTTAGAAGGTGTAACGTGCACCTAAGCTGTAACGCGCACCCTGTTGGGTTACGTTCATTACTTGGTACTTGCTACGACCGTGCTTACGACGATACTCATCAGTAATGTTAATACCTTCGAAGAAGACCGCTAGACCTTCAATGTTGGCAAATTCATAGCTGACGTTAAAGTCGATTTGCTCGTACTCTTCAACGAATGTTGGGTTAGCACCGGTGTCATTACCTTTACTTTCTAAGTAATCATCACGCCAGTTATACGCTAAACGTGCTGAAATACCGTAGTTTTCATAGAAAAGTACAAGGTTGGCAGTATCAGAAATACCTTCTTGTACTTGGTCATTTGAACCATATACATCGGTATTGTCGTAATCACCACCGGTAATGATACGGTTGTCGTAATCGTCACCAGCATCAACCATAGTGTAGTTAGCAAACATACCGAAACCGGTATCCCAGAAAACGTGTTGAACAGCGAATTCGAAACCGTCAAATTCATTTTCAACGCTATCATTTACCGGAACGTTGATTAAGAATTCAACTTCGTTGTCTTCTTCAACACCTTCAATGATAAGTTTACCGTCTTGCATGTACACTTCAGGGCGATCGCCGTAGTTGTCGTAAATCCATTGACGTTGCTGACCTGCGTCACCACCAACAGCGGCGACAGCTTCATTGTATTTAGGACCATCTACTGGGTTATCAATGTTAAATAAGTTTTCTCTTATTTGACCATTGGTGATCCAGTTGGTTACGTCTTTTCTAAAGTAACCGATCGCCGCATAACTTGACTCATCGTAGTACCATTCAAGTGAAAGGTCATAGTTATCTGATTCAAGTGGTTCTAGGCTTGGGTTACCCGAGCTACCGCTTGCGCCACCTTTGTTAAACTGTGTACCAACGGTTGTACCACCTTGGATGTCGCCATACCAAGGTCGACCAATGGTTTCACTGTAGGCTGCACGGAAGATAATCTCTTCAGTAACTTCTAGGTTAAAGTTGATATTAGGTAAGGTGTGATCGTACTCACCGGAACGGCTAAGCGCTTCTTGACCAGATTGTTGTAGTACAATCTCAGTATCACCTTCCCAATTAGCACCATCGTATACAGGTACCACAGATTTCGAATCAACTTCGGTTTCTTCGTAACGAACACCGATGTGAATATCGTATGGCATATCACCGATTTCACCTTCGTAGTTCCATTGTAAGTAGAATGCCGTTACTTCTTCTTCAACGAAACGGTCAGTATCGGCCGCATAATCTGTTGAAGCACAGAATTGAGTACCACAATCGCCAACTAGGCCACTAAGGCTGTCTGGTGTGTAATTTGCTTCAGCATAACTACGCAGATCATCAAAATCCCAGGCAAAGTAGTAGTCAACAATTTCATAATCGTCAGGACCGTTTGGATGATCTTTAAAGTCACCACCGTCTACGTCATCAAACTTGCTGTGCACACCTTCAGTGGCACCTGCGATATCCGCTAAGTCACCAGCAGCACCAACACCACCCCAGTCGTTACGTTGAACTTGAACGGCGCGGTTGTGTTTTTCAGCTTTCATGTAGCTAGCACCAAAATCAATGCTACCAAATTCGTCAAGCTCTAACTTACCGTTAAATTGGGTTTGATCGATTTCTGCGCGATTATCGTCGTTACGGAAGAATGAACCGGTAACAAGGTAATCGGCTTTAGTAACTGTACTTGAACCACGTACCGCCAAGATAGGCAGGTCGCGGGTAAAGTCAGTTGCCGCTTGTTGACGAACAAATGCGGCAGTTGATAGCACGTTTGAGCTACCGTATGGGCTATTTGGCGTTTCTTCAGCGTCAGAAGAGTGATGATCCACTTCTAACCACAAGCTGTCCGTCACTTGCCATTCGAAATTAAAACCAATCGAATCTGACTCTGCTTTAGTCGCAGAACTTGACGTTGCCATAGATAAATCTTGGTTACCGATACCATTAGCAGCGTAATCTTCTTCGTAGAATAAAGGCGAAGAAACATCGCCATCGGTCCAAACGTTCTCTGAAGGAGCGAATGTAAACCAAGCAGACACTTCATTGAACTGACGATCAACTTCGTTGTTCATATGAGTGTAATCAAGAGTAAATGTCATGTTGTCATTTGGTGCGTATTGCAACACTAACTGACCGTTAACACGCTCACGTTGTTGTTCTTCAAAACGATAAATAGTTGTTTGCGGTACAGAGTAGTTTGCATCACCAGCTGGATCTGGACGGTTTACTTGGTTCTCGTAAGGAACACCACCCCAACCAGCGTTTGAGCCACTCCAATCTTGGTTAATACGTGCAGGGAATGTGCGCCAGCCTGTACCAACTTGTGCTTGTTGATTACCACTTTCACGCTCTGAATAGCTACCAGAAATTGAAATACCGAACTTGTCATCCATAAAAGTGTTTGAATACAAACCCGAAAATTCTGGTGTGATATCACCATCGTCAGCAGACGTATCATCCATACCTTTAACCGCGAATGTAGCCGTCATACCAGGCTTGTTCAAAGGACGGTGAGTAAGGATGTTAATAGTTGCACCAATACCACCAGTTGCAATAGATGCGTCACTTGTTTTGTATACTTCGGCACCTGATACAAGCTCAGACGCGATGTTATCAAAATCAAATGAACGTCCACCTGTTGTGGTTGGCAATTGACGACCATTTAACAATACTAGGTTACGATCCGGACCAAAACCACGAACAGAAACTTGACTACCTTCGCCGTTGTCACGGTCAATCGCGACACCAGAGATACGTTGTAATGATTCTGCAAGGTTAGAGTCTGGGAACTTACCGATATCTTCGGCATTGATGGCTTCAACGATACCAGAACTTGAACGTTTGATATCCATTGCTTTGGTTAGTGAGCCACGGATACCCGTGACCTCAATAACTTCTACGTCTTCCTCTACGGCTGATTCTTCTTCCCCATGTGCAGGAAGTACAACAGAAGCACCCAAAATCAAAGAAAGGCTAGAGGCCAACTTTGTTTTGTTGAACTTGTAAGACTTCATTAAATTTCCCTCGGTTAATTTATTATCATTTGTAATGATTATTTTTGTAAGCGCTTACATTTAGTGTTTCCAATCTCGCTTTTGGATAGGGTAATAAATTTGAAAGCGCTTACACTAAATTAGAATAATTAAGATAGTAGATCAACTATTTTTTTACAAGTTGGTTACAAATTGCGCAAACCTAGACGGTTATTAGCCTACATTGAGGTTCTGGAATATTAACTAAGTGCCTCGCCAGACGTGTCTTTTTGTTATTTTTAAAGGTCTACAGTGTTTTTTTGAGGGGCAGACAAATATTGCACAGTTGTAACTAAAACGTAATCGCTACTCTTGCAATATTTTACCTGAGAACGTATATTTTTGTGAAAGCGCTTACATGGGGTGACTTAAATGTCAGTAAAAAGTGCTTAAAAAATAGACTTTGGTGGTACCTGCTATATAAAGTTGAAGATCAATTAGCCGGTTAGAAGTCACATAAATAACAATAATAATTCCTTTGCTCGATTGCTCTGGCGATGGCCAAAACAGCAATATTTTAAGAGCTATGACATTAAAAAGGATCTAGCTTGAGTACCACAAAATTATCATTCAATGAAAAAGCCGGATATGCGTTAGGCGATGTTGCTTCCAACTTTTATTGGCGCGTATTCGATGTATTCCTCTTTATTTTTTATACCGATGTGTTTGGGTTGCCGGCAGCAACTGTGGGAACCATGATGTTGGTTACCCGCTTAATTGATGCCTTTTCTGACCCTGTCATGGGCGCAATCGCCGATAGGACTCAAACGCGCTGGGGGAAATTTAAACCGTATTTGCTGTGGGGCATCTTACCTATCGCTGCAGCCGGGGTATTAACCTTCACCGTTCCTGATGTCTCAGATTCAGGTAAAGTGGTTTGGGCGTATGCAACGTATATATTCATGATGTTAGCCTATACCTTTATTAACGTTCCTTATGGTGCGTTGCTTGGTGTTATTACCGATGACAGTAAAGACAGAACATCGCTGACAAGTTTTCGTTTTATCGGTGCGTTTTCTGGTGGTTCTTTGGTTGCTTATATCACTCCTGAGTTGGTTGTTATGTTTGGCGGTGGAGATGAGGCACTGGGCTGGCAATTAACGATGGCGTTATACGGTGTCATCGCTGCAATATTATTTTGGTTCACATTTCAGAGTTGTCGTGAGCGCATAGCACCACCACAGAACCAACACAGCAGTGTCTGGCAAGATATTCGTGATCTGGGCTCCAACAAGCCTTGGCTGGTGTTGTTTGCTTTGGCGCTTATCATCATGATGACCATTTCATTACGAGCCAGTACCGGTACCTTTTACTTTAAGTATTTTGTCGAACGAGAAGATCTCATCGGTAGCTTTTCTATGGCTTACCTATTGGCATTGGCCTGCGGGGCAGCTGCGACGCCTTTTATGTGCCGCTATCTTGATAAAAAAGTGTTGTTGTTGATTTTAATGACCTTAGTTAGCGCATTTTCGGTGGCTTTCTATTTTATTCCAAAAGACGCCATCGGTCTCATGTATGGCTGCCAGATTATTATTGGTTTTTGTTTGGGGCCTAAATCGCCATTGGTGTTTTCAATGTACGCCGATTCCGCAGATTATTCTGAATGGAAAAACGGCCGTCGTGCAACCGCAATGATATTTTCTGCTGCGGCATTTTCACAAAAACTGGGCGGCGCTTTGGCGGGGGCGCTAATTGGTTATCTACTGGCATCCCTTGGCTACGTCGCCAACCAACAGCAAAGCAGTGAATCGCAAGCCGGTATTGTGTTGCTGATGACGGTGATCCCCGGGGGATTTGCCTTACTGTCGGTAGTATTAATCAAAATTTACCCACTCACAGAAAAACGGCTAACGGATATCCAGCAACAACTAAAAACGAGAAAGGCGAACGACAATAACCCGATGGACAATAATAACTCCTCAATTCCCCTAGCTGGAGAAGGCAATCAACATGGCTAAAGTGAACTTTGATTTCCAATCTCAGCAAAAGCAAGCGTCGATTAACTTGCGAGATGCAACGGTAATGCCGTTAGCATCGGCCTATTTGTTTAACCCAAAGTTAAGTGTTCAGGCAAATTGCCAAGGTTATTTGCAGGCGCAGTTTATGCAACCTGAACCTGGCAAATATTCTCGCGCTCCAAATATTGAAGCCACGACCTTTATGCAACCGGAAATGCCGTACTTTGCCCACGCACCTGGCCGTTTTGTCTATATCAAAGACGAAGACACTGGCGAAATCTTTTCGGCACCGCACCAACCGTGTCGACAAAAGGCCAAGTTTTACCGATTTCGACAAGGCATGTCATCGATTCAGTGGTGCTACCGTTTATCCGGTATCGAAGTATTACTGACCTTACAAATCGACAGCGAAGATATTTGTGAACTGTATACCTTAGAGGTGAAAAACTTAGGGAAGAAAACCCGTAGAATAAGCATTTACCCTTATTTTTCAATCGGCTATATGAGCTGGATGAATCAACAAGCACAATACACAGACGAATTAGAAGGCATCGTCGCTACGTCTATTACCCCTTACCAAAAGGTTGATGATTACTTTGTTAATCAAGAGCTTAAAGACAAAACCTATCTGTTAACATCGAAAAAGCCATATGGCTATTGTGCCAATCAACAAAAATTTGAAGGCGATGGCCATTTATCGATGCCGGACGCCTTAAAAAAAGCCCGATTAGCCAATGATGAAGCCATATATGAAACTCCTTTGGCTTGCTTGCAATATCGACAAGTTCTTAATGAAAAACAGGTTTTTTCGGTAAAGATGGTGTTTGGGCCAGCCAAGGATGCAGATGAAATCGAGGCGATCAAAGCCAAATACATTGATGCTCCCGATGGTTTTAGTAAAGCCAGCGAGCGCTATCAAGTCTATCAACAGCAAGCACAACAACATTTTGTTATCGATAGCCCGGATGACGCGTTAAATCAGTTTGTTAATAGCTGGCTGCCAAGACAGATTTTTTATCATGATCAATGCCAACGATTAACCACCGACCCACAAACGCGTAATTACTTGCAAGACAGTATAGGTATTGCTTTTATTAACGCAGAGCAAACTCGCAAAGCGTTATTGCATGCGGTGAGCCAACAACACCGCGATGGTCGTATGCCCGATGGTATTTTAATCGAGCAAAATGCGACATTGAAATACATTAATCAGGTACCGCATGCAGACCATTGTGTTTGGTTGCCATTGACGCTGCAGGTTTACCTCGATGAAACCAATGATAGCGATATTCTGCAGCAGCACTTGGCGTTTGGCGATTCCGCCGAAAGCGTCAGTTTTGCAGAGCATGTTGAACTAGCGATGCAATACCTACTTGATGCTACTGACGACCAAGGATTGAGTTATATTGCTCAAGGCGATTGGTGCGACCCGATGAATATGGTGGGGTATAAGGGTAAAGGGGTATCGGCATGGTTGTCACTTGCAACAAGTTATGCGATTAAAACATGGTGTTATATCTGTAAAACCTACCTGCCTGAATACCCAAGCAGTAAGTTGGCCGAGTTTGAATACGCTAGTCAGGCAATAAATAAGGCGGTTAATAAAGTATTTTGGGATGGCGGTTGGTATGCTCGAGGCAAAACCGATGATGATGTTATTTTTGGTTGCAAAAACGATGTTGAAGGCAGCATTTATCTGAACCCGCAAAGCTTTGCTATCTTATCTGGTGCGGCAACACCAGCAAAACGCTTTACCTTGCTGCATGAAGTGATGCAACGATTGCACACGCCTTATGGGGTGATGATGCTGGCTCCAGCCTATACCGGTATGCGTGACGACATTGGACGCATTACACAAAAATTCCCGGGGAGTGCTGAGAATGGTTCCATTTATAATCATGCCAGTGCTTTTTACGCCTATAGTTTATTGCAAATAGGCGAAGCGAGTATGGCGTATGATGTATTGCGAAAAATGATCCCCGATGAAAACGATGCGCTTATCCGTGGACAGTTACCTAATTTTATTCCCAACTACTACCGCGGTGCCTATTTATTGCACCCAGAATACACAGGGCGTTCAAGCCAATTAATAAACACTGGCACTATCGCATGGGTGTATCGTTGTATTATCGAGCATATTTGTGGTTTAAAAGGTGAGGGCGATGGTTTGCGTATCGATCCTAATTTACCGCAAGGTTGGAATTTGTGCAGTGGTTCTCGAAATTTTAGAGGGGCTTATTTCACCTTTAATATTCGCCGCTCTGAGGTAAAGAAAACACGAGTTCATATTAATAATGTATTATTAAATAGCAATGTTTTTAGGGCGATAGAGGCAGGGAAACATTATATGTTGGATATTGAAATACCGAGACCGTAAAGCCGAAACATAATTTATCAATGTTTTGTCAATGTAAGGAGAAAGGCCGTGTTGCGTGCCATTGTACTTGTGTTATTAGTGACCATTAGTTGGCAAAGTTTAAGCTGGCAGAAATCTGAAAAACAATCATTTACAGCCCCATATAGCGAGCAAGCGGTTAATATAAATGCTGACGCGGATGATCCTGTATGGCAGCAGGGGCATTGGTATCCATTGGATCAAGACATGATTGGCAATTACCCTAAAAGCGATGATTTTTCTGGGCGATTTAAGGTCGCTTGGGACGAAAAATATGTGTACTTGTTGGTAGAGATGAGCGACGACGTGCTGTTTGATCAATACGCCGACCCGCTATTTTTCTATTGGGATGATGACGCATTAGAAGTGTTTATTGATGAAGACGCGTCCGGTGGTCCCCATACCTTTGACTATAATGCATTTGCCTATCATATTGCCTTAGATAATCAAGCGATTGACATCGGCGGTCAATTGGAAAGCGGTGAGCCGGAATTTTTAGCCTTAAATTCTCATGTCAAAAGCCAGTGGCGTCGTGATGATAAACGACCTAATGGCATCATCTGGGAAGTGGCGTTAGAAATTCATAATGATTCATTTGATCATAACAAACCGCTCGACAAGTGGCAGATTTCGCGGGTCAGCTTGCAAGAAGGTAAAGTGTTGGGCTTTATGCTCGCCTATTGTGACAATGACGGCAGTAAAGTTAGAGAACACTTTCTCGGCTCCACGACGATTACGCCAATCGCAGGCGATAAAAATTTAGGCTATAAAACCGCCGATGTATTTTCTCGGTTAACGTTGGTTAAAGGTAACTAAAACAGATCATGAAAAACACTATCAAACATTCGATATTAAGCCGAGCGATAACATGTGGTGCGACATCAATATTCGTACTTGCTGGTTTATCGGCGTGTAAGCAGTCGACAGAACAAAACGAACAAATCGAGAAAAATCAACAAGCGGTGCAAACAAAAGTACAAAGCATTGATAGCGCGGATTATCAGCAAGTCAAACAAACAAGATTAGCCAAGGTAGAGCAAGACGTTGAACTGTTGTTGGCAAAATTGACACTAGAAGAAAAGGTGTCTTTGGTGCATGCCAGTGGCAAGTTCCACGTCAACGCCATTGAACGTTTGGGTATCCCTGAATTGTGGTTATCTGATGGCCCACATGGTGTTCGATATCAACACGAACGCGACACCTGGAATGCCGCAGGCTGGGACGATGATCATGCTACTTATTTGCCACATTTAACCACGGTTGCAGCCAGCTTTGATCCGGAAATGGCGCACCTACATGGCAGCGTGTTAGGAGCAGAAGCGCGGCATCGCGGGAAAGATATCATTTTAGGTCCAGGTGTAAACTTGGCGCGCTTGCCGTTATACGGTCGTAATTTTGAATACATGGGGGAAGACCCTTTTCTTGCCGCCAGTCTTGTCGTACCTGAAGTTAAAGGCATTCAATCGCAAGATGTTGCCGCCAATGCAAAACATTATGCGCTCAATACCCAAGAATTAAACCGTATTGGTGTTAATGCCAAACCGGATGAGCGTACTTTACGTGAAGTGTATTTACCGGCCTTTGAAGCGGCGGTTAAGCAAGGCGGTGTGTATTCCGTTATGGGCGCATACAACCAATACTATGGCACCAATGCCAACCAATCGAAACATCTGGTGGTAGACATCTTAAAAGGCGATTGGGGCTTTGACGGCGTATTACTCACCGATTGGAACGTCGATATCAATACCTATGAGGCTGCGGTTAATGGTTTGGATTTAGAAATGGGTACCAATGTTGAGTCCTATGACGACTACTTTTTGGCGCAGCCGTTTTTGCAAATGCTAAAAGACGGTAAAATTTCTGAGTCGGTTGTTGATGACAAAGTCAGACGCGTCTTACGTTTGATGCATCGAGTCGGTATGTGGGATGAGCAACGTTTACCAGGCAGTCGCAATACCAAAGCGCATCAACAAGCGGCGCGACATATTGCCAGTCAAGGCGTGGTGTTGCTAAAAAATAACGGTAACATTTTACCATTGAGTAAAGACATTAAAAACGTCCTAGTACTCGGTCCTAATGCGGATCGTATCCATGGCTTAGGCGGCGGTTCTTCAGAGGTTAAGTCGTTATATGAAATCACGCCACTGCAAGGGCTTAAAAACTATTTGGGTGACAAGGTTAATATCGAGGTGATGCGCGCTCGTTCGAGTTCTTTGGCACCAATTGCTGCCGATTATATTGCCTCGAAACATTGGACTGGTACTCCAGCTTGGACCTACAAACGATACAGTGATGCATCTAAGTCAGAGCTATTAGAAGAGTCTTGGATCATTAATGCCAGCTATAAAAGTCGCTCTGACAATGCCAGCGAGTATATTGAGATGGACGCTGAGGTGAAACCATTTGAAAGTGGCGAGCACCTGTTAAAACTGGAGTATCAAGGGCAAATAAGCGTTAACATAGATGGTGATACGGTTTTAGAGCTGGACTCTGACAGTAAGAAAACAGCCAGTATTAGCGTTAATTTAAGTGCCGATAAAAATCATAAATTTGCCATTAGTTATCAAGGTAATGGTGAATTCGTGCTTGGTTGGGATGCACCAGGTGCATTGTTTGTCGACAAGACTGAATATACTGCTGCTGCAGCAAAAGCCGATGCGGTGATCTATTTTGGTGGCTTAAGCCATGGCGATGACCGAGAAGCTATTGACCGCCCAGATATGAAACTACCGGGCTCGCAAGACGAAGTGATCAGTAATCTGCTTCAAGCCAACCAGAATACCGTGGTATTTATGGTCGCTGGCTCTGCGGTTGAGATGCCATGGGTCGAGCAAGCTAACGCACTTGTGTGGGGGTGGTACGGTGGCCTTGAGGCCGGTAATGCCTTTGCTGATGTAATATTTGGTGATGTTAATCCAAGTGGCAAAATGCCTATTACCTTACCAAAACGATTGCAAGATACCGCCGCAATTGCACTGAATGATTACAATGCCACCGAATCATTATATAAAGAAGGTGTATTTATCGGTTATCGCTGGTTTGAGCAACAAGCTATTGAGCCAGAGTTCGTGTTCGGTCATGGTTTGTCCTACACTGATTTTATCTTTGAAAACATCGAAATAAGCAAAGGCGAGTATGCTTCCGATGATGATTCTGATGGCCTATATCAAGTCTCCGTCGATGTTAAAAACACCGGTAAGCGTGCGGGGGCTGAAGTGGTGCAATTGTATTTGCAGGATGTTGTAGCCAGTGTTGAGCGCCCAATTAAAGAGCTTAAAGGTTTTGCTAAAGTATTTTTACAGCCCGGCGAAAGCAAACAAGTCTCCATGGTGTTGAGCCAACGTGATTTATCATTTTGGAGTGTCGAGGATAATGACTGGAAGGCCGAGACTGGCCAGTTTAAGGTGCATTTAGGTGCCTCGTTAGTAGATATACGCTTAACCGAAGCATTTCAATATGATCGTGCAAATAAGTGATCAACAAGTGCGTACAGCCAAATTAGGAGCAAATACGATGAATAAATCTACACAAGGTTTAAACACTATGCTGATGTG
The DNA here is from genome assembly GCF_012932945.1 of Thalassotalea sp. Y01. Taxonomy (NCBI): domain Bacteria; kingdom Pseudomonadati; phylum Pseudomonadota; class Gammaproteobacteria; order Alteromonadales; family Colwelliaceae; genus Thalassotalea; species Thalassotalea sp. Y01. Next base: position 45,096 of record NZ_JABBXG010000005.1, read on the forward strand.
TTTTGCTCTGCTTGGCTGCTCTGAGCATGCAAAAGAGGATAAGTCTTTGCAAGGAGGGACTGACGATACGCAAGTTGTTGCAGCGCAAACAGAGGATGAGCAAGGTAGCCAACCGGTTGCGTTTGTCGAAATCGATAAGCAAGCTTATCAGCAGCGACTGCAAGGTTTTTGGTTAGGGCAAAGCATTGCCAATTGGACCGGTTTGATCACTGAAATGGATAAAGTCGGTACACCAGAGACCATGCCGTTTTATACCGACCAAGACTGGGGCAGCAAAGATTTACCGGCGATGTGGGGCGAAGGTGTTCCACATAGCGATGTTATCGACTTTTACTTAGAGCATGAAGGAGTGCCGTGGGGCGCAGATGATGATACCGATATTGAATACATCTATTTGCACCTTCATCATCAGTTACAAACAGCTAAGTTAACCGCTGAGCAAATCAAGCAAGGTTGGCTCAAGCATACCTATTCCGAAGATGACGCGCCGTTGTTTAAAAAATTTGCTGATTCAGAGCCAGTAAAAGAAAACTTTTTATGGGAATCAAATGAGCGCGCCCGTATTTTAATGGCACAAGGCATGTTGCCACCAGAAACCAGTGAACCTAAAAATAATGCCAAATACATGATGATCGATGCCCAGTTAACCACCGAATTTTTCGGTTTGTTGGCACCGGTTAATGTCGCTGTTGCCAAAGATATAGCCTACTTACCTATACGCGTCGCGGCCAATCATGAGTCTGAGCAAATTGCCAACTTTTATGTGGTAATGCATTCCCTGGCAAGCAGCGTAGATAAAGGCTTACCCATCGCTGAGCAAGGCATTTGGTTAGCAACTCAGGCACGAAAACATCTTAAGGATAATGACTATCCGGCGAAAATGTTTGACTTTGTATTGGCCCATTATCGCAATAATCCAGATAAACAAAATTGGGAAGCAACTCGAGATGCGGTGTATCAGCGCTATCAAATAGAGCAAGCTGATGGTTATCAATACAAAGACCCATTTGAAGCGGGCATCAATTATGCGGCAAGCTTGGTGAGTTGGTTTTATGGTCAAGGCGAAATAAAAAGAACCATTCAAATAGGCAGTTTAAGTGGCTGGGATTCTGACAACCCAACGGCAACATGGGGCGGTTTATTGGGGTTTTTGCACGGTATTGATGGTGTTAAATCGGCGTTTGCAAGCGACAATATATCAGATACCTATTGGATACATAGAACCCGCCGTAATTTTCCTGACCATACCCCGACAAAAGATGGTGAAGACAGTTTCGCGCTGATGGCAGAGCGCATGTTAAGCATTATTGATTTGGTTGTCGTAGAAAAAATGCAAGGGCGCAGCGATGCCAATAAATGGCAAATCCCTGTGGCGTTGAATACTAAATAGAGTACGCAGCACACGCGCCTAGAATTATGACTTGGCACCTAGTTCTAAACAAAATTACGAGCCTAGTATAGAGCCTAATCTAGGGTTTCGTGTCGAACTTAATGTCCAACGAACATATTAAAAAGCTCAACAGAGGCGAAACTTTGCAGGTTTGGTCTCTGTTTATTTTTACCGCTGTCAATTTGTGACTGGCGTTAATTTTGAGCTGAGCTTATTGCCTAGTTATTATAGCTATTGGCGATGTTGTTCGAGTTTGATTGCAGCAAATAGTCATCGCATATTGCAATACCTGTTGGCATTTCTCGACTAAACTATTTAAAATCCCCACAATTTTAGACAATAGCTGAATATTAATGAACGCAGAATTATTTTTTATATATGATAGCCATAGCCCATGGAGCTATGCATCATCGGCACTGGTTGAACAAATTCACAAGGCATTTGCTGATATGCCTATCCATCTTTGGCATATTGCTTACTTTGATGGCAATGACAGTCCGGGTAAAAAACAGGCGCAACAAGTCGCTGAACAGAGCGCAGCGGATTTTGGTATGGATTATCTGCAATACGCTGATGACAGCAAAGACTCGCTGATGTCTGCTAACTTTATGGCTTGGGCGGCAAATAAACAGCCACACCAAGCAATTGCGATTTTACGTGCACTACAGCAGCAGCACTTTGTCGACAATAACCCGTTTTTGGATAAAGAAGATTTTCAATCATTGTGTGACACCTTTAAATTGTCACCACCAGGTAAGGTATTTAAAGACACCTTAACGCGCGATGCCGAGTACGCGTTAGCGGAAATTGATGAGATTCAACAAGTGATCAATACCAAAGCATTTCCTGCGTTACTATTGGCTGTGGATGATAATTTAGTGTTATTGAATCACAACCTGTATTTGACCAAACCTGAAGCCATCATTGATGCCATTAAGATGGAGCTTTAACTTAGAGTTAAACAGCCACAATGCATCTAAACTGAGCTTTGTATCGTATCATCTGCTAAATAAGGTGATACGATGATCTCTCCCAAAAAATTGCTAAACAGCAAGTGGACAAAACTGCAGGTCAATAATAAGGAACGCCATTTCTTTATTGCCAAAGTCACATACGATGAAAACGCTAAGGTAATAGAGTGCCTCATTCAGGCGGTTATCAATAATAACCAATATGAGATTGATTGGCGTCAGCTAAAAGATAGCGCGAGATGGCGCAGTGGCTGGCATTAACTATTGGTCTAAATGAGGACTTTCATTGTCATTGTCGGTGTTTAGTTTTGAACGCTGTGCGAAGACATACTGAGAACGAGTAACAATATTGTGAAACGAGTGACCTTATACACCATGAATAAATGCCCGCATTGTCAAACGGCGAAGCAGTATCTGGACAATTTAGGCATCAATTATCGGCTTTGTAATGTTTCGACGCCTAATGGCAAAAAAGAGTTTAATCAACTCGGTTTTCGTGGTGTACCAGTGGTCAAAGTAGGCGATCAATTTATCAATGGTTTTTCAATTAAACAATTTAATCGCTTGTATAAAGCCTGATGGGTTGTTATCTACAATTACAAACTCATCTACAACGTCAGCTTTAGCAACAATTTTACACCAGCTCTAACATAGCTTTTGCAATAGCTTGTGCAATCGATACTATAAAGCGTTCATGCCTTTCTAGATGCTTTTCGCCATCTTGTTACCATCACCATTAATAACCCCAAGCTAGCGCTTAACCAATATAGAGAACCGCCACTTCCGCCACTAGAAGATGAGCTTTGCTCGGCGCTGGTAACTTGCTCATTACTGATGATCACGTTGGCGCTGCTGGAGTTGTCATTACTATTTAACACTAATTGATAGGTTTTACTGCTGCTTTGCAGCTCACCAATATGCAAATCCAGTGTTGTCTCTAACTGTCCATGAGCAAAACTTAATGTTCGTTGCTGCAATGTAATAACCTCATTACTGACCACATTATTATCACCATCATTGACGGCAACAGATACCTCTAGGGTACCGACATTGCCATCGCGACGCTCAACTTTAACGCTGACATCGCCAGCGCCACCATTAAATTGGTAACTGGCAATTGCAAAGCGCGCAACACCTGCTCCGAGGGCATTTAACGCTGGATTGGTGTTATTGTTGAGTTCGTCTCGATTACTTGTGCCATCCATATCGTAATCGTCATACTCGGTGGTATCGTCGCAATCCACGGGTAAATCTATGGCATAAACATCTTCAAAGTTTTGTAGATAGTCCACTTGCCAACAATAGACCGGATTATTTTGTAATGATAATTTTAGCCATCGCTTTTGTTGGTTAAATAACGGCGAGACATCACTTATTTGATTATTGTTTAGGTTTAATGACACTAAGTGCTTAAGCTTGCCTAGCGTCTCAATATCGTTTATCTGGTTGTAGCTTAAATTTAAGGTGCGCAGAGCAAACAAGTTACTTAAATCATCTAGATTTGAAATTTGTTTTGCCTCACAACTGAGACTGTTAAACATGCCAATATAATAGTGGCTGGCAATATTGGCTTGAATGCAGCCTTTAAGTTGCGCATGCTGAAAACTAGTCAGCAAGGTTTCGCTGCGGGTCAGATTGACCGGCTCATTATAAAACTGGGCAACATCATCTCGAATAACATTAAGGGCAAAGCTGGCATCAGCACCATGTTGCTGATCAGATTGATCGACACCACAAGGGTAACCTAAGCAAGATAACTCGGGGTTGGAGAATATAGCTAAGCGGTTTGATGTTTTGAAATCACTGTTATACGCCATAACCGTGATAAAGCGTTTGTCAACGCCATGTCCCAAGGCAAAGTCGAAGGTGGAGCCTTCATAAGGCCATTGCATTCTGGAGTGTCGCAAGCCAAGATTATGGCCGATCTCATGGGCAAACACGTAATCAGAGGCATTGACATGCATTACCGAATACATGGAACGAATATCTTCACTGATCACCCCATACTCACCATTTACCCACGCATAACCGGTAACATTTGATGTTCTGCGCCCAATGATAAAAAACACCAAATCCGCCGCCGTTTCATAGCGGATTTGCTCGAGTTTTTCTCTTTGTTGTAAATCGTTGTAGGTCACATCGCGCAATGCGGTTTGTAAATCGCCATCAAATTGATAACTCAGTTTATGGCTAGCGGCCAATGTTAATTTGATATCTACCTTGCTGTTGCTAAATGTTTGATTGGCAACTTCGATAAGGTGACTAAAATGTAAGTCTTGCTGACCGGAAAAGTAGTTTTCGACCTCATCAGTGTAGACCATAAGTATGGCTATCTCCGACTCTGGTGGGGGCGTTGTTAAAGACATGTTCGCGGCAATTCTGTTTTGTATTTGACGGGCTTTGTCATGATCATGCAGATCATCACTATGCAAGTATTTGTGTGGTCTAATATCGTCCGCGTCGTTATGCATGCTATGGATGGCGAACAATTTACCCTCACCATTTTGCGCCAACAGTCGCAGGCTTTGCGTTGGTGTTCTTAACCAACCTTGGCTAGCGGTATCGTGATGGCTTAAAAACAAGGTGGTTGGTGTATGTTCATGGTGATCACTGGCGCTGAGAAATAATGTTTGCTTGCCGTGTTTCTCACTGTGCTTTTTACTGTCTACAGTGAGAGTGATGTGTCGCTGTTGATTAACTTGCAATCGTATTTGTTGACCAACGAGCAGGGCAGTGAGCGCCTGTATATTAAAGTTGATTATTATGTCTTGCTCGTTGATTAGCTCGGAGTCGTCGATTTGTAGATGGTCGGGCTGTTTGTTGCGAGCAGCAAACTGCCACAAATTGGTCGTCTGCGTTGTTGGTAATTCGGACGTCTGAGTAGATTGCTGTTGTTCAAGCTGTGCTGGGGTCGCATAGCTATTTTTGCTTAAAGCAAAGCTGCATAATACTAGGAAAATCCCTGACAGTATCAACAGTATGGTTTTTAGCCACATAAAAACTCCATAGAAATCTTACGACCCCTATTACTGTTATTATATGGCCAAGCGATGCCACAAATTTTAGTCCATGATTAGCAGTTATGCTTGCCATTTTGACAAATGGTTTGTCATTTAATGGATCAAAACTAGCTGTTAAAAATGATCACTCGCCAATGTTCACCAAGTATCGCCCGGTGATTTCACCTTTAAAAAATTTAGGTAAAATATCTGGCACCTGATCCAACGTGATTTGTTGGGATAGTGTCGCTAAAACCGGTAGGTAATATTGCTCGGATATTTTGCGCCACATATCCGCTTTTCTCGAAAGCGCAATATTTACTGAGTCGACGCCTAACAAGGATACGCCACGGGTAATAAACGGAAACATGTTTAAGCTAAAGGTGGCGGACGCTGCTAAACCACAGGCAGCAACGCCGCCACCGGGTTTTATTTGCTTAATTAGGTTTGTCATATAGTCGCCGCCTAACGTATCTATACCGTGGGCATACAGGCCGCGGCCCATAGGCTTATCACCTATATCATTGAGTCGATCGCGATGAACAACTTCATTGGCTCCTAATTGTTGTAAGTAGCTATTATCTGTTTTGCCACTAAAAGCGACCACGTCAAAGCCGAGCTTATGTAATAGCGCGATGGCAACGCTGCCAACGCCTCCCGTTGCGCCAGTTACAGCAACCGAACCATCATCAGGCTTAGCGCCCATAAGCAATAATTTATCAACGCATAAAGCTGCGGTAAGGCCGCCGGTACCGTAAATCATCGCATCAGATAAAGATAAATTGTTAGGACAAGGCACAACCCAGCTAGACGGAACACAGATATATTGTGCTAATCCGCCAGGTGTATTCATACCAAGATCATAGCCAAACACCAGCACCTTGCTGTCTTTGGCAAATTGATTGGTTTTATCGTTAACAATGGTACCAGCCGCATCGATACCTGGGGTGTGTGGGAATTGTCGGGTAACCCCTTTGTTACCGGCCGCAGACATTGCATCTTTGTAGTTTAGTGACGAATAATGCACTTTGATGAGCACCTCATCATCGGGAAGATTGCTCATGTCGAGTTGCTTTATTTGTTGGCTAAAACTGCCGTCTGCTTGCTCCTCAACCCAAAGTGCTCGATACGATTGCGTCATAATGATTACCTTATATCTAACGATAGCTACAAAAAACGATATCTACTTAAGCGTAGGCATGCCTTAATGATGATAGGTGTTTTTGCGCAATTTGCTGAGTATAAATAACAAAAAATTCTGGCAGATAAGGAACACAAGACCTGCCAAGTTCGAAAAAAATTTCATCAAAAATTCGCCAGTTTCTTGTGATAAATTTGTGATAATTTCGTGAGCGATTTGACAGCTTTGCTTTGCATACTGATTTTGAAAATTACAAAAAACTTAGTAAATCAAAGAGGAAGCAAAATGAATTTCACAAGCCCAAATAAACTAATTGCCATTGCGACCATGTCTACTTTATCGATGACGGCACAAGCTGCTGAAATTGAAGTGACCATAACCAATGCGACGCAAGGTATTTATTACACGCCAATTATCGTTGCCGCTCATAGTGGTGACGCACACGTCTTTGAAACAGGCACCATGGCCAGTGCTGAATTGCAAGCAATGGCAGAGGGTGGTGATATTTCTGGCCTTTCCAGTGTACTCGCAAATATCGGCGCTGATGTGGCTGAAAACCCTGCTGCCGGTTTATTAGCACCAGGCATGTCGGCGATGGCGATGATGTCGACCTCAGAAGGTAATGATTACTTGTCATTAGCGGCGATGATTTTACCAAGTAACGATGGTTTTGTCGGTTTAGACAGTTGGATGATTCCAAGTGAACCAGGAACCTATACATTTACTTTAAACGCTTATGATGCGGGTACAGAAGCCAACGATGAAATCGTTAACGGTGGTGGTGCACCTGGTACACCGGGTATTCCAGCCGCACCTGGTGGCGCTGCGGGTACTGGCGGTACAGGGGTCACCATGAGTGAAGAAAACACCTATGTGCATATTCATCGCGGCAATATGGGTGATGGTGACACTGAAGGTGGTAAAAGTGATCTTGATTACACGGTGCATCGCTGGCTTAACCCAGTTGCGAAAGTAACCGTTGTTGTTAAGTAATAGGAGGTTGTGATGAATTTTAAAATAGACAAATTAGCGGCTCTGGTGATCAGTTCAGGATTGTTACTCACCGCCTGTGGTGGTGATAGCGGTGATGACAGCATCTCAGCTGTATCAACCAACATCCCGAATTACAGTTACCAAGTAGATGTGGTTAACTTAACTTACGCGCAACCTATGTCGCCAGTGGCCGTTGTGTTGCACGATGAAGGTCAATTATGGACGGTAGGTGAGAGTGCCAGTATGGCATTGGAAAACTTAGCCGAAAGTGGTGATGGTGCCATGATCATGGATTTAGATGTGGTGAGCGTCAGTGCTGCCGGGGAAGGCATGCTAATGCCTGGTATGAATCAACAGATAACTATCACCACCAGTGCCTTGTTACCGCAAAAGATTTCATTGGCTACCATGCTGGTTAATACCAATGATGCCTTTGCCGGTGTTAACGGCTTAATGATCGCTGATCTTGACGTTGGTGAAAGTATTTCCTTAGTTAGCGGTTCATATGATGCAGGAACAGAAGCAAACAGTGAAACCGCCGCTAGCATTCCAGGACCCGCTGGCGGTGGAGAAGGTTATAATGCGATTCGTGACGACGTCGACTTCGTTGCTATGCACCCAGGAGTTGTCACCATGGATGATGGCTTGATGGCTTCTGCATTAACATTCGATCACAGGTTTGATAACCCAACGTTGAGAGTAACCATCACACGTACTGAGTAGCGAGCAGCTGTTATGCGGCTTCGCCATTTGGTAGGAGCCGCATATGACAGATACTGTACTGGTAGTAGAAGATGACGATGATTTAGCAGAGCTGGTGACCATGCAACTGCACGAGCTTGCTATCGATGTTGAACATCAACGTTGTGGGCAAGAGGGCTTGGACAGGGCTTTGGCTAACGATTACCAGTTGGTGATCCTTGATGTGATGTTACCGAAGCTGTCTGGGCTTGATATTTGTCGGCAATTGCGGGACAAAAAGCCTGAGCAGGCGATTATGATTTTAACCTCAAAAAGCAGCGAAACGGACCGCGTGTTAGGGTTAGAACTTGGCGCCGATGACTTTATGACTAAGCCGTTTAGTGTACGAGAATTACAAGCGAGAGTCCGCACTCAGTTGCGTCGTGTGCATCTTCTTGCCGGATTTTGTCAGCAGCAAGCGCCAGTGGAGTCGCAATTACAACTTGGCGACTTACACATTAATCAGCTAACTCATAAAACGACCTTAGCAGGGCAACGCTTGGATCTAACATCGACAGAATTTGATTTGTTGCTGTATCTTGCATCGCACCCTGATCAAGTGTTTTCACGTTCACAGTTACTGAGCTCCGTTTGGGGGTACCATCACTCCGGTTATGAGCATACGGTAAATTCTCACATTAATCGTTTGCGTAATAAATTAGAGAAAGATATCAACAACCCACAAATCGTGCAGACTGTTTGGGGGGTTGGTTATAAATTTAATCGACAAGGCGTTAGTGCATGACATTATCACTGTATCAAAGATTGAGCCTAGCGCTTTGCTTGGTATTTATTGCCATAGCCAGTGTTTTTTATCTTTGGTCAGAGCGTGCCGGTCAACAGTTTCGGCTTGAAGCTCAACAGCGTTTACATGTCTCACTTGCCGCTAACCTTGCTCGTGACAACCCTTTATTGCAACAAGGTATCTACGACAAACAAGCGTTAACCAACTTGTTTCATACACAAATGGTTTTAGGGCCAGCGTTTGAATTCTATTTTGTCGACAAAGGCGGCAATATTGTTATCCACTCCGCCGATGATTCATTGATAAAACGACAAACAATCGATTTACAACCACTGCTTAACCTCACCAAAAATCAAGCACCTTTACCGATCCTTGGTGACGATCCTCGACACGTATCAAGAAAAAAAATCTTTTCTGCGGCACCGGTATTTAATGGCGCTGCACTGCAAGGCTATTTGTATGTCATTGTCGCCGGGCAGCGCTATGACAATATTTTCAATTCCGACCGAAGTCAGCGCAAATTTACCGACTATTTAGTACTAAGCATTAGCGCATTACTGTTTTTACTGTTGTTGATGCTGGGGTTGTTTTGGTTTGTTACCAGCCCAATACGTCGCTTGAATCGAGATATTGACCAACTCATTGCCGCCTCATTTGACAGCTCGCAAATTGATCTACGTTATTGGCAAAGCGATAGCGACAACGAGATCCAACAATTGGGCTGTCAGTTTAGGTTATTGGTGCAAAAAATTGATCATCAATTGCGAGAACTCACCGCCAATGATCAACAACGGCGCGAATTATTGTCGCATTTATCCCATGATTTGCGCACGCCGCTAACGGCTATGCAAGGCTATATTGAGACCTTGGCGATACGAGATAAGCAATTAACCGATGACAAACGCCAAGAATACATGGCTATCGTGTTACGCAACAGTAAGCAGCTTAATATGCTTATTGATCAAATTTTCGAACTCGCTCATCTTGATACCGGTCAGGTGTCACTGGACTGGGAAAGCTTCAATATAGGTGAGTTACTGCATGACATTGCCGCTAAATTTCATTTGCAGGCGGAAAAACACAGCGTTGCTATTCATATCGAGCCACCACAATGTCAGTTATCTGTGCATAGCGACATTGGTAAGTTGGATCGCATTCTCACCAATTTGATTGAAAACGCATTACGGCACAGCTTTGCTGGGGGCACCATCAGCATTGAAGTTGAAAATTTAGGCAATGATGTGCAAGTATCTGTTATCGATACCGGTACTGGCATTAAAAAGGAAGAAATCGCCTATATTTTTGAACCTCGCTATCGGGCCAGTAATGCCATTGATAATGAGCACAAACATAACGGCTTAGGGCTAGCAATTAGTAAGCGATTATTAAAATTGTTGAGCATAGATATCAAAGTGTATAGTGAGCTGGGTAAGGGCACTCGTTTTGTTTTAACCCTTGCCAAACCGCTATAAAAAAGCCATTCTATATGTACCTAAATCAACGAGTTAGAATTGATGATCGTACTGTCACTGGTCACGACTGTGGTTGTTGCTACTTGCGTCGTATTGCATTATGAGGCGCTTAGGTCATTATCTCGCCGATTGCCTTATTTGCACTATAACAATAAATATCAAATTGTTGTCGGCGTGGTTGGTGCGCTGCTCGCCCATTGCGTACAAGTATGGATTTTTGCCTTGGGTTATTATTTTATGATGCAAGATGAGACCTTTGGTACGTTAAAAGGCAATTTTAATGGCAGTTTGCTCGACTGCACATACTTTTCTTTTACCACATTTAGTACCGTCGGCTTTGGTGATATCGAACCTCACGGGGCGATACGATTTTATACCGGTGTAGAATCATTAACGGGTCTATTATTGATTACCTGGACGGCATCCTTTTTATTTTTGGAGATGCAGCGTTATTGGCAAACTGAGTCATAGTAGTATCGATTAGGGGGCTTCGCCAATATAGCTAAGCTGTGACTTTTAAGTTTGTAAAGTTAGATTTGTAAATTTAGATCTTAAATTAGATCTTAAATTAGATATTTTAATTAAGGTCATTCACTGCACATGCGACAACCTATTATCTATGCCGTATGGCAATCTTGCAGACCTGCATTTTTAACACTCACCTTGTTTTGTGTGCTGCTGGCATACGCTGTTAGCTATTGGCAGCAAATCGAGATTCACTATGTGCATTTAGCCCTAGTGTTACTTGCAGCTCTTGCAGCTCATATCAGTGTCAATACCTTAAATGAATATCAAGATTTTCAATCCGGCCTCGACTTACATACCGAGCGCACGCCATTTAGTGGTGGCAGTGGTGCCTTACCTGCCTGTCCTGACGCCGCACCAGCTGTTTTTAAATTAGCGCTGTTTAATTTAACCTTATGCGCCGCCATTGGGTTGTATTTCGTCATCATCTTGGGCTGGCAATTACTGATACCTGGGCTAATCGGATTAATTATTATCATTAGCTATACCAAATACATTAATAAATTGCCGATAATATGCTTGCTGGCACCGGGCATTGGTTTTGGTTTGCTGATGGTGGGCGGCTCATTTTGGGCTTTAACACAACAACTCAATGCGGCGAGTATGGTTGTAGCAATAGTCACCGCGTTACTGGTCTCAAATTTATTACTAGTTAATCAAATACCTGATGCCAGTGTTGATAAACGCTTTGGTCGTCATCATGCGGTCATTGCTTTTGGTGTTAAAAAGGCTGTAATTATTTATGCGCTGTTCATTGTTTTCGTTGCCGCCCTTATTTGCTGGGCGACACGCCAACTTTGGTTGCCAAGGATGACCTTGCTTGCCTTGTTACCATTGCTGGCAGGTGTTGAATGTCTGCGTCATTTACGCCGCTATGTGATTGAGCGCGCCAATACTCGGGCATTAGATAAAGCCTTAGGCTTAAATGTGGTAGTTGCCAATGTCACGCCATTAATGTTGGCGATTTGCTTGTTGTTGGCCAAGCCGCCTGCTTGAGCATTTCTGTCAGCCTATCTGTCTATTACTATTTATTGCTAGCGGTTCTTATTGCGAATTCTAACAACTTTCCAGTTTAGGCTAATTGGTTATCATGAGTAACCAAATAGAACAAACAATCATTGCGTGCGATGCGTTCATTTCTGGTTGCCATGAACAAGTGAATAGACGTTTTGGGTAATAGTTGGTTGCCGCGTAATTGAAAATACTTATCAACCACATTGACACCGTTGGCATCCAGAAGTCGTAAATTTTCCAGACCGTTATTGTCGAGCCAACCTAACATTTGTTCAGGAAATATTTGCCCAAAATTGTGTTGTTCAATGTGCTCACACAAGGTCACTCCAGGTAAGCCGAGATCGTGTTGCGCATAGTTTAGTTCGATATCACCATTAACCTGCAAGCGCATTGGGTTTAAATAGGTGGTGACATTATTTTGTAGGTGCTGTTGACTTAAATCGTCGATATTGGCGAGTTTTAACAAACCCAGATAGGCCACTTCATGGGATTGACTGTCTTTACCGCCACCGCATTCAATGGTGATGGCTTCACAACCAAAGTCTTGCTCCATTAATGCGCCTAAACGAATTTGTGATAAAACCAATGAGTGACAAAATACCGCGGTAAGTGATAATGCCATTTCGTTTTTCATAATGGATACGGCAAACGCTGGGCTAAAGCCTGAGGTGTTATGTAAGTCCACCACCAATTCAGGGGTTACTTGTCGTATAGCGTTATCGATAAGGTTGGCGCGATGATAATAACCGCTAGTCTCGGTGCTATTGCCAAAACAGCGGTTTAGATCTAAGCCGTCTGCTAAATAACGATGGCTAAAATTTGGCGTCGCGCTTGCTGCTTCAATACTGCAGATAATAAATCGCAAATTGGTTGTTGGTCGTTCATTGGCTTTTAAATTGGTTAGGTAACGATGTGTTGCGATAAGGCCAGACGGTTCATTGCCATGAATAAGCGTTGTGATAACGCGAGTGCGCTGTTGGTCTTTGCCTGAAACATCAATTATCGTTGGCGCATAAAGGCTTAATAAAAACTGTTCATAGTCGGATTTTAGCGCGCCGATGTCAGGATCTTTTAGATAGCACAGCTCATTAAAATCTATTGCCATGGTCGCTCCCATTGGCACAAGTTGTTGCCACTTTGATAGTTACGTTGATAAGCCAATACCATCGCCTTTAATGCCGCATCGTTACTCATTATTTGTCGATAATGCTGCAACGTGTGTCGTTGCCATCGAGCACCGGTTAAACCGCTATCTAAACGTTGCTCGATAATGGACATAAAATAATTGCTTTCATCGGCGCTAATACCAATACGGCTTAGTCCATTACGTGCCGTGGTTAACATCGACTCGATAACCTGTTCAATCGGCACGGTTTGCAATTGATACTTGTGATGTAACGGCCATAGTATTTTCGCATCAAGCCCAAATTGCGCGGCACGATAGAAATTATGTTCGGCGTATTTAAACGGCATTAGGGCAATGATCTCATCGACATCATCGGCCAAACCTTCGGCCAAACCAATCGCTAAGGCGGCATTGGCGAGCATATCATCCACCGTAGGGCCGGAGGCGATGGCGCGAAATTCAATGCGCATATGACCGTTATTATGATGATCATAAACCGGTCTATGCCATGGCCAAAGCGTGCCCATATGCAAACCAAGCTCAGCTAATTTAGGTAAATGCTGCGGCGTACCATTTATCGATTCAGAGGCGTCGCGCAAAGGAATAATCGGCGGGTATAAGGCGACCGCTTCAGCAAATAGATCCCAAACATTATTGCGCAGCCAACCGTAACCATAACTGACTCGTGCCGGTTCGTTTGGCAATAAGGCATTGTTATGTCGCACATCAATGGACTGCTTAAATAAGGCGATGCGGGTTTCATCCCACAATTGTCGCCCTAGAAATGTAGGCGAGTTGGCACTGATAGCAGTAACTAACGGCAGGGTTAATTGCGCCGCATTAAACACCCGGGTAAAGCGCTCTGGTGATGTCATCAAATGAATTTGCAATGAGGTATTGGCACCTTCGGCACTTATATCGGCTAAGCACATATCTAATGGCTCATCACCATTAATCTTAATGTGAAAGTCGCTACCGCGTTGGCTCATCAATTGTCGAGATAAGCAATGATAGCGACCCAAAGGTGTCATCCATTGAGCACGCAAGTCGCGGTCATTTAAGGTTGGCAATATACCGATAGGTAGGGCGCTGATGCCGAGCTGTTTATTTACATCGGCAAGATTGGCGAGCTTTTGTTGTAACTCATCTTTTAGATGAAACAGAGGGGTTTTATCGAGATCGAATGCCGATAAATTGATCTCTAAATTATATTGATTCAATTCATATTGGCATTGTGGATCAGACAGTTTTTGCAATACCGCTTGATTACTTGGACTCGCCTGAGCGTTTTCATCAATTAAGTACAGCTCAAGCTCTGCGCCAAGTTTATGACGTTGTTGGCCAAAGTTTGGCGTAGCCAGAATGTCTTTTAATTGATCCAGTTGACGATACAGCTCGAGCCTGAATTGTTCAAAATCTTGGCGTTGAAAAGTGGTGTTAGGTACATTTTGTCCCATAGCAAGCCCTCGCTGTTTTACAGACTTTAGCTTGCCAATAATTATGCGTCTAAATATTGATTAACATCAAGTTAACAGCAGTTTACTTGTAAATAAACCACCGCTAGTTGTGCTAATTAGAGGGATAAATGCGGTTGATCAGACTTTGTATGGTGGCAGGTCAAAGGCGGCGACTTTTTTACTGTGCATGGTTAACGTACCTGCATAAGCGCTTTCACCATCACCGCTGAACTCAAATAAGTATTCAGCGTGAATGTACAAACCTTGGCGTTTTGAGAAACGAATGCGGGTTTTGGTACGAGCAATACTCATAAACTGCAAGTCATGTTGCTCGCAGTATTGTTGACATTTATTGCGCGCTATTTCGGCGATTTCGCGACTAAACCAAATGTACCAAACCAGTAAGAACAGGCCTAGAAGTAAATAAATGTCAGACAATACCATGTGATACGTTACTCTTTTGTTGCCATTAAAATGGGTTATTTCTTATTTTGAACGGCGGCAAAAATGGCACCGATTGAGTTAGCCAAATTGTCACTACGTTGTGGTGATCGCAGACACTGTAATACATATGGGCGAATCGTTGGGATTGCAACAAGGTCTTGAAAAACAGATGAAAACACATCTTGTTCGAGATGGCTACTGACGTTTTCTAGATACTGCAATAAACGCTCGTTATCCGCGAGTAACCCCCACGCTTTGCCGGTAAAAGTTAACAATAAATTCAAATCGTTACTGACGTTGGCAGCTAAAATACGTTGGGCTAGAGCGATTACTTGTGGGTGTTGGCTATGATCACTTACTGCTCTGAGCAAATCGGCAAGACGTTGTACATTGACCTCACTGCGATCTAGCTCGTTACTAGCTTGTTCGATAAAGGCCTGCAATAAATGAATATCAAATTGTTGGTTTTCTAATGCCGAGCATAACGGTGTTATCACCTCGCTTGGCAATTTTTCTAAAGCATTTATAAGTAATTGACTGTTGTTATTGTCATTAATACGAGCGGCAAAATCACATATACCTTGTATCGCAACACCTTGCCATTCTGCAAAACCAAGTTTGCCGGACATGTACAACTGACAATGTTCATAATATTGCGAGGCACTCTGTTTTAAGTCCCGTTTCACCACCGCATTGAGCGAGGCAAGCTTGTACTGGCTTGGGGTAAAATTGTATGGGTTAGCTTGCAACAACTCTTCCTGTTTTTCACTCGGATCTTGCGTTAGATCCTTACCCAAGGCATCAAGAATGATGGCTAAATAATGATTGCGGGAACCTTGATTTAATAAACCACGTTCATCCAACGGTAATTTCACAAACCAAATGTATGGCGTGGTTTGCGCTTTTTGCCAAAATACTAAGGCAAACATGGCATGACCTTGGATTGGAAACGGATAGGGTTGCATTGCGTGTTCCACTTTTTCAAAGTCTTGCTTACTCATTTTGCTGACTTTGCGACCCAAATCATAGATTCGATATTGGCAGCCACTTAATTGCAATAGTTCAGAAATGGTATCAATGGTGTCTTTTTTGGTGGATGATTGTTCGCTCATACAGCCCTACAGGATAATCAAAGTTTACGTTTTTAATTTCAATGCCGCGCATTATAATAAATGCCCTGTATAAATAACAGCAAAGAACCACTTGATAAGCGAATGACCGACCTATTTGATAAACAACAGCTTGATGAGCAAAACCAAGCGGTAGACGAAGACGCACCAAAACTCGATATCCTCTATCAAGATGAACACTTGGTGGCCGTCAATAAACCGAGCGGTTTATTCGTGCATCGCTCCTACCTGGACCGTGACCAAAAATACTTTGCCTTACAATTGGTACGTGATTTGGTTGGGCAATACGTATATCCATTGCATCGCTTAGACCGGCCGACTTCTGGTGTGTTGCTGTTTGCACTTGATCAACAGACCGCACGTTTAATGGGGCAGGCGTTCATGGACAAGAAAATGGATAAGCAATACCTCGCCGTAAGTCGAGGTCATGCGCCGCAAAGAGGTCATATCGATTATCCGTTAAAAGAGAAGCTGGATAAGATTGGCGATAAGTACGCCAATGCAGAGGCGGCGGAAAAGCAGGCACAAACAGACTATCGTCGATTAGCCACCGCAACCTTAGATATTGCTGTAGGCAAGTATCCCAGCGTGCGATATTCTTTGCTTGAATTAAGCCCGCATACCGGTAGACGTCATCAAATTCGTCGCCACCTAGCTCACCTTCGACATCCCATAATTGGCGATATCAACTATGGCGATAACAAACAAAACCCATTTTTTCGTGAGCATTTTGCCATTAACCGCCTGATGTTACATGCCAAAGTATTGTCGTTTGAGCACCCATACAGTAAGCAGTTAGTGACGATTGAAGCACCACTTGATGAGCAATGGCGAAAACTTTTTGTTGAACTTGACTGGCTGTCTTTCTTTTAAGCCTATATACGCGTCGCATTGCGGCCTTCGATAGTCTTTTACAGAACAAATTAAGTCTTTGTTATTGAGTTATTTTTCCATATACTAAATTCATAACTCACAATAAACGAACCTAATATGCAATATCAAACGCCGTTAAGTCATTTTCTTGGCCACGCTCAAGAGCGTCCACAGCAAATATTTTTGCATCAACCCGTCAAAGGCGAATATCGTGAATTCAGCTTCGCCGAAACTGAGCGACAAGCTCGCATAATCGCCACCTTTTTACATGCTCAAGGGTACCAAAAGGGCGATCGCATCGGCATTTTGTCGAAAAACTGCGCTCAGTGGTTTATTGCTGATTTGGCGATTATGATGGCTGGCATGATCAGCGTGCCAATCTACGCGACGGCAGGTGCGAGCACCATTACCTATGTGGCCGAGCATTCTGATATGCGAGCCTTGTTTATTGGTCCTTTAGATGATGCAAAAGCAGTAAAAGCGGCGAAAGCAGAAGAGTGTCATACCATTTCATTTGGTGAGTGTTACAACAATGGTGTCGATTGTGATTTTGACGTCGATGCAATTTTACAAGAGCATCAGCCGCTCGCTGAATTGCACCAAGCCGATATTGAAGACACCATGTCGATAGTTTACACATCGGGCACAACCGGTGCACCAAAAGGTGCGGTAATAAGTTACAAAAACTTAGCCTCAGCGGGGCATGGAACGATTAACGTTATTAATGCCAACAAAGATGATCGTGTGGTGTCATATTTGCCTTTGGCACATATCACTGAACGCTGTGTGATTGAGATGACGGCAATAGAAAAAGGCTTTGCGGTTTATTTTGTTGAGTCGTTGGATACATTTATCGAAAACGTAAAATATTGCCGACCAACGTTTTTTGTCTCTGTGCCTCGTTTATGGACTAAATTCCAATCACAAATATTGGCTAAGCTGCCACCGACAAAACTTAATTTCCTGTTGGCTATCCCGTTTATTGGCAATATAGTGGCGAAAAAAATTCGCAGCCAGTTGGGATTAGACCAATGTCGCGTATTTGCCAGCGGCTCGGCGCCTATATCGGTCGCGGTACTGGAGTGGTTCTATAAAATTGGCATGCCTATTGGTGAAGGTTGGGGAATGACAGAAACATCGGGTTTTTCTTGTGGCAATCTGCCTTTTGAGCGCAAATTATTGGGTACCATAGGTCGTCCGTCACAATGCGTTGACATGTCGTTGTCAGATGATGGTGAAGTGTTGATTCGCGGTGATGCCGTGACCAAAGAATACTATCGAAACAGCAAGGCAACACAAGAGTCCTTCGTTGATGGTTGGTTCCGCACTGGTGATAAAGGAAAGATGACCGAGGATGGCGCTTTTCAAATTATAGGCCGGATAAAAGAGCAATTTAAGACCGCAAAAGGTAAATATGTGGTGCCAGTTCCTATTGAGCGTATGCTGGCCAAAAATGTGCAAATTGAGCAAGTCTGCGTTATTGGCTACGGTCGTCCACAACCGCTTGCGTTGGTGGTTTTATCAGAAGGTATTGATATTAATCACGGCAGCGTGAAGCAATCATTAATTGATACCTTAAATGAGGTAAATGAAGAACTGGAATCTCATCAACGTCTAGATTACTTATACATATGTAAAGACGGCTGGACCACGGAAAATGAGTTGTTAACGCCAACATTGAAATTAAAGCGTACCCAGATTGAAGATACATATACACCAAGGCTACCAGCCAAAAGCAAAGATAAGGTGGTTGTTGAAGACTAGTGTCATGTTTTGATTGAACATAAAACGTTCAGTTGTTTTGGATTATAGAAAGGCGATTTTTGGTCGCTTTTTTGTTGGTTGAAATTTGCACAGTTGTTCTGTTTCCCTGTTAAATCAATATATTGCGAGCAATCATCGATTGTGAAATGATCATGAAATTTCAATAAATTGCTTGAATTGGCAACACAATGACGTATAGTAAAGTTCGAGTTTTGCAAATGCTTCGCCTTTATTTCGAAATTTATACCTTAAGCGATCAGAGTTAACCGCAAAATGCTTATCTGGTTTATAACTAGATAATTGATTTAACTCAGAAAGTATCGTTTAAGTAAGTACACGCGTACCACCATCTCGACATAAAACTGTAACATCTACAAAGCTACAATAGGGACAGGCAACAATGCTTACCCACAAACTTTTAAATATTTAGGAAAAATTATGTCAGATGTAAAAACTGGTTCAGTAAAATGGTTCAATGACGAAAAAGGTTTTGGTTTTATCGTTCAAGAAAGCGGTCCAGACGTATTCGTTCACTTCCGCGCTATCCAAGGTACTGGTCGTCGTACTCTTACTGATGGTCAGCAGGTTGAGTTTGAAGTAACTCAAGGCCAAAAAGGTCCTCAAGCGGAAAACGTTAAACCACTTTAATCACTCGATTAATTTGTAGAAACGGGTGATTAGCACAGCTAATCACCCGTTTTTTTTAACATGCTATTAGCGGCTAATAAAATAACAACAGTTAAAAGGAATTAAAATGACTCTGGTAAAATGGATGCTACCAATCTTAGCTACGACTCTTATGGCTTGTGGCGGTGATGACCAATCACAAGACCTATCTAAATTAAAAAACAATCGACAAAAGTGGGAGAGTCAACAAATCGATCAATACGCATTCGATATTGATTTAAGCTGCTTTTGTTTTGGCAATACCTCGTTTAGTGTCGAGCAACGCGGTAGTGAGGTGATTCGCTACAACAACGAAAGTCTGCAATTCGTTGACGCAGACCAACAACGTGCCTGGCTAGCATCAATTAATCAGTTGTTTGATTTTCTTGAACAAGAAATTGGCAGCGTCGATGCCATTGATATTGAGTACGACGAGACCTACGGTTACCCAACCTATGTCTACGTGGATCGTTATGAAGATGCTGTTGATGACGAATACAGTTTATCCATCACCAATATGACCATGCCTGACAATGGCATGTATGTATGCAACCCCGTCATAAGCCCTGTCTATCGACTGCGAGTTATTGATTTACACAGCGGTAAAGTTCTCAGTTGTGAGACTGAGGTCAGTTTGCGTAACAAAGACTATGGCACCTTCATTGAAACCTTTGTTTCACCACAACTAAATGATGGCAGTTGCGCCTATAATGCGTCTATACAAAGCAGTGAAAACGCGCCATTAACAGGTGAGATAAGCATCGGTGCACCAGGCTATGTAACAAAAGTCTTGGATATCGAAGCGAAATCCATGGCATGCGGTTTGCGAGATGCTATAGGCACGTTTTACCTCGAGAGTGCGACGTTATAGCGCAACTTTGGTCTGGCAGTATCGATTTAAAAAGCGGCATTTAGCCGTTTTTTTTATTTTCATGGTAAATGAACAGGCAGTTTTATGAATTTTCATTATATTTAAAGGGCACTTTTGTTTAAGTCAACAAATAATATTAACCCATGGAGGCCTCATGCCAGTTAGCAATATCGATGAACTCAATGCCATGGTTGCCCGTGTAAAGGAAGCGCAAAAGACGTTTGCCAACTACAGTCAGGAGCAAGTGGATGAAATCTTTCGTGCCGCATCTTTGGCAGCCAATAATGCCCGTATCCCGCTAGCGCAAAAAGCCGTTGAAGAATCCGGTATGGGCATTATTGAAGATAAGGTGATCAAAAATCATTTTGCTTCTGAATTTATTTACAATAAATATAAAGATGAGAAAACCTGTGGCATTCTCGAAGAAAATGAAGAGTTTGGAACCATAGAAATTGCAGAGCCGGTCGGTTTGATCTGCGGCATTGTACCTACAACTAACCCGACATCGACAGCGATTTTTAAAGCCTTAATATCCCTTAAGACCCGCAATGGTATTGTGTTTTCACCTCACCCTAGAGCGAAATTTTCGACCAATGATGCAGCAAAAATTGTGCTTGATGCGGCGGTTGCCGCAGGTGCGCCAAAAGATATCATTGGTTGGATTGATGTGCCGTCGGTTGAGTTATCGAACGCACTTATGACCCATGATGATATAAACCTGATTTTGGCAACCGGTGGTCCAGGCATGGTCAAAGCAGCGTATTCATCGGGTAAACCCGCCATAGGTGTTGGTGCAGGAAATGTGCCAGTAGTCATTGATGAAACCGCAGATATCAAGCGGGCGGTTGCCTCTGTGCTGATGTCGAAAACCTTTGATAATGGCGTGGTATGCGCCTCAGAGCAAGCGGTGATCGTTATGGATGATGTTTACGATCAGGTGAAAGAGCGTTTTGCTAGCCATGACGGCTATGTCCTAAGTAGATCCGAAGCAGATAAAGTTCGAGAAATCATTTTAATTGATGGTAACTTGAACGCCGCTATTGTTGGCCAACCGGCGGTAAAAATCGCCGAATTAGCGGGCATTAAGGTACCTGCAAAAACTAAAATTTTAATTGGCGAAGGTAAGCGGGTTAGTATCGATGACCCTTTTGCCCACGAAAAATTATCACCAACCTTGGGCTTATTCAAAGCATCAAGTTTTAAAGATGCGGTAGACCAAGCCTGCGTTATGGTTGAGCTTGGCGGTATTGGCCATACATCGGCGATATACACTGACCAAGACTTAAATAAAGATCGCATTAATTATTTTGGCGATAAAATGAAAACCGCGCGTATTCTGGTAAATATTCCTACCTCACACGGTGGTATTGGCGATCTCTATAATTTTAACATCGCGCCGAGTTTAACCTTAGGTTGCGGTTCTTGGGGTGGTAATTCTATTTCTGAAAACGTAGGGCCTAAACACCTTATCAACAAAAAGACTGTCGCCAAAAGGGCTGAAAATATGTTGTGGCATAAGTTACCTAAATCCATTTATTTTCGTCGAGGCAGCTTGCCTATTGCACTATCGGATTTATCGGGTAAACAGCGTGCATTTATTGTTACCGATAAATTCTTGTTTAATAACGGCTACACCGATGATATTACGGCGATATTGAAAGATCTTGGCATTGAATCACATATATTCTCTGATGTAGAAGCCGATCCTACATTATCCATTGTCAAACGTGGCGCTCGAGCGATGACCAGCTTCCAGCCTGATGTGATCATTGCGCTTGGTGGTGGTTCACCAATGGATGCAGCAAAAATCATGTGGGTCATGTACGAACATCCAGACACCGCCTTTGAAGAATTGGCGATGCGCTTTATGGATATTCGCAAACGTATTTACAAGTTCCCTAAAATGGGCGCGAAAGCCGAATTAGTGTGTATTACCACAACATCAGGCACGGGATCAGAAGTGACGCCGTTTGCGGTCGTTACCGATGATGAAACCGGCGCCAAATACCCTCTGGCTGATTACGAGTTAACTCCAAATATGGCGATTGTAGACGCAAATTTGGTGATGAATATGCCAAAATCCCTCACCGCATTTGGCGGCTATGACGCCATTACTCACGCATTAGAAGCGTATGTCTCGGTGTTAGCCAATGAATATTCTGATGGTCAGGCGCTACAAGCCTTGCGGTTATTGAAAGATTACTTGCCGTCAGCGTATCAAAATGGCGCTAATGATCCGACTGCACGAGAAAAAGTGCATAATGCTGCGACGATTGCCGGTATCGCATTTGCTAATGCCTTCTTGGGTGTGTGTCATTCAATGGCGCACAAAGTCGGCGCTGAATTTCATTTAGCACACGGCTTGGCGAACGCCTTATTGATATCCAATGTGGTGCGCTATAACGCCACGGATAACCCCACTAAGCAAGCGGCGTTTTCACAGTATTCTCGACCGCAAGCGCGTCGTCGCTATGCTGAAGTTGCCGACCATTTAGGCTTGAGCAAAGATGGCGATAAAACCGCAGATAAAATCGAGCGTTTATTGGCTTGGATGGAAGAGATGAAAGAGTGTCTTGATATCCCTAAATCGATTCAACTCGCTGGTGTCTCAGAGTCGGACTTTATAGGCCGAATAGATGAGTTGTCGGTTGAAGCATTTGATGATCAGTGTACCTCGGCGAACCCTCGTTATCCGTTGATCAGTGAATTAAAAGATGTGTTAATTGCTTCATTCTATGGTCACCCGTATACCGAAGTTGAAGAAGATGAACAAACCCATGATGAGAAAAAAGCTAAGTCGAAAAAATCGTCTGGTAAGAAAAAGTAGTTAACAGATAAGGTTTACACGTCACGTTTTAGCTATATTAATGGCATAAAAAAAGCCCGTTTTAAACGGGCTTTTTGCTGTTTGTAAAGCAGTGACTTTTGCATTGCTTACATGCTGTTAAACGAGTGTGAGACGCGTTTTAAACGTTGAAGCGGAAGTGAATAACGTCGCCATCTTTAACAAGGTAGTCTTTACCTTCTAAACGCCATTTACCGGCTTCTTTAGCGCCTGATTCACCATTGCAGTCAATAAAATCGTTATAGCCAACTACTTCGGCACGGATAAAACCACGTTCAAAGTCAGTGTGAATCACACCAGCCGCTTGTGGTGCGGTCGAGTTGTGCTTAAACGTCCATGCACGCACTTCTTTTACGCCAGCGGTAAAATACGTTTGCAGGTTTAATAAACCATAGCCTGAATTGATCACACGGTTAAGACCTGGCTCTTCTAAGCCCATCTCTTCCATAAACATCTCACGGTCATCTTCGTCCATTTCAGACAGCTCGCCTTCAATTTCAGCACACACAGGTACCACAACAGCGCCTTCTGATTCGGCGATTTCACGGACTTGATCAAGGTAAGGGTTGTCTTCAAAGCCATCGTCATTAACGTTAGCAATGTACATGGTTGGCTTGATGGTTAAGAAGTTTAAGTATTTAACCGCAGCGATCTCTTCTTTCGTTAATTCTAACGAACGGATCATGTGGCCTTCTTCAACGTGAGCAAGTATTTTTTCGAGAATAGGTAATTCAAATTTAGCGTCTTTATCGCCGCCTTTGGCTTTTTTAGCTTGGCGCGTTAATGCTCGCTCTGCCGCTTCCATATCGGCTAATGCTAACTCAGTATTTATAACGTCAATATCTTCTTTAGGATTAACTTTACCTGATACGTGCACGATGTTTTCGTTTTCAAAACAACGAACAACATGACCAATTGCATCTGTTTCACGAATGTTACCTAAAAACTTGTTACCTAGGCCTTCACCTTTTGACGCACCAGCAACAAGACCGGCGATATCAACAAATTCCATGGTCGTGGCAATAACACGTTCTGGGCTAACAATACTGGCAATTTTGTCCAGACGTGGATCTGGTACAGGTACAACACCGGTATTTGGTTCGATGGTACAGAACGGAAAGTTTGCCGCCTCGATACCCGCTTTGGTTAATGCATTGAAAAGGGTAGATTTACCGACATTAGGTAAACCAACAATACCACACTTAAAACCCATGGTTGATAATCCTGTACTGTTATTGCGCTTTAAAGGAATGTAGACGGTTTTGCGCTTTCTTCAAGCCGTCTTTTTCCCAGATTGCAAAGCAGCGTGCTGCTTCATCTATACATTGATCGAATAGAGCCTGCTCGTTTTGTGGGGCTTTGCCCAACACATAACCACTGACTCTATCTTTGTGCCCAGGGTGACCAATGCCAACCCTAAGACGATAGAAATCTTTTTGATTCGCCATGCAAGCGATGATGTCTCTTAAACCGTTATGACCACCATGACCACCACCTTGTTTGATTTTCACCACGCCAGGATCAAGATCCAGTTCGTCATGAGCGACCAAAATGTTGTCAACAGGAATGCGGAAAAAGTTGGCTAAAGGCGCGACTGCCTTACCACTTCGATTCATAAATGTTGTCGGGATCAATAAGTGAACGACGTTATCGCCTATTAGGCCTTTGCCGTACATGCCATGATATTTTTTGTCGGGAGACAGGGAGATATTATATTGTCTAGCAAGTTCTTCAACAAACCAGACACCTGCATTATGGCGGGTTCTAGAGTATTCGGGGCCTGGATTACCCAGGCCCACAACCAACTGAATATTAGTCGTCAAGGTTGCCCTCGCGATTATTCTTCAGCTGCTTCTTCACCACCTTCAGCAGCAGCTTCGTCAGCTTCTTCGCTGTCTGAGCTTGCGGCTTTAGGAGCGTTCGCAGATACAACCGCTTGGTCGTGATCTTCGCCTTTAGCTAGTTCTACAGAAGTCACACCTTTAGGAAGAGTGATGTCTGACAAGTGAAGAGTTTGACCAACTTCCATGCCTGCACAATCAACTTCGATGAACTCTGGTAGATCTGCTGGCAAACAAGCAACTTCAATGTCGTTTGCAGTGTGAGCTAGAGTAACGCCACCTTTAGTTACTTCTTCTTCGTTGATGAAGTGAAGTGGAACGTGCTGGTGAAGTTCTTTCTTAGCGTCAACACGCAAGAAGTCCAAGTGCATGATTTGCTGCTTGAACGGGTGACGTTGCATGTCTTTTAGCACTACATCAACTGACTTACCGTCAACATTTAAAGTAAGAACTTGTGAGTAAAAAGCTTCTTCTTCTTGCGCACGGTAAACTTTGTTGTGAGCTAGAGTGATAGATACTGCATCAGCACCTGTACCGTAAACGATAGCTGGAACTTTGTTCGCATGACGTAGGCGGCGGCTCGCACCTTTCCCCAAGTCTGTACGTACTTCAGCATCTAGATTTAAAATATCCATGATATTATCTCTTAAATAAAAAATTAAAATTTATTGCTTTTCGCGACCAAAAAACAATCCGTAGCTAAACCCCTTCAACATATAAATGGATTCAACTGCTATGGTAAGTACAAGTAAAACGGGCACTTACCATAAAAAGGCGCGGCATGATAACACTTTTCACACCATTAACAAACAAAAAGTGCGCCATAAGGCGCACTTTTTTGTCATTATTTGTAGCTTATTACGCTTCGAACATTGCCGAGATAGACTCTTCGTTGCTAACGCGACGAATGGCTTCTGACAACATGCCTGATAATGACAGCTGGCGAACCTTGTCTATTGACTTGAATTCATCTGATAAAGGAATTGAATCGGTAACCACCATTTCATCAATAACAGAGTTGCGAATGTTTTCTGCGGCATTGCCACTGAATACTGGGTGAGTTGCATAAGCAAATACACGACGAGCACCATGTTCTTTTAGTGCTTCAGCCGCTTTACATAGCGTACCGCCAGTGTCAATCATGTCATCAACGATAATACAGTCACGACCTTCAACATCACCAATTATATGCATAACTTGCGATACATTCGCTTTTGGACGACGTTTGTCGATGATGGCTAAGTCAGTATCGTCTAACAGTTTGGCAACGGCACGTGCACGTACAACACCACCAATGTCTGGAGAGACAATCACTGGGTTATCTAATTCTTTACCTAACATGTCTTCAAGCAATATTGGCGAGCCGAATACATTATCTACTGGTACGTCGAAGAAACCTTGAATTTGTTCTGCGTGCAAATCAACTGTAAGTACACGGTCAACACCTACACTCGATAAGAAGTCAGCAACCACTTTCGCCGTAATTGGCACACGCGCACTACGTACACGACGGTCTTGACGAGCATAACCGAAGTAAGGAATAACAGCGGTAATACGGCCGGCAGATGCACGACGTAACGCATCGACCATTACAATCAATTCCATAAGGTTATTGTTCGTTGGAGCACAAGTAGATTGGATAATAAAAACGTCAGAACCACGAACGTTCTCAGTAATTTCAACGCTGATTTCACCATCGCTGAAGCTGCCTACTTTCGCATCACCAATGCTGATGTATAAACGATCGGCGATCTTTTTAGCCAGTTCAGGGGTGGCGTTACCCGCAAAAATTTTCATGTCAGGCACTGTCAGTTCCTCAGAAACTTTGACATCATTAAACATAATACACTTAACCTTGAAGCCGCTATTGCAGTCTATCGGTCTTCAAAACCAAGGCTGCGTTGCTAACTAGCTTTAATGTTAGCATCTGTACCAACTTTATGGTCGGTAATTCCCTACAACTGCTGTAACTCATGCAGTGTGGGTGTTTGTGTCAGACCTTGAGCAACAAAGGATTTAACTCCTTTTGGTAATTTCGCTTGTAATTGTTCCGCTGACTTTTTATCAGAAAAAGTCGAGAAAATACAAGCACCAGTACCTGTTAGTCTTGACGGCGCGTATTCTAGCAACCAAGCCATCAACTTTTCAACCTCAGGATACAGTTTTCTTACCAGTGCTTCGCAATCATTAACACACTGATCGATATCAATCTCTTCTATAGTATGTTTTGCAGTCGAGCGTGGCAAATCTTTATGCGTAAACACGCTTGCAGTTGATATTTCAACCCCTGGTATGGTGACTAAAAACCAAGGTTGATCGCAGTGAAATGGTTGCAGCTTTTCACCGATACCTTCGGCAAAAGCAGTCACTCCTTTAATAAATACTGGGACATCAGCACCGAGTTTAACACCAATATTTATAAGGGTTTGCTGGTCAAGGTCAAGTTTCCACAAGGCATTTAATGCCAGTAACGTGGTTGCCGCATTTGACGAGCCACCGCCCAAACCGCCACCCATCGGCAGGTTTTTCTCTAGTTTGATGTCAACACCAAGGTCGACGCTGGCGAATGGCTTTAGTGCGTTAGCCGCTTTGACAATTAAATTACTGTCATTATCGACGCCAGCAATCGGTGTTAGTAAATTTATGTTTCCAGTTTGGGTAACTTTATACTCGAGAAAATCACCAAAATTGAGGAATTGGAATACCGATTGCAATTCATGATAGCCATCTTGACGACGGCCGGTAATATGCAAAAACCGATTAATTTTAGCGACGCTGCTAAAGCGGATAAAATTATCAGACATCAAAGCAACTCCCATTCACTAATGGCTAATTTGATGCGCATGTCTTTATAATCAATGCTGAGCTTGTTGGTGAGACGCAAGTTATTGACTAAGGTATAGCTCT
This sequence comes from Thalassotalea sp. Y01, assembly GCF_012932945.1. Lineage (NCBI taxonomy): Bacteria > Pseudomonadati > Pseudomonadota > Gammaproteobacteria > Alteromonadales > Colwelliaceae > Thalassotalea > Thalassotalea sp. Y01. The sequence continues at coordinate 73,011 of NZ_JABBXG010000005.1, forward strand.
GATACTCGAGCTGATATTGCTTGCCATTAACTTCGGCACTGAGTTGGCTTGGTAATTGTGTGCTATCGCTGTATTGGAATTGGTCAGAGTCACTGTATGGCAAACCTTTTAACCATTGACTAAGAGCTGCGACGGGCAAGGCGATACCAGAGACACTTTGTATTAAGTAATCAAGATCTTGATCTTGGTAGGTGTTGCCATCAACCGTGATGGTGTGCATACCGTCTTTAGATTCTATACTTAATACGTTAACCCCTAAAAAGGTGGTCAATCTCAGTTGCTGATTTTCACCAATTCGGCGCCAATATAAATTAGCACTTTGTTTTTCATCCGGTGCAATAAATGCGATTTTTCCGCGAATAAGCCAGTCATTAACGTCACTAAGACTTTGTTCTCGCAACTTTTGGTTTTGATAAAGCTCGCTATCACTATATAAGGTTTGGCAACCACTAATAGCAATTACCATAAACAGGGAAAATAGCCGTAGTAATGACGCAAACGGCAGCGTCGCCTTGCTTGTTTTATTATTTTGATGTGTGCGCTGGAGCAGGGAAACTGTCATAAATCAGCTAAAAACCTCAAAAAAGTTATTGTTATCTGGGCTGGTGTCTTTTCATCTTTGCCCGAATCTCGTAAAATTAACAGCTAATTAGATTTTTTTCACTAGTTTGTTGATACAAGTGTCGCAATTTTCAACGTTTATGTTGAGAAAGGCAAAACAATACAGGTTCGTTGTTATTATATGTCCATATTTGCTGTCGGAATAAACCATAAAACCGCGCCGGTATCGGTGCGCGAAAAAGTGGCCTTTACCCCAGACAATCTGACTCATGCTTTGCAGCAGATGGTAGACGATTTAGAGTGCAAAGAAGCCGCTATCCTGTCGACCTGTAATCGTACGGAATTGTATTTTGTGCAAGACCGACCGTTGGATGTTGTGCAACAGCAAATCATTGATTGGTTACAACAATACCACAAAGTATCATCAAATCTGATTGCGCCTTCTTTGTATTGGCACCATGACAGTCAAGCCGTTAATCATATGATGCGTGTAGCTTGTGGTTTAGATTCTCTTATTTTAGGTGAACCACAAATACTCGGCCAGATGAAGCAAGCGTATTCACAGGCTAAAGCTGCAGGTTCTATGCAAGTAGTGATGGAGCGCTTATTTCAACGAACATTCGGTGTCGCAAAAGAAGTGCGTACTGAAACCGAGATAGGCTCAAGTGCGGTTTCTGTGGCGTTTGCCGCTGTAAACCTAGCCAAGCACATATTTGCTAACCTGAAAAAATCAAAAGTATTGCTGATTGGTGCGGGTGAAACCATTGAATTGGTTGCCAAACACTTGTATGACAATCAAGTCAGTAAAATTACCGTTGCCAACCGCACCGTTGCTCGCGCTGAAAATATGGCACGTGAAATTGGCGCTGAAGTTATTACCTTAGCGCAAATTCCAGAGCACATCTGTGATGCGGATATTGTTATATCTTCAACAGGTTCGACCTTGCCGATACTCGGTAAAGGTATGATTGAACAAGCCCTAGAAAAACGTCGTCATAGACCTATATTTATGGTCGATATTGCGGTGCCTCGAGACATAGAGGAGCAAGTAGGGGAGCTAGAGGATGTTTTCCTATATACCGTTGATGATTTACAGGGCATTGTTGCACAAAATATGGAAAACCGTCGTAAAGCTGCAATTGATGCCGAAAAAATTGTCGGTAGCGGTACTGATGACTTTATGGCGTGGTTGCGCGGCTTAAATACGCAAAATTCAGTCGTTGCTTATCGTAACCAGTGCTTAGGTCGTCGTAATGAACTGTTATTAAAAGCTAAGCAACAATTAGCGAATAACAAAGACCCGCAGGCGGTAATGGCGGAGTTGGCGACTAAATTAACCAATAACTTAATGCACGCACCAACGCGTGCAATTCAACAGGCTGCACAAGGTGGTGAGCTAGACAAGCTTATCTATTTACATGACGTTTTTGATTTAGACTCGAAAGATAACTAGATTTAAACCACGCAGACATCTCACAATATTTTAATCTTTTGGTGAAAATAACTACATGAAAGAATCGGTATACCAAAAACTGGAAATTCTGGTTGAGCGCTTTGAAGAAGTTCAACACTTATTATCAGATCCAGATGTGATTGGCGATCAAGATAAGTTTCGAGCCTTGTCGCAAGAGTTTTCTCAGCTTGAAGAAGTCACAAAAGTTTTTAACGATTATAAGCAGGCGGAAGACAATTTTGCCATGGCTCAAGAAATGTTAAAAGACGATGACCCTGACATGCGCGAAATGGCACAGGAAGAGTTTAAAGAGGCTAAAGAGTCGATTGAGACCTTAACCCACGATTTACAGATTCTGTTACTACCCAAAGATCCAAACGATGATAACAATTGTTTTGTTGAAATTCGTGCTGGTGCCGGTGGTGATGAAGCGGCAATCTTCGCCGGTGACTTATATCGCATGTATAGCCGCTACGCTGAAAAGCAAGGTTGGAGCAGCGAAGTCATAAACATGAACGAAGGCGAGCATGGCGGTTACAAAGAAATCATTGTTAAATTTAATGGTGACGGCGTATACGGTCAAATGAAATACGAAAGTGGTGGACACCGTGTACAACGTGTACCAGAAACCGAATCTCAAGGTCGTGTTCATACTTCTGCCTGTACTGTAGTGGTGATGCCGGAAATCCCAGAATCACAAGCAATTGAAATTAACAAAGCTGATTTGAAAGTCGATACTTTTAGAGCCTCCGGTGCTGGTGGTCAGCATGTTAACAAAACGGACTCGGCGATACGTATTACCCATATGCCTACCGGTATTGTGGTCGAGTGTCAGGATCAACGTTCACAGCATAAAAACCGTGCGCAAGCGATGTCAGTACTTGCCGCGCGCTTACAGCAGGCTGAAGATGACAAACGACGTTCGGAAGAAGAGTCATCGCGTCGTTCATTGGTTGCCAGTGGTGATCGTTCAGAACGTATACGTACCTATAACTACCCACAAAGCCGAATGACAGATCATCGCATCAACTTAACTCTATATAGATTAGGTGAAGTGATGGAAGGTAACTTGCAATTGGTACTTGAACCAATCATGCAAGAAAACCAAGCTGATCTTCTCGCCGCTCTTGCTGAGCAAAATTAAGCTCAGACTAACAGACTGGTATTGCCGTGAACCCCTCGCAACACATGAGCATAAAGCAGTGTTTGGCATTTGCCAAAGACTGCTTTTTATCATCCAAAGATATTACGTTAACTGCTGATAAGCATGACGCTAAAGTCGATAGTGAAATGTTACTGTGTGAGGTACTCGGTAAACCAAAAAGTTACTTATTGACCTGGCCCGAAAATGTACTCAGTGAACAACAATATCAAACCTTTCTGGATTATGTTGTACGACGTAAACAGGGCGAACCCATCGCTTATATTCTCGGTACGCAAGAGTTTTGGTCTTTGTCGTTTAAGGTCGCAGATTGTACCTTAATTCCAAGAGCCGATACTGAAACTTTAGTCGAAGCGGTGTTAAATAATCACCCGCAACAACAGGGAGCTGTGCTTGACTTAGGCACAGGTACTGGTGCCATCGCCTTGGCGTTGGCACATGAAAAGCCACATTGGCGAGTTGATGCGGTAGATTACCATCACGATGTGGTAAATCTTGCCAAACAAAACCGTGAACGCTTATCACTGCAACATGTCGCTATTTATCAAAGTGATTGGTTTAGTCAGATTGCTGTTGAAAAAAGGTTTGATGTTATCGTCTCTAACCCTCCTTATATAGACGAGCACGACCCTCATTTAAGCCAAGGCGATGTGCGTTTTGAGCCGTTGTCTGCTCTGGTAGCAAAAGATAATGGCTTTCGTGATATCCAACACATTATCAATACCGCGCGCGATTACCTAAATAGCGGCGGCGCCTTGTATCTTGAACACGGATTTGAGCAACACCAAGGGGTACAAGCGTTGCTTAAAGAACATGGATTTCAAAAAATTCATACCTATTATGATTATGGCGGAAACCCACGCATTACCATGGGTGTATATCAATAACTGTCATATGTGTTAGCGCTCTAAGATTTATTGCCTTTGCCAACTGTGTTGCAACAGATAACTTTGCGTTAATTTAAACTTGCTGCTGGCAAATGATGAATATGACGGGCGAAGTTTTTCTGTTTCTTGCTCTACAAAAAACTGTGAACCCATATAAAGGATGTCTTGCGGGTTTTGTGCGCAAGGTAAGTAGCTAGCTCTCGCCGTCACACTAATAGTTTGATGAGGCTGGGTATTTACGGTTCGTTTGTCTAATGCACATAAATTGCTTAACACATCGTCACTTGGTGTCAGTTGCGTTGCTATGCTTTGCTCAATATCAACCTGTAACGGTAAGTTAGCACCGACCCAGGATATATCCAGTACATCATATCGTGGATCAAAGCCGGCATAACCTGCACTATTGCTAGAGATGCGTAACGCTTGATCAAGGTAATACTTTGCACGAAACGCGCGATTATCAATATACAGTTCAAATTCAATCTCTTCGATTGCCTCGCTAAATGGCGCAATTTCGAGTTTGTATTGACTGAGCCCGGTTAGGCTACTGGTTTGGTCAAAGTGGCTGGTTAAATCAAATGAGCGACCATTAATATCCATAAAAAATAAGTCACTGTCGCTGATCTTGATAAAAAAGCTTTGCAAGCCATTATCTTCAATAGGTTGAACCTTCATCACCATAGCGTATTCGAGCTGGCCATTTGCACCTTGCTGTTGGTGCAGCTCCATAGTTACTTTTAATTCAATGTCACTGTTTTCCAAATCTACGTCATCGGATGTGGTATCGCCGGATTCGCAAGCGCTCAGTGATAAAACCATTAGTGTTGTAATCAGTAGCTTTTTCATAATGTTGTCCATTTTATTATTCGTTAAGCCAGAACAAGGTTAGACATACAAAACTAAAGTTGCTACGGGTTGTGTAAAAGTTGTACAAAGTGAAAGTTTGGGTGTTGAAATGTAATACTTTTTATCTGTTGCGTGTGGGGTGTAACCTTTTTGGGGATGAATATTTAGAGTTCGCTAACAAATGACAGGGTGTTTGAAATACAGCGAATTTGAATTAAAAGACATTTAGATAATGTGTATGCTATATCAATGGGAAATCGTAACAATAGCTTCTAAAACAGTGGTTTAAACAGTGGCAAATAAAAAGGGTGTTTACTTATTCAGCAAACACCCTCAACATTATAATAGTCCCTAGTCTTGCGCATTAATACGCTGACCATTAACCGCTTGTGCAACATCGCTCATCAAATACACATAGGCCGGCATGATGTCGTCGGCGCTGGCGATTTTTGATTTATCTTCGGCTGGAAATGCGGTTTGACGCATTCTGGTATCTGTTGCGCCAGGGTTAATAGCATTGATACGTAAGCCAGAGCCTTCGTATTCATCAGCAATAACCTGCATCATACCTTCAGTAGCAAATTTGGATACACTGTAAGGTCCCCAGAACGCTCGACCTTTATTACCAACGCCAGAAGTTGTAAACAATAACGACGCATTAGGTGCCTTTATAAGAGCCGGCACTAAGGCTTGCGCTAGGTACATTTGCGCTGTGACGTTTACTTGCATTACATCGTCCCAAATTTGGCTATTAATTTGGGTAAATGGCGTCAATTCACCCAATATTGAGGCATTTAATAATGCGCCATCAAGGTGTTTAAACTGATCGACAATGGTATTGACCATATCTTTATAATGTTGCGCTGTAGCACCTTTCATATCCAAAGGCACGATAGCGGGCTCTGGTAGACCGGCGGCAACAATGTCATCGTAAACCGCTTCCAGTTTTTCAACGGTTTTTCCTAATAAAATCACCGTTGCACCATATTTTGCGTAGGTCATAGCGGCGGTTTTGCCAATGCCATCACCGGCACCGGTTACTAATATTGTTTTATTTTCCAGACAGTTATCTGTCACAATGAATTCAGTCATTAATGTATGCTTCCATTTTGTGCTTGTGCGTATTCTACCTGCTGTTGCTAAGGGATTCGACACTAATTTTACAATAAGCTGATTATCAGTTGTTATAATGTGTAAAAAAAAGTAGCAAAATGATCCTTGTTGCGGTAATTTAACTATCTATATAAAGAACTGGTCTTACTAGTTAACAAGTTTCTAACAAATCGCTATAAAAACAATAACATTTGGCGGTAATAGTTGTTCCTTTGGGGAGAAAAAATGAAAAAACTGATGATAGGCCTTGCGATTGCAAGTGCTCTTGGCTTAACTGCTTGTGATGATGAAACCATCAGCGATGTTGAAAAAGATAATGAGCAACAGGTCGGTAACGGCCAAACGGGTACGCCAGTAGCAAGTCGCGTTGTCTTTGATCCAGCCAACGGTGTTCTGTCAGTTCCAAACGACTTATTATTCCAAGGAACAACGGACGGCACGTTAAACTTTCCTGTACCTGATGCAAACGATTTCTCAGATCCATTAGTTGCCGCCAATACCCTTGATGGTTGGTCAACGCATCAACCATTCGTACTTGATGTTGATATGGCCGACGGTATTAGTCTTGACAGCGTTGCCGTGTTTAACACCAATGCCATTACCATTTTCGAAGCGGTAATGGGTGGTGACTTAAACGACGCTGAATGTTCGCAAATTCCAGTTGGTATCGCTTGTAAAGGTGGTGCCAAACTTGTGCTTGGCGAAGATTATGTCGTACAGGCTGATGGCAGCAGTTTAGTGGTAGTACCATTAAAACCACTAAAACCAAAAACAACCTACATTATGGCGTTGACCGACAAGCTGCTAGATTCAGAAGGCAACCCAGTTCTAGGTTCTGAAACCTATGATTTAGTCGGTCAGGACCCTAGTGTTGCACCAATTGCTGATCCATCGTTAAGTGGTTTACAAGCGATATTAAACAGTTTTGAAACGCTTACCGCGCAACAAGGTGTACCGCGTGACAGCATTACCTACACTGCGGCGATGACAACGCAGTCAGTTACCGACAGCTTAGGTGTCACCAAGCAATTACTTGCAGCGTCGTTAAACCCACAAACAGCAATGTTCCCAACCCCTGCGGTTATGGTTGCTGATGCAGGCTTTACTGCTGCCGATGCGTTAATTGCTGCCGGTCGTCTTGATCCAGCTGATCCGGAATTAGTACCACTTTATAAAAGTGCAAAGGTTTTCGGTGGCCAGGTAACCGTACCTTATTACTTGAAAACACCAATGACTGGTGATTTATCAGAAACCACATCATGGAGCGCATTGTGTGATTCAGGCGCTATGTTGGCGTTTGCTACTGACCTACCGGTAGAGCCACAAAGTCCAACTGATGCGGCATGTATGAGTTTTGGTCTACGAGATTTAGGTATTGATACTGAGCGTAACTTAACCAAGTACAACCCTATTCCAGCGGTACAGTCAATGGAAACCCTTGATGTTCAAATGACTGTACCTGACCCAGTTGTTGCCAACATTGTTCGTGCGGCGTTAGGTATGCCAGGTCAAATCGCTGAGCCAGAAAGTGGCTGGCCTGTGGTTATGTTGCAACACGGTATTACTTCTCGTAAAGAAGACATGATGGCGTTAACGGGGATTCTTTCTGCCAATGGTTTTGCAACCATTGCTATCGATCACCCATTGCATAACTCTCGTGGTTACGATCTGGATGATGACGGTGTTGCTGAAGTTGAAGCGGCTGCGAATCCATTCTACTACATCAATATCGCCAACTTAGTAAGTGGTCGTGATAACTTCAGACAAAGTGCGGCAGATGCCATGGCACTTCGTATGGGTATTAACTTCTTGCAAGGTGCGAACATCGATAGCAGTGAAGTATTTTATGTTGGTCACTCATTAGGTGCACTAACGGGCGTAAACTTCTTAGCAATGACTAACACACCAATGGATCCTATGGTTGATGGTTTGTTCAATGTAAAAGCTGCATCATTAGCGTCAGCGGCAGGCGGTGTACCTAATTTTGGTATGGCGTCACCAACATTTGGTCCTTTGATTAAGTACAACCTAGCTATCAGCTTATCGCCTGAGTTTGCAGAAGCTGCAGCCTCAGTTGGTGGTGCAAGTGCGTCACCTGATGCTATGGTTGCGTTTTGGAACGCATTCGAGCAAAACGGTATGGTAACCCCTGAAGTTGCCGGTGCATTTGCTCAGTGGACGTTTGCAGCGCAAGCTATTGTTGATTCAGCGGATATGATTAACTACGCCGGCCCGCTTCGTGCAAATGGTACACCATTGCACTTAGTTGAGATGGTTGGTAATGGCATGGATGTTCCTGCCGATACGGTTATTCCTCTAGAGGTTGCTACATCACCGTTGTCGGGTTCAACGCCACTTATCGGTTTGTTAGGTGTGCCTCAAGTATCGCAAACGACCTTATCAGAAACACCAATTTCAGGTGCGGTGAAGTTTGTTGCCGGTGATCACGGTTCATTGCTTGACCCAACCGCAAGTGCAGCAGCGACATTTGAAATTCAACAGCAAATAGCCGCTTACTTCCTTACCAAAGGAACGGCGATAGTGGTAACCGACGAAAGCGTCGTATTGCAATAATTATTTACAACATATTGAATAAAAAGGAGGCTTAGGCCTCCTTTTCTTTTGCTTAGTGGTTTTTCGCAGAAAATCAATGGTGTACAATCAAACTGATTAACTAAAGCATCAAGTAGGAGAGAGGCTTGGAATTTTTATATGAATACGGCTTGTTTTTCGCCAAAGTCGTAACTTTTGTTATTGCTGTTATCGCCATTATCGCCGCTATTGCAGGCGCAGCGCAAAAACAAAAGCATAAGAAAGGTGAGCTTGAAATATCGGATTTATCGGAACGCTATGAAGATATTGAGCATCACATGTTAGAAAGCTTATTGAGCAAAGACGAGCTTAAACAACGAGAAAAAGAGCTTAAGAAGCAACATAAAGAACAGCAGAAAAAACAAAAAGAAGGCGAACAAGAATCTACTGTCCGTTTGTTTGTTATTGACTTTAAAGGCAGCATTGACGCTCGAGAAGTTGATAGTTTACGTGAAGAAATTAGCGCCGTATTGAGTGTAGCCAAACAAAGCGATGAAGTCTTAGTGCGTGTAGAAAGTGGTGGCGGCATGGTCCATGGTTACGGCTTGGCATCTTCACAACTTGATCGTATTCGTCAACAGCAAATACCGTTAACCATTGCTGTCGATAAGGTTGCTGCCAGTGGCGGTTATATGATGGCGTGTGTTGCCGATAAGATCATTTCTGCACCATTTGCCATCCTTGGTTCAATAGGCGTGCTTGCACAGATCCCAAATTTTCATAAAGTATTGAAGAAGAACGACGTCGACTTTGAACAACTTACCGCTGGTGAGTACAAGCGCACCCTGACAATGTTTGGTGAAAATACCGAAAAGGGTCGTGAAAAATTCTTAGAAGAATTGGAAGATACCCATCAGCTGTTTAAACAGTTTGTTAGTGAGCATCGTCCATCATTAGATATGGCTCAAGTTGCAACTGGCGAACATTGGTTTGGTTTGCGAGCAAAAGAGTTAGGCTTGGTTGATGACATTCAAACCAGCGATGATTATCTGCAAAGCGCGGCAAAAGATAAGAAAATCATTCAAATTAAATTTGAAACCAAAAAAGGTATCGCGGAAAAACTATCAAAAGCCGCTTCTATGTCGGTTGAGCGCGTTGTCGGTAAGCTTTGGCAGAATAACCGCATCTTTCCGAGTTAAGTTCTATGAAGCAGGAATTTTGGCAAAACTGCTGGAATAAGGAACAAATAGGCTTTCACCAAGACGAACTGCAACCCTTATTAGTGCAGTACTTTCCGTCTTTGCTTAGCGCGGGTGACAGCCGCATATTTGTGCCTCTTTGCGGTAAATCCACGGATTTATTGTTCTTTGCCGACCGTTTTAAAGTGATAGGCAGTGAATTGAGTGCTATCGCTTGCAAAGATTTCTTTCGAGAAAACCAACTCGATGCGCAAATCACTCCAGCGCTTGGCTTTAATGTCTACAAAGCCAATAACGTGGAAATATATCAGGGTGATTTCTTTGCCCTTGATGCCAACTTGTTTCAGCAATTTGACTGGGTATATGACCGAGCAGCCTTAATTGCTTTTCCTGAGGCTATGCGTGCGGATTATGCTTACCACTTGCGCAGCTTTATTAAAGATAAGACTCGCGTTTTTTTGTTAACGTTAGAGTTTGACCAAAGCGAAATGGACGGTCCACCGTTCTCGGTGCCAGAATCCGATGTTCGACAGTTGTTTGATGGCTTTAAGGTAAGCAAAAAGGCAGAGCGAGATCTGGTTGGGCAAAAGTTTGCGCGCCGTAATTTACCGCTTAGTCATCTAAAAGAGTGTTTGTATATAATCTCTAAAGGCTAAGAGCGAAAGACTAAGAGTAAAAAAATAGAACCATAAAAAAGGCTGGTATTAACCAAGCCGGTTACCTTATGTGGATCTACTGAGGTTAAAACAAGACGAAAGCCCAATAGTTGTAAGCTATTGGGCTTTTTATTCTGAGAAAGATATTTTTCTAGAGATGCATGGATGGCTGTTTGGTGCCATTTGGAGTCGTTCATATATAGAAAGAATTCACCGTCATCCCATCATGCCTTTGGATGGGATCTCCCTTCGTTTCGAGGTGGCTTTGAGG
>NZ_JABBXG010000005.1:83740-369157 GCF_012932945.1 Thalassotalea sp. Y01
TTCATATATAGAAAGAATTCACCGTCATCCCATCATGCCTTTGGATGGGATCTCCCTTCGTTTCGAGGTGGCTTTGAGGGGCCGTTTTGTGCCATAAGCGGAAGTTAATAGCTGGAATTATTTTGCTAATTTTCTGTGTAAAAAATAAGCACTAACTAAACAGTTGCAATCTAAGCTCCGCATCCTTATTGTTAATATAATAATCAAGAAAGACTAAAAAGCAGATATGAAACGAAGACTAATAATAACCGTGACATCCCTTTTATCGTTAGCAGCGTCCGATAAAATAAACTATTTAGACATGGCTTTAAAAGCTCAGGAAAGTAAAAATCAGGCTGAAGCTTATCGGTATTTTGTAAAGGCTGGCGAACAAGGAAATGCTATTGCCCAATACCAGATTGGGCTTCTACATGATAGCCCCTGGGGAGATCATGAAAAAGCAGTCAAGTGGTACACAAAAGCCGCCAACCAAGGGCATACAAAGGCTCAATTTAGTCTCGCGTATTTTTACCACAGAGGCCGAGGGGGAGAAGTAGATTACAGTTTAGCGTTTAAATGGTACACCATTGGGGCGGAACATGGAGAAGCGTACTGCCAATACAATCTCGCAAACTTTTATAAAAATGGAGTCGGAGTAAAACAAGACGACAATCTTGCGTTTAAATGGTACACCAGAGCGGCTGAGCAAGGACATAAACAAGCACAAGAAAAAGCAAGTAAACTAAAAGAAAAATTTTCAACACGAATTGAACAAATATAGCTTGTTATAAGTATTTATCTTTTCTAGGGTTCAATAGATTTGTAATTCCCATAACTTCCGCTTATCGCTCGTTTCAGCCCTTAATCTTTGGCTAATTTTGGCAATCCCATGCTCTCTGCCACCTTTGAAAACTGCCTCTTTGTGTATGGGCCGAAAACAAATTCATCGTGATCTGCAAATTTGTGATCATTGACTTTATCAATATAAAAATAATTGCAAACGTTCTTAGGGCAGGCATACACAGAAATAAAGTCTTGGTTAGTCTCTATATTTACAGGCTCATCGATGCGAGAAATATAAGCACCATCACTGACTCGATACCCTAATTTTTTAGCACCATCAACCCAGTAAACTTCGTAAGGAGCCTCCTCCCAAGAAGGTGAACACCCGAAAATAAAGGCTAAAACCAATAAATAATGTTTTTGCATATTCTAACTTAGTTATTCTTATCGAACTGTCAAAGAGTATCTAACCGAAGGTCTCTTCCTCGCTCAAAGCGGAAGTTTTCCGCTCGCTTATGTTCATCCTAATGATTCAGTAGCAATTGTAAACAGCTAATGTAAAAAAGCGTCAAACTAAACTAGTAGTTTGACGCTTTCAATTAGATCCACGTTAGGTAATCGGCTTAGGTATTAACCAGCCTTTTTTGTTTTTCGTAGTGCTTCGACATAGCGCTAGTCTAATATTTGTCTTTTAAGTGATGAAAATCGATGCGATCACCACGGGTATCATCGACACTGTTATATAAATCTTGGTTAAACTGACCTTCAGCTTTACCAACCACAACGGTAACCATAGAATCACCCGTCACGTTAACAGCGGTGCGTACCATATCAAGCAGGCGGTCAACACCAATAATCAAACCAATCCCTTCAACTGGTAAACCAACTTGTGCTAATACCATGGCTAACATGATAAGACCCACACCCGGTACACCCGCGGTACCAATCGACGCTAGGGTTGCAGTAACAATCACCATAAGGAAATCGGTGACAGTAAGGTCTACGTTAAATACTTGAGCAATAAAGACCGTTGCCACACCTTGCATAATCGCCGTACCATCCATGTTAATGGTGGCACCCATAGGTACCGTAAACGAGGCGATAGAATTACCAACACCGAGCTTTTTCGTCGTGGTATTTAATGTGGACGGTATGGTTGCGTTAGAACTTGCAGTTGAGAACGCGAACATTGCTGTGGTACGCATTTTCTTAATAAAGATTATCGGGTTTAGGCCGGTTAATACTTTCAATAATGTCGGGTAGGTTAGCAAGGCATGCAGAATTAATACACCCAAAACGGTAAAGAAATATGCCGCCAGATTAGCAAATGCACTTGGATCGAGCTTAACGAATAAGGTGGTCATCAAACAGAACACACCGTAAGGTGCAAGGTTCATCAAAATAACAACAAGACGCATGATAACTTCATTTAAGTCTTCAAATTGCTTTGAAATGCGCTCACCAGCGTCACCGGCTAAAGCAACCGCAATACCAAACAACAAAGCAAACACGATAACTTGCAGCATATTACCTTTGGCGAAGGCATCAAAAGGGTTTGATGGGAACATACCAATAATCACTTGTGCTAAGGTCGGTGCCTCTGCGGCGGCGAAGGTGACTTCTGAAGTCATGTTGACCCCTTCACCCGGTGCGACCAGCAAGCCAGCAAAAATAGCGATGGTGATGGCTATTGCAGTGGTGATCAAATATAAACCAATCGCTCGACCGCCAATGCTTCCTATTTTTGAGGTATCCGTAAGAGAGCACGTACCGCACACTAATGAGACAAAGACCAATGGTACTACCAACATTTTTAAACTGGTGACGAATATTTGCCCACCAATTTCAAATAATCCATCAACGAAAAAACCTCGGACGTAAAAATCAAAAAGGCCAAGAGGAATAATGAGATCTCCATCTTTGGGCAGCATGGCCTTGAACAACAAACCCAGACCAATACCGGCGATCATGCCAATTACAATGCGGGCCGTTAAACTATTTGCGCTTTCTTTGTTCATATAACAACTCTTGTTGAATTTTTAATGTATTCAGACAATTCTACGTTATTTTCGTTTCAATTGTTAAGTCTTTGTTAATTCTATTGCCTGACTTTTTATGACGCACATCATGTTGCCTAACAGCCTCGTTAACGACAATAAAAATTTTGTATTTAAAGGTAACTATTTTGTATTTAATCGGTTAAGATGTTTTCTGACAAAATAACAATAAATTCAGGGAGAGAGCTTTTTATGAAGCCGCTTAAGCATCTTTTTTACCTGTTCGCGCTAGTGTTTCTTACAGCTTGTGATGGTGATTCGTTTACTGGTAAGGATGAGGAAGGTACCGACCCGACTCAACCGACGACAACCATTGAAGTCGAAATCGACAATACAAGTCTTAGTGCAACATCCCCAGCAACTGTTACCGCAACCGTTAAATCTAACGGTGAAGCGCAGCAAGGCGTGGTAGTCAGTTTCGATTCTGATATTGCCCTTTTTGACGTTGAATCTGCAACCGCATTAACTGACAGCAATGGTAAAGCCACGATCGGCTTGCTTGCTGGCGACGTGCAAGGTGCAGGTAGTGTTACCGCTAGTATCGATAGTGGTGAAAGCGCCAGTATTGGTTTTGAATCTGCCGGGGATGGATTAGATACTGAACCATCAACTGGTGGAGGGGACTTTAATACAGTCACCGTAAGTATCGATATTGATAGAACCTCCATTGATAGGAATAACCCTGCAACAGTAACGGCAACAGTGTTAGATGCTGGGACTCCGTTAGCTGGAGATGTTGTCACGTTTTCATCGACCATTGGTGTTTTAAATCCCGCCAGTGGTACAGCGTTGACCAATGAAAACGGAATAGCGACTATCATGCTATCTGCTGGTGATGTAAAAGGGGCAGGTACCGTCACAGCAACCACCAGTAATGGGCAAGTTGACAGCGTCGGATTTGCTACCGAAGGCGACCAAGTTTCGGCGGTAACCGTCGATGTAATCATGGTTGAACCTGGCACGATGAACGAAATTTCGTCGATCAATGCAACAACCCCAGGTCAATTGATTGCCAGTGTAACCGGTGTTAGCGAACCAGTTATCGTTACTTTTAGTACCGACTTAGGGGAAATTCCTATTTCAACGGCGATCACCGATGATCAAAACCAAGCTATCGTAGATATCTACGCTGGCAATAATTTAGGTGCTGGCACCGTTAAAGCGACCTTAAAAGGTGGCGAAATGGGTGAGAAACTCATTGTGATTGGTGCTACCGACCTGCAGATGGGTAGTGGTGACCCGTTTAATGAAGGGGTTGCTGAGCTTTCTTTAGCCACTGTTTCCGCTGGTGGTACAACGGTTGTCACAGTCGATATCAATGATGATATGGGTAACGTTTATAGCTTACCTGTCGACGTCGAGTTCAGTTCAAACTGTGCAATCGCTGGTTCTGCAACATTAAGCTCTCCAGTCACCACCTCAAACGGTAGTGCAAGCAGCACCTATCTAGCACAAGGTTGTGTTGGCGATGATCCAATTAATGTTTCAGCTAACGCGGGTGGTGTTAATCTAACGGCAAGCGTTACTGTTAATGTATTGCCAGCCGATGCGGGTAGTATCGAGTTCGTAAGTGCCTCTCCTGCAAACATTTCTCTGAAAGGCGTGGGTGGTACTGAGAGTTCTACGGTTAAGTTCCGTGTGTTAGATGTTAACGGCAACCCTGTGCCTAATACATTGGTTGATTTTGGTTTAAATACCGATCTTGGTGGTGTTGCTCTTGACCCAATTCAGGCCACAACAGATAGCGAAGGGGTGGTGCAAACCGTTGTTAATTCAGGCACGGTTGCGACGTCAGTGCGTGTGACCGCAACCATTAATGGCTTGGTTCCTGCGATTTCATCGCAATCAAGCTTGTTGGTTATCTCAACGGGTATCCCTGATCAAGACAGTTTTAGTTTGTCTGCTGAAATGGTGAACCCAGAAGGTTGGGACGTTGATGGTACCGAAGTGGTTATTACCGCACGTCTTGCCGATGCATTTAACAACCCTGCGCCAGATGGCACTGCGGTTTCCTTTACCACTGAAGGTGGTTCTATTGAACCGTCATGTGTGATCATGGCAGGTGCATGTACCGTAGTTTGGACCAGTCAAGAGCCTCGTCCAACAGGCCCTGAAGGTGCAACCCCTGCGGTTAATAATCCAATTGATTTAAGCTTAGGTAACCGTGTCGGTGGCCGTGCGACGATATTGGCGCATGCTATTGGCGAAGAATCTTTTGTAGATTTGAACGGTAATGGTCGCTTTGATGGCAGCACGGTTCTTGCCGGTCATGCGCAAACAGAGTTGCAAGCTTTTCAAAACAATAATGATGTAGCTGGTAATCCATATGATTTACCTGAAGCATTTGTTGATCACAACGAAGACGGTGTTTTCGACCGTGCAGTCGCTGGTGCTGAGAATGAAACCTATGTTGATTTCGACAATTCAGGCACTTATGAAACCGCTGATGCGATGTACAACGGTAGTTTATGTGCAGATGGTCTTGGCGAAGCAGAAGGCTGTGCAGAGCAAACATCATTGACTGTCCGTGGTGAAATCAGATTAGTGATGTCTGGTAGTAACGCCTTGTGGACACAAAATGGTGACGGTGATACGGATGCCGATCCTGTCAATGGTGTTGATAACGACGGTGTGGTTAACATTCAAGGTGAAAACTCAGCTTGGGCAAGTGTTGTAATTGCTGATTTGCATAATCAACCAATGCCAAAAGGTACTGTTGTTGAGTTTACTGCGACTGCTGGCTCTATTGTGGGTCCTGACACCTTTGTTTGGCCTAACGATAACCATAACGGTGGTCGTGCGTTTAGTGTCACTATTGAAGGTGAAGACGAGCCTAAAAATGGTTCTCTGGTAGTGGAAGTGACAACACCTTCAGGTAATACTACGGTGTTTACAGCCTATCCAATTGTGATTTCGGCAGTTACACCGTAACATCAGTACAGTTGACATAAAAAGCCTCTTCGGAGGCTTTTTTTATATCTGATAATTAATTTTTATAAGTAAGTCGAATTATTGGCAAACTGCTTTTTATTTAAGCGAATAGCCATCAAATTGATATTTTTCACATTTTTTTCTTTATTATGCCGTAAAGTTTTGATTATTATGGCGCCTTGAAAAATGTAATTTTGAACCTATCTAATAATCAAATTTCCACTTTTTAAAAAAATTAGTGCTTGTCACTGGGAAATTTTACATATATACCTAATAACAATCGCTTGTATATGTATCTATATATAAGCAGAGTAATTTACGACTCACTGTTAAATTTTATATCTTGCATATTAGATGTACCGGCAATTGAAACCGGCATAAAGGAAAGTACAAATTTATGGCTAAATCTCTGGTAATTGTGGAGTCGCCAGCCAAAGCGAAAACAATTAACAAGTACTTGGGCAAAGACTACGTGGTGAAATCTAGCGTTGGTCATATTCGCGATCTTCCAACTTCAGGTGGCAAGAAAGCAGCAACCAAATCTCCTGCGGAAGTTCGCAAGATGACGCCTGCGCAAAAGGAGCGCTATAAAAAGAAACGTGAAAAAGTCGCTTTGTTTAATCGTATGGGTATTAACCCTGAAAAAGATTGGCAAGCTACTTACGCGGTATTGCCTGGCAAAGAAAAGGTAGTTGATGACCTTAAAAAGCTGGCAGAGAAAGCCGACACTATTTATCTCGCGACGGATTTGGATCGCGAGGGAGAAGCGATTGCCTGGCATCTAAAAGAAGTTATTGGTGGTGATGACGAACGATTTCGTCGTGTGGTGTTTAATGAAATCACGCAAAGTGCCATTAAAGATGCCTTCGAACAACCAAGCGAATTAAATATGAACGGCGTAAATGCGCAGCAGGCGCGCCGTTTCCTAGACCGTATTGTTGGCTTTATGGTAAGCCCACTATTATGGAAGAAAGTTGCTCGTGGCTTGTCTGCGGGACGCGTACAGTCTGTCGCCGTTAAACTGGTTGTTGAGCGTGAGCGTGACATTAAAGCGTTTGTTCCACAAGAATATTGGGATATTGATGCCAATACCACGACAGCAGCTGGTGATGCGTTAAAACTGGCGGTAAGTAAACACGCCGGTAACACCTTTAAAGTCGATAATGAAAAAGACGCGATGAACGCGGTAGCGACTTTGCAAGACGCAAGTTATGCGGTTACTAAACGCGAAGATAAGCCATCTAAGAGCACGCCGTCTGCACCATATATCACATCAACCCTGCAACAAGCGGCAAGTACCCGACTTGGTTTTGGGGTGAAGAAAACCATGATGTTGGCACAACGTTTATACGAAGCAGGCCATATTACCTATATGCGTACCGATTCAACTAATTTATCAAAAGAAGCGGTTGATAATTGTCGCCAGTACATCAATGACAATTTTGGCGCAAACTATTTGCCAGACAGTGCTAAAACCTATGGCGCTAAAGCTAATGCGCAAGAGGCGCATGAGGCGATTCGACCTTCAAATGTGACTAAAGAAGCGGCATTGCTTGGCGAAATGGAAGTTGATGCGCGTAAATTGTACGACTTAATATGGCGTCAGTTTGTCGCCTGTCAAATGACCGCCGCTCGCTATGATTTAACCACCTTAACGATAACCGCAGCAGACTATCAGTTGCGTGCCAAAGGTAAAGTCTTGCGTTTTGACGGTTGGACAAAAGTACACAGTCGTTCAACAGGTAAGAGTGCTAGCGATAAAGACGTAAACCTACCAGACTTACAAGTTGGTGATAAGCTGACCTTGATCAACTTAGATCCTGAACAGCACTTTACTAAGCCGCCATCAAGATTTGGTGAAGCGTCATTGGTTAAAGAGCTAGAAAAACGTAGCATTGGTCGTCCATCAACCTATGCGGCGATTATTTCGACCATTCAAGATCGTGGTTATGTGCGCCTTGAAAGCAAACGTTTTTATGCCGAAAAAATGGGTGAAATTGTCACCGATGCACTATCGGGCAGTTTTGAGCACCTGATGAATTATGACTTTACCGCCAATATGGAAAGTCAGCTTGATGAAATTGCCGAAGACAAAAGCTATTGGAAAGATGTTTTAAACCTGTTTTATAGTGACTTTACCGGTCAGCTTGAGCAAGCAGACAAGGACATGGATGAAGGTGGCATGCAGCAAAACTTGCCAGTTTTAACCAATATTGAATGTCCTGAGTGTGGCCGTGAAATGGGTATACGTACCGCATCTACCGGTGTTTTTTTAGGTTGTACTGGCTACAACTTACCACCTAAGGAACGTTGTACCAAAACCATGAACTTAACGCCAGGTGAAGAAGCGGTGAGCGTGTTGTCAGAAGACCGTGAAACCGAAGCGCTTATGGCGATGAAGCGTTGTGACAAATGTGGCACAGCGATGGACAGCTATTTGATCGACGAATCTCGTAAGCTGCATGTTTGTGGTAATAATCCGGTTTGTGATGGTTACAAGCTTGAGAAAGGCGAGTTTAAGATCAAAGGCTATGATGGTCCGGTATTAGAGTGTGATCGCTGTAGCAGCGATATGGAACTTAAAAACGGCCGATTTGGCAAGTACTTTGACTGTACTAACTCAGAATGTAAAAACACCCGTAAACTTTTGGCGAACGGTGAAGCTGCGCCGCCAAAAGAAGATCCAGTTGATTTACCTGAGTTAAAATGTGAAAAGTCAGATGCGTTCTTTAAATTGCGCGACGGGGCGTCAGGTATTTTCCTTGCCGCCAGTACATTCCCTAAATCAAGGGAAACCAGAGCGCCAAAAGTAGCTGAGTTACATCGTTTTCGCGATAGGATTTCACCTAAGTTCTATTACTTAGCTGATGCGCCGCAACAAGATGGTGATGGCAACGATTATATTGTTCGTTATTCAAGAAAGAATAAAGAGCAATACGTTATGACCGAAATCGATGGTAAAGCCACCGGTTGGGTCGCCAAATATGTTGATGGTAAGTGGGTTGAAGAGCAGACGAAAAAGTCAAAAGCGAGTAAAACCAGCAAAGGCAAGAAATAATAGACGTAATCATTAACTCAAAAACCGGCCTTATGGCCGGTTTTTTTATGGGCGATAGTCTGTGCTGAATTCTATGGTGTGCGGTGAATAGCGGCTGATTACGGATGAAATCACAGCATATTGTTGGATCTGTGTGCAAATTTAGATGTAAGAGTTATATAAATAAACATTCTTATAACAAAAAGTATACAAAAGGCTAGATCCGTATCGATGATTGTTATATATTTTAATTCTAAGAAATGGAGTGTTTATTACAATATGAAACTGCAGCAACTCAGATACATCGTCGAAGTCTTAAATAACAATCTTAATGTTTCCGCAACCGCAGAGAGTCTTTACACCTCGCAACCTGGTATTAGTAAACAGGTTCGTATGTTGGAAGATGAGTTAGGGGTGCAAATCTTTGGTCGCTCAGGTAAACACCTGACACATGTTACTCAGGCTGGTCATGAGATTATTCGTATCGCCTCGGACATCCTTTCTAAAGTTGAAGGTATAAAAGCGGTTTCTCGTGAATACACCCAACCTGATGAAGGCAGATTGCGTATTGCCACGACGCACACCCAAGCTCGTTATGCGTTGCCGGAAGTGATAAAGGGCTTTGTTAAGAAATACGACAAAGTATCTTTGCACATGTATCAAGGTACACCTGCGCAAATCAGTGATGCTGCCGCCAAAGGCGATGCCGATTTTGCCATTGCAACTGAGTCTTTGCATTTGTATAACGATTTGATCATGTTGCCATGTTACCACTGGAATCGCAGTATCATTGTTACTAAAGACCACCCGTTGGCGCAAGTTAGCAAACTCACCATGCAAGATGTCGCAGCGTATCCATTGGTTACTTATGTATTTGGCTTTACCGGTCGCAGCGTGCTTGATAAAGCGTTTCAAAGTGCTCAGCTTGACCCTAAAATCGTCTTTACTGCAACCGATGCTGATGTGATCAAAACCTATGTTCGTCTTGGTGTTGGTATTGGTGTGGTGGCAACAATGGCCATTGACCCGGTACAAGACAGTGATTTAGTGGTTCTTGATGCCAGCCATTTATTTGAGCCTAGCACAACCAAGATTGGATTTAGACGTGGAACCTTCTTGCGCAGCTATATGTTTGATTTTATCGAGCGTTTTGCACCGCATTTAAATCGAGACATTGTTACTAAAGCTATGTTGCTGAAAAATAATGAAGAAATTGAACGCCTGATTGGCGATGTTGAATTACCATTAAAGTAACGGCTTTAAAAGCATAGATAATTACGCATTAAAAAAGGCGCCGTAGGGCGCCTTTTTTGTGAATTCTATATGCTTATGGTGTTGTGATGATTAGTCAGCAACAAGTTCTTGATACTCTTCGTTGTTCTCAAGATCTTCTTCAACTTCCATATCCATGTATTCAACGTTTAGCTGTGTCATGGCAGTCACTTCAACCGCTTCTTCTTCGGCTTTGATGTCGCTACGCATTTGCTCAAGAGATTGTTCTACGCTGATAGCAGCAACACGAATTTGCTGTGCTTCTTGCTGAGTAACAGCTGAATCTTCAGCAGCAGCATTAAATGCGAAGAATGGTAATACCGTTGCAATTGCAATTAAAGTCTTTTTAATGTTTCTCATTTGAATAACCCTCGTTTCTTAACTGCGGCTATTAAACCAGTGCAACATTAAATTAACAAGTAACGGTTTGATCCGCTTTGTAATGCTTTGTAATAGTGCACAAAAGCCGGTTACAAACAGGCTGAAACCACCATATTTTGTAAACAAAGCGTAGATGTCGATCACAAACGCACGTATAATTCGCATTAGAAATTGTAATGGAACCATGCATCATACACATGTCGACTCGGTTACCCCCATTAAATGCCTTAAAGTCTTTTGAAGCGTCAGCAAGACACCTTAGCTTTACCAAGGCTGCCAATGAGCTGTTTGTTACTCAAGCTGCGGTATCGCATCAAATCAAGGCGTTGGAAAGCTTTTTGGGTATAAAGCTGTTCAAACGCAAAAATAGAGCTTTGCTGCTAACCGAAGAAGGGCAGTCGTATTTTCTCGACATTAAAGATATTTTTATCGCGTTGCAGGATGCGACGCAAAAGTTATTGGCGCAAGGCGAGAAGGGCGCGATCACCGTGAGTATTCAGCCGAGCTTAGCGATTTTATGGTTGGTGCCAAAATTAAGTGAGTTTCATAAACTCTATCCTGATATTGATGTGCGTATCAAAGCCGATGATGACGAAGACGATACCTTAGTCGACAGTGTCGATATTGCTTTTTACTACGGCCGGGGCCCTTGGCCCAATGTTCATGCACAAAAAATATTTACCGAGTATTTGATTCCAGTATGCTCGCCGATGTTATTAACCTCAGAACAGCCGATCATCAATGTAGATGATTTACAGCATCATACTTTACTGCATGATAGCTCAAGAAAAGACTGGAAGCGCTGGTACAAGTCCTGCGGACTGAGTTCAAAAAAAGTGGAACAAGGCCCGATTTTTAGCCATTCGGCATTGGTACTGCAAGCGGCGATTCACGGTCAAGGCGTCGCTTTGGTAAATAATACTTTAGCCAAACCAGAACTTGATGCCGGCAGGTTAGTGATGCCATTTGAACAGGTTTTAGTAAACAAAGACGCATATTATGTGGTCTGCCGTGATGAGCATTTAGATACGCCGCGGATCGCACAGTTCATTGAATGGGTGATACAAGCCGCAGAGCAAGAACAATTTAACCCGGAGGCTGGTTAGTCCAATGAGTGTTGTTGACGATTTAACATGGCATTTAGATAAAGCCGACAACGCCATAGCGTCGATTATTTTCGCCCATGGTGCTGGCGCTGGTTTTGACAGCGAGTTTATGCAGATTGTGACCAATGGCCTCGTCGCCAAAGGCATTAATGTATATCGCTTCAATTTTCCTTATATGCAGCAACGGGCGCTCGATGGCAAACGCCGACCGCCAAACCGGATGCCTGCGCTCGAACAAAGTTTTGCTGAACGATTGGCAAAATATAATGATGATTTACCGTTGTTTGTCGCAGGTAAGTCGATGGGCTCTAGAGTAGCGGCATTAGTCAGCAATGATGAAAAAGTACATGGGGTTATCGCTTTAGGTTACCCGTTTCACCCGCCAAAAAAGCTTGAAAAAACCAGGTTGGAACCATTACTTCAGACGACTAAGCCAGTACTTATATTGCAGGGTGACAGAGACGCGCTGGGTAATAAGCAGGATATTGACGGTTATCAGTTACCCAAGACAATTGAATTGCAATTTTTCGCCGATGGCGATCATGATTTGAAACCAAGAGTTCGTTCAGGTCATAGTCATCAGCAACATTTGGCACAAGCGATTTCATCTATGGTGCAATTTTTGGAGCAACACTCATGATCCGAGCCAGCTTAGCCGCATTTGTCGGCGTCAGCGGTGCAAGTCTGGTATTATTCAGCGCGTGGTTATCTCATGGGGCCAATGATTTGCCGCCGCAAACATTGAAAAACCTGATCATTGCCGTCAGTTTTGGTTTTGTTCATATATTGGCGTTAGTGTCGTCAATCAGCTTATTTGATCAACATATATCCGCAAAAGTCGCCAGTTATGGGTTTGTGACTGGCATAATCTTGTTTTGTGGCTCTATCATTACAAAAAGCTTCTTACATATCGGCTTTTTGGCTAATGTCACTCCAGTCGGTGGTATAGCTTTTGTTTTAGGCTGGTTATGCTTGGCTATTTCTATAGGAAAAAAACATTAATGAATGTCATTTATTTATATTGTCGTCCCGGTTTTGAAAACGAGTGTGCGGCAGAAATACAAGAAAAAGCCGGATGGAATGATATCTACGGGTTTATCAAACTGAAGAAAAATGAAGGTTTGGTGGAATTTCATGTTTATGAACAAAGTCAGGTAGACGTGCTTATTCAAAAGCTACCATTAACCCGCCTGATTTTTGCTCGCCAATGGTTCGCGGCCTTAGGCGAACCATTAGAATTACCTGAATACAACCGTGTTGAGGCGATTGCCGAGCAACTTGGCGATGACTTTCGTTATGAAGACTTACGGGTTGAAACCTTAGATACCAATGATGGCAAAGCATTAAGCAAATTTTCTCGTAAGTTGTCTGTGCCATTGCGTCAGCATTTGCGCAAATCTGGCATTCTCGCTGAAAAAGAGCAGGGTGAACAAGGCCGTGGAGCAACCAATTTACATGCCTTATTTTTCTCAGGACAACTCGTGCAACTAGGTTATTCCTATGTAGCCAACAGTTCTAATTTGCCTATGGGCATACCAAGGTTAAAGTTTCCCTCAAAAGCGCCGAGCCGTTCAACCTTAAAACTTGATGAAGCCTTCTTGTATTTTATACCGCGCGAGGAATGGGATACGCGTCTGACCTCAGGCCTAAATGCGGTAGATTTGGGGTCGGCACCCGGAGGCTGGACCTATCAGTTGGTGCGTCGCGGTATGATGGTCAAAGCCGTTGATAACGGGCCTATGGCCGATAGCTTAATGGATACCGGACAAGTGAAACACTATCAGCAAGACGGTTTTAAGTTTCGTCCATCGAAGAAGAACAACTACTGGTTGGTTTGCGATATGATCGAAAACTCGACTCGTGTTGCCCGATTGATGGCTAGCTGGATTGTTGATGGTGATTGCAAAGAAGCTATGTTTAATCTAAAACTGCAACCGGGTAAAGCGCGTTATCAGCAAGTTATGAAAAACTTGCAGCAAATCAAAGATACTATGTCTGAGCATGATATCTGGTACGAAATGTATGCTAAACACCTCTACTATGATCGTGAAGAGGTGACCGTACACGTGCGTGTATTGGGCAATAAATAATCGTTATTGCCAATATGCATCAGAAGGTCGACAAATGTCGGCCTTTTTTTATGTTAATACTTTATTGAAAAGATACGCTTTTACATAGGTGGTGTGCAATAAGTAATCATTATTGTCTGATTTGCCAGGTCAACATCTAGCTAACCTCTAGCTTACCTCAATTTAACATCAATTTTGCTTATCCCCAATTAACATAGGGACTTTAACGGCCTAGTATCAACTTTGCCGTTGGATAAAGAGAATAAATATCAGGCTACATTGTTGAGACTTTTGTCTGGCAATTTGACTGTTTGAAATTTAAGGCGGTAAGCTTTTAGTTTATGGACATACGAAAAATTCAGAGTCTACACTCCCTTACTGAATCGTAGCCTACAATCTAACGTTTGCTGCCTTATCCAACCATTCGATTACAACAAGAATGCAATTATTGATTCTTGTTGCTTATAAAAATAATAACGAAATTCTAGGTAGTTATATGAATTCAAAGCAATCTCACAGACGGTTTAAGCGCACCACGCTTGCCCTTGCGACATCTTTGTACGTGGGTGCGACAGGGGTAATAGCCTCTGAAGTATCTGGTACGCAAAGTGATGCCTCCGTTCGAAATCATACTTTCCATATTCCTTCATTTACCGCTGATGATGTTCATCGTTTTAATGAAGAAAGAGATCAAGCTCTTGCCGATGCGCAACAACTATTGGGGCACAACCAACTTGGTGAACCAAATCGCATCTATAAGAAACGCTCGGCAAAGGATATTTACGACCCTGAGCTAGATTCAGGGGAGTTCGATTCGTACATTGTGCAACTGACTGAACAAGCGGTTTCTGTTTACGATGGTCACATTGCAGGCTATGAGGCAACTCGCAGCGCTAACCGTGGTAGTTTGTTGGCCGACGTCAAACTCAATGTTAAAACTGCTAAGGTTGAGCAATATAGTGACTTTCTAATCGCCAAGCAAAATGACTTTGCCGCTCAGGCACAACAGCAAGGCATTAAGCTTGATGTTGAAAAGCAATTCACGTTAGCCACCAATGCCATGGTTGTTAGCATGAGCAAAGGCGATGCGATAGCCATGTCACGCATGGCGGGCGTTTCTAAAATCACTCCCAACCGCTTATTAGAGCTGAATACCGACCGCGGTCCACAGTTTATTGGTGCCGATCAAGCATGGTCAGGTAGCGTCACACCCGATGGTGTTGGCGTAAAAGGTGAGGGTATGGTCGTTGGTATTATCGATACTGGTGTTAATACAGACCATGAAGCTTTTGCCTCCGATGATGATTATAGCGCCGTTCGCGGTGATGATGCGGGCGCGTTTTATGGTGACTGTGCTACAGATTACCCAGAGCTTTGTAATGACAAGCTAATTGGTGTTTACTCATATCCAGAAGTTACCGAAGCTAACAATTATCCTGCTTCTGGTAGCTGGCGTGATCGCAAACCAGAAAACGGTGAAGATTATAATGGTCATGGCTCTCACGTTGCAGGCACTACTGCAGGTAATACGATGACAGATGTGCCATTGAAAGTCTCAGCAGGCGAAGCCGTTAGTGATGGTATCGATGTGCCGTTTAATTTTACTGAGGTAAGTGGTGTTGCCCCTCGTGCTCACATTATCTCTTATCAGGTGTGTATGCCAGGTAACTCTGGTGACGCGTATTCAGGTTGTCCTACGTCTGCAATTTTATCTGCTTATGAAGATGCCATTAAAGACGGTGTAGATGTTATTAATATGTCTGTCGGTGGCGGTGAACGCTTTTCATGGGATGACCCTATTGAATTGGCCTTATTGTCAGCGCGTGAAGCAGGTATTTCTGTAGCGGTTGCGGCTGGTAACTCAGGCCCTAATTTTTACAGTGTCGGCCATGCTTCGCCTTGGGTAACCACGGTTGGTGCGTCAACCCATGATCGTGTTATGGACACAGGTAATAAAACCATCGGTGGTTTTTCAACCGAAGGTATTCAGTCATGGAAAAAGCCAAGAGTTACTGAAGGTAAAAGTTACACAGGTGCTATCACAGGTCCAGTAGTACTCGCGTCTAACTACCCAGATCCTGATCCAAGTGATGGTTTTGATGCCGGACTTTGTGCAGCACCGTTCCCGGCGGGTACTTTTACTGCGGATCAAATCGTTCTTTGTGATCGTGGCGAAAATGCTCGTGTTGAAAAAGCACAATACGTTGCTGATGGTGGTGCAGGCGGTTTTATTTTGATGAATGCCCGCGCGCAATGGGGACAGCCTCCTGTTGCCACCAACGTTGTTGCCGATGTATATCCAATCCCAGGTATCCATATTGCCTATGATTTTAATATGCATTACTGGGCCAATAATGCCACCGATACCACGGTGACCATTTCCGATTACACCAATACTTATGAATTTGATGCCGAGGCAGGTAATAACCTGGCAATTTTCAGTTCCATGGGGCCGTCTCGTTTCCACGATACGCTAACTCCTGACGTTACCGCACCTGGTGTGGCGATTTATGCGCCATACGCTGATGAGCAGCCATTTAAGCAATATCCGGATGCCCGCGATTGGAGCTTCTTGCAAGGTACTTCTATGGCCTCTCCACATGTTGCTGGTGCCATGACATTACTTGAGCAAATGCATCCAGATTGGACGCCAGCTCAGGTGCAATCAGCGCTGATGATGACCGCCAATGACGTTATGTTGCAGATGTACTACGGCCGTGTAGAGACATTCTATAACTTTATGGCGGGTGCTGGTGCGATTGATGTTGCCAAAGCATCACAAGCTGGTTTGATTCTTGATGAAACCATTGAGAATTATCGTAACGCTAACCCTAATAATGGTGGCGTTGCCAACTGGTTAAACTTGCCATCTATGGTAGACATGGATTGTGAAAATAGTTGTAGCTTTATGCGTAAAGTAACCGCAACTATTGACGGTACCTGGACTGCTGAAGGGATCACCAATGGTTACAACGCCGACGCAGGCCATGAAGTGACGGTAACACCTTCTCAATTTTCACTAAACGCCGGTGAGTCGCAAGACATTATTGTCAAGGTGACCGTACCGGGCATTATTGAGAATATCATTGAACCAGAAGATCCAGGTCAGGATTGGAAAATTGACACCAACCACGAGCTCCTTAATGCTCAGTTGATCTTAACCGAGGTCGACAATAAAGCACCGGTATCGCGTATGCCAATTGTTGTTGCTTCTGTTCGCGATCAATTGCCAACCTCAATGGAATTGGATATTCATCGTAACCAGGGCAGTGAAACGGTTTGGATCAATACCGATAACTACAGCGAGTTAACTGCGCGCAGTTTTGGTTTAGCCAAACCAGAAGAAACCGAGTTTAACCTTACTGGTGTTCGCTCTGCTTCGTTGGCTCATAGCCGTGTAACTGGCCCTGGCTGGCACACATACACGATTGAAGTGCCAGAAGGTACCAAAGCATTAATGGTTGAGTCTTTATCCGTTGATACCGAAAACACGACAGTTGACGCCAATGGTAAGTTTAAACGTTTCAGACCTTGGCTATTAGTCGGTCAAGATTTCAATGGCAACGGTGGTTTTATTCCGTCAGAAAGCTCTCAGGAGATTGCTAACGAGTTATATGAAGAACGTGTTTGTGATTCAACCAGCTCGTCAATGCACAACCATTGTTACATTATTGACCCAGAGCCAGGTACGTATTGGGTTTCAGCATTCGGTTACACTCGTTATATGGATCTAACCGATGTTGAATATCAGGTGTCTGTTGGTCACGCCTTTGTTACTGAAGACAGTGACGCAGGTAACATGACGATCTCGGGCCCTGAGTCACACGATGGTAATGGTCATTATCCAATCGACCTTAGTTGGAACTTACAAGACGCAGCGCAAGGTGATGTATTCTTTGGCGGTTTTGACATGGGTAACATGCCGGGTGCTGAAGGTACATTAGGCTTTACCGCTCTTAAACTTGCCCGCGGCAAAGATGCATTCACTATGCAGGTAAGCCAAGATAAGGCTCGCAATATGGACATCATCGATGTGTCAATCGAATTAATGGCCAACATGGAGTCAGACGATAGAGACTATGATATCACTCTAACTATGCCTGAGGGCATGCGCATCGCGCCTAGAACGTTTAAAGGCAACAATGATGCGATCGAGCAAGCGGTGATGATCGATGAAAACACCATGCAACTATCTGGTACGCAGCTAACAACTCGTTATGTTGAGGCTGAGTATGTGATGACCACTAACCTAACCTCAGAGCAGTGTCATACACCTATCATCGATGAATACTCAGACGGTGGTTATATCGACTTTGCTGACTTTAGAATACCACCTAACCAAACTTGGTTTGAAGGTAACTATCGTAATGATTTCGTTGTACCTATGTGGTGGTTAACGCAAGGTATGCAAAACAATGATTTTGATATCTACAACGAAAAATCTGACGGTATTATGAAATTTAACCCTGCCGGTGCTTTCCAATTGGTAGATTCTTATTGGCCAATGCGCACTCTAACCAGTATGAGCAACCTTATTCATGCAGTTTCTCCAATGTGGGTAGGAAGTATGGAAGCGGAATACCATAAGCAAATCATTGGTGGTGTGAAAGACTATCGTGGTTTAACCATTGCCGGTCAGTACGCAAGTGAGCGTCCAGATATTGGTGACGTATTATTCCTTGAGTTTGATGACATGCGTGATGTCAACACCGGCGAGCGTTTTGACTATGAAATGATCTTACGTGCTGGTGTTGACGATCATGAAGGCATGCACGAAGTTATCTTTGCTTATGACAATCTTGGCAGCTTGCCAGAAGGTACCCTAGGTTTGAGTGGTTTTAAATCACCATTCTTAAGCAATGTAGGTCCAGCGGACGGCTTCTTGAAGACGCAACCGTTCTTCGGTGATTTAGGTGAGTTCTTGCATGATGATTTGGTTATCTGTTTTGATTACCAGGGTCCTGAGCAATCAGAAATCAAACTAAACTTCAAAGCAGTTATTCAACCTGAAGCGGTTGGTAAAACAGTCGATATAGTTGTTGATTATGATTTGCAAGGTCAAGGTTCTGCTCAGGTTATTCGCTCAATTGATGTGAATAGCAACATCAAAGTGGCTGACATGGCTGACATGACGGTTGCAGAAGATGGCCGTATTGATGGCATCGAAGTAATGCACATCGACACCAATGCGGTTGACAATGCATTGCAAGTTAACGGTGAGCACATCAGTGCTGAAATCGACGGCATGAGCTTTAATCTTATTCCTGATGCCGATTTCTTCGGTGAAACTGAAGTAACGGTCTCGGTATACGATATGGAGCACAACAGTGACTCAGCTAGCGCGACCTTTATGTTAACGGTAACGCCAGAAGACGATATGCCATCGGTATCATTTGCAACCGATAGTATTGAAATCGAAACAGGTGATTCGGTAACACTTTCGGCAATGGCGATTGATGTAGACGGTGATGAGTTAACCTATAGCTGGTCAGGTCCGGGCACTATGACAGATGCCGATACTGCAACACCAACTATCAGCGACCTTGATGAAGGCAACCACACTTATGAAGTGACTGTTTCGGATGATAAGCACGACGTTACAGCATCAATTGATGTAAGTGTTGTTAAGAAAATCAAAGAAAAATCAGCTGATGAAGAAGAAGAGGACGACGATTCTTCTAGCGGTAGCTTGTTCTACTTATTGCTTTTCTTACCATTGTTAGCGCGTCGCGCGGTATGGAAAAAATAACACTGTAAAAGACGTATTTGTCTAAATAACAAAAAGCCGACACCGTGTGTCGGCTTTTTTATGTCTTAAGCAGCATAAACGCTCGTTAATGCTAATCGTCTAACCAGGGCGATTACAAACGTTCTAGCAAGGCGTCTGTAAAGTCTGTGGTGCCGTGTTCGCCACCTAAATCACGGGTGGTGCGGTCACCGGACTCAATAACCTCTTTTAAAGCGTTACGAATCTTATCCGCTTGCTCGCTCATTCCTAGGTAATCTAACATTTGGATAGAAGCCAGGATAACAGACGATGGGTTGGCTAAGTTTTTACCAGCGATATCTGGGGCGCTGCCATGAACCGCTTCAAAAATGGCGCAATCCTTGCCGATATTAGCACCCGGGGCCATACCTAAGCCGCCGACAAGACCAGCACAAAGATCAGAGATGATGTCACCAAATAAGTTGGTGGTTACAATCACATCAAATTGCTCAGGGTTCATCACCAATTGCATACAACAGTTATCAACGATCATTTCCGCTGACTCAATATCAGGATAACGTTCGCCGACTTCTCGAGCTACTTTTAAAAACAAACCTGAAGTTGACTTTAGAATGTTGGCTTTATGTACCGCAGTGACTTTTTTGCGGCCTTCTTTGCGCGCTGTTTGGTAAGCAAATTCAACGATGCGCTCGGCACCTTCGCGGGTAATTTGACTCATCGCTTCAGCGGTTTCACCATCGTCTGATACAACCTGGCCCAAACCAGAGTACATACCTTCGGTATTTTCACGAATGGTTAAAATATCGATGTTTTGATAACGAGCACGGGTGCCTTTGAAAGACAATACTGGGCGTAGGTTGGCATACAACTGAAACTTCTTACGCAAGGTGACGTTAATTGACGTGAAGCCTTCACCGACAGGTGTCGTCAACGGGCCTTTAAGGGTAATTTTGTTTTTTGCAATTAACTCTAATGTTTGCTCAGGAACCAGTTCGCCATGCTTTTCTAATGCGGTAAGGCCGGCATCGGCAAATTCGTATTCAAAATTACACCCGGCTTTGTCCAATACTTTTATACACGCATCGATGATGCTTGGACCGATACCGTCACCTGGGATCACTGTGATTGTTTGTTTTGTCATGGGGCTGCCTTTAATCGAGAGAGGGATGTCGGTTTATTGAAAATCGTGGCGCGAGCAACAGATATAAAAAAACCGCCTGTATTTAATGGCGGTTTTATATCAAAAATGACGTAATATTTCTAGTTAGAATGGCAAGTGGCGATAAATTAGGCGGTTTTATCGTCAATTAAGTGCCATTTTGTAGTAAAATGACAAATATTGTCCGAGTTACGCTAACTCATGCATATTGATTATTGTGTCGTTATTGATTGTCAAAAGTGGCGACATAGCTTTTATAATCGTTGTAGGCGCTTTCACCTATACCAATTAAACTGCCATTTTTAAATAATAACGCCGTACACTCATCTTGGGTTGTTTTACCATCTGAGTGGCGATGCTGAGTACGATAAAAGGTGATTTGATAGTTATCACTTTCAACTTTTTTCGCTTCGGTAATATCGGGGCTACCAATATCCAAAAGAATGGTGTCTAAATCAACCTTTTCGAGTTGCAATTTGGCGATATATTGGCGGTTATAACCTTCTTTTTCATCCCATTGCATTTGAGCGGGTTGATCATCGTCTTCATAATAATGTATTAGACTATAGGCAAAGGCTCCGTAGAGTCCCATTGCCAAGGCTATCCACATGACAACTTTACTGTTCATTTAAGCTTCCTGATTAGCTACTACATCGTTTGCATTATTGTTTACTGGCAAACGAATATCTTTCAGATTAAACCCTAAAGGTATATCTTTCTTCAATGTTAACAACTGCTGATAAAGTTTGATCTGCATTTCGTGTTCTTGCAAATTTTTACGCATCGAAATCTTAAGATCCGTTGCGGCCAAAATGCCACTTAATGAATGATACTTACCAAGCAGTTCAACTGCGGTAACAGGACCGATCCCCGGAACACCTGGTATTTTATTTGTGGTGTCACCGGTTAGAGTCCAATAGTCGATTAACTGTTCCGTGTTTACGGCAAATTTAGCTTTAACATAGTCATCATCAAAGTCACGCTTATTAAAATAATCATACACTTTAATATGATGGCCAAGCAGCGGTAAAAAGCCTTTATCTGTGGAGATAATCGTGGTGTTTTGCCCTTTTATCGCCATTTTTACCGCCAATGTGGCAATTAAGTCATCCGCTTCATCACTTTCAGACTCGAGTGAATCGACACCATGCGTTAAAAAACTGTCTTGCATATCAGCAAGAGAGTTGGCCAGGTGCTCTGGCATTTTCTTGCGACCTTTTTTATAGTCCGCGAATAATTTATGGCGCCAACATTGCCCTTGACCGTCAAACACCGCCAACGCATGAGTGGGTTGGTGTTGACTGAGTATTTTTTGTAAAGCGCTGTTGGTATGTACCTTAGTATTATGAATTATTTGCGCTAACGTCTTATCTGACAATTGATCTAGCATCGCATAAGGACGCTCCTGAGCCGCGTAAATACGGCGGATCAGGTTCATTGCATCGATAAGAACTAAATGAGCTTGCATTGTTGCTATTTAATATCCGTGTTATTGAGAAACTATTTTATAGCACGGCGTATATTCGCCTTGCAGTTTCATCCGTTGTTGTTTAACAAATGATGATAACAGGTTATCCATGTGTGTCATAATTTCTTTGTCACCGGATATTTCATAGGGGCCATGTTGGCGAATATTTCGCACCCATTGCGGTTTTACATTGCCCGCCACTATGCCTGAAAACACTCTGCGTAAGTTTGCCGCCAACTCATTTACCGGCATATCTTTGTTGATGCGCAAATCCGCCATATTGTCATGACTCGGTTCAAATGGTTGTTGAAATTGCGCTTCAATTTCTAAGGTCCAGTTATAGTGATAAGAATCACCTACTGCTTTGCGGTAACTGATCACCGAGTTAACCTGATCTTTTAAGTATTGGGCAACTTGCTCAGGATCATCAATAATAATGCTGTACAGGTTTTGCGCTTCAGCGCCTAACACTTCGCCAATAAATTTGTCTAAATCGGCAAAATATTGCGCCGCTTCTTTAGGGCCGGTTAAGACAATCGGTAATTTTTGTAACTTGTTTTCTGGGTGCAATAAAATGCCCAGCACATAAAGCAACTCTTCGGCGGTACCGGCACCACCTGGGAATATAATCAAGCCGTGGCTTAAACGCACAAAAGCTTCCAAACGTTTTTCAATGTCCGGCATGATCACCAGTTCATTGACTATGGTATTAGGTGGCTCGGCAGCGATAATACTTGGCTCAGTTAAACCGACATATCGGCCAGAGTCATTACGTTGTTTAGCATGACCGAATGTCGCGCCTTTCATTGGCCCTTTCATCGCCCCTGGTCCACAACCGGTACATATATTGATGTGTCGTAAGCCCAGTTCATAACCGACTTCTTTGCAGTATTTGTATTCCACATGGTTAATTGAGTGCCCCCCCCAACAAGTGATAAGCGACGGGTCTGCTTCAAGTTTTATCGCATCGGCATTGCGGATAATGTCAAAAACAATATGGGTGATCAGGCTTTGCGGCCTAGGTTTAGGTTGTGATAAATAGCGACTGGAAATAAATAAGATATCGCGTAATACCGCCGATAATTGTTCTTGAATACCTTTGATGATTTTACCGTCTACAAAGGCATGGCTTGGTGGATTAATTAAACGCAGTTTAACGCCACGCTCTCGTTTAAGTACTTGAATATCAAAATCTTTGTATGTTTCGTAAATGGCTTCAGCATCGTCGGTTGTACTGCCAACATTTAACACCGCGAGCGAGCAGTTGCGATAAAGCTGATAAAGTTCTGAATTGGCAGAATGCTGGAGAAGATCCACTTCAAGTGGCGAAAGAAGACACATGTTGCCGACTGGGTTCAATTCGATTTGCATAGGCACCCCTTAAAATACGACTGGCGCAAAATAGTAGCTATTGTTATATAGCGCGAAAAGCCAAGCTAATTATGACGTTATGATAAGTTTTAACTTGGTCTATTTATCAGTTTAGTGCAAATTAAAATTGTAACAAGCAATGACTCGTTAAGTCATTGCTTGTAAACATAAAATTTATCAATTTTAAAGGTGGGTAGGGCGCTTAAAAATGCTTTTGATACTATTGTCGTAAGGTGCGGTTTTGTGGCGCTATGGCGACCTCACTTGAGCGAAACGGATTGATGTCTAAGCCGCCACGTCGAGTATAGCGCGCAAATACCGTTAATGATTCCGGTTGGCAAAATTCCATAATATCGGTGTAGATACGCTCAACACATTGCTCATGAAACTCATTGTGCTGTCTAAATGAAATCAAATAACGTAACAATTGTTCTTTGTCGATTTGCTTGCCGCGATAACTGATATATACACTGCCCCAGTCAGGTTGATTGGTGATCAAGCAATTGGATTTCAACAGATGGGAAATTAGTTGTTCACTAACCTTAGAGCCTTTGTCACAGGCATTTGCCAATAATGTGCGGTCAAATTGATAATCATTGATGTCGATATCCAAATCATCAATGCAAACCGCATCAATATCGCTAATGGCTAACGCAGGGCAGTCATCCACTGCAAACAAAGTCACACTTACCTCGGCATTTGCGGTTTTGCTTAGGTCTTTGCAAAGTGTTTGCTCAACCTCTTGCCAATTGGCAAAACGGCTTTGATTAAAGCTGTTTAAATACAACTTAAATGATTTTGATTCGATCAAATTATCACTGGTACAAGGGATGCGGAATTCGGCAACCGCAACCACAGGTTTACCTTTGTTATTTAGCCAAGACAGTTCGTAGCCATACCAAACATCCTCACCTTTAAATGGCAGTTCACCGCTCAGGTTCAAATCATCTCGATTTAACGAACGAGGAACGGCTTGCAATAAATGTGGCGCATAGTCACTGGTGTAGTCGGTGGTTTTACCAAGGACCAATGATTTGAGTTCATCACGATTTGAATATTTTGACATAAGTTAACTTTTTGATGGCAATAAAAACAATGGGTTCGCTATAATACGACTAACAATGTCGTAACCAAAGCTTATTTTAACTCATGAGTCTACTACAAAAAAGCCTTGGCCAGTTCGCCAAGGGCTACGCAGAGTTCCATCAACAAAAAACCGCTAAATTGCCAATCATCGAACATGATGACGATTGGCCGTCTCCGTGTGAGCTAGGTGCCATTGATGGTGATGGCTTTATTAGCTGGCAAGCTGTTGATATAGAAGATGAATTAAGCTTTGATAATGTTGAAAAAGCGCTAGAGCTAACGCTGCATAACGATATCAAAGAATATTTTACGGCCGTGTATTCAGAAGCAATTCCTTGTCGCTGTGAACAAGGGGAATTAGAGTTATTGTTGGCCTGGAATGCCAAAGATTTTGAACGACTGCAACAAAATTTGATTGGTCATGTACTAATGAAACGTCGTTTACAACAAGCTGAAACGCTGTTTTTTGCGGTAACCGATCAAGAAGAAATTAACTTGGTAATAAAAAACGATAATGGTGAAGTATGGGCCGAACCTGTCGGCTTAGAGCCGAGCAAGTTCGTTGCGAAAAACCTACAGGAATTTATTGCTAGCCTGAGCTACAGTCAGCAAGAAGCCGAGCAATAGACTCTTTGCCAAGTCTTGGTTGTTGAGTCCTGAGCTTTTAATCTGGGCTTTGAGCCCTAAGTTTTGAATCTATTGTTCTGAGTCTATAGCCCTTAGTTCATGACTCTTAACTTTTAGCTCTTCGCCTTTAACTCGGCAATTTCCTGCTTTAAATCATTAATCTGTTGTTGCAAAGGTTGGATGGCACTAGTAATACGTT
Source organism: Thalassotalea sp. Y01 (assembly GCF_012932945.1). NCBI lineage: Bacteria > Pseudomonadati > Pseudomonadota > Gammaproteobacteria > Alteromonadales > Colwelliaceae > Thalassotalea > Thalassotalea sp. Y01. Next base: position 108,994 of record NZ_JABBXG010000005.1, read on the forward strand.
GCTCAATATCATCGACCATTGGTTTGGCTTTTGCTGGCGCGGATTGTGGCGTTGCTGACGTTGATTCGCCAAGTTTTGGATTTTTCTGCCAAGTCTGTAAGCCTTTGATAATTAATGCTAATGGCGTACCCGCGGCTACTCGAGCTTTGATTAAGGCAATCGAAGGAGTCTTACCTTGTTTGGCAATCTCGGTACAGGCTTGATATATGTGTTGTTGATTATCCATAGGTCACTGTCTGATGATAAATTCAATAAAGTTGTCAAATTGACAAAATAATAGCGAAATAGACTAACGTTGTCACCTGTAAATTATTTGTTAAAATTACAAAATCCTTTAAAAACAACAGCTTAAAAAGTTGGCAACCTATTTGCTTTGTAATAACTAAATAAAAAATAATTTTCGACTTAAAAACGAAACATTCAAGAGAGAAATAAAATGAAAAAATCGTTAGCTGCTTTATTACTTGTTGCACCACTGTCTTTAGGTTTATCTGGTTGTATCGTTGTTGCAACCGATGGAGAAGGTGATTTTAGCCACTTGGCGGATCATGAAGAGCGTGAATACGAAAACCGTAAAAAGATTGCTCGTTTACAAGTAGGCATGGAATATAGCGCGACTCAAGATTTACTTGGTGTACCGGATTTCACTGAATTGTATGAAAAAGATGGCGAAAATATTCAAGTATTATTTTATCGCACCAATCGCAAGCATTCAGACAGCATGACCACCAAAGATGAATGCACTCCATTGGTGTTTAAAGATGGAAAATTAGCAGCGTGGGGGGAAAGCGCTTATTCAGAAATCTAACGCTGTGTAAATATTCTAAGCGCTTTGACGGGGCCAATGCTGATAGCAATAGCATTGGCCTTTTCACATCTATCACCTCGAAGTAAGCATCATCCGAATACCCTACAAATCATGGCCTGATTAATGGCATTGCATTAATGCGATTGATTTTATGCCTTTGTGTTATCAACGCAACATACTGTCGAGTACATCGACAATTTCGCTCCAATCTGAATCTTGCTCAATGGCCTGCTCAATAAATCGTGATTGAGACGGCTTCCAAAATGGGGCCTGCGATAGATGCATGTGCTCTGGTACGCCTTTATGACGCTCAATAAATATCTTCATTGACGCATCACTGCTATCCAAACCTAATTGTGCAAACAGGTTTTTTAAATTATGTTGTGATAAATCCATAGCGCTCCCCTCAAGGTTCTTACAGCCTATCGCCAAATAAACAGGCAACTATTAGCAGTATAGATAATGTAGAAAAACTGACCAATATTTTGTTTGACTTGCTTTCACCTGACTTGATATGGTGATTTTTCCAACGTTAAAAACCGCATGTATCGTACCAGGGTAATCGATAATAAAACGATAATAAGCGCATTACCCAGCCAATACATTGCCATTAATGAAACTATGGGGTAGTCATGAACGACGTACAAGTGAAAACGGACTCTGATGTTAGAGCGGCTTATTTGTCCGCACCAGAGCTTAAGTTAGCCGCTTCTTTGATATATCAGGCATATCACGATGATCCTGTCTTTATCGAATTGTTTGATACTGGCAGTGGCGATTACGAACAAAAACTACGAGCGGCGATTCGTGAAGAGCTGGCGGCGTTTTGGCAAGCCAATCAACCTATCTTGGGGATCTATAAGGGCGAAGCCTTAGTTGGCGTAGCCTGTTTGCATAGCCCAACCGATGGCTTTGGATCTGAGAGGTTTTGGCATTGGCGGTTGAAAATGATGCTGTCGGCAGGCTATGTTTCGACTAAGCAAATGATCCAGAAAGAGCAACAGATCATTGATGCGGTGCCATTTCAACGTTTTCATATCCTTTCGTTTGTGGCAATCCATCCATTGCATCAGCATCACGGCTTTGGCCATTATTTGATGGCGGCGGTTAATGCCACCTTAGAAGACGATAGCAGCAGTGAAGGTGTGGTTATTTACGTTACATCCGATAAATATAAAGCGTTCTTTAAAGAATGTGATTATAAAACACTAGCTGAAATAACCGTTGGACAAGTTACCGGACCATTGATGGTGCATTATCGAGAGTCCTAATGACAACAAAGCCCAAGCAATACCAAAGTTTTAAAGAGTTTTATCCATTCTATTTGTCGCAGCATAAAAACCGCACCTGCCGGAAATTGCATGTTGTTGGCAGTGCTTTGGTGTTGCTTACCCTGGCTTATGCACTTTTGACAGGTCAATATAAATTGCTGTGGTTGTTGCCAGTCATAGGTTATGGGTTTGCTTGGGTAGGGCATTTCTTTTTTGAGAAAAATAGACCTGCGACCTTTACCTACCCACTTTATAGCTTGGTGGGGGATTGGGTCATGTTTTATCAAGAAATAAAATATTACCTAACAGGCCGCAGCCGCTAACCCTTGACTTTTAAACCTTGATCCTAATTCTAATAGTTAGCCCCTAGCCCCTAGCCCCTAGCCCCTAGCCCCTAGCCCCTAGCCCCTAGCCCCTAGCCCCTAGCCCCTAGCCCTAAAACCTAATCCGTCATGATTCAGTGTTTAATTGAACGACATATTTTTTGACTGTGCGCCTGTCTATTTGTGTGTGAGTTGCAACCGCATCATAGGTGCCAAGTTGTTGATACAACATCTGACAATAGCGGTCGTTTAAGCTTTTCAAATCATGACCGATATCCGCGAGTTGTGCTAACAAGGTTTCGGTAGGACCTTGTGTGTTTAAGCGTATGCGATCGCCATGGTAACTGCCGCGATCCAATTGTCTGTTTATGAAAATGTCGAATTAGTCGCCAAGGTAGGGGGACATTACTGGGACACAGAACTTAAATTAACGGACTCTTGCTACGATTCGGTATTGTGTATTGATGATGAAACCATGGAAGAAAACAGTGGTAACGACTCATTCTAAAACATCGGTGTTAATTGGCGTAATGGTGATGGAAGTAGTATTAGTTTGGCATACAGTCGATATAAATTTGAATATCAAAATAAAGAGATAACCTCGGCTTATACCTCAATATAATTGATGTTTCGATCTTAATTATTTGATTTGTCTGTATCTTCTTTGACGGTTGACAATGTCAGTAGCTACGGAGCATAGGGAAATGTTGTTATCTTTATCAGGATAAATGGTAAGTGACTAGCACATCGACATTGACACAATATACTCCCTATTTAATAAAACATACTACCAAGTGAAAGTATGATAAAAGTTACATCATGTTAAATATATTTGACATTGATTTTGAGTCCAACTATTCTTACATGATGTTAAATATATTTGACATCGATTGAAGGGGAAATAGCTATGTCATTTGTTCATAAAAGTGTTTGGGTTCAGTTTTTGATAACCGTGTTTATTGTTTATTATTACGGCAGTGAATTTGCTAACTTATATTCTACAGAGCAGCTTAATGATGACAGCTTTATTTCATTATTATTTTCGACAGCTCTACAGCTGATTATTCTGAATATCGCTGTACATACTATAGTGGCCGTGTTGAGTAACAAGGACGAAGTTGAACAAGAAAGTGATGAGCGAGATATATTGATTAGTTTAAAAGGCGGCAATGCTGCCTACAACATGCTAAGCACTTGGGTTGTAATCGTATTAGTTATTTTATGGGCTACATCATTAGAAAGTGCTCGTTACTACTTTGATACCCTAAGTGTAGGCTTCAATGTGTTGAATATATTACTTGTAGGCTTTCTAGTTGCAGAAACATTAAAATTCTCTTACCAGCTATATTACTACCAAAAAGGTGTCTAAATATGGCTAAAGTATTAACCAACAATATTCGCGTGTTGCGCTTTCATCACAATGAGATGACACAGCAAGAATTAGCTAAAGCGGTTAATGTCTCTAGGCAAACCATTGTCGCGATAGAAAAGAGCAAGTACTCGCCGTCTTTAGAGGTGGCTTTTAAAATTGCAGATGTGTTTAGTGTGTCAATTGCCGATGTATTTAGTTATCAAGTGCAAAGTTAAAGAGCAGTATTGGCTGCTAGTTGCTAGATTGAAAAAATAATTGAGGTTCAAATTTGCCAGACAAGAAGGTTTTAGCATATGTAGCGACTTTCAGAACTTTGCTAATTGCCTTTGCAGGTGTAAGACATATCTTACGTGAGTGTGCGAGAACTCGGCAATTAAACCTTGATTAAGCTTACTCGCAACTCTGAAGCCATTGTTTTTATTGGGCTTGTTGCCAATAAGCTCATAGTTAATTTTTAAAAGCTAAGAAAAATGCGGCTTAACGCCTTTTGTGATGTAAATGAATTGTTAATATGGACACCTCAAGGACGTAATTTCAGGTTCAAGGTGAACCGGCAAGGATGCATGTTTCAAGTTGTTACCAGTGACGGTGACGAACGGGAAAGTCAATGCCCCAGTGCCAGTTAACTTGTTTCACTCGCAAGTGAATGGACTGACTTTCCGAAAAGGAATTCTGCACGGATGAAATCAAGGAAGTTACATCAAGGATTTGATGTTATGGAATGGGATTTACTCATCACAGGACGTGAAGAATTAACAGGATGTTCGCTGGACGCATAACTTGAAGGAGCACCAATACGGTTGCTCCTTTTTTTTCGACAAATTTATTTACCCATGAACAATAAGCCATCAAGATAATTGGCATTTTTTGCTCTGTAAAATTTGCCTAATGTACAAAGTAGTCTCTACGTTTAAATGTTACGCGGCTTATTTTGTTAAGACAGGATGTTATGCAAAGATACTATTTTGCCTGTGATGACAGGGAATCAATACAATTTGCCATTAAAGAGCTAAGGCAATCAGGCTTTGATCGCAGTCAACTTCATATTGTTTCGAATAATGAAAATCGAGACTTTATGGAATCCTTTATGCCGGCTACCGGTAGCTTTTACAGCACCTTACTGTTTGGCTCTCATTTTCTTTGGTTTGCAATTTTTACCGCTATCGCCATTGCGATATTGGCATTTAGTTTTGGTTTTAAGCTATTTACTTTGTTTTGGTGTATGGCGATACCGGTGATCGGTTTTAGCCTATTGAATAGGCAAACAGATTCCTCGTTATTGGAACAACTCAGTGTCAATATTGACTCAGATTTTATTCATCAAAAATTGGATGACGGCAGTTTTATTTTGCTTATTGAAATGCAACACGTGCAAAAAGAGTCTTTAGATTACGTGTTAAATCGTCACCCAGAACTAAAGTGGGGCGGCTTTCACGAATATATTTATCGCCCTTAATCAATACTTACGCTGTTATTGAAGCCATTACTTAAAGCGTTACTTAAACCATTAGTTAAACGTCTAACTCAATCAGCACTAACTCAATACTGACTCAACCATCACTGAACAACAGTTTTGTATTGAAGCTTGTCATTCCATCCCTGCACTTTATGTTTTCCCCCCCTGGCATAGTAAAAACTTAATGCAGATTTATCGTCAGCATTGACTAACACGCTTGCTTCTGTTTTAAATGGTGCTAAATACAGCTCGGTTATCTGTATTGTTGTATTGCATTGGGCAGCGATTTTGATTACTCATTATCAATAGCAAACGAGACCGACATATCGATAAATTAAAAAATAATACGACATAAATTCTGTTTTGCTCATCCAAATTACTGTACTTATCGCTTGTCTAACCTTGGCCATTATATTTTTTATGGCCTGGCGTACTATGGGCAGACAAAAGCATATTTTGTTATTTGCACTCGCCTTTGTGGTGTTATTGCTACAACGCGATTTTAATATTTTTCAATTTGCCTTTGATTCTCATACTGTCTATTGGATGATTGTTTGTACCTTATCAGTACAAAGTGTGATTTTAGGCAGTTGGGGGCACATACTGCGTACTCGCGCACGCTTGAATATTCGTTATTTGTTTTATATTTCGTTGTTGGTATTAGCGGCGACGTATCTATTTACCGATGTATTTCCTCACGCCGGTTTAAGTAAATCTTTATACCTTTATTTTAACGTCAGCTTATTATTTGCCATTGGTGTTGTTATTCTTAAACATCGTGCAAAGCCGCTACCCGCAGAAAAAGGCGCGGCAATATCTTACTTTCTTATGGCGTTATCTCAAGTTGCCGCTGCTAGCATGGCATTGATGCAAGGTCGCGACACCGATGCCTTTTATTGGAACTGGTATAACATCATAAATCTGGTCACTATGCCGGCGGCGTTTATTGCCATGGGATTGTTTGTGGTATTTAGTCTCGCCTCAGATTTGTCCGCAAAGATGCGTTTACTGGCAATGACCGATTCATTAGTTGATTGCTATAACCGACGTGGCTTTTACGAGCAGGCGAAGCAAGATTTAATAGCAACAAACGAGCACCAGCAATTATGTTTATTGTATTTAGATATTGATAATTTTAAAGCCATTAACGATACCCATGGTCACGATGCGGGGGATATGGTTCTCGTGGATACCATAAAATTGGTGAAGGAAAACATCAAAGCCTGCGATATTATTGGTCGCCTTGGTGGCGAAGAATTTGTCATATTATTAAAACGCGCCGATAGAGAAAGTGCCCAAGGGGTTGCTGAGCGTCTTAGAGCGGTAATTGCAAGTCAAGTGGTTGACTATCACGGTATCACCATAAATGTCACCGCCAGTTTCGGTGTGTTTAATTTTGAACATCAGCCTGAATCAATTGAAACCGCCATCAATCAGGCCGACAAGGCGTTGTATCAAGCCAAAGCAATGGGGCGCAATAAAGTGGTGTTTGCAAGTTGAGGTTAAGCTACTAATCTCGAGCCGCTATTATCAAGCCTTTGTTATTAACCCATTAATATCTATAGGCGATTAACAATGTATTGGGAAAACCAAGCCCGTTAGGTGAAGCACTAAATGTAAGGGAGAACTACACTAGCCGGGCTTGGCTTAAACTGCTACCGACAGTTAGTCGAACTGTTAGGTTTAATTTGTTTAAGATTCTTGAGCAATGATTCTTTAGTCTTCTGACAGCCACTGTGAGTGGCCAAAATCTGGATTACAGCCATGGCGCAATGGGTAACGTTGCACCAGCATACGTGCGTTATCATGCTTATCTGCACGGGTGGTTACTACCCATGGCAAATGGAGTGGCGGATTTCCCTCAGACCAGAAAGAAAAATAGCCATGCAGCTCATTCGGTTTTGCTGTTGACTCGCGACCGGCTGTAAGCAATGCATCAGTATCAATTACTGAGCACTGTGATAGCGCGGTTTGGCTGATGTTCATAACCACGTTGATTGCAACGGAGGCGTTTGCTGGGATCGATACCGAGCTAGGGTGCTCAAAACTGAATGCGCTCTTTACATCGTCTGTGGTATGTAATTGATGACCCACTTGATAGGTTTGTGCTGAGTCGGATAAATTGCGTAAAACGATGCGTTTAGGCAGATGCCCTTGGTTACTCACGTCTTCAAAAGCAAACTGAATAAATGGTTGCTTACTAGCTAGTTCCATAACCAGCAGTGGCGAGGCTATCGCCGCGTTGATATTTTCAATGCCTTGGCCATTTGCTAGTGCTTTTAGAGGATCCGGTTTGCCTGTACTTAGGGCTTGAGTGGTTGCCGCGGTATTAACAATAAGCGCATTAATTTCCAACTGTTCTAAGTCTGGGTATGTCTGCTTAACAATATGGGCAGCGACACTCAGTTTATTCAGTTCATTGTTGTTTTCGTCTAGGCTGTTTTTATCTTGGCTTTTTGGGGCTAGGTTATTTTCGGCTAGATCACTATTTGCCCGCTTAAACTCAAAATGATCAGTATAGATGACCGAGCCTGCAGTGAATGCAGCGGCAACACAAATTGCTATGGCACTCTTTTTCATTTTCATATCGCTTTCCTTGAGTACATCAACGGCCCCTATATTTTTATTATTATTGCAAGGGGCAATAGGGTTGTACTGCATTAAGGATTAGCGAGGCAAGGCTCTATTCGACAAATTAACATCAAATTAACTGCAATAGCAGCATTGAACATTGTCATATTTTGTCAATTTATTTAATAAACAATAACTTATAATGTTTATTTGAATGACTTGTGGTAACGATTATTGCAATGCAATTGAGACAATATCAGACTCGTTAGTTATCTTAAGCGTTGCGACAATGGTATCGTCTTTAGCCGCTGATATACCGAAGTGCTTACGAATACTGTCTGCAGGGAAGGTCATTAAGATTTCTTCGCTACCATCTAAGTGGCGCTTTTTGATCTGATCGGAGTCCCAGGTTCGATTAACGTAATAGACACTGTTATCCTGATAAAAGTAGGATGAATGATCATATTGCGCTAACTCATCTGTAAACAAAGTGAACTCATTCGTCGTTGGTTCATATAGCCATAAACCATCACGGTTAATGCGAGAAACGAATAATTGGCCATTGTCACCCTCTATGGCGTACTGCTCACCGCTATTGGTAATTTGCTCAATATCGCCGGTGCTTAAGGTCAGTTTGTATATACCAACGTTATCGTTTTTGTTGGAGACGAAATATAGCGCACTATCATCTCTAGACCAACTTAAGTTATCAACTTTAAGGCCTTTGGTATCAATAGGTTTAAGCTTGTAAGTATGGGTATCGCCCAAGTAAAGAGCTGGTGTACTGTCTTTTTTAACGATAACGGCAAATTGCTCACCATTATGAGACACCGCGGGTACTAAACTGTTACCCATATTCTTGGTTACATTAACGCTACCGGCGTTACTTTTTTTCCATAATGACCAATAGCCGCTGCGATTTGACAAAAATAGAATATCTTTTTTGTGAGCAACATAGCGAGCGTACATATCACGAGATGATGATGAAATTCGTTTAATGGTTTTCTGTGACTTCAGATCTATAAGCGCTACATATTCTTTCGAAATATGACTAGAAAATAGCAGTTTCTTACTGGCCTGATTAAATGATAAATTACTGCCCAAACCAAGGTTGCTGATTGCTTTTTGTGCACCACTATCAAGGTTAATACTCAAGTTTGTTAGACGACCATCTTCTGAGGTACTGACATATAAGGTGTTTTCTGTCAGATCCCAATCGACATCAATGATGCTGATTTTGTTCGACAGAATAACTTGCTCTTGTTGGTTCTCATCTAACAAAATTAAGTCACTTAAACGCACCGCACCTTTGTCACGAATAAACACCATTTGTTTGTTATCAGCAGACCAGTGCGGTGCATAATCGACTTCATTGGTTTGTGGATTGGTGATTTGCGTGCTCTTCTTTGTTTTTAATTCTAAACTGTGGATTGCTACTTTGGTGCCGTGGTTTTTCGAATAACTGACAAAGTCATTGTTGCCATTACTCCAAGTTAAAACACGTCGATATGGAAAGTAATAACAATCATTAACTAATGCGGTATCTGCATTGGTTAAAAATTTGCGCAAGCGGATTTCACATTGGTTATCGCCAGGTGTTCGCACATAGGCTAATAACTGATCGTCACTGGCCCAAGCCGGTGATGCTTCATTTACCTGTTGATGGGTGATCAAATTGAGGGGGCTATCGTCATTTGTTAGATCTTTGACGTAGAGCTCACCACCGGAGCCTTCACGACGCCATTGAAATGCCAGATATTGGCCAGTATTTGAAACAGCAGGGTGTTCTTCAGTACCCTCAAAATTGGTAATGCTGTCGTAGCTGGTGTAATTGTTAACCGCGACAGGTTGCTCTTGTTTCTCTGAAGGCCATAGCACCAATACCACGACCAAGGCGATAAGTGCTAAGCCATTTAAGGCATACAATCCTTTATTGGTGCTTTTAGGCGCAGCGGGGGCTGCACTAGGTTCTTGATCAACTTGGCTAACCGGCAGCATAAGCTGATAGCCGACTTTTGATAAGGTTTGAAAGATGTCTTGCTCGATACCTAAATCTTTAAATGACTTTCGCAACATCCAAGTGGCATTGCGTAACCCGCGCTTACCGACTCCTTCGTTATTATTCCATACCTGTTCAATTGCCAGTTCTGTGCTAACAATATGATTTTTACTTTCTATAAAGAGAATAAGTAATTCATATACTTTGGCGGACAATTTGATTTGTTTATCAGCTAAGCTCAACAACATAGTGTGACTTTCTAATTTACAATCACCAATAAAGTAAGTCTGGTTTGCACTCATACGAAAACTGGTAGGCACTTTTTGCTAATTCAAAATTCGGCATTAAATTAACACAAATTAACAAATATTACAGTAGCATAGTTAAATTCTATGGCAGATCAGAGGAGACTGTTACAAATTCGTTAAGCTTTATCGTTGAGCTCTTTAATGAGCTTTAACATTGCATATATAAGAGGGAACTGTTTGTAAAATGCACAAAATTACTGTTGCTCGATGCCCGCTAATATGAAAAGTATTGTTACTGCGCCAGTTTTTCGCATTAGGTTCGCCTTCGCGGCACTTTTGCGTCGTTTTAACTGGCTATAAAGTAGTGAGCATGGTTTGTAGCAATAAAACAACGTTTTAACACAACGCTTTAACGCAATGCGTTAAAATCAATAGCGTTAAAATCTATCACCTCACCGCCGAATTTATCGCTAAAAGCAATGGCGTCTTGCTTTTGACTGAAGCTCGCCAAGGTTTTCCCCATTGCACCTAGTTGACTAGAACCAACCACATACCATGCCGATTTGGCATCAATAAAGTAACTATCATTTGGTTCACCCCATGGTGCTTTACTCATATCATGAACAAAGATGGCAGTGACGTTTCGAGTGTTTTCTGGGTCGAGATAAAAGCTGAATAGATCGCGCGTAGAGCAAAACTTATGCACCTTTTCTCCTTGGTCATTGCGGTATAATTGACCTTTAGGTCCAGAATAATCGCTGATTAACATACCGCATAAGTGACATTCATCACCGCTTTCTATAGCGTGGGCAGTGAGTAACATTTTTTGTTGGTTAGTGTTATCACAAGCGACCAATAACAAAGAGGCTATGAACATGTACAAAGTTAAAAATAGTGTTTTCATTACAATGTTTTCTTCTTTAACAGCCAAATGGATAAACTCAGAGGCAAAATAATCCAAGCGGTGAGCACTGAAAACAACGATGTTTGTGACATGGTGGAGTTAACCGCCATTGCGACACTGCCATTTACGTCAGCGCTGTCTAAGCCCGCAAGATTGACCAATCTGAAAATATCCGCTGGATTGAGCATCATCAATTTTGTTAAACCTTGTTGACTAATGCCTTGCTCAACACCGACTAAAAATGCCAATAGCGCTAAATCAAAGACTAACGCAAATAAAAACCAAGTAATCAAAGCCAAGCCTGCAGCTTTTGATTTTTCGTTGACCGACAAGCTAATCAAATAAGCGATTGCGGTAAAACTCAAGCCAAGTAATATGGCACTGGCAATAAAGATAGCAAAACTATAAAGGATAATTATGTCGCTATGTTGGCTATATAAAATAAGCGCACAGCTACCAAAACCAAAAAAAATTGCTAACCCGATAATCGCACCTTGACCGATGAACTTGCCTAGTAATAATTGTGGCTTGCTAAGCGGATAGGTGAGCAATAACAACAAGGTGCCGCTTTCTTGTTCGCCTACGAAACTATCGTAGCTTACTAATAACGCTATTAGAGGCACTAAAAACACGGTTAGACTTGCTAAGCTGGCGATGGTTGTTGACAGAGACGCGACTTCAAGGGTTCCTGATACAGCAGAGCCAAAGTAGGTTAAACCAATGGATAAGATGGTGAAAATTGCAGTGATTGAAATCAACCAACGGTTTCTCAATCCATCTTTGAACTCTTTACTAGCAACCGTAAACATCGACATATTATTTGTGCTCCTGATTGCTTTGATTCGCTATAGCCGAATAGTGTTGGTATAACTGATCTAAGCTTGCTGATTGCAACGACAAATCGTGCAAGTCGTTATTAGCTAATAGATGTTTCAATACCTCGATCTTTTTATCTTCAGGCACCAGCAGCGTAGCCTCGCCATTTTCATTTGTGACTTTGTTTTTGCTGTTATTGTCCCTATGGCATTGCACGTATTGCGCTAATTCAGGGTGGTTATTTAACTGTTGTCGCAAACCAACGGGTTTTATCGTCACCGGTAAGTTTGCTTGCTGACGCAATGCTGATAAGCTGCCAACCGCCTGCACTTTGCCAGCAGATAGTATCATTGCTCTATCGATATGTTGCTCGACGCCTCGTAATACATGTGAGCATAAAATAATACTGCAGCCTTGTGTTTTCAATTGTTCGACTGTTTGGTAAAACTCGGCTGTGGCAATAGGATCTAAGCCAACCGTTGGCTCATCAAGCAGGAGTAGCTTTGGCTTGCCGATAAACGCTTGAGCTAATCCTAAGCGTTGGCGCATACCTTTTGAATAGGTTTTTACTTTCCGATTCATCGCATGGCTGATGCCAACTTGCTCTAATAAATTTATCGCCATGGACTTATCATAGCCTTTCAATTTGGAGAAGTAGGTGAGTACTTCTAAGCCAGACAATTGCTCATAAAAGCTGACATTTTCTGGCAAATAGCCTATTTGTGCTCGAATTGGCCAAGCATCACTTTTATCGGGTTGATTCGACAATACGTTAATTTGCCCCTGACAAGGGGAGATAATACCCAAAATAAGCTTCATCATTGTGGTTTTACCTGCGCCATTGTGGCCAAACAAGCCAAGAATTTCGCCTTGATTGAGGGTCATGCTAACGTCATCTAAGGCGACTACGCCTCGATAGCGTTTAACAATGTTTTTAAGTGAAATCAGTGGCTCATTCATAGTTGTTCTTCTATGGCTTTGCTGTCAGTTGGGGCTCGGTAGGTGAGCAGGGTGATTGTTCGGATTTACTATTAGGTATTCGTTGTAGTTGATGCTTTGAGTGCATTAGCGGGAAGCTGTCTTTCACTCCCGGTGGTTTTAGTACTGGAAATTGTTTTTGTACCCAGCGCAAAATAACAACTGCAGGGCTGTCCATCAACATTTTCATCTCAGGATATTGCCATACCAATTTATCAATACCGTCATTTGGCTCAAAAATAACATCACCAATGTTGTCATTATTAATATCCCAACCAAGGTAGTTGCTCCAGTAATTGCCTTGCCCATCTTTGCTCCATTCTTGTTTTTTGTTCGATACGTATTTCACCTGTGTCGGATTATTAATAAAGCTGTTGCTGTACACCTGGGTGTACTCAGAGCCGGCGGTAAGATGTATGCCTATTTCAGTGGTGTCTATTAGGTTATCAGCAATGGTGTTATAGGCTGAGTTATAGACAAACAGACCTTTGCCATCTCGACCGAGTACTTTGTTTTCAGGCTTGGTCCAGACGTTGACGATTTGGTTATTAGAGATGGTTGAGTAGGTGATAAAATTTAATAAAAAGCCGTAATCTTCGCTATCTTGGGTGCGGTTACCGATGACGGTTAAGTGGCGCGAGCTCATCAGCGCATATCCGGCACGGGTATTGAAGGCAAGGTTATTGAGTACCTTATTGCTGTGCGAATACATATAATGGATGCCATAACGCAGATTGTGCATGGTGTTGTGTTCTAGGACATTATCTTGGCTGGAGATAATATATAATCCATCTCGTGTTTTGGAAATATTGTTTCCCTTCACGCGAGCTTTTTTTACATTGGACAGTTGTATTCCGTTGCCTCTATCAGCCGAACGCAATGTGTCGTTGCCTATTACCGTATTATCTTCGACCGTTACCTGCTCAATGTTTTGCAGCCACATGCCAAAACCATCACCTTGTAAGTGATTGTTTTTTATCGTGATGTTGTGGCTTTTTTGATCTGAGTAAATGCCCGCATTTTGATCGGTTAAATCATCACCCCAGTTAATGATACTGAGATTTTCAAGGTGAATGTTACTATGTTGTAAATGCAGAGCGTGCCCTTGTCCACCTGCATCGATGATGCTGCCATCAATATCCCCAGTGCTATTAGCGATAGAAACGCCTTTAAGGGTAATGGCTTTATTAATAATAAAATTACCGCTATATATAGCGTTGCTCAATAAGACAATATCGCCATCTTTAGTTTGATCAAGGATGCGTTGTAGATTATCTTTTGGCAGCACATGCCATTGCTGAGCCCACGCGTCATTGACAGCGAGACAAATAATGATAATCAGCAAACAAATACGACAACAGTAAAGCAAAGAATTCTCTCTTTATTTATTATTATTTAAGCAAGTATAACCCCTTATGCGGCTCATATTGTCGAGCCGCATGAAGGGTTGTGTTTACGCTTGAACCAACATACGACCGCGCATTTCCATATGCAACGCATGACAGAACCAGTTACAGTAGTACCACTGTACGCCAGGCTTGTCGGCGACAAATGTGATAGAGGCTGTCGCTTGCGGGCCTATTTCCATTTGTACGCCGTGATTGGTCATACAAAAACCATGTGTAACATCTTCTACTTGATCCAAATTGGTGACGACAACAGTAACTTCATCGCCGAGTTTTACTTTAAATTCCGTCATGCCGAAATTTGGAGCAACAGAGGTCATATAGACTCTAACTTTTTTACCATCACGGATGACTTTATTATCGGTCATCACATTAACACCGTCTTTTTCAGCCATGGCAATGGTATCGGCAAAAATTGGATCATCGCGAGTCCACAGCTTTTTCGGCTTCATTTTACTGCGATGGACAATGATACAGTCATGAGGCTCAGCGTATGTTGGGCCATCATGCACCAGCTTCATTTCATCGCCAGAGATATCAATCAATTGATCGTTTTCAGCGCGCAATGGACCGACTGGTAAAAATCTGTCTTTAGAGAATTTACAAAGCGACACCAACCATTTGCCATCTGCGTCACGAGTTTCACCCTGTGAGGTATGGTTATGACCTGGTTGGTAATGAACATCGAGTTTTTGGCGAATATAATTTACTTTCTCACCATTGTGAGCTGCAATCGCATCATCAACATTCCATTTGGCGATTTGGCTATCGAGGAATAAGGTCGTATAGGCATTGCCTTTGTTATCGAAGGCTGTATGCAATGGGCCTAAGCCTAATTCTGGCTCCGCAACAATGGCATCACGAGGTTTGATTTTGTCGGCAAATAAATCATCCAACTTTTCAATAGCAATGATCGATACGGTAGGGGATAGCTTACCATTGGCGACAAAATACTTACCGTCTGACGAGGTGTTTAGGCCATGTGGTGATTTTGGTACTGGAATATATCGCGTTAAGTCAGAGCCTTTGCGACCATCAAGCACCGGTACATCGTTGCCGTTATAGGTTTTAAAGTTGCCGGCTTTAACGGCCGCTTCACAACGGGCTAAATTGAAGATCACTACATGATCACGTTCAGCGGTGATCATCTCTCCTAAGTTCATTCCCATTTCTGAGTTGTAGCAGGTTGAAGCGAAATATTTACCGTCGTAATCGGCATCGGTGTTATCTAGGTTGCCGTCTACCATAACTTGAAAGGCTACTTCCATTTTTTCCGCATCAACGACATTAAATAAAGAGCGATAGGTACTGACATCTTCTAATGATTCCTTACCGTCATTATTCATCGGTATTTCATATTCGCCATTACAAATAACGTATTTTGTGTAAGGTACTTTTTGTACGCGCAAACCGTGAATAGCATGAGCGTTAGGAATCGACAACATTTTGTCGGTTTTCATCACATCACAACGGATCCGAGCAACACGAGTATTAGCTTTGTCATTTATAAACACATATTTACCGTCGTAGCGACCGTCTTGCATACTCATATGCGGATGATGCGAGTCACCGGCCATAATATGTGCGCTGTCACCTTTTATGCGTTTACTTTCATTGGTCGTGCCCCAACCGGTTGCACTGTCGGTATTGAATACTGGGATGCGCATTAACTCGCGCATTGAAGGAATACCTAGAATTCTTACTTCACCTGAATGGCCACCACTCCAGAAACCATAATACTCATCCAGATCACCAGGGTGAACAAATGGACTGTTTTTTGCCTCGGCTGCTTGCGCTGTTGCCATATTGGCGAACATTGCCGCTGTCATCGGTGCAGCCAGAGCGCCGGCGCCTATCGCCGCTGTTTTACCAAAAAACTTACGTCTGTCTTTGCTTTGTATTACGTCACTTTTGAGGTCTTTTTCGTTATTGCTCATAGTCTTCTCCATTAAGGATTATGAATTTGTTTTTACTGCTTCATGGTTTTAGCTCACTTCAACCGCCGTTATTGGTTTGCCGAAATCTTTTTGTTTTTTTCGGGCCATTTTCTTAAGTGGCGGGCATTTTTGTTCATTAAAATAGGTTACTTGGCAGTCGAGACAATAGTGGCATTCGCGCATATTAATATGACCGTCTGGGTGTATGGCTTGGATCTCACATTCCTTGGCGCACGTTTTACATGGTTGGCCACATTCCTTGCGGCGTTTTAACCAATCGAATAATCTTAGGCTATTACCCGTTGAAAGAGCCGCACCAAGTGGGCATAGGTATCGGCAAAACATTTTTCGAGAAAACACGTTGACTAATAACAAAAACAACGCCCACAGAATAAAAGGCAGCTCACGATCAAACTTTAATAAAAAGGTGGTTTTAAACGGTTCTATTTCGGCAAATTGCTCAGCCAACGCTAACGAGTCAAAGGACAAGCCAAATAAGCCAAGTAAAATTAAATATTTGATTGCCCATAAGCGTTCATGCACAGCAAAAGGCAACTCATACTGCGGTACTTTAAAGTATCTTGCACAAACATTAATTAATTCTTGTAAGGCGCCAAATGGGCATAACCAACCGCAATAAACGGCACGTCCCCATAACAACACTGTAACCGCGGCAGCGCACCAAAGAATAAAGATAACCGGGTCTAATAAAAATAAATCCCAAGAGAAGTCACTCATAAAGGCTTGCAAGAACGTAAAGACATTGACTACGGACAGTTGGCCACCCCATGACCAACCGATAAACACCACAGTGACCACTAAAAACCCGTGTCTGAAGTTATGCATAAATGTTGGGTGTCGCACCAAAATATCTTGAAAGAATAAGGTTGCCAATAAAATCAGCATCAAGATCATTAAGGCGATGACTTCAACATTTTTCTCGAACCATACTTGTTCGATTAAAGTCCGTTCTGGCTCGGGTTCAATAACAGGAGGTCTGTCTATGTATTGATCTAGGGTGTGGTAATCCCCTTTAAAGCTGGTAAATAAGCTGTCAATAGCCCCCAGTTGTCGGCGTACCAGTAATTCTAACTGCCAATCAACTCCAGGGTTAAATTCAAAATGTTCACGAATTATGAACAGGTCCATTTCTTTAAACTGCGGTGCTCCTGCTATGTAAATGTCAGAGATGCGATGATGATCAAGGTCGCGAAAAGAAATAGCATTGTCGTTTTGTAATATTTGAATACGGTCAAAAATACCGCCTCGGACATAGCCTGAACCTTTAAAGGAATAGCCGTTGCCTAATAAAATGATGGCGTGCTCACCAGGTTGCAGCATAGACATAAGCCAAGCATATTCACTTTCGCCCAGTAAGTTTTTACCAATGTTTGGCAAGTTTGCTTGAGCAAAAAATATCTGCGTGAACATATCGTCTTTTTGTTCTGCGCTTGCCTCGTCGATGTGTTCGGCTTCGGTACCTATAAATGCCTTATCAACTGTTGCTCTGTCTAAATACAAAGAACGAAGCGAACCGTCACCAACCAAGGTTTGCCAGTCAGATTGTTGGTATACATCGCCTAAAATGGTTGCCATAGGAACTATGACTTGCGAGCTAGCACTGATGATGCCCAAATGTCGAGCCAGTTTGGTTGCCGAACGAGTTATAGCAACATTCATTACCATCACTGTGACCGTTGCCCCAGATAGGCCATCGAGATGAATCATGTTTTCGGTTTGGTTACCACCAACTTTGAGGCGATCACTGACTTTTAAACCACTGTATTGGTCAACAAAGGCATGTAATTTACTTTCAGGGATTCCGGCAAGGATGATTGGTTCGTGATGTTCGAGCACTTTAGTCGCCAGATAGTTACCGTCTTTATCTATGGCTACCAACATATTAACGGGCTCACCAGAATAGGCGGGTATTTTATTGATATCATTGGTTTCAAAAGCGTAGCCAATGATTTCCCCATTATCTTCAACAACCCAATGAAGGATTTCTCCTGATTTATCTTTTATAATGGCGGTTTTAGGGAATATTTTTTGAATCAACGGTAGCGGTTCTTTGGGCGGGCTAACAAAGACTGCATAGCTTGGGGTAGAAACAGCAAAAGTAAGCAAACAAGCTATGAATAGTTGTGCTAACAGGTATTTCGCATGTCTCAAAGTGACCATTACATATAACCCCAATCTGTTGGTGTTTATATATGATTAATGCGTAAATCGTTGTGTTAACCATATATTAACAAATTATTTTAGTCGCTTGTTTAAAAAACGGCTTGATTTAAATCAACATTAATTGAAAAGAAGTACTTAAAAATAAACAAGATTTGCACTAATGACGGACTTTGGTTTAGTTAAACCTCGGCCCGTAAAAAGACAATATAAGAAAGACTAGAAAGACAAGAAAGGTAGCACAAAATTGTTATCGAAAATATGGTAGGGCGCTCTATTATAGCAACAGTGCAAGATTTTATAAGGCTTAATATAAATGCTGCCAAATCGTTTAAGGCATCCTGCTTTATTCTATCTCTCGCTTCCATGCAGTCGAACAAGAGCAAGTTCTGTTGTCGAGTTAAATACAAAAAAGCCCTAACATTTCTGTTAGGGCTTTATCGTATGAATGGTGCCGACTGCCGGAGTCGAACTGGCGACCTACTGATTACAAGTCAGTTGCTCTACCAACTGAGCTAAGTCGGCACACAAAACTGTGTGCGATACATAATTGTATCTTGGCACCGAATTAACAAACTTAATCGTTAATTCAAAATATGGTGCCCAGAGGCGGAATCGAACCACCGACACGGGGATTTTCAATCCCCTGCTCTACCGACTGAGCTATCTGGGCAAACTTCGGTTTTAATTTAGAAAACCTAAAAAGATTTTCAATACCATTCCAAATTGCTCTACCGACTGAGTTATCTGGATGTGTCTTGAAGACGGGCGCTATTAAACTGTTTTTCTTTTCTCTCGTCAACCATTTTTTTGCAAAAAAATTTCAATTGCAGAAAAATAGCGCAAATATTACATTTTATCGCCAATTCGCGACGTGAAATTACCAGATTTAGCGGTTGAGGTAGCAAATATGAGTCAAAGGTAAAAAACATTGAGCAAACCAATAGGGCAATAAAAAAGGCCGCCATAGCGACCTTTATTGATTTTATTGCGACAAATTATTTGTTTTGTGGCACATAACCTTCAATTTTGGGTTCTTTGCCTTCAAATAAAAACTCCACCATGGTTTTTTCTAAGAAGGTGCGATCCTCGGCATTCATCATAGATAACTTATGTTCGTTAATCAGCATGGTTTGCTTTTTCTGCCAAATTCCCCAGGCTTCTTTACCAATGTTATCGAAAATACGTTTTCCTATGTCACCGGGATAAAATTGAAAATCCAGGCCATCGTCTTCTTTTTTAAAGTGCTGACAAAATACTTTACGACTCATTATGATCTCTACTCATTGGCTGTTTTTGCAAGCTTTCAATCAACACTTTTGATGGTGCTGCCAAGCCTACACTCATTGGTTGGCGCAAATGGTACCAAAGCTGGCTGTTATTTTCATTAATATTTGCATTGCTTGGGTTGACCTCGACCTCAACTAATACTGGTTTAATGTCTAAATGGAAATGAGAAAAGGTGTGACGAAATTCATTCAATGTCTGTTTATCAATAGGCAATAAACCAAGTTCATCGAGTTTATCGTTAATACCTGCGGCATTGTCTACTTCATAGAAACTAAATAAACCACCCCAGATACCGGATGATGGACGTTTGTACATCAACAGTTCATCTTGATTTTTTAACAGCAGCATCACCGTCGATTTAACCGGTTTATCTTTCTTTGGTTTTTTACCGGGAAAGTTTTGCTGTTGTTCATGGTAAAACCCTTGGCACTTTTGTTTTAATGGGCATACCACACAGGCGGGCTTTGAGCGGGTACAAACCATGGCGCCAAGGTCCATCATCGCTTGGTTAAAGTTATCAACGCGCTGAATTGGCGTGACATCTTCGCTGACTTGCCAAAGCTGTTTTTCAAAACTAGCTAAACCTGGATAGCCTGCGACCATGTTATAACGGGCAAGAACGCGTTTAACATTACCATCTAATATAGGATGATGTTGACCTAAGCTTAACGACAAAATAGCACCCGCGGTGCTTTTGCCAATACCAGGTAAGGCGATCACTTGTTCAATATCGGTTGGAAACTGCCCCTGATAATCATCACGAATCGTTTTCGCTGCCTTGTGTAAATTTCTAGCGCGGGCGTAATAACCAAGCCCAGTCCAATGATGCAATACGCTATCTTCATCGGCGTTGGCCAAGGCGATGATATCCGGAAACGATTTCATAAAACGGGTGTAATAGGGAATAACCGTGGCGACCTGAGTTTGCTGTAGCATGATTTCAGAAATCCAGACGCGATAGGGTGTTTTATCTTGTTGCCAAGGCAAGTCTTTGCGGCCTTGTTCGTCGTACCAACCAAGGACTTTGTCACTAAACGACATAATTAGAGATGTACCAAGTATTTAAGCTATTTATATGTTGGCTTTGAATGCTTGATGTTTATTTTTATTAACGATGTAATACCAAAAGAAAAAAACAAACAGCAAAGCGCAACACTCATAAGCAAGCAGTGTATCGAAATCATCATAGTTAAAAAAGCCTTATTCTTTGAATCTAACGCTAGCCATGCCATCAGAGCTTGCTTGAAAACATCACCAATGATCTCAAAGCTTGACTAAACTATGCAGTACGATACTCACCACCCATTTCATTGAGGCCACCATGATCATATTAGATAAAGCCAAAAATCGTAGTCGACGTCTGCGCAAAAAATTGCGAGTCGATGAATTTCAAGAGCTTGGCTTTGATGTGGCTTGGTCGTTTGCTGAAGGTACCAGCAATGATGAGATTGACCAATTTATTGATAAGTTCTTTAAAGAAGCCATTGAGCCCAATGGCCTAGGTTATGGTGGTGAAGGGGATTTATTATGGCATGGTCTAGTGTGTACCCAAAAACTTGGTAAATGCACAGACGAGCATCGTAAGATTGTTGAAACTTGGCTCAGTGATAATGGCGCGAAATCGGTGGCCGTGTCAGAGTTGTACGATGTTTGGTGGTCGTGATTGGGCGACCTTGAGGTGGATGATCTAGCGACTAAAGTTGAGTTTAGCCTGTAAGGCTTTATAATACGCGCCGTTTCAGATTTTTATTTCCAATTTCACTAAAATTAGAGAGTAATGCTTTTATGAGCGAAGAACGTGGTCACAAAACCATAGAGCAAGCCGAATCGGAAGGTAAATACATTCGTAAAGTGCGTAGCTATGTTAAACGTGAAGGTCGCCTTACCAAAGGTCAAGCGCGTGCCCTTGAAACCTTATGGGATAGCATGGGACTTAATCATAGTGATGGTCTGCTGACGATGAGTGCGGTTTTTGGTAACGATAACCCAGTTACTCTAGAAGTTGGTTTTGGCATGGGTAAGTCATTGGTAGAAATGGCAAAAAATGACCCTAAACGCAATTTTATTGGTATCGAAGTACATCGTCCTGGCGTTGGCGCTTGTTTGGCTCTAGCAGAAGAACAAGGCGTAACGAATCTTCGAGTTTATGAACATGATGCCATCGAAATTATCGCTGATTGCATTCCAAATGGCAGTATCGATACGATGCAGCTGTTTTTCCCTGATCCATGGCATAAAGCACGTCATCATAAACGTCGTATTGTAAAGCCTGAGTTTATCGAAAGTATTCGTCAGTTGTTAAGAGTCGGTGGTGTGTTTCATATGGCAACCGATTGGGAAAACTATGCTGAATGTATGTTAGATGATATGAGCGGTGCGCCGGGTTTTAAAAACTTATCAGAAAACGGTGACTATGTTCCTCGTCCTGACTCTCGCCCGTTGACTAAATTTGAAAACCGTGGCCAAAACCTAGGTCATGGTGTTTGGGATCTGCAATTCGCAAAAATTGACTAGATTGCCATAAAGCAATGTTTGCTGAGTACATTAAAAAAGGGCTGGTAGAAATACCAGCCCTTTTTTGTTGATGATGTTTTTAGTGTTTATACAGCAGGCTAATTAAAAGAGCTCATATAACAGCTAGTAAAAGAGCTTGTATAGATCAGTAGCTTAAAACTAACCGATCACTTTACCGTGCAGGTTGTATCGTTCGCCGTTAGCAACATAATGATCCGCGGCAAATTTTAACATTTTGATGTGTTTGTCTTGCAATTGTTTTACCACCTTGCCTGGACTGCCTAAAACCATAGAACCATCCGGTACTTCCATTCCTTCTGGTACTAATGCATTGGCACCAATAATGCAGTTTTTGCCGATTTTGGCACCATTTAATACTACCGCATTCATGCCAATTAGGCTGTTATCACCAATTGTGCAGCCATGTAACATGACTTTATGACCAACGGTAACGTTGTCACCTATGAGCATTGGGTGACCCGGGTCAACGTGTAAAATACTGCCATCTTGAATGTTAGAGTTCTCACCAATAACTATTTTGTCATTATCGGCACGAATTACTACGTTAAACCAGATGCTGGCGTTCTTCTCAATAATGGCGTCACCAATAACAACGGCATTAGGGGCAATAAAATTATTGCCTGAAAAGCTCGGTTTTTTATCTTCTATTTGGTAAATCATGAATATTTTCCATCCCCATAAAAGGCGCGTCAGCCAAGACTTTTACTGGCTTGGCAGGTCTTTTTTTATCATTTTTATGGCGTTCATAATGACCAGAGCCTAAAAAAATTGCAATGATTAAAAATTTGTAATTGTTAAAAAATTGCTGTTATAGTGTGATCAGGACAGCGATGTCCTACTTGCCCCCACGCTAAAAGTAATTGAATCTATAGGAAAAATAAGAATGTCAGAAACCAATATAGAGCCAATCGAGCGTCGTCAATTTTTTCGTATTGATATGGAAGGTGAGCTCGTTAATGTGACCTGGCGAGATGCCGACGGTCAAGCTCATAAAGTCAAATGTATTTGCGCAGATTTCTCTAAAGGCGGATTACGCATTGAATATGATTACCCGATTGCCGTTGGCACTGTGGTTGATTTTAAATTTCAAGAAGATCATCCTGAAAGTCGTACGCTGCAAGCAAAGGTTATCCGTTGTATCGAAACTAAAGATGCCATTTACAGCATCGGTTTTCAGATGACTTGAATGTCACGTTTGGCGACTATTCTGAAGCATATCCACGAAAAAAACTTTAAAGGAAATTGACCATGATTTTGTTAGTAGGTGGCGAGAAAGGCGGCAGTGGCAAGAGCTGCCTGGCACAAAATATTGCTGTATATCTTGCCAATGATAAAAAAGCGTCGGTATTAATTGCCGATTGCGACCCGCAACGTACCACATCTGATTGGATTCAGGCACGTAATAATGATCCGGCGTTAGCCACCATTAATTGTATTCAGCTTTACGGTAAAATTCGTAATGACCTGCTTAGTCTTAATGAGCATTATGACTATGTGATTGTTGACTGTGGTGGTCAGGATAACCTAGCGTTACGTGCATCCATGTCTGTGGCCGACCATGTACTCATTCCAATGCGACCTAAGCGTCGGGATTTAAAAACCGCACCGCATATGGAAGATATGTTGAGCACCTGTAAGATGGTAAACCCAAAATTGATCGCATCGTTCGTGATAACGCAATGTCCATCATTACCAAATCAGGCGCCTCGTATTCTTGAGGCGAAAGAAGTGTGTGCTTCGTTTGGCATTAATGTGCTTGAGGCCATCACTTATTCTCGTAATGTCTACGATGATAGTGAAGAGAAAGGCACATCGGTACTTGAAGTGGAGCCTAAAGGTAAGGCTGCTAGTGAAATCCGCTCAATTGCCGAAGAGATGCTGGCAATTAAGCAGGAGCTAAGTTATGAGTTTGGCTGATCTAAAGAAAAAGTCACAAACTAGAGTTGAACGTACTTTTACCGTCGATGAATTTATTGATGACGCGACTAACTACGCCGTTGGCCAGCCACAAATCGTTAGTGCCGATATTCAGGCGCAGGCGCAGCTGATCAATGATCATATTGCGTGCACGTTGTCTTGTGATAACAATGCTCAAACTACCGAAGAATGCTGTTTTAAACACGCAACCTTTACCTTGAGCGAAGATATTATTGAGCAATTAAATGAGTTGTCGGAAAATACTAAAATCGCCAAATCGCGTATTTTAAGAATTTTAGTCAGTAATTTTTTCTTTAAGGATAACCCGGCCAAACTGCAATTATCCAATATAAAGTAGCGAGCGCCGACATACTCACCAATAGTTGAGCCTCACAACCGTTAAGATTGTTTAAAGCCGATAACAGCTTATGCTATTATCGGTTTTTTATTTTCTAGCCTGTTTTATTGGTGCCCATGAGACTTGATAAATATATATGCCGTTGTACTGAATTAAGCCGCAGTGAAGCGAAAAAACTGCTTAAACAAGGCTTGATCAAGGTAAACGGTGAGATTGAGAAAGACCCTGGCGCCCAAGTGTATGAAGAATCTGACGTACGATTAGATGGCAGGCAGCTGTCGTTTGCCAAAGCACGTTATATTATGTTGCACAAACCGATGGATTGTATTTGCTCTAACGTCGATGAATTATACCCGTCAGTATTACACCTGCTAGAAATTGATCGAGCCTTTGATTTGCACATCGCGGGTCGTCTTGATGCGGATACCACAGGATTGGTATTAGTTACTGATGATGGTCAATGGTCGCACCGCATTACCTCACCGAAAAAGTTGTGCGCTAAACGCTATCGTGTACAAACATCGAAACCAATCCCTGAGAGTGCCATAGAGCGCTTTAAAGACGGCGTACAATTGCAAAATGAAAAGAACCTTACCAAACCGGCAATCCTTGAAATATTAGCGGAAAAAGAAGCGCTGCTGACCATTACCGAAGGCAAATACCATCAGGTGAAGCGTATGTTTGCTGCCATAGGCAATCGTGTGGTGGACCTACATCGGGAGCAAATAGGCGAGATAGAGCTCGATCCAGATTTAGGTTTGGGCGAATGGCGCTACTTAACGGAACAAGAAATCGCATCGGTTTAGCTTGGTCTAGCTCAGTATTAATTACTGTCATTAAGTTAAGTGCTATTTAATAATCTTGATGATCTGTTTGAATGCTTTGGATTCAGCATTACCCATTAATTCAAACAGCGCCATTTCAGTACTGCTTAATTTAAGGCCATATTGCTGCATCTTAGTTAAGGCAATATTCTTATTGGCACTTGATCGTGATGATACTGCGTCTGCGATTACTTCGACATCAAAACCATTATCAAATAAATCTGTGGCGGTTTGATAGACACAAACATGCGCTTCGATTCCTGCCACTAAAATACTGTTGGCACCGCTGGCCATAACGGCATCAACAAATTCGTTATTGGCCCAGGCGCTAAAGCTGCTTTTAACGATCGGTTGTTGTTTAGGTAACAACGAGGCGAGAACCGTCGATGTTGTGCCAATTGCTTGTGGCATTTGTTCAAGCCAAATAATCGGCACACCTAGAATTTGCAGGCTTTTGATCAGCTTTTGCAAATTTGAGAATAAACTTTGTTTGTCGTACATCAAAGTCGCCAAGCGTCCTTGAACATCCACCAATACAAAGGCTGTATTATTAGGCTTTAACATAGTGCAGATACCTGTAGATATAGTTATGCCAATTGTTTAGGTATTAATTGGCATAACATCTTAAACTCGAAGCGGCTTACACTGCTTATTTTTTGTTGAGTTGTTCGTATTGCTCTAGCTGCTCTTTGGTTGCTGGCGTTTGGTATTTATCTTTCCACTCAGCATATGGCATACCATAAACTTGTTCGCGCGCGGTATCTATATCCATTTCTAGACCTAGATTTTCGGCTTCTTGCACTGTCCATTTCGAAAAACAATTCCGGCAAAAACCCGCCAAAATCATTAACTCAATGTTTTGCACATCTTTACGAGTGTCCAAATGCTTTAATAAGCGGCGAAATACAGCTGCTTCAACTTCTGTTTGTTGCTGTTTAGTCATGGTATCTGTCCCGTTGATTAGTTTAAACACAGTTAAATCAGTAATACATGGTTAAATACAGTTAAGCACAGTAACGATTTAGGCAGCCTACTGCCTTACTCTGAACCTTGTGCAGACTCTGCTTCAGTTTTAGGTTTAGTAAAGCGACGAATTTGTACGATCATGCCCATATAAGGGTGGTCAAAATAGTGCACTTCACCACTGATCACTCGACGGTTTTGCTTAAACGGTATGCTGATGGTTTCACCTTTATCATTTTCATCTAACACGTCGAAGTGGGCATTAATAAATAGGTAATGATCCAAATGCACTCTAAATAAACCATCGATTTTAAACACTTGTTGATCTTTATTGTCATCACCAAAATCGATGCTGTCGATACCTAAATCAACATCCGCTATTTGCGCTTCTTCAATCAATGGCTTTAAAGTATTGTCACGTACGTGTCGCACTTCAGCGCTTGTATCATTGCTGCTGCGTGCCGCTGTAATGGCTTGTTGAATATGATTTTGAATCAACCGTTGGGCTTGCGTAGCGGTAAGTTTTTCTGCTTCAACTGTTTGATTGCCTTCATTGTCGATCAATTGGCTGTTTTCACCAGCGATAATGCGCACTGGCGTAGCTTGATTAACTGGTTCACCAATTTGCCGCCAGCCCATGTGCAATAGCGGGCGGAAGTTTTTCGAACGCGCCAAGGCTTTGCGAATATGGCTCAACCTTAAACTGCTTTGATCAAGCAAGTAGGGCACATTGGCATAAACATCTTCTTTGGCGGTGACGATGTGCGGAATTTCATAATATTCCGATTCAAGGTGCGCTTCTTCACTAAAGGCAAAGCCACAACCGTTGTTGGTTAAACCTGTTGCACTATCACTAGTTAACAAGTCATCGTTAAATAATGGTTCGGCGACTTTTTCTTGCTCGCTATTGGCAACCGCTGAGGCATCAGCTTGTTCAGTTACTGGCTCGTATTCGGTATCCATAAACTCATCTTCAGGCATGCCGCCTATGGTCGAAAAGTCAATGGTGTTTTTACAATCAGATAATTGATTTTTGTAATTAACTACTTGATTTAATTGGTCTGCGACTAAATCTAAATGCGCCTTACGCGTTAAGGTTTGGTTATTCAAACTCAATACATCAAAATTCTCATTGATACGTGACTTGTCTTGTAACTGCTCAATTAAAATGACTTCAATTTCAAACCAACGAGCATTGTCTTTATTGTCATTGGTTTGTGCCAAAGCATTGCTTGAGGCGAACAATACCGGCGCTAAGACAGTCAAAGCTGTGCATTTAGCTTGCGTATTAATCGTTTGTGATTTATCAGAGATGAATCGTTTAACAAATGTTCGAATCGTGTTTAACCGCATGTATTACAAACCTGTGTTTATTGTTATCTTTGCTGTTTTGACAACGTTTTTGGCGACGCTGTCTTTTAAATAGTTTAGCGAAACGACGAGCGTATAGCTTAACCTAATGCTGCCCATTAGGCAGCCACCGTCTGACTAAGTTCCGTTAATAGTTGATTAACGGCGCTAATTCGCTTACCACCTTCTTCTGCATCCAAGGCGAATTTTAACTTATTGGCACCATCCATTCTATATACCGCAGGTTGGCGCTGCATCAAACCGATAATATGCATCGGATTGATCTTGGTATCGTCACTAAACTCAATACTACCAGTCTTGGCGCTGGCATCAACTCGCTTAATACCTAAACGTTGTGCTTGGATCTTTAACTTAGCAGTATGAAATAAATTTTTTGCATGTGCAGGTAACAAGCCAAAGCGATCGATCAGTTCGACTTGAATGTCATCTAAGTCATCGTTGTTATTAGCACTGGCAATGCGCTTGTATAGTGACAAGCGCATATTTACATCACCAATATAATCATCTGGCAATATCGCAGGTAGTTTTAAATCTACTTCGGTTTGCTTGGCAGTTAGATCTTCTAAAGACGGTGTTTTACCTTCTTTTAATGCCGCAACCGCCTGATCGAGCATTTCCATATACAGACTAAATCCAACACTGGCCATTTGCCCAGATTGGTCTTCACCTAATAATTCACCGGCACCACGAATTTCCAAATCATGGGTCGCAAGAGCAAAACCTGCGCCCAAGTCTTCTAACTGAGCAATGGCGTCCAAGCGTTTTAGCGCGTCTTTGGTCATGCGTTTAGGGTGCGGTGTTAGCAAATATGCATACGCTTGGTGATGTGAGCGGCCAACGCGGCCACGTAACTGGTGTAATTGCGCTAAACCTAAATGATCGGCCCTGTCCATAATGATGGTGTTGGCCGTTGGTACATCAATACCTGTTTCAATAATGGTGGTACATACCAATACATTAAAACGTTGGTGGTAAAAGTCACTCATTATCTGTTCAAGATCGCGTTCGCGCATTTGTCCGTGGGCGACAACGATTTTCGCTTCAGGTAGTGATTCTTGTAACTCGGCCGCTGTTTTCTCGATGGTTTTCACGTTATTGTGTAAAAAATATACTTGACCACCACGCAATATCTCACGCAATACAGACTCACGAATTAGACCATTATCGCGCTCACGAACAAAGGTTTTCACCGCCAAACGTTTCGCTGGTGGCGTGGCAATAATAGATAAATCACGCATACCACCCATCGCCATATTCAAGGTTCTTGGTATTGGCGTTGCGGTAAGAGTGAGAATATCAACATTGGCTCTAAGGCGTTTGATTTTCTCTTTTTGCTTGACGCCAAAGCGATGTTCTTCATCAACCACTAATAAGCCCAAATCATGGTACTTAATGTCATCGGATAGCAACTTATGAGTGCCAATAAGAATATCCACTTGGCCATTGGCGACTTGCTCTATGACCTGTTTTTGTTGCTTGGCCGTCTTAAAACGAGACAGAACTTCAATGTTCATTGGCCAGTTGGCAAAACGGTCTTTAAAGTTTTCATAATGCTGTTGTGCCAATAAGGTGGTTGGCACCAAAACCACCACTTGTTTGCCATCGTTAGCCGCGACAAACGCTGCGCGCATAGCCACCTCGGTTTTACCAAAACCAACGTCACCACATACTAAGCGGTCCATCGGTTTGTGATCGAGCATATCAGCGACGACATTGATGATGGCGTTTTGTTGATCGTCGGTTTCTTCAAAACCAAAGCTTTCACTAAAGGCGCGATAATCGTTTTTGTCGCGTTTAAACTGATAACCATGACTGCTCTCGCGCTTGGCGTAAATATCGAGTAATTCTGCGGCGACATCTTGTACTTTCTCTGCGGCTTTTCTCTTAGCTTTTTGCCACGCGTCGGTGCCTAATTTATGTAGCGGTGTACTGTCGCTGTCGGCACCACTGTAGCGGGAAATTAAGTGCAGTGATGATACCGGCACATACAACTTAGCGTCGTTGGCATACGTTAATGTTAAAAATTCGGTGGTGATACCTTGGTTTTCAAAGCTTTGCAGCCCTTGATAACGGCCTATACCATGTTCAATGTGTACCACTGGTTGACCGATAGACAGTTCCGTTAGGTTTTTGAAAATCGCTTCGGAATTGGTTTCTTGGGCTTTGCTTGAGCGGCGTCGTTGTTTGACGCGGTCAGTGAACAGGTCGTCTTCAGTGATGATCACAAATTGATGCGCACCTTGATGAATAAAACCATGGGCTAGGGCGTTTACCGTGACCGCTTGGCTTAAACCAGACTCAACAAAGGCATCGATATTGGCGACTTGTTCGGGCTTTATTTGCTCACGTGCCAAAAGCTCCAATAAGGTTTCACGTCGACCTTCGGATTCGGCGATAAACAGCACCGGTAACTGTTGCTCAGAACATTGCGCTAAAAACTCTAACAAACTGGCAAGCGGCTGTTTGAGTTGGTGGTTAACCGCAACCGATGGCAATGCCGATGTAGCGAATTCAAGTTTGCCACCGCTCTCAGTAGCCGCTTTGCCAAGTTCAATACGATTGTATTGTTTAAACTGCGCAAATAATTGGTCTTTGGCTAAAAACAACGACGCTGGTGGCAATAACGGCCGCAATGGATCGTAGCGACGATCTTCATAACGATAGGCGGTGTCATGGACAAACTGGTCGATATGCAATTCAATATCGCCGTAGGACATCAACAAAGTATTGTCCGGCAAATAATCAAATAAGGTTTGTGTTTTTTCAAAAAATAACGGCAAGTAGTATTCAATACCCGCCGGCATTATGCCTTTGGAAACTTGATAATAAATTGAGTCTTTGTCGTTACTGACTTTCAGCTGATCACGATATTGGCCACGAAAGCGGTTAATGGCATCTTGATCGGTTGGGAACTCATGCGCCGGTAATAACTCTATTGATTTAATGTTATCAATCGAGCGTTGCGTATCAACATCAAATGTACGTATGGTTTCAATTTCATCATCAAAAAAGTCAAGACGGTATGGTTGTTTGCTGCCCATAGGAAACAAATCAACAATCGAGCCACGTGCTGAAAACTCACCGTGCTCAAGCACCTGTTCGACGGCGCGATAACCACTTTGTTCAAGCTCTAAGCGCAGTTTGCCTATGTCTTTGTTATCACCGGTTTTGATCATCAGGCTGTTAGCATCAATGTAGCTTTTAGGTGCGATGCGATGACTAAGGGTATGAGCTGGGACAATAACGATGCCCATACTCATGCGGCTCAACTGATACAAGGTCAATAAACGTTGCGAAATAATGTCTTGGTGCGGTGAAAAGTTATCGTATGGTAAGGTTTCCCAATCAGGAAACAGACAAATCGGCAAATCGGCGGAGTTGATGCTCAACAATTCGTGCTCAAGACGCAGGGCACAAGCGGTATCTTGTGTCACCAATAGCGTTAAACCTTTATGGTTAACGGCACCATGATAGACTGCAAGAGTATCACTTGAGCCAGCCAAATTTAGCCATTGTTTTTTATCTTTTTGTGCTTGTTTGCCGGCAGCTAATGCCGGTGTAAATAAATCAGCAGCGGATGTCATAGAATAAAGATTGACCTGTATTTTGTGTCAGGACGGAATAGAACAATTTTAGTGCACAGCGATAAAGTTGCCTATGCAATCGCCCAATCGTTAGTGTCTGACACAATTGTTTGCAAAAAACTGGGACGTTATGGGCTAATGATATCATTACGATCTGTTCATCCCAAGCGATAAAGTGCTATCATGAAGACAATTCTACTCATAATCATAAGCTTTATAAAAATTTAGATGTTTCAGCCGGTTAGCTTATTTATCGGATACCGATACAGTCGCAGCCAAAGCCGCTCTGGTTTTGTCTCTTTCATCACCTTTTTTTCCATTGCCGGCATTCTGTTGGGCGTTGCCTCATTGATCACCGTTGTCTCTGTGATGAATGGCTTTGAAGGTCAACTAAAACAGCGCATTTTAGGGCTGGTTCCGCATGTGGTTATCAACAAGCAGCAACAAGCGTTTACCAACGTAGATTTGCTCATTAGCCAGTACAGCAAAGATCCCAGAGTAAAAGGCGCAACGCCATACCTAGAAAGCGAAGCGTTTATTCAAGCCCCTGGCAAATTGCAAGGTGTCCTGGTGCAAGGGGTGTATCCTGAATTTGAAAAACAACACGCGTTAGTCGCACAAAAAATGCAAGTTGGTAATTTAGATACCCTACAAAGCGGTCAATATAATCTGATTGTCGGTATGGCGTTGGCACGCAAACTAGGCGTTAAAATTGGCGATAAATTACGCATAGCCTTACCAAATAAAACCATTTTTACCCCTATGGGCAGGGTGCCTGTACAACGCACATTTACCTTGTCTGGGGTGTTTCAAGTCAGCTCCCAGGTGGATGAGCACATGGTGCTTATTCATGCTCAAGACGCTGCAAGAATGATGCGTAAGCCCAAAGATTATGTCGACAATATACGTCTGTATTTATACGATGCGTTTGACGCCGATGCGGTTAAAGCCAGCCTGGTAAATAATGCCAATGGCAAATTTGATATCACCACTTGGAATGCCAGCCAAGGTAACTTGTTTGCCGCGGTGCAGATTGAAAAGAATATGATGTGGTTGATGTTAAGCCTGATTGTTGCCGTTGCGGCGTTTAATATTGTCTCGGCGCTGGTGATGGTAGTGATTGATAAACAAGGTGAGATTGGTATTTTGCAAACCTTAGGCATGAAACGACATCAAATTTTGCATATTTTTATTACCCAAGGCATGGTAAATGGCCTGTGGGGCACGATATTAGGCGCCATTGCCGGGGTGTTGTTGACCTTGAATATCAACAGTATATTGTCGTTTTTTGGCGTTAATATTTTAGGCTCAGGGTTTGTTGCTCAAACCCTACCCATTGATTTAAAAGCAGAGCAGGTGGTTGTGATCATTGCATCAGCCATATTAATGAGTTTAACCGCAACTTTATATCCAGCTTATCGGGCGTCGAAAACCCAACCTGCAGAGGTGTTACGAAATGAATAATGTGTTGGTGTGTGAGCAGTTGGTAAAGCATTATCAACAGGGACCACAAAAAACAGAAATCCTTCGAGGACTCGATTTAACCGTAAGCAACAATGAGCTAGTGGCCATTGTCGGCAGTTCTGGTTGTGGTAAGAGTACCTTTTTGCATCTTGCCGGTGCGCTCGATACGCCAACATCTGGCAAGGTGTTGATCGACGGTACCGATATATATCAGTTGAGCGATAAGAAACGTGCTGATTTTCGTAATAAACATTTAGGATTTATTTATCAGTTTCATCACTTGATGATGGAATTTAGTGCCGAAGAAAACGTCGCGATGCCGTTGTTGATTCGAGGTGATAAACCGAAAGCTGCGTTGGCACAAGCCAGAGAAATGTTAGAGAAAGTCGGTTTAGCTCACCGACTTACACATCGACCATCAGAGCTTAGTGGTGGTGAACGACAACGTGTGGCGATAGCCAGAGCATTAGTCACCAAACCGTCGATTGTCCTAGCGGATGAACCAACCGGTAACCTTGATTATGATACCGCAGAGCAAATTTTTGCCTTGATCAAAGAATTAAACCAGTCGATTGGCACAAGTTTTGTCGTGGTGACCCATGATTTGGCGTTGGCGGCGCGAATGGATCGACAGCTAAAATTAGATCATGGCACCTTATGCCAGATAGAACAGACCGCTTCGGTGATGCAAGGCTAATTCATGTTTAGACCATTAAGCGCCTATATTGGCCTGCGCTATGTGCGCTCGAGACAAAACAAAGGCTTTGCGTCGTTTATTTCAGCATCGTCGACCATAGGCATTGGCCTTGGCGTCATGGTGCTGATTTTAGTGCTCTCGGCAATGAATGGTTTCGAGCGAGAATTAGCAAAACGCTTGTTATCTGTTGTGCCTCATGGCGAGTTTATCGCCGTTACTAAGCCAATCGATAACTGGCAGCAACAAGTCGAAACCTTAGAGCAATTTGACACCGTAACCCACGCCGCACCTGTGGTTAAGTTAGGTGGCTTGCTGCAAAAAGGCGAACGATTAAAAGCGCTTGAGTTAAGAGCGGTTGTGCCCGATTATGAAGTCCGCGTATCACGTATTGAAGAATTTATTACCGAGGGCAGCTTTTCGGCACTTACCGGCAACAGCATGGTGGTTGGCAAAGGCATCGCTAAGAAACTTCAGGTAGGTGCGGGTGATACGGTGCAATTATTGTTGCCGCGCAACAGTTCGGGGAATGGCCAATTTGCTGCCCCTATTAAACGCAACATGAACATTGTTGCGGTATTTGATTTTGGTGGCTCAATTGATGAAACCTTGGCGTATATTCCATTGGAATTGGGGCAAAGCATTGCTGAAATAGACGATAAGGTGCACGGTCTGCGTATTGCTACCGACGATGTTTTTGCCGCTCCTAAAATTGTTCGCGAAATAGGCATGAAACTTGATTCGTATGTTTATATGAATGATTGGACCCGCACCCAGGGGCATGTGTTTAATGACATTCAATTGGTGCGCACCGTGATGTTTGTGGTCATGTTATTGGTTATTGCGGTGGCTAGCTTTAATATCGTATCTAGCTTATTTATGGCGGTGAACGACAAAAAAAGCGATATTGCAATATTGAAAACCATGGGCGCAAAACCGTCTACTTTAATGTTTAGTTTTGTCTTTCAAGGACTGACTAATGGTGTGCTTGGTGCTTTAATAGGTGCGTTACTAGGTGCGTATTTAGCCAATAATTTGACTGACATAGTGCTGTTTATCGAACAAAGCTTTGGCGTCAAATTTTTATCTGGCGATATCTACTTTATCGACTTTATCCCTACCGAACTAGACATGCGAGATGTGGTATTTACCGTCATATCTGCGCTGGTATTAAGCTTGCTGGCAACCATTTATCCAGCATGGCGCGCCAGTAAAATTGATCCAGCGAAAGTGTTAGGCCAAGGTGGCTAATGTTACATGGCAATCTTAAGGTGCCATGCACCATGCTTTGCCAAATTTAAATAAAGATTGCCAAAAGAGCGTTGTTTAGCGCTCTTTTGGCTATATTATGCAAAGTGATAGGCGGTGATAGAATTAATTGCTGTATCCACATATTAATTTATTGGGGAATTCGTACGAAGATCCCAACCAAATTTCTCTCCAGAGGCAAATGAGTAAATAACTTGCTCGTAGGCGATGTTGGCTTCGGCTTGAATACCATTAGAGTTGAGACTTAGGGTGTATTCAGTCAATGTTGCTCGTGTGTATTCGACAGACGGTTGAATTCCCTTTCCGACAATTGGTATATCCGCCAAAATAGCGATATTTATTGATGATTGGGACGTAATTTTGGTTAGCAAACATTCAAATTCAGAATTTAAATCATCACTAATCAGAAGTTCCGACAGTTGGTGTTTAGACGGCGTTCGACTCGGATCAATAGCGCTGTCCCAAACCAATGTCGATTCAACTTCAAAATCTTTTAGTGGGGTATAAGTACCAATAGGGTTAGCGGGTTCTCCATCTCCATAGACAATGAAATTGAAATCATTACCACAGCCAAAACTGTTAGGGTTTTCCCATGGTGATGAATAGGTACGGGCGAACGTGACGAGTTTGCCATTAAAGTCAATGTCTATTTTTTCGAAAGCAAAGGTAATACTGGTGCCTTGCTTCGTAGGTTGAATACTGGTGAACAATATATTGGAAAAAGAAAGTGTCAGGTCACTACCATTGTTCAAAGTTATGGTAGCATCGCCCAAAGATTGCCTGAATAGCTCAGTGAATAGATCTTCATATAAACCTTGATTGGTTAAAGAAACGGTTACTTGGTCTATAGACATTCGAGCTTCAGTACTACCGTCAGGTAATGGTTGACTCCATTTTAACTTAGCATCACTCAAATCGTAACGACTATCTATGTGGGGAAAGCTAATGCTGCCAATGGTTGTACTGACCGGCGAAGTAACCTGATGATATGAATAGAGCTCAACTATTTGCTCATTAATTACCGCTAATTCTTCGACGCCCGCGCCATCCTGACCGTCTTTACCATCTTGTCCGTCGATGCCGTTTACTCCGTTAGTACCTGGAACACCTTGCTCTCCTTGAGGACCAGGTACGCCAGAGTCGCCTTTATCACCTTTGGGGCCAGGGATTAATTGGATATTGTCGACATCTGTTTTTAATTGTCTAACGTCTGATTCTAATTGGTTGACTCGCGTTTTTACATTGTCTTTAGCCATTAATGAAAAAGACAAGGGGATAATCAGTAACAAAGTAGCCAGTTTCATTAGTAGTTTCCTTGAAGTTAATTCCCTGTACTACTTATTCAGGTGGGTTGTCTTTGCACAAAATGCTTACGCACAGACGGTTGAGTGTAGTTGCTGCTAATAGAATGGCAATATTTTCAATCGAAATGAATAGCAGGTTATCTTTTTGTTATTCGTATCCCATATCTTCTGAAAAACCTTACTCTGTCGCCGAAAACTGCTCAAATCTTTTTCGGCATTCTTTATATCCATCTAGATGCTGCCGTGCTGCGGCATGTAATCTTTAATACCGCATTAAGCACAGCATCTAAGATCCAGATTTTCATCGGGATGACGGAGAAGAGAGGTGTTACTGGCTGAGTTACTATGCTTATAAAATTTTTTAATTACGGTGTAGTCGCTTTTTCCAGCTGCGGGTCACTTGATAACGCCATAAGAAATTTATGGTGAAATATCCTAGGGTAGAAAAAAACACTGAACATGCAGCACAGCCCAATAAGAATGGCCCGCCAACCGTGGATAAACTACTAACAAACCAATCCCAGCTTAATTCAAAGGCAAACTCCTGCTCAGGCACGCCCATTAATACCGTGCCAATAAAATAGCAGAAGTAGAAAATCGGTGGAATGGTGATTGGATTGGAAATCCAAACAAGGGCGATAGACAAGGGTAAGTTACCTTTAAATAAAATCGCTAAGCCGGCGGCAAATACCATTTGAAATGGTACAGGTACAAAGGCCATAAACAGACCAATGGCAAAGGCTTTTGATACCGAACGACGATTCAAACTCCATAAATTAGCGTCGTGCAATACGTCACCAAATATTTGTAAATGTTTGTTGGACTTTATGGTTTGATGGTCCGGTAAATAACGTTTTATCAGTTTTTTGGGCATAACTTTCTTATCATGCGGACCGCGAATTTGCCCTTACAGGCGCCGAAATATCGCGGTGGATGCGTGGTCTATACTTAATATTCTAGTCAAAAACGACGTTTCAAACACCGAAACGAACACAGAGAAAATGGATAATTCACTATGGAACGGTGGTTACTGTGCTTTTTGGCGGGCAGCATTGTTGCCTGCTGCTTACCTATAAATTTGTCTTTATTCTACTTGCTTGGCGTACTTTTGTCTTGCCTTGTCATACTGTTTTTATTAGCAAAATGGCTATTTGAGCAAACTAAACAAAGTATAACAGCATACTGCATAGCATTTTGCTGCGGATACAGTTATTTATTGATGTCGGCGATGTCATATCAATTTAAGCTAAGCCATGACCACGTAAATCAAGTCAATATCAGCCGCTGGTATTTGTTAGAGCAAGTAAACCAAAACCCATATCCTAATCCGATTACGGTAAATGCTAAGGTATTGTCTTTGTTGCCTATTATCGATTTATCGAATGCCGACACCTGCAATAAAGACAAATACATCGATAACAAGGTATCTCATAAGATCAATATCAGAATTGAGCAAATTGATAGCGAGCAATTAACACATCCATTTGTCGCTCGGGTCAGCATCAGTGAAGTGCACTTACCATTACACTTACCTTTGCATGTATCTGCGCACCTTGGTTCTGAATCTAATGCTGCATATAAAAAGCAGTACCAAGTAAAGGGTGAAATCGAAAGCAAGTACGGACACAAAGACAAAGGCAAAGACAAAGACAAAGGCAAAGACAAAGACAAAGACAAAGACAATTGCAAAGGCAAGCACAAAGAAAAGGGCAGAGAAAATGACAACCGCAAACGAATATTGTCGCAAGGCGATAGCGTACAACTTAGATTAAAACTAAAACCAGCCCATGGCTTTGCTAATCTTGGCAGCTTTTCCTATATGCGTTGGCTAAAAAGTAATGACATTCAATTTAGTGGCTATGTAAAACCTGATGCAAACAATCAAATTTTGCTGCAACAACCAAGCATGCGTCAGAGTGTACAGCGGCAACTGCAATCACTGATACAAAACAGCTCAACAAAAAATAGCCCAACGCAAAAAGCTAGGCAATATTTAGCTTTCATCTTAGCGCTATCAATAGGTGATAAAAGTCAGCTTACACAACAGCATTGGCAATTATTACAAAACACTGGCACCCAACATTTAATGGCTATCTCTGGTCTGCATTTATCGATTATCGCTGGTCTTGGGTTTTTATTAGGGCGGTTGTTGCTAATGCTTATGCCTGAGGCGATATTCGGCAGAAACTGGATAAACGTCTACGGCTACCTTTTACCAATCGCAATGAGCTTAATACTGGCAACCTTTTATGCTTATTTAGCAGGTTTTGCGATGCCAACTGTTCGAGCACTAGTGATGCTTTGGCTGTTTTTTATGTTTCGATTTTTAAAGCAGCCCTTCAAACCGTTTCGATATTTACTGCTCAGCACCTTTGTCATTGTCTTAATTGAACCTTTTGCCATATTCGATATCAGCTTTTACTTATCTTTATTGGCTGTGATGATGATCATTTATGGCGTCTATGTGTTCAAACATCACTTGGCAAATCGCTCATGGCCTATTCGGTTTATTGCGTCATTATTGTTGGTGCAGGTGGTGGTATCTTTGATGGTATTGCCATTGTCATTGTGGTTTTTTAACAACATGTCGTTACTGTCGCCCGTTGCCAATATCATTGTGGTGCCAATCATGTCGGTCAGCGTTATACCGTTGAGTTTACTTACCACCATCAGTACTATTTTTTCATCGGCCGACTATTTTTCTGCATCGTTCACCACTACAAGTATGCCCGCAGGCTTGGCGCACGATGTGACGATTTTTCTGCTGCAATTTACCACATTGTCTTTGGATTTTTGCCTGCAGTATTTACGATGGTTAAATCAATTTTATTTTGAGCTGCCAAGCATAAATAGCCTAGTTAAAGGCCTTTGTTTATTTGTTGGATTATGTTGCGCTTTTAGTTGGGTTTTGCCTATCAATACAAAGCAAAAAGCATTATTTGTCGCACTGCCTAGCACACTGCTGCTGGTGATGAATGTGGCTATTACACATTCATCACCAAGTGACCAGGGTTCATGGCGAGTAGTGGTATTTGATGTTGGTCATGGTTTAGCTGTTCTAATTGAAAAGAACGGACGTGCCATGTTGTATGATACTGGCGCAAGATTTAAAAGTGGTTTTAATTTTATTGAATCCAGCGTCATGCCTTATTTGCAATTATCTTCTGTAAAACGGCACACTAAGGCCAAACAACGCAGTGATGCGAGCTCTAGCCCTCTGGATATGGTCATCATTAGTCATAGCGATAATGATCATGCAGGAGGCATAAATGCACTCCTTAAACATGATTTAACCAAGCTCATCATCAGTAATGCAACTAATGTTATACAGGCTGTTAAAGCAGCTAATCAGGTAGATAAACAAGAGCAACCGCATCAAATAGCAAATAAAATAAAACTTAGCCGATGCGTTAAAGGGCAAAGCATTTACTGGCAGGGACTCACTATTGAAATGCTTTGGCCAGACAGCATTAAGGGTGAAGAAAACGATGACTCTTGTGTGTTAATGTTGTCAGATGGTAAACGCAAAATATTATTGCCAGGTGATATATCAAAGCGGGTAGAGACACGGCTGTTATCAACCTTAGCCAGTAATATTAACGTAGTGATTGCGCCACATCATGGTTCAAAAAGCTCATCCAGTTTAGCCTTTGTTGAAAAGCTTGCACCAGATTATGTTGTATACAGCAGCGGTTACTTAAATCGCTGGCATATGCCGGTGCAAGCGGTGCAACAGCGTTATCGACAAATGGGCAGTAAGGCGTTTAATACTGCCGAGCAAGGCATGTTGGTATTTGATATTAACAACAGCACCATAACTGCGCGCAGTTATCGACATGACTTATGGCGACCTTGGCCTTTTAATTAGCCTTGATATTTAAACCAAGCGAACCAATATTGACTATTATTAAGGCAACCAACAAAAGCTGGCTGTTAACACTATGATTTGCGTCTATTTCTTGTAAAATAGGCGTAATAGAATAATAACAGCCTCGATTTGAGACTTATATGCAAAAAAACGTGCAAAAACGTGCGCAAAAAGAAGCGAGCACATGGCAACAATTTCGTCGCTTGTTTCGTTATACTCGTGGCCTAAGAACAGGCTTCGCGTTTTCCATTCTTGGTATGTTGTGTTATGCCGGCATCGACACCTTATTTTTCTCGCAACTTCAGCCATTAATCGATGACGGATTGACCAATGCTAATCCAGATATCCTAAAATACGCACCTATTTTTGTTATCGTCGCGTTTGTTTTGCGCGGCGTTGCCCACTTTATAGCCACCTATGGTTTAGCCTGGATGGGTAATCATGTGGTGATGCGCTTACGGCAACAACTGTTTGAACACATTGTCGCCATGCCGGTACCGTTTCACGATAAAGAATCTACCGGTACACTGATTTCAAAAATCACCTACGACACCGAGCAACTGCTTAAAGCGGTCTCAAAAGCATTACTAACGCTGATACGCGAGGGGGCCTTTGTTATCGGCCTGTTGGGCTTGATGTTTTATAACAGCTGGCAATTATCGTCAATTTTCTTATTGATAGTGCCCGTTGTCGCGGTCATCGTTGTCGTGGTATCGAAACGTTTTCGCTCAGTTAGTAAACGTATTCAAAAAATGATGGGTATCGTTACCAGTGCGACTGAACAAACCTTTAACGGTCACAAAGTGGTGCTGACTTTTGGCGGACAAGAGCGTGAGTATAAGCGCTTTGCCAAAATCAATAATCAAAATCGTCAGCAGCGCATGAAAATGGTTGCTGCCAAGGCCACCAGTGTGCCTATTATTCAAATCATTGCCTCTATAGCCTTGGCATTTGTATTGTATATGGCAGGGCAAGACGGTCTTATTGAAAACCTCACGCCAGGTGTATTCACCACTGTCGTGACCTGTATGATCATGATGCTACGCCCACTTAAATTGCTGACTACGGTAAACAGTGAGTTTCAACGTGGTATGGCAGCGGCAGGCAGCATCTTTGAGGTGCTAGATAAACCGATTGAACAAGATACCGGCACCATTGATTTGCCTCGTGCGCAAGGTCGAATCGCTTTTGAACAGGTCGGCTTTAGTTATGATGGAGCTGAAAAAGCCGCATTAAAAGATATTAATTTTAGCCTTGATACGGGCAAAACCTTGGCTTTGGTTGGTCGTTCTGGCTCTGGTAAATCAACCATCAGTTCATTGCTGCTGCGTTTTTACAATGCCGAAACCGGTGAAGTGAAAATCGACGGCGAAAACATCCGCGATTATAAGCTAAAAGATTTACGTAAACAGTTTGCTTATGTGTCACAGCAAGTGGTGTTATTTAACGATTCTTTAGCCAATAACATTGCCTACGGTAAACCGGATGCCAGCCGTGAAGAGATTGAAAACGCCGCAAAAGCTGCACATGTGATCGAATTTGCTGAAAATCTACCGCAAGGTCTTGATACCAATATTGGTGAAAATGGCTCAATGTTAAGTGGCGGTCAACGTCAACGTGTGGCTATCGCCCGCGCTTTATTGTGTGATGCGCCATTCTTGATTTTAGATGAGGCGACGAGTGCCCTTGATACTGAATCTGAGCGTCATATTCAAGAAGCTCTCGTTGAGCTACAAAAAAATCGTACCAGCGTGGTTATCGCCCACCGATTATCCACCATCGAAAATGCCGATAGCATTATTGTTATGGATCAAGGTGAACTGATAGAGCAAGGTAATCATAGCGAATTGCTGGCGAAAAACGGCGCGTATGCACAATTGCACGCTTTTCAGTTTGGCGATTAACGGACTAAGGCGACGACTGTGCGATTGATTGAACAAGCTTGGTATCAAAACCACCCAATACGCTGGTTATTGCTGCCGCTTAATGTGTTGTTTTGGGCATTGAGTGCGCTGCGCCGCAGTTTGTATCGCTACCATATTTTAAAGCAACCGAAACTTGATGTACCGGTTGTCATCGTGGGTAATATTGGCGTTGGTGGTAATGGCAAAACGCCGTTGGTGGTATTTTTAGTTGAACAATTGCAACAACGAGGCGTTAAGGTTGGCGTTATAAGTCGCGGCTATGGCGGAGAAAAACGACAAACTCCTTTGCTAGTCACCGATGACGTCACGGCAGAGCAAGCAGGCGATGAGCCCGTGCTTATATATCAGCGCACCAAAGCGCCTGTGGCGATTAGCCCGGATCGTATTGCCAATGTTGAATTGCTAATGCAGCAAGGTTGCAACATGATCATCAGTGATGATGGCTTGCAGCACTATCGCTTAAAACGTGATGTTGAACTGGTGGTAGTCGATGGTAAACGTCGTTTTGGCAATGGCTGGCTGTTACCAGCAGGTCCTTTGCGCGAAGGCGTGTGGCGCTTAAATTATGTTGATCAGGTTATTGTTAACGGTGGCCTTGCCAATGTCGATGAAATGGCGATGAACTTAACCGCCGATTCGGTGGTTAATGTCAAAAGTGGTAAGCGTTTGCCATTAGCGCAATTTATGACTGACGTTGTTGCAAATAACCCTGTGAATGCTTTGGCAGGTATTGGCGATCCGGAACGGTTCTTTAATACTTTGCGCAGCCTTGGTTTTTCACTAGCCAATCATGTTGGCTTTGTTGATCACCATAAATTTAACGATAACGACTTTGCTCAATTTTCTGAGAAGCAGGCGTTGATAATGACCGAGAAAGACGCAGTAAAATGTGCGCACTTGGTAAATGACAACAGTTGGTATTTGCCAGTTGATGCCAGTTTTAATGAGCAAAAGGGTTCACAATTAATCGAATTAATCATGACGAGATGTAAACACTATGGCCTTTGATATAAAATTGATGGAAATTCTTGCCTGCCCAGTATGTAAAGGCAAATTAAGCATTAACAGCGACAAAAGCGAACTGCTTTGTAAGTTTGATCATGTGGCTTACCCAATTGAGCACGACATTCCGGTGTTGCTGGAAAGTGAAGCGAGAAAGTTAACCGAAGAAGAGCGTAGCTAATGACATTTACTGTGGTTATTCCAGCCCGTTTTCAGTCAAGTCGACTGCCGGGCAAAGTATTGGCCGACATTAATGGCAAGCCAATGATTCAGTGGGTGGCGGAAAAAGCCATGGCTTCTGGTGCCGAAAAGGTGATCATTGCCACCGACAACGACGAAGTTGAAAAAGCCGTACTTGGCTTTGGTGGTGAAGTGTGTAAAACCCGCGCCGATCATCAATCGGGCACCGAACGTTTAGCCGAAGTGGTCGAAAAATACGGTTTTGATGATGATGATATCATCGTAAATGTGCAAGGTGACGAACCATTTATTCCCAGTGAAAACATCAGTCAGGTGGCCAAAAACTTAGGTCAACAAAGTAAAGCCCGAATGGCAACATTAGCGGTGAATATTCACTCGGTAGAAGAAGCGCTAAACCCTAATGCAGTCAAGGTACTGTGTGATAAAGACGGCTATGCCTTGTATTTTTCTCGCGCGACTATCCCTTACGATCGCGAACGTTTTCTCAATCAAGAACGCATTGAAGAGATAGGCGATTTTTACTTACGCCATATTGGTATTTACGCCTACCGCGCTGGTTTTATTAAAGACTATGTATCTTGGCCTGCAAGTGCTTTAGAGCATATTGAAGCGCTAGAGCAGTTAAGAGTGCTATGGCAGGGTGAAAAAATCCATGTTGAAGTCGCCGCCAATCGCATGCCAGTAGAGGGTGTTGATACGCAACAAGATTTAGACAAAGCCAGAGCGTTTGCGAAGCAATTATAATGTGTCATTCTTATATCATATTAGTTATATAAAATAGCTTTTTAGAACCAATTTTGATATTGGTCTAAATAGTAAGACATGTAATTTTGTGACATAATTTTGCTTCCTCTTATTTGTTCGCTCATATTTAAGGGGCTTAGCAAGGACGTAAAGCGATTAAGAGTCCATTTTTA
This sequence comes from Thalassotalea sp. Y01, assembly GCF_012932945.1. Taxonomy (NCBI): domain Bacteria; kingdom Pseudomonadati; phylum Pseudomonadota; class Gammaproteobacteria; order Alteromonadales; family Colwelliaceae; genus Thalassotalea; species Thalassotalea sp. Y01. The sequence goes on from NZ_JABBXG010000005.1 coordinate 152,750, forward strand.
ATTTTAAAAATAATGAAATCAGATCATCTATGAATTTAACACACTTAAAACAGCTTGAAGCTGAATCTATCCATATCATTAGGGAAGTTGCCGCCGAGTTTGATAATCCGGTTATGCTGTACTCTGTCGGTAAAGACTCTGCAGTTATGCTGCACTTAGCCATGAAAGCGTTTTACCCGGCGAAACCGCCGTTCCCATTAATGCACGTTGATACCACGTTTAAATTCAGACAGATGATCGAGTATCGTGATCAGGTTGCTGAAAAATTTGGTCTTGATTTGATTGTTCATACCAACCAAGAAGGCGTTGAAGCCGGTATGAACCCATTTGATCACGGCAGCGCCAAATTTACTGACGTGATGAAAACCCAAGCGCTTAAACAAGCGCTTAACAAGCACCAGTTTGATGCCGCCTTTGGTGGCGCGCGCCGTGATGAAGAAAAGTCTCGAGCCAAAGAGCGTGTGTATTCATTCCGTGATAAAAATCACCGTTGGGATCCAAAAAGCCAACGTCCAGAGCTTTGGAACGTGTATAACGGCAAGGTTAATCAAGGTGAAAGTATTCGCGTATTCCCATTATCAAACTGGACCGAGCTTGATATCTGGCAATACATTCACTTGGAAAACATCGAATTGCCACCATTATATTTAGCGGCTAAGCGTCCGGTTGTTGAACGCAACGGCACACTTATTATGGTTGATGATGACCGTATGCCACTTGAAGACGGTGAAGAGCCTGAAATGAAGATGGTTCGCTTTAGAACCTTGGGTGATTACCCACTAACTGGTGCGGTTGAGTCGGATGCGACAACGCTACCAGAAGTTATTCAGGAAATGTTATTAACCAAAACCTCCGAGCGCCAAGGTCGTGTGATTGACCATGACAGTTCAGGCTCGATGGAGAAGAAAAAAATGGAAGGCTATTTCTAAGCCAACGCCATTTATTTTATTGGGTTAATAACATAGGATTTTAAAGGTGCTGGCTAGATAGCGAGCACAAAGGATAACAACAATGAATCAAGAACAAGCTTTAATTGAAAACGATATCGAAGAATATCTACGTGTCCACGAAAACAAAGACATGTTGCGTTTTCTGACTTGCGGAAACGTCGACGATGGTAAATCAACACTGATTGGCCGATTACTGCACGACAGCAAGTTGATCTTTGAAGATCACATGGATGCAATTAAAAGCGACTCTAAAAAATTCAATACCACCGATGGCGAGTTTGACTTAGCGTTATTGGTAGACGGTTTACAATCTGAACGTGAACAAGGCATCACCATTGATGTCGCTTACCGTTATTTTGCAACTGAAAAGCGTAAGTTTATTATTGCCGACTGTCCAGGTCATGAGCAATACACGCGTAATATGGCAACTGGCGCGTCAAACTGTGATTTAGCGATTGTGATGATTGATGCTCGTTACGGCGTACAAACACAAACCAAACGCCACTCTTACATTGCTTCTTTGCTCGGTATCAAGCATGTCATTGTTGCCGTAAATAAAATGGACTTGGTGAACTACTCACAAGATGAGTATCGCAAGATCAAAGAAGAGTATCGCCAGTTTTCAAGTCAGTTAGATATTCCTGACGTGCGTTTTGTGCCTATCTCGGCGTTAAAAGGCGACAACGTTGTTAATCGCTCTGAAGAAATGGACTGGTACCCAGGTGCTACGCTTATGGGCTTGTTAGAAACCGTTAAGGTAAACAGTGACAAAAACCTAGATGATTTTCGCTTACCAGTACAGTATGTGACCCGTCCAAATCTAGATTTTCGTGGCTTTTGCGGCACCATCAGTGGTGGAACCATCAACGTTGGTGATGTGGTAACTGCGCTACCATCAGGTAAGTCATCTTCAGTAAAGGCGATTGTTACCGCAGATGGCGAATTGCAATCGGCTAGCGTTGATCAAGCGATCACCTTAACCTTTAACGATGAAATTGATGTCTCTCGTGGCGACGTCATTGTCCGTTCTAATAAATTGGCAACGGTTACCGATAAATTCGAAGCGACTATCGTTTGGATGAGCGAAGCGGCGTTGCAACCGGGTAAAGAGTACGAGCTTAAAATTGGCACCAAGAACGTGTTTGGCCGTATTGATAACATTAATTATCGTATCGATGTTAATACCCTTGAGCACAGCCAAGAAGATGAGATGAAGTTAAATGAAATTTCATCGTGTAACATTGCTACCAATGGCCCTGTGGTTATTGATGCTTACTCACAAGTGGAAGGCACGGGTTCGTTCGTTATTATCGACCGGTTGAGTAATATTACGGTAGGTGCAGGCATGATCAGCAAAACTTTTGTTGAAGGTGAAGCAGAGCCAGAACTGAAACGTGAGTATTCACAATCTGATGTGGCATTGAACGAATTTATTCGTACACAGTTCCCTGAATGGGGCTGTAAGCCAATTTAAGATGGTCTAACGACTAAATAATACGATTGAAAGGCGGTCTATGCCGCCTTTTTTGTTGCTGTATTGATTTGCGTTAACTGTGGTTCGTCACTCCGTGCTACGACTCGGAATCTTATAAACAGAATGCAAGATCCCGTTTTTCAACGGGATGACGGTAACGGGTTGCGTTGATAAGGTCAATGAAATGATTAGGCAATGGCAAAGCTGATAAATGCGATGCGCTGGTAATTTTAGACGTTAAACTTGAAAATACTAAAGCAACATACAAACGACAATATATCTTGCTGACATTAATTGGCTGATATATGTTACTACTATAACGATAATAAGGTGTCGGTGTCATGAGTGATATTAACTTGTACACAGCTGACACTGAAGAAAAGGTTGTTTAATGCTGAGCATTGATCAATGGCTGATGTTAACGATTTTCGCGGGTACCTTTATTGGACTGGTGAAGTATCAAAATGCCCCTGAAAAAGTATTCGCCGCTGCAACCATGGCGTGTTTAATATTGGGCTTTGTTAACACTAATGATATTTTCAAAAATGCCATTAACCCTGGCCTGCTAACGCTGATATTACTGATCAGTTGTTCGTTTGCGTTTGAACGCACCAGTTTTTTGCGGGTTTTATCAAGCCATCTTATCGGTAAAAATACCTTTTTATCCTATATTAAAACGTTGTTTACCACGGCTATCGCCTCGGCGATTCTAAATAATACTGCGGTGGTTGCGACGTTAATATCACCTATCAAAAACAATAAATACATTAATCCTGGTCGCTTATTATTACCCTTGTCATATGCGGCGATTCTTGGCGGTACATTAACGCTTGTTGGTACCTCGACTAACCTTATCGTTAACTCGATGCTGATAGAACGCGGCTTGCCAAGCTTAAAGTTTTTCGACTTTACCATGGTAGGCCTGGCGGCATTAGGCGCATGTATGTTTGTGTTGCTTATCCGTATACGCGCTTTACCAAAAATTGCTACTGATCCAAAAGATGATAAACACTATTTTGTTGAAGCTCAGGTAACTCGCGGCTCTAAATTAATTGGCCGTTCAATCGAGGAAAACGGTCTACGAAGCATGGACTCGTTGTTCTTGGTTGAGCTTATTCGTGATGACCACCTGATTTCTCCAGTAACACCTGATGAATACATTCGTCGTGGCGATAAACTTATTTTTACCGGCGATATTTCAAAAGTATTCGTGTTGCAGCAGTTTGACGGTTTGCAGTTGTTTGCAGAGCAAGATGGCTTATTGCGTGACAACCTTACCGAAGTGCTTATCAAGCCGGGCTCATCTATTATTGGCATGACCCTGAAGCAAGCGGGTTTTAGAGCGCGCTTTGATGCTGCGGTGGTGGCTATTCGACGAGAAGGCTCTACCTTGTCCGGCAAGTTGGGTGATATTATATTGCAATCCGGCGACTTTTTGGTGCTAGCGGTTGGTAATGATTTTGTTACCCGTACCAATATCACCAAAAACTTTTACGTATTGTCCGGTGTGAATCCCGAAGATATGTTGTCAGGTTGGCGAGATCAATTTACCTTACTCGGCTTTTTATCGGCAATCGGTGCCTCGGTTATATTCGGTTTCCCGTTATTGAAATGCCTGATTTTTTATTTGGCGTTTTTGTTTGCTTTTAATTGTTTATCCCTCAATGAAATCAAGCGTCGTTTCCCTCTGGAAATATGGCTGATTGTGGTCAGTGCATTAACCTTAGCGACCGCATTAGAAAATACCGGCGTCAGCTTTATAATTGCCGATAAAGTGCATGAATTTGTGCAAGGGCAAACGGTGATGATAGCCTTTGTTGCGGTGTTTGTAATTACCTTGATACTGACAGAGATTATTACCAATAATGCCGCCGCGGCATTGATATTCCCGATCGCCTATAATATCGCCTTGGGTTTAGATGCCAATCCATTACCGTTTATTATGGCGGTTGCCTTTGGTGCCAGTGGCAGCTTTATCAGCCCTTATGGTTACCAAACTAATGTGATGGTATTTAACGCCGGTAACTACCGACTGAAACACTTTATAAAGGTTGGTGTACCTGTGTCACTGACCTACAGCGCGGTTGTGCTGTATATGATCCCGCAGTTTTTTCCATTTTAGCGAAGACAATTTATTTAATAGAGCCAAAAACATGACGATGAAAACAGAAAATACCGTATGGCACGAGCACAATGTAAGCAAAGCCGAGCGTGCTAAGCAAAAATACCAGCAGCCATGTTTGTTATGGTACACTGGGTTAAGTGGTTCTGGTAAGTCTACCGTTGCGAATGCGGTTGATGCCATGCTGTATGCCCGCGATTGTCATTCGTATATTCTTGATGGTGATAATGTGCGTCATGGCCTAAACGGTGATTTGGGTTTTTCTGACGAAGATCGCGTTGAAAACATTCGCCGTATCTCACAAGTCGCTAAGTTGTTTGTTGATTCTGGATTGATCGTTACCACCGCGTTTATCTCACCATTTCAATCAGACCGTGACATGGCAAGAGCACTGCTAGAAGGTGGCGAGTTCTTAGAAGTGTTTATTGATACGCCAATTGAAATTTGTGAACAACGCGACCCTAAAGGCTTGTATAAAAAAGCCAGAGCAGGGGAGATCAAAGACTTTACCGGCATCGACTCTGGTTATGATATTCCACAATCGCCAGAAATCCATGTTGAAACAGCTAACAAAAGCATTGAACAATGCGCCTTGCAGATTGTGAATCACCTAGAACAAAAAGGCTATATTCCTAGCAAGTAATAAAGCGAGTAATTTTGGTACTTATTGAACAGGGCGGCTGATACCTAAGACTAACCGATACTTGCTTTTAGCAATACGGTATTGGCCTTAATCCTCACTTTAACTAGTAACTGATATCCGTAATTCACAAATGGTCATACCGACCTTTCACCGTCTACTACCCCCTTCGTCGTCATTCTGATGGAAATCGGCATCTTGCATTCTGCTGCTAAGATTCCGTGTCGTAGTACGCAATGACGAATGTGGAAAAACGGAGTAATTGGGGGGGACGTTGTATTCGCATTCCCCCTCTTTATCGTCATCCCAACCACTTACCGTCATCCCGATGAAAATCGGGATCTTTAAAATACATTTTTTGTAACCCGCTTTGCATCAAATTAAGTCTTCAAAGTGTCAAAAATAATAGTTTTTAAAATGACAATTAGTCGAAAGCCGTTATTTATATGGGTTGTGGGGCGATAGTTAAGAACGAAAAACTGTAGGTTTTTTTTACACTGACTTTTTTTGAGAAATAACGAAAACAGCCAACTTATTGAAAAGTAATATATTAGAACAGTTGGCTCGATATATGCTTTATATACACCGCTAACATTTAGAGATATTAAATGCTCGCTACACTGTTGTAATGACAGTTTTATAGCACTTCATAAAACGTTTAGCATCCTGGCGCTTACCCGGCGCCTTTTTTTTGCCTAAAATTTGACTGATCAGCAAGTTTACGTGCGCCTTTGTCAATAATGCTTACAGCCAATTCGCGTCGTTTTAGGCAAGACTTAGCTGTTCCAGTTCACGCTGTTTTGATCGGTTTACACACTAAGATGTAACAAATCATAAATGTTTTCAGTGGGCACTGGATTTTAAAAGTAAATATTCGTAGTATGCTGACGACAATAATTATATCCGTGCTCGTAATACAATAATTCTAGCTACGAGCCAATAAAGGGATGAGATCATGAAACAGGTAATTGCGGGCGCACTTTGCTCGTCACTTCTATTATTAGCCGGTTGTAACGAAACGACAACTGCCGCTGAAACGTCTACTGAACAACCAAAAGCTGCAATGAAAACGCAAAAAACAGCGTTAGCTTCTGGTATTGACCAAGCCAATATGGATAACAACGTTCGTCCACAAGACGATTTTTATCTTTATGTAAATGGTGGCTGGTTAGCAACTAACCCTATTCCAGGTGATAAAACCGCTATCGGCTCATTCTACGACTTACGCGATAAGTCTGATGAAGACGTAAAAGTCATCATCGAAGAGCTAGCTGCATCGAAAGACCTTAAAAAAGGCACTGACGAGCAAAAAGTTGCGGACCTATTTAATTCATTTATGGATGAAGCGCAAATCAACGAGCTAGGTGTTAAGCCGATCGAACCGATTCTTGCTGAAATTTCTGCACTTGAAAATAAAGATGACCTTTCTGTATTTTTTGCTAAGTCGCAAAAAATGGGGCTTGATTCGCCAATTTATTTCTACGTAAGTGTTGATGCGAAAAACTCAAGCCGTTATGCGGGCCACGTATGGCACTCTGGCTTAGGTCTTCCAGATCGTGATTACTACTTCAAAGAAGAACAGCGTTTTGTACAAATGCGTGCTGACTACGTTGCACACGTTGCGAAAATGTTTGAGCTAGCGGGTCAAGAAAATCCACAGCAAGCAGCAGAAAGCATCATGGCATTAGAAACCAAGATGGCTAAATTGCACTGGACTCGAGTACAAACTCGTGACAGCGAAGCGCGATACAATCTGAAGAAAACCGCAGAATTGAACGAGTTGACTGATGCAGTTAATTGGTCAGCATGGTTGAAAGAACTTGGTGCAGACAACCAAACTGATATCATCATTAACCAACCAGACTTCGTAGAAGGTTTTGGTAAGATTGTTGCTGAAACAGACATGGCTACTTGGAAGACATTTCTTAACTGGCAAGTTATCGGTGGTTTCGCGTCGTACCTAAACGATGAACTAGCTAAGCAAAACTTTGAATTTTACGGTAAAAACATCAACGGTCAGCAAGAGCAAAAGCCACGTTGGAAGCGCGGTGTTAGCCTTATCAACGGTAACTTAGGTGAAATCATCTCTAAGGTATACGTTGCTCGTCACTTCACCCCTGAAGCGAAAGACCGTATGACCACCTTGGTTGAAAACTTACGTGACGCTTACGGTGAGTCTATTGATTCACTAGAGTGGATGAGTGATGACACCAAAAAAGCCGCTCGTGTAAAACTAGCTGCTTTCACGCCTAAGATTGGTTACCCAGACAAGTGGGAAGACTACTCAGCAATTGATATCAATGGCGAAACCTTAGTTGCTAACCTAATTAGCGCTGACAAAGTAGGTCACGCTAAAGCGATTGAAAAGCTTAATGGCCCAATCCGCGATTGGGAATGGCACATGACGCCACAAACCGTTAACGCATACTACAACCCAACGGTTAACGAAATCGTATTCCCTGCTGCAATTTTGCAACCGCCATTCTTTAACATGGCTGCAGATGACGCGGTAAACTACGGTGGTATTGGTGCGGTTATTGGTCACGAAATGGGCCACGGTTTTGATGACCAAGGTTCTAAGTACGATGCCGATGGTAATTTAAAAAACTGGTGGACTGAGCAAGATTTAGCTGAGTTCAAGGTACGTTCAGAGCAACTTGTTGCCCAATACGACGGTTACCAAGTCTTTGACGACTTAAACGTAAACGGTAAGCTTACTTTGGGTGAGAATATCGGTGATTTGTCTGGTTTGACTATCGCATACCGTGCGTATAAAAACTCACTTAACGGTGAAGAAGCACCGGTGATTGATGGTTTAACAGGTGATCAACGTTTCTTCATGGGTTACGCACAAATCTGGCGCGGCAAGCGCACAGAAAAAGCAATGCGTGAGCGTGTAGCAACTGACCCTCATTCACCAGGTCACTTCCGTGCAATTGGTTCATTATCTAACATGAACGAGTTTTACGAAGCATACGGTATCAAAGAAGGCGATGCGATGTACATTGCTCCTGAGAAGCGCGTAAAAATCTGGTAATTGTTTATCAATTAATGTGAAAAGGCGCCCTAAGGTGCCTTTTTTATGCACAGTTGATTGATGATTGAAATCCGTCATTGTTAGTTCGCCATCCCGGCGATAGTCGGGATCTTCCACACAATATTTGAAAAGATTCCGATTTGCATCGGAATGACGGTTGTTGATTGAATAAGCTTACCTAGCACCTAGCACCTAGCACCTAGCACCTAGCACCTAGCACCTAGCACCTAGCACCTAGCCTCTTGCCCAAAAAACAACCAAGTCTATAGCTATCAGAAATAATATATACCCCTATGTAAATATTACAAAAGCTGCCTAACTGGTATGATCTCGGCTAGCTGTATTCATTGAACGCCTACGTAAGCAGTAACGTGACAGACAATAATAAAAACCTAGACGATGCTTTCAAAACGGCATCGCAAACGCGTCGTGATTTCATTATGAAATACGGAAAACTCGCCGCGGTAACCCCTGTTGGCTTAACCATATTGATGTCACCAGAAACATCGGCAGCACCGAAATCAAATGCTTTTTTTTGTAATAAACGGCCAAATCACCCAAAATGTAATCGCAATAAACGAAACGGTTTTAAGTAATTGAGAAAGGGCAGTGGTTACATATGTTTGATATAAAATTAATTTTATATGTCTAGCTCTAACTCTATGAGTAAATAAAAAACAGTTAAAATTTAATGACATATCACATCAATATTTTACAAATTCGTATATCGGGGTTATTATCAAACGTAAGCATTATCTACTAATAAAAACAGGCGAGTAGTATTATGGCTGGCAACGACAATTTAACTGAGCAAAATAAAGACTCAAAAATGGACAAAAATTCAGGTGTAAAAACGGCGTCGCAAACACGACGTGAGTTTATTAAAAAATACGGAAAGCTCGCTGCAGTAACACCTGTGGCGTTAACCACGCTTATGTCGCCTGAAACGTCGGCCGCGCCAAAATCATGTAAGCCTCAACAGGGGAATAAACATTGTCCGCCAGAGCCAGCATCAAATGGTTTTTAAGCTGGCTTGTTATTAGTTCGTTATTTGTTACACTGAACACTAGAAACATCAGATAAAAACTGCGGTAACGTTATGAATCGTAAATATATTGCTCTCACAGTTTCGTTATTCTTCGCCTCGTCAGGCGCCGCTCTTACTATGGTTGATAGTGAAGAGCTTTCTGCGTATTCAGACAGCGCTTTGTTGCTTGATTTATACAACGAAGAAGAACAAAACGACTACATTAAAGAACAAGAGCAAAAGAAAGCGGAGCAAGATGCGGCTTTATCTGGTTCATCTCAATACACCACCGACTCTGATGTGATTTTGGTTGAAACCAAAGAAGACAAGCGCAAGCTTGAAGAGCAAAAAAAGGCGCTTGTGAGTGAACAACGAACCGAGCTGACGCAAGACTTAAACGAAGATGCCAAACGTAAGCTTGAAGCACAGTTGGCCGAAACGGGTGCGCCACCAAAATCAAATGCGACAACTGAAGCCGCTACTGCGGTTGCTGCTAGTCAAAACCTACCCGCTACGGATGCTGAAACGGCACAACAAGATACGCAAGTCGCACAAAACACCCAACCGAAAACCTTTGATGAGTTACGAGCGCTTAACTTAGCACCGCCGATTCCTCCTGGAACATTAGGTGGCGGTAATGGTAATGGTGGCCCTGGTGGTGGAGCAGTAACCCCGTCATTTAACTAACCTGTTTACTGTTGCTATGACTATCGAAAACTCTGGTAAGTCCAAAGCGGCAGTTACCCCCCTAGATAATAGTTCCATTTTACAAGGCTGCTATTATGCGCTTTTAGCGCTGATCATCTGGCTTCCAATCCCTCTTGGTTCAAATCGTCCATGGGCTTGGAGTATCATGGAAGTGGTCAGCTTTGTAATATTGGCCATTGTTGTTGCGCGCATACCTTCAAAAGCGTTTACCGAACAAATACGAGCATACTGGCCTTTGGCACTCGGTATGTTGCTATTTTTGCTGTACCAATTTATTCAACTTGTCCCTTTACCGGTTAATTTTGTCAAGGCATTGAGCCCTAATACCGTCTTAGTACAACAGCATGCGAATATTTCATCTGATTGGTTGAGCATTGCCGTGGATTCGAATCAGGCAATTATTGCCACACTAAAAGCCTGTAGTTACTTTGCCGTCATGCTGTCGGTGTTGCTGTTAGTTACCGACTTTAAGCGATTGAAATACTTGCTGATTGCCATCATTATCGCTTGTACTTGGCAGGGCTTTTACGGCGCCATCATGGCATTAAGCGGTCAAGAACATAGCTTTTTTTGGTCAATGAATAACAACTCTACCGCTAATGGTAGCTTTATATACCGCAACCATTTTGCCAATTTTCTGATCATGGGCTTAGCCGTTGGACTGGGTTATTTAGTGGCGACGTTGGATAAAGATAGTATCGATAAACCAAGTCGAAGAGAAAGAGCAACACGCTGGTTAACCTCGCTTGTATCGGGTAAAGCTGCGCTTAGAATAGCACTTGCAATTATGGTGATCGCACTTGTTCTATCGCGTTCACGTATGGGAAACACCGCATTTTTTGTGGCGCTTACCATTACTGGTGTACTGGCATTTATATTGCTTCGCCAAAAAAGCAAAAGCTTGGGTATATTACTGATCAGTGTGTTGATCATTGATACCTTTATTCTTGGTGCTTATTTTGGTATCGACAAAGTCAAAACTCGTATTGAGCAAACAACGGTTGCTAACGAAGCTCGAATCGATTTTAACGAGTATTCTTGGCAGCTAGTGGAACTCTTTCCAAGAGTCGGTACCGGTGGTGGTGGGTATTACACTGTCTTCCCGTTAGTGCAGGGGGAGGATGTGAATGCCTTTTTAGACCATGCTCATAATGATTACCTGCAATTTGCCATTGAATACGGGATCCCGGCAACGCTATGGTTAGGCATAATTGTCATGGTCAGCTTGGTGCAAGGCATTATTGCGATGCGACGGCGACGAAGCAAAATGTTGCAGGGGCTTGGTTTTGCAACGACCTTAGCGATAATTGGCATGTTATTGCACATTAGCGTTGATTTTAATTTACAAGCACCGGCTAATGCGGCCTATTTTCATATTGTGTTAGCGTTGGCCTGGATTGCAAACAACGGCCTGAAATCAAAAAAAGCACGAATACTTAAACATTAATTGCCTTTTTATCGATGCGAAAATCGTCAACTATATGAACGTTTTGTGAAAGGTAAAAATAAAACGAAAAATTTTGACGAATTTTTTCTAGATTATGTTAACATTTGAGCTATAGTTGGTAATGGATTTGTAGAAAAACTACAATAAAAACACATACGTACAAAAAACGAAAAGGTTAACAACCTGAAATGTACGTGTTAATGATGCAGTAAAAATAAAAATAAAAATAACAATAACGCCGAGTCTAGTTGTGACGTTATTTCGTTAGCTAGTAAGGCCTCAGGGGTTACCAGGAAAGTGAAGCGCTTAACGACTTCTATCACAGTTTTTGCGTCATTGCAGGCACTCTATGCCAGCAATGCGTTTGCCTTTGAACAAAGCCCAATTCAATTTGCAGGTTTTAATGTTGTTCCTAAAATTACCGTTACCGAATCTTATACCGATAACTTACTGCAAGACGCCGACAATGAAATCAATACCTGGCTTACCCATTTAAAACCATCCGTGGCTTTAGATAAGCAATATGGATTAGACCGATACACATTAAATTACGGTCTATCTCATAAAACCTATTCCGCCAAAGGGCGTGACACCATCACAGACCATAACTTTGGTGCGGGTGCCATGTTCGACTTGGGTACCCGTCATAGAATCTCCGTGAATGGCAAATACGCCATCTTACATGAGGAACGCGGCCGTGATTTTTCCATCGGTTTTGGTGAACAGCTTGATGAACCGACGCCATACGATACCATTAATGCCGAATTTAAATACACCTTTGGAGCAAGAACCGCGCAGGCGAATTTGGATTTTTTCACCAGTTATTATGAAGTTGATTATGACTCGGTGTCGTATAGCGAATTAAACATTGACCCCGAAGATAACGTGCCACCGCCACCAGAAGATGATTTTGATATCACCGCCGATCGTAACTACGACAAAATCAGCTACGGTAGTGAATTGCGCTACAAACTTGGCGCATTTACCGATGTGTCGGTAAAAATTGAGTTTGCCAATACTGCTTATGAGACCAACCGTTTCGGTCAACCGTCGTTAGATAATGACGAATTTAGAGTTTCGAGTCGCTTTGCGTGGCAGGGCACGGCAATGACAACCGGTTATGTGAATCTGGGGTACGCAGAGAAGTCCTTTGATGCCGATGAGCGTGATAAAGGGGACGGTGTGCGCTGGCAAGTTGGCGTGATTTGGAAGCCGCTTACGTATTCAAACTTTGATTTTTCAACCGCTCGAGACGTGTCAGAGCCAAAAGGTCAAGGTAGTTACATTGAAAATACCAACTATAACTTGTCTTGGCATCACAATTGGTTGGAACGCTTAGGCACACGATTGCATGTTACGTTCAGTGATGATGATTATGGTGATTCCGATCGTGAAGATGAGAACAGCATCTATTCAGCCAGCGTGCTCTATAAAATGTGGCGAAATCTAAATTTCACTTTATCCGTTGCCAATCATGAACGGGAAAGTAACTACGATACCCTTGAGTATACGGAAAATAGGGCATCTTTATCGGTTAAATATCATTTATAGCCGAGTATTCATAAAAGTATTAAAGCAGTAAGATAGCAGTATGAAAGCAGTTTCCAGTCTCCAACGCATTATTCTCCACAAACTTCTGTTGTGTTTGTCTATTTTTTCTTTTTCAACGTTTGCAAACGATAGTGATAATATGAGTCATTATCGTCTTGGCGTTGGCGATCAAATTGAGATCAACGTGTTTGGTGAAGGTGATTTATCCAAACAATTTAAAATTAATGAGCGCGGTACCATTAACTTTCCATTTCTCGGGGAGGTGAGTGTGAAAGACTTAACCATTGCTGAAGTAGAGAAGGCTGTGGTTGCCGGCTTAAAACCGGATTACCTGATCAACCCAAGTGTCTCGGTTGCCATTATTGAATATCGTCCGTTTTTTATCGAAGGACAGATCAAAAAATCGGGTGCTTATTCGTTCCAACCTGGCTTGACCGTAGCGAAAGCGGTCGTGCTAGCTGGTGGTTTTACCGAACGAGCCTCAAAAGAAAAAATATATATCCAACGCGCTGACGATCCCAGTAATAAAGCTGAGCTTGCCATGCTGGATAGCAAAGTGTCTCCTGGCGATATCATCACCATTAAGCAAAGCTTCTTTTAAAGGGGGGATTGATGTCTTATACGCAACAACCATCCGACAGTATGAACTCGCATCCACATCAAAACGTTTCCAATAAAGGGAAAGGCTTTGATCACGACGAAAACTTTGACGATATTGATTTCAAATATTATTTTAATTTATTACTGCGAAATAAATGGCAAATCATAGCGCTGACTGCAGTAGTTGGGCTATTTGCCGCTATTTATGCTTACTCCCTAACGCCGATATTCCGCGCCACCGCAACCATGCATTTGGAATCGGCTCAGGCAAAAGTTGATGATTTGAATGACGTATACAGCGACACATCGGCCAGTGAAGAGTATTACTACACACAGCTCGAGATCATTCGCTCGAAACCTGTCGCCCAAAAAGTCGTGGAAAACCTAAACCTTGATAAGAGCCCATTGTTTCAAGTAGACAAAGGTAAGCTGCTTGAAGTCAGCCCTGAGCTTCTGACCTTATCCGAAGACAAACTTAATGAGCACATCAAACAAATGCAGTACGCGAGGGCGTTGGGTTATGTTCAAGGTGGGTTAGATGCCAGCCCAATCAAACAAACACAATTGGTGACCATCAGTTTTACCTCCGAGCACCCGGAAATGACGGCGTTGATCGCAAACGCGGTTAGTCAGGCGTATATCGATAATCACATGCAAGTAAGCCTTGACCGCATTGAAAAGTCGGCGACCTGGTTAAATTCGTCGCTTTCGGGCTTAAAAACTAAGCTCAATAGCTCACAAGAAGAACTCCAAGCATTTCGTGAACAAGAGTCTTTAGTCGATATTGGTGGTATCAAATCACTGGCGGCCAGTGAGGTGGAGGAATTATCGGCGCAGCTTCTTGATGCGAGACAAGCATTAACCGCAACGGAACTGGTTTACAACCTGGTTCGCCAACAAGCCAGTGTACAAGAGCTTGCGGCATTACCCGATGTGTTGAATCATCCAGCCATTAAAGCGGCAACGGAACAAAAGCGTGTGGCGGAAAAGAATCTGGAAACCTTGTCATTAACCTATGGTCGAAAGCACCCTAAAATCATTGCGGCCAAGGCGGATGTTGCTCGAGAGCAGACAAACATCAATAAAAATATTCAGAGTCTGGAAAAGACCATTGGTAATGACTTTAAAAAGTCACAGCAAAATGTTGCGCAACTGGAAATCGCGTTGCAACGTGCAAAGGCACAATATCAAAAATTAACACGCCTAGATAACCAACACCGCGATTTATTGCAAGAAGTGGAAACCAATAAAGAATTATACGCAGCGTTTTTCAACCGTTTAAAAGAAACTGCTGAACTTGAAGGCTTTGAAGCAAATGTCGGTCGTATCATTGAAGAAGCGACGACTCCGTATAGTCCGATAAAACCGAACAAAAAGTTGATCATCGTCATTGCGATGATGACGGCTGCGGCGGCAGCCGTCGGAATTACCTTATTACTCGAAGCGCTCAATAGCACCATTCGCAGTGTTGATGATGTTGAAAACAAGTTGCATAAAAACTTGTTAGGTATTGTCCCGTTGGTGAAAGACCAAGACGACGAAGCGCCGTTTGATGTGAACTATTTTAATGACGGCGGCGATCACAGTTTTTCCGAGTCCATTCGTACATTGAGAACCAGCTTGCTGTTATTGAACTTGGAAGATAAAAGCAAAGTCGTGAGTGTGACGTCGACCATCCCAGGCGAAGGAAAAACCGCTGTCTCAACCAATTTAGCGTTTGCACTGGGGCAGTTGGATAAAACGTTGTTGATAGATACCGATATGCGCCGCCCGTCACTTGCGAATAATTTCAGTATGCCAGCGAAAACGCCAGGCTTATCTAATGTGATTGCAAAAACGCATACACTCGATGAATGCATTCAAAAAGATGAAAACTCGGGTATCGATTTGTTACCGGCTGGGCAATTACCGCCTAATCCGCAAGAGCTTTTAGCATCGAATCAATTTAGACAGATGTTGAGCGAGCTTAGAGAGAAGTACGATCGCATTATTTTAGATACGGCGCCGGTGCAAGCGGTGAGCGATGCGATGATTGTTGCGCGTCTTGCAGACAGTCACTTGTATGTGGTGAAAGCCGAATCAACCAAAGAAAGCATGATCAAGGTGGGCATGAAACGCATGACCATGGCGGGCATTAAAATTGACGGTGTGGTGCTTAATCAGGTCGATCTTGCCAAGGCTAGGCAGTATCAGGACTTTACCGGTTACTACGACCAATACGGTTATGCGACGTAAACAGTATTGGAAACCGTCACCGACAATTGCTCCTGCATTGTCGGCATTCACCACTTCCATGTGGCTTATTCCATACTACGACACGGAATCTTTGGAAAAGTGAAACAGTTCTGATATCGTAATAAATGGTAAGTAATTGAAACCGTCACCGACAATTGCTCCTGCATTGTCGGCATTCACTACATCCATGTAGGTCATTCCATGCTACGATACGGAATCTTGTGTTAAGAAACGCAAATAAAGAAAACGTCACCCCGCACTTGATGCGGGATCTTAATAACGTAAAAAGATTCCCAATCTAGTTGGGAATGACCTAAAAAAGAATTCGTCATTCCGTGCTACGACACGGAATCTTTGGAAAATATTCACAATACTTGATATTGTAAAAATTAGGTGGCCATAGTTGGCAGAATAAAAGAATTCACCACCTAAATAAGTAACGGTCATTCCGTACTTGATACGGAATCTTTAAGTAATAGAAAAGCAAAAACAAAAGGAGTAACGATGAAGCTGATAAAACCATTCATCATTATACTTTTACTCCTTTTCACTATCACCGCAGCGCGTTACGGCGTGGCGAATGCCTTGTTTAAATCAACCGAAAACCAAATAAAGACCTGGCAAACGTTTCAGCCAAGTCATCATCAACGATTAGCGGATACGTACCAAGATCATATCGATAACATCGACATGGCGATAGCCTTACATCACAACCCACAATATATTGAAACCAAAGCGCAATTGTTAGAGTGGGGTATTAGACTTAATTTAGTGGATAAAACCGCAAGTTTAAGAGACGCAAATATTTTGTATTTGCAGTCCACTCAATTACGACCGAGTTGGCCAGTAACGTGGGCGTCACTGGCCATTAATAAATGGCATTTGGGCGAGTTTGACCAAGAGTTTGTGCGTTATTTGCTCAACGCTTATCGATACGGTAAAAATCACCCTCAGGTGACTGAAGTTTGGCAATATGTCGCATCCGCGGTTAAACAGAATCAACAATCGGAACTCAGCCAAATTATGACCCCGTATGCGGCGATCGTCGATTATTACCACAAGCCATTGATCAGTGAGCGCTAATGGCATTTCAACAGATTCCTCTGAATAACAGCAAGCTATTGGCGCTCTGGGTAAATGAGACAGAAGCTATCGCGTATAACCACAAATCCAAATCCTTAACCGCACTAGAACCATTGAATGTGTCGCTGTTACTGTCTATTGATGAGGGGCTTGAGAAAGCACGCATCGTTGAACAATTGGTGAACGAAAGCAACCTTGATGAAAGCGTTGTATTAGCCGCTTATGAGAAAATGCAGGCTGTGTTCAGCGGATCAAAGTCAAAAAGGGCGTACAAAGATGGTCAATATCCTGAAATACACAAAGCACCGAGAAACGCACGCACGGATTCGTTAATCATCCAAGTCGGTAAGACGGTGTTTGCCATCGAATGTGATAACCCATATCTAACAAAACAACTCGACACGTTATTCCAACCCATTAATGTCCAAACCGCTAAACAGCCAGATTTTATTCTTACCATTAGGGCGACCGATCCTGAGATAAGCGCCGATAACTTGAGCAACGGTGCACCGCGTGAGTGTGTATTGCTTGCCAACGATATTGTCGTGGAAAACGTGCCAACGATGTCACATCTGGTGCCTGTTTTGATTGATAGGCTACAAATCTTAGCCTATCAAAATACGGATTATCATATGGTCTTTCATGGCGCTGCGCTGTCCCGATATGATGATAACGAATGCAAAACCATTCTCTTGCCAGGCGTCTCCGGTGCGGGGAAATCAACCTTGGCGGCAGAATTGAATCGTCAAGGGTTTCAATTACATTCGGACGAAATCATCGTATTTGACAAGCGGTTTAACATATCAACCATTCAACTGCCGATTGCCATCAAATCGGGCAGTTGGCCTATCATGAGCCAACATTACCCGGCATTGCATTTAAGTGATGAATGGCTGCGTGTCGATGGGCGTCGGTTAAAGTATGTTTGGCCGACATCGTTTGCCCAGTCGGATGCTGGCGAAAATAGAACAGTGTACATTGTGTGTCCATACTATGATGCGCAACAGCCCGCGAACAAACAGCTTTTGATCACGACCGATGTCCTCGGGATCATGACACAGGGTGGGTATCAATTAGGGCATGAGCTGAGTGCACAATCCTCAAAACAACTCATTGATTTTTTTGACCAGCTCCCGTCTTGGTCTATTCACTATGACAGCAGTGATCGCGCGTTAGCGTTTGTGGAAGAGATATGTCAGCGTTAAGCGAGCACGAAATAGAACCCATCGATACGCCAATTTCAACGGTGTTGCTGGATGATTTGGGCCAATGGCTAGGCAACCATGACGAGATTGCGCCAGATACCCTTGCTCGCTTGCACGATGAAAATGAACGATTGGCGCTGTTATCGTTTTTACACCGTCATTGGTTGATGGGGGCATTTATTCAGCGCCTAAAAACGTCTTCGCTTTTCTCGGGTTTAGAGCCCGATTTTCAAGAGTATTTAGAGCATATCGAGCGCTTTTATCTCACTCGAAATGAGCGCATCAAAGATGAGGTGGTGTTTGCTTGCAGAATTCTGCATGAAAACAATATTCCAGCCATCGTGATGAAAGGGGCGTCGGGCTTGTTTAACGAGACCTTTCATCCGCTTTCTATTCGGTTCATGACCGACATCGATCTATTGGTGCCAGAACGCGAACAAGCCAAGGCCATTCAATGCTTGCTTGATGCCGGGTATTGGCAAGATCAGGATGAGATGGATATCAGCGCCGCGAATCATCACCATGCGCCGCCATTAGCCCGTGATAACCAAGGGTTGTGCTTACTTGAAATCCATCAATGGCCCATTAAAAAGCGTTATCAACCGATACTCCCTCTAGAGGACATATGGAACAACGCTGAGCCTTTGCCACTAACCACTGATCGCGTTGCACAGCAATTGTCAGCCACTGAACAACTGATATTGTCGGTGGCGCACTGCGAATTATCTCACCGTGCGTATGAAGAAAAATATCTCGATTGGCGACAGTTACACAACAGTGCGTGTTTGATCCATCGATTTGCAGAAGATATTCATTGGGACAGTGTAACGGATACGTTTGAACAAACCGGGCACTTGCCGGAGTTGCGCGCACACCTTTATATGGTTGAAACCTATTTTGGTGTCAACGTACCGATAACGGTGCGCACAGAACAGGCAAAAGCACATCTACAACAATGCATCGAGTTACTGGTTGAGCGACAAGGGAAAAGCAACCCTTGGACAACCGTGAAATCTATTCTCAGCGGCTATAAAAAAGAGAACATCGATGTGATGTACGGTGCCAACAATATGTGGCAGTTAACGTTGGGCCGTATCAAGCACGCCAAACGCCATATCAAAATGCTCACCAAACCGAAATATTTTAACGATTTCATCAACAGACTTCGTAATTAAATCAAGGTCTTGCACGCCCGTGCAAAGTTGACACACCACAAAATTCAACCACACTTAAAATGAATGCAAAAGGAATTGCACACATCAAAACGCCATTCCCGAACCATTCTATTCATCTATTCAAAACGCAACAAAAGGAGATTGATATGCGTGAATTAACACTATCCGAAATCGATGCGGTAAGTGGTGCCTATTCTACAGAAGAGCTCGGAGCTGCTGTATTTGCCGGTGCCGTTGGAGGAGCTTTAGCTGGTTCCGTTGCTGGAGGAGTTGGAGCTGGCCCAGGTGCATTTTCTGGCGCTGTTATTGGCGGCTTAACGTATTTAGCTCACGAAGCATATATGGAATATTTTTCGGATTAATAAGAGCCGGGCAGCGAAAGCTGCCCACTTTCGGAGGTTTTATGAATAAGCAAAATGTCAATTTCTTCATCATAGCTTTAATCGCAATAATAGTCGGACTACTTGCAACGAAGATGGAATTTATCCCTCTCGTAATTGTTGCGATAGTATTTGGTTTAATTGGTAAATACCTAAGTCGTTATTTAATGGCAAACTTACCTAGTAAAGATCCTTAAGTAATATAATGAAATTCGAAAAACTAACAGTATGGCAAAGAGCATCGAAATTAACTTGCGAGCTATATACGGTGCTCAACAACTGCAAAGACTTAGGCTTCAAAGATCAAATAACTAGGTCAGCCTTATCCATACCTAGCAACATCGCCGAAGGCGAAGAACGAGAGACTCTCAAAGAATCAATCAGGTTTCTATACTACGCCAAAGGCTCCGCAGGCGAATTAGTTACTCAGTTATACATTGGTATGAAATTACAATTTGTTGATAAAGACAAAGGGCACGCTTTGGTAATGGAAGCGAAAGAAATAGCCAAAATAATAGGAAGCATGATTATTCTAAGAAAAAAGAAAGTGTTGAAAGTTAGCAAAGATATATCGGAATAAAGAGTTGACACTAAAAATGAATTGAACACACTCTGCTTCGCACTTCGCACTTCGCACTTCGCACTTCGCACTTCGCACTTCGTTTTGTAACAAAATTACAAAACACCCAAATTATCCTAAAAATACCATAGTAAATCCCCCCTAATTTCTTTATACTCGGTAACTGATTGCGCGTATAAAAACAGGTGTGAACAGTAAATGAACACCGGTGACTTTTGATCAACCAATTTGAATAAAAAATGTCATAAAAACGTCACATTGTGCAATTAAGGTAAACGACGAATTAAAATAAGTTAAATGAATTTCTGTGCGTTATGTGTTCGTCACGATGACATCACGTTGACAGCGATATACCGGCAGAAAAGGGCAGTATTATGAGTACCGAGCATCAGGGCAACTGGTATGTGCTAACAAGCAAACCAAGGGACGAACAACGTGCCCATGATAATCTCGTTTCACAAGGGTTTGAGGTTTTCTTACCGAAAATATCAACAGTGAAAAAACGTCAGGGAATGAAGTCCGTCGCGTTAGAACCACTTTTCCCCAACTATTTGTTTATTCGCCTTGACCCAGAGGTAGCTAACTTTAATGCGGTTCGCTCGACCCGTGGTGTCGGAAGCTTTGTCAAATTCGGCATGAAGCAGGCGGTGATCGCCACACATATTATTGCGCAAATAAAAGACAACGTGGAACGCAGTGATTCCCCGAAAAATCTGAATGACTTATTACGCTATGAGCAAGGGGAAAAGGTGGCCATCAATCATGGGCCTTTTGCCGGACTTGAGGCGATTTATAAAGCCAAAGATGGCTTAGAGCGCAGCATCTTGATGGTCAAAATGCTAGGCCAAGAAAACGACGTGTGTGTTGATAATCAACACTTCGACAAAACAGCTTAACGTTAACACGTTGGCGTTTTATGTGTAAACGTCAGTCCGTGCCACGACACGGAATCTAAAAACATAAAAAGCGCGCTGAATTTTCAGCCATAACAAGAATAATTACCCGCTTTTTGGAGCCAGACCAATGGGCGGAAGCGTGCCTAAACGGTAGCTTAAAGTTTTAACAAGCAATCTATAACGTATTAACATTAACGAAACGATTAACCAAGGTTTCTCGTACTTCGTCCTTAGCTCTTAGTACTTAATTTCATGTTCAATAACATCTTAACCGTTTGCGTTGGTAACATTTGCCGCAGCCCCAGTGCAGAGCGCATCCTGCAACAGTTATTACCCAATAAAGAGATCTCAAGCGCCGGCTTAGGTGCACTGATTGGGCACGATATCGAATCGCACATAGCGGCGTTATTGGCGCAACAGGGGATGGACGGCACTGGGCATCGGGCACAACAAATCTCCGTGGAGCTGGTCAATGAGGCGGATTTGATTTTGGTGATGGAGAAAAAGCATCAACAAACCTTGATGCAAAAATACCCGTCGGCATCCGGTAAAATCATGTTGCTTGGCAAGTGGCATAACGACGAAGAAGTGCCGGATCCCTACAAAAAAAGCCAGGATATCTTCGAGCACGCGTATGGTCTTATTGACAAACACTGTCACGCCTGGGCGAGTAAGCTCGGCTAATTAATTATTTGCTACTTCGATGAATCGAATAGCTAAATTTACAATTGATGCAATTATCTACGTCTAGTGATATAAATTGCAGTACAAAAATAATTCAGAAACATTACACAATATATGCTCTTCGTACTTAGCACTTCGTACTTAGAACTTTAGAATCCTATGAAAAAGTTACACGCATTTACCACGTCGGCCTTACTGTTGAGCTTAAGCGCCTGTACCATCCCAGGTGGTCATATTGAAGGCGTCAGCGCGCACGATCGCGAAGAGCTCAGTGAAGAAGCCCAATTTGACATCACTCAACAGGTCAATACCATTTTCATTACCCCGCAGGTGCTAAACGGTATCAAAGAGACGGAGCCGACCGCCAGCCAAAACCCGGTTCTTGAAAAAGAATTGCAAGATTACGCCTATACCGTGGGCATTGGCGACGTGCTGACCATCACGGTGTACGATCACCCAGAACTAACGACCCCGGCGGGTCAGTTTCGCGACCCGGAAGACGCGGGCAACTTGATTGATGCCTCTGGTAGTATTTTCTACCCGTACATCGGTCGTGTGCACGTCGATGGCCGAAGCGTAGAGCAAATTCGTGAGGAGATCACGCAGCGCCTAAGTCGCTATATTGAAAACCCGCAAATCGATGTCAAAGTCGCCGCCTATCGCTCAAAACGCACTTACATCACCGGCGCCGTGCATCAACCAACGGTGATGCCGATTGGCAACGTGCCGGTAACGTTATTGGATGCGATCAACAGCGCTGGCGGGATCAAAGACGATGCGGATTGGCGCAGCGTCATTTTAACCCGCAACTCACAAGATGAGCGCTTGGACTTGTATGCCTTGTATCAAAAAGGCGACATGAGCCAAAACCGCCTGCTCCGTCATAACGACATCATTCACGTGCCGCGCAACGACGCCACCAAAGTGTTTGTGATGGGGGAAGTCAACAGACCAGCCACCTTACCCATTCATCGCTCGGGCCTGACCTTGGCCGAAGCCTTGGGTAATGTTGGCGGTTTTGATGAGATGACCGCCGATGCGAGCGGCATCTTTGTTCTTCGCGCGAGTAACGATCCGAGTAAAGTTGCGGATGTGTATCAACTGGACGCATCGAACGCGGCCGCCTTGATACTGGCGACTCAATTCCACCTCAAACCGATGGATCTAGTGTACGTGACCAGTGCGCCAATTGCGCGATGGAACAAGGTCATTTCCTTGTTGTTGCCAACCGTACGCGGTTTGGATGATTTGAACGATTTGGAAAACGATCTGTAAGCGGGTAAACCGCCTATACTCTAGCGACGTAAATCAACAACTGAATAATAACACAAACGTCACGACAGACAGGGTGACGTTTGTGCATATAACGACATACCCAATAATAACAATAATACGTAACGACATACCCCGGTAAACACCCAGCTGTGTTTGCCTCTGGACAAGACACATGAGTCAAGAGCAACTGAAACACGCCAAAACCCAGCACAGCAATGAGCACGATCACGCCGACGACATCGACTTTGCGCGCTATTTTAATCTGCTACTGGAAAACAAATTGTTGATCGTCTCGGTCACTGCCGTCTTTGCGGTGATCGGCGTCATCTTTGCGCTATTGCAAACCCCCATATACAAAGCCGATGCCTTGGTGCAAATCGAACAAAAGGCCACCGGTGTGCCCGGTCTTGGTGACATGGAAGAGCTGTTTGGCGCGGAATCAAAAGCCATCACCGAAATCGAGCTGTTAAAGTCTCGAAAAGTCTTGGGCGATGCGGTGGATAACCTCAAGCTCGACATCGTTGCCAAGCCAAAGCATTTTGGTAAATTGGGCCAATACTTTGCCCGCACCTATCACGGTCCAAGCTTTAACCACCCGTTTATTGCCAACTTTTTCTCCAACACCTACGCTTGGGGCGGCGAGCACATCCACGTGGCGCAAATGAAAGTGGACGATCGCTTTTTGGGCAACACCTTTGAGTTGGTGGCGACCAGTCCGAATAGCTTTGACGTGTTTTTGCACGAAGAAAAAGTGCTGAGCGGCAAAACCAATGAAGTGGCGCGCAATAGCGATGAGAGCATCGAATTACTCGTGACCGACATGCGCGCCGAATTTGGCACCGCCTTTGTGCTCACCCGTTTATACCGCGCCGATGCCATTGCCCAATTGCAACGCAATTTGCAGGTGGCGGAAAAAGGCAAACAATCGGGCATTTTGACCTTAGCCTTAGAAGGCCCTGATCGCGTCAAGGCCGAGAAAACCTTGAACGCCATCGCCGATGCGTTTTTACTGCAAAACGTCAAACGCATGAGCCAGGAAGTGGAAAAGTCGATTGAGTTCTTAAACGAAGAGCTGCCAAAGATTGACTCGAAACAAATCGCCGCGGAAGAGACTTTGAACCAGTTTCGTCTAGAAAACGATTCGGTGGACTTAACGTTAGAGACCGAATCGGTGTTAGAGCAATTGGTGGAGCTCGACACCAAGATACATGAGCTGAGCTTCTTGGAAGTGGACATCGCGCAAAAATACACACAAGAGCACCCGAAATACGTGTCGCTTTTGGCGAAAAAGCGTGATTTGGAAGCGCAAAAGCAACGCTTGAACGCCTCCATCAAAGACCTGCCAAAAGCCCAGCAGCAAATTTTGCGCATGGCGCGTGACGTGGAAGTGAACCAACAAATCTACTTAGCCCTGTTAAACAAAGTGCAAGAACTAAACGTGGTAAAAGCGTCCACAGTGGGTAACATCAACATCGTTGATTATGCTCAAGTGGGCCGCTTTCCTATCAAACCGAAGAAATCTTTGATCGTGGTGATCATCACTATGCTCGGTGGCTTTTTGGCTGTGGCCTTTGTTATCTTAAAAGCCGCATTTCATCGCGGCGTTACTAACCCGACCGAATTTGAAGACGTGGGCTTAACGATTTACGCGACCATTCCGTTATCGGAAGAGCACATCAAACGCACGCAACTGGCGAAACTTCGTGAGCGCGTGAAACGCAATAAACGCAAACAGCAGCGCCATGAGCTTTTGGCGGAAGTGAACCCAAGCGATATGGCGATAGAAGCGATTCGAAGTCTTCGTACTTCGCTTCACTTTGCCATGCTGGAAGCGAAAAACAACGTGGTGATGATCGCGGGTGCGAGTCCTGAAGTGGGTAAATCGTTCATTGCCACAAACCTGGCTACGGTGATTGCCCAAACTGGGCAAAAAGTGTTGCTCATTGATGGCGACATGCGAAAAGGCTACATGCACAAAATTTTGCAAATTCCGGCCAAACCGGGCTTATCGGATCATTTGGTAGGGCATATTGCCTTAGAGGACGCGGTGATGTCATCGGGCATTGAGAACTTAGATTTCATTACGCGCGGCGAGATCCCACCGAATCCGAGTGAGTTGTTGATGGGCGAGCGTTTCACCAAGCTCATTGAACATGCGCAAAGCCACTACGATTTGGTGATCATCGACACGCCGCCAATTTTGGCGGTGACAGATGCGGCAATCATTGGTAATCAGGCGGGCACGTCTTTGATGTTGGCGCGTTATGATCAAAGCCCACTGAAAGAGATCATCACCGCCGCGAACCGGTTTGATTTAAACGGCGTGGAGATCAAAGGCATCATCTTTAACGCGGTGGAAAAACGCCAATCCGATTATGGCTATTACAACTACGGGTACGAGTATAAATAAGTATACGCGTATCCGCGGGGCCGAATAGGCAAACCTCGTGGGATGTTTGGTCGAAAATGGCGCTGCATCACATAGGATACGGTCTGGAGGATTTTTGGTGCTCCATTTTTAGTAAAAATACCTGACCATATCGAATAAAAATTTGTCTACCATAGGTCAAAAACACTGACTAAATCGCATGAAAAAATTCATGCGTTTTTGTAAAAAACAAAAGATAACTTACAAGCTTTGAACGCTTAGTAGTAAAGATAAAAATCACATTATGAAAATTCTTGTTACGGGCGGGGCAGGTTTCATCGGCTCCGCTGTCATCAGACACATCATCAATAATACCAATGATTCAGTCGTTAATGTCGATAAGTTAACCTACGCAGGTAACTTAGAATCGCTGGCCGAAATAGAGCAAAGTGAGCGTTACACTTTTTCGAAAACGGATATCTGTGATTCGGTTGCTATTGAAGCACTATTTAAGGAACATCAACCCGATGTCGTGATGCACCTTGCGGCAGAAAGCCATGTCGATCGCTCAATCGATGGTCCTCGAGAGTTTATCGAAACCAATATCATTGGCACCTACACACTGCTTGAGGCGTCTCGAAAATATTATCTATCTATCGATGACACTAAAAAAGCGCAGTTTAAATTTCATCATATCTCGACCGATGAAGTATACGGCGATTTGGAAGGACCGGAAGATTTATTCACCGAAGAGACCCCTTACGCGCCGAGTTCACCGTATTCAGCATCTAAAGCATCCAGTGATCATCTCGTGCGTGCTTGGCAAAGAACGTTTGGTTTGCCTACGGTCGTGACAAATTGTTCCAATAACTATGGCCCATATCACTTTCCTGAAAAACTTATTCCATTGGTCATTTTAAACGCTTTAGATAAGAAGCCGTTACCGGTATACGGTGATGGTCAACAAATCAGGGACTGGTTGTATGTTGAAGATCATGCAAGGGCATTGTATTTGGTCGCTACACAAGGCGAAGTGGGAGAGACCTACAATATTGGTGGTCATAATGAAAAAGCGAACATTGACGTTGTGAAAACAATTTGTCAGTTACTAGAAGAATTTGTGCCGTTTAATACAAATAAGTCAGAAAATGGCTCTATCGATGCCTCTTCATACGAAGACCTGATAACCTACGTGAAAGACAGACCAGGTCATGATCTTCGTTATGCCATTGACGCGTCAAAAATAGACAAAGAATTGGGCTGGAAGCCACAAGAATCATTTGAGACTGGAATTCGAAAAACGGTTAAATGGTATCTTGACAATGAACAATGGTGGCAACATGTTCTCGATGGCAGTTATGCCATGGAGCGCCTTGGGAATAGCTAGAGGTAGATATGAGTCATAAAACCAAAGGGATCATATTAGCAGGTGGGTCGGGTACACGCCTTTACCCGATCACGAAAGGGGTCTCGAAACAATTACTCCCTGTTTATGATAAACCAATGATTTATTATCCATTGTCGGTTCTTATGCTAGCCGGTATTCGTGAAATATTGATCATAACCGCACCAGAGTATTTGGATAGTTTTAAAGCTTTATTGGATGATGGCAGTCAGTTTGGTATCGAGCTGAGTTATGAAATTCAACCCAGTCCCGATGGATTAGCACAAGCTTTCATCATTGGTGAAGAGTTTATTGGTAATGATCACGTGTGTCTGGTACTCGGAGATAACATTTATTTTGGGCAAGGCTTTACACCCATGCTGGTTAATGCTGCGAACAATGAAAATGGGGCTACTGTATTCGGATATCAAGTTAAAGATCCTCAGCGTTTTGGTGTTGTAGAGTTTGACGAAAACAGAAGGGTAATGTCTTTAGAAGAAAAGCCTAAAACTCCCAAATCCAATTTTGCAGTGACAGGTTTGTATTTTTATGACAATGATGTAATTGAGATAGCTAAGGGCATTAAACCTTCGGAACGTGGCGAGCTCGAAATTACCTGTGTAAATAAGGAATATTTAAAACGAGGGGATTTGCAAGTTGAGTTACTTGGACGAGGATTTGCTTGGCTTGATACAGGAACTTATGACAGCTTGATGGATGCCGGTCAGTATGTTCAGACGATAGAAAAACGCCAAGGATTTAAAATAGCATGCCTTGAAGAAATCGCATATAACCAAGGTTGGCTGTCTGAGGAACAACTTAAAGGCATAGCTTCTCCATTGATGAAAAATTCATATGGTCAGTATTTATTAAGTCTGTTGGAGTATTCTTAATGAAGTTAAAGATTCTTAATTTTGATTCTTTAGGAGATGAAAGAGGTGACCTTGTTTCTTTAGAAAGCAATTTGAATATTCCGTTTGAGATAAAAAGAGTTTATTACTTATTTGATACTGATACCGATTCCGTAAGGGGGTTTCATGCGCATTACGAGCTTAAGCAGGTTGTCATAGCACTAAAGGGGCAATGTACTTTTCATTTAGATGACGGTAAAGAAAAGCAAGTAGTTGTCTTGAATTCACCATTGAAAGGCTTGCTTATAGAATCTTTCCTTTGGAGGGAAATGTCCGATTTTTCAGATGATTGTGTCTTATTAGTTATTGCAAGCCAGCACTACGATGAAGCTGATTATATTAGAAACTATGAAGAATTTTTAAAAGAGGCGAGTCAAAATGATACATGATACCGCAATTGTTTCACCAAAAGCTGTTATTGGTGAAAATGTAAATATAGGACCATTTTCTTAAATATAGGACCATTTTCTATTATTCATGACAATGTAACCATTGGTAATAATGTCACTATAGAGTCTTACTGTGAAATGGGAATTGAAAATAACTTTTCAGATAGTTCCCCACTCGTTATTTCTAACAATTCTTATATTCGTTCCCACAGTGTTTTTTATGCAAGTTCAAGCTTCGGAGAAGGCTTAATAACTGGACATCGCGTTACTGTTAGAGAGCTGACGAATGCTGGAAAAAACTTACAAATTGGTACTTTAGGAGATATTCAAGGGCACTGCGAAATAGGAGATTATGTTCGCTTTCATTCAAATGTACATATCGGTCAAAAGAGTATAATAGGGAATTTTGTTTGGGTATTTCCATATGTGGTTTTAACAAACGATCCTCATCCTCCAAGTGATGTGTTGATGGGAGTAACTGTTGAAGACTTCGCTGTTATTGCAACTATGAGCGTAATCCTTCCCGGCGCACATGTAAACAAAGGTGTCTTAGTTGGTGCTCATTCCTGTCTCAAAGGAAAAACCAAAGAAGACTTTGTTTATGCAGGAAGTCCTGCCAAAGAAATTTTTTCAACTGAAAATATAAAATTAACTCAAAATGATAAGCCTGCTTATCCATGGAG
Organism: Thalassotalea sp. Y01; assembly: GCF_012932945.1. Lineage (NCBI taxonomy): Bacteria > Pseudomonadati > Pseudomonadota > Gammaproteobacteria > Alteromonadales > Colwelliaceae > Thalassotalea > Thalassotalea sp. Y01. Next base: position 181,554 of record NZ_JABBXG010000005.1, read on the forward strand.
AAGGCATTTCTCAAGAGGGTATCCTGAAGAGTTCGTTCAGCAATGGAATCGAGAGTTTGAAGGTTAAAAATGCAGTTAGAAGCTAAAACAGTTAGGATGAGATTGGTAAATGTCGAAGATGCAGCGTTTATTTTAGAACTTCGTCTGGATTCCCGCTTTAATCGTCATTTATCTCAAGTTTCTTCTAATTTGGATGAACAAGTTGATTGGCTTAAGAGATATAAACAAGAAGAAAAACTTGAAAAACAATATTACTTTATCATTGAAAAAATAAGGTGTGGAACCCCAATAGGAACTGTTCGGCTATACGACCTTAACCCGAAGGTATCCTCATTTTGTTGGGGGAGCTGGATATTGAATAGCAATAAAACTGTCAGTGCTGCAATCGAAAGTGCTCTTTTGGTATATCAATTTGCTTTTGAAATATTGAAGTTTGAACAATCGAACTTTGATGTAAGAAAAGAAAACCAGGTAGCACTTAATTTTCATTTGAAAACTGGTGCTGAAAAAATTTCAGAAGATGACGAAAATTTTTATTTCTTATTCTCCAAGCAATCTTATATAGAATTAAAAGAATCAAAAAAGAGGTTTTTGGTTAAAATATGATCCCATTTTTAGATTTAAAAGAAGTAAATTCTCAATATTCAGATGAATTAAAAGAGGCTTGTTCTCGTGTTATTGATTCAGGCTGGTACATACTCGGAGATGAACTAAGTGCTTTTGAACAAGAATTTGCTGATTATTGCGGAGTAAATTCTTGTATAGGTGTTGCGAATGGCCTCGATGCCCTTACTTTAATTCTGCGGGCATACAAAGAGCTAGGTGTGCTCGATGATGGGGATGAAATTATTGTTCCTGCCAACACTTATATAGCCTCTATTTTAGCTATATCCGAGAATAATTTAAAACCAGTATTGGTCGAACCAAATATAGACTCATTCAACCTTGATGCGTTTAATATTTCAAACGCGATTACAGAAAGGACGAAAGCGATATTGGCCGTGCATTTATACGGTCAAATCACCCATATGGACGAGATTTGTACTTTGGCTAGAAAACATAATTTAAAAGTTATAGAAGATGCCGCGCAAGCACATGGGGCAATGTACAATGGACAAAAATCAGGTTCACTAGGTGATGCTGCTGGGTTTAGCTTTTACCCAGGCAAAAATTTGGGAGCCTTAGGTGATGGCGGAGCAATTACCACCAACGATCTTGAACTTGCTAAAGTAGTAAGAGCAATAAGAAACTATGGCTCTCTTGAAAGATATCAGCATGATTACAAGGGAGTTAACAGTAGACTAGATGAGATTCAAGCAGCAATGTTGAGGGTGAAACTGAAATTCCTCGATAGAGAGTTGCACGCAAGAAAAGAAGTTGCAAAGCTATATTTAGAAGGGATTAATAACGAAAATGTAGTTTTACCTAAAACTTTTGCTGATAGTGAGCATGTTTGGCATTTATTTGTTGTGAGAAGTAAGTATCGAGACCAGTTGAGAGATTATTTGAACGAAAATGGAATTCAATCATTAATTCACTATCCCATTCCTCCCCATAAACAGAGCGCCTATATGGAGTTAAATGTTAAATCATTCGTTATCTCTGAAAGTATACATTCAGAGGTGCTAAGTTTACCTATGAGCTCGACTTTATCAAAATCTAATGTGGAAAATGTAATCGACATATTGAACGAATTTAAGCCGCTTTTATGAAAAAGGTTATTATACATATTGGCGTGCCTAAAACGGCCACGACTCTTTTGCAACAGCATGTTTTTCCAAATATAACGGATCATATTGATTACATCGGTGTGATACAGCCTAGAACTTCAAAACAAGATCCGCTTTATTCAGAACTATGGAATTTAGTTTGTCTAGATGAGGCGGAGTACGAAGTAAAGCTCGATGACGTTAAAGCTAGAGTCCGTCAGAGGGTAAATTCGAACAATTTGCCGCTGGTTATATCCGAAGAGTGCTTCTGTCTGAACTCCGGAGAAACTTTGTGGCAAAATAAACTGATTCGATTAGGCGAAGTGTTTTGCGAGTATAACGTTCAGATACTTATAACTACTAGAGAACCTGTCTCAGCGTTATTTTCATTTTACGTAGAGCTATATAATTCACTTAAATTGGAGTATGCAGATTTGATTGATTTCACTGATAACTCCAACTTAGCAAAGCTCTATGATTATGAATATCTAGATTCAGTGTTGAGACGTGCCTTTTCCAGCGCTGACATTAGTTATGTTCCATTCGAGCTTATAAAGTCTAATTATTTTGTTTCAGCTGTACTGGATGTTTTAGGGGTTAATCAGAATATTGTTCTTGATTTGCCTAATACAAATGCCAAGAGAAAGTCTGCAACAAGCATTAAGACAAATCCTAGAAGTTTAACTTTCTATTTACTTTCTGTACGTAAGATTCGACTTTTTTCTAAAATTATTGAAATTCCAATAATTAAATTTATGGGGAAGCGCTTTGTTAAAGCTGTAGGTGACTTAAAAGTTCCATTAAGCGGAACCAAGGTCATGAGACCAACAGAGAAGGAAATAGAAAAACTAAAAATAAAATACGCTAGTTCACTTTCATTTATCAGTACTAAGACAGACGTTGACTACCGACATTAATAAAAATTTAAAAAGTAAGGCTGTAAAGGGAGTAGCGTGGAGCTTAATTGATAAGCTATTTACACAAGCTGTTTCATTTGTCGTCGTTATTCTCTTAGCTAGAGAACTGTCACCTGCTGATTTTGGTTTAGTGGGTATGTTAGCTATCTTTCTCGCAATTTCAGAGACTTTAGTAAATAGTGGGTTTTCTTCGGCGCTAATTCAGAAAAAAGACAGGTCGGAAAAGGATTATTCTACGGTTTTTCTATTAAATTTATCTGTTTCACTACTTATATATTTAATATTGTTTTTTTGTGCGCCATTTATTGCTAATTTTTATGATGTGCCAGAGTTAGTTGAGCTATCTAGAGTTCTATTTATTGTATTGATTATCAATAGTCTAAGTATAGTTCCCAATACAAAATTAACTATAGATTTAAACTTTAAACTAAAATCTAAAATTAACATCATCTCACTAATTTTTAGTTCGTTTTTAGCTTTATATTTAGCTATTAACGGATTTGGTGTCTGGTCAATTGTTGCTCAAAATATTACTAGATCACTAGTCGCTTCGATCCTATTGCTATTTTTCTCTAGTTGGAAGCCACGTTTCTATTTCTCTGTTAAGTCATTCCGTAGATTATTTGGTTTTGGTTCTAACTTGATGTTAGCAGGTGTAATCTCAGCAATTGTAAATAACCTTTATGGTTTATTGATTGGTAGGTATTTTACGGCTCAACACGTTGGGTACTACATGCAGGGGCAGAGAATAACGACGATTATGGCTGGCACTATTTCCAGTGTACTACAGGGTGTCACTTATCCAATAATGACATCAGTACAGGACGATAAGGAGCGTTTGATATCTATATACAAAAGAGTCATAACCATGACTGCTTTTATAAGCTTTCCATGCATGGTTGGTTTAACAATGATTGCTGAACCTTTTGTTATAGTATTTTTAACTGAAAAGTGGCTCCCAGCAGTTCCTGTTATACAGTGGCTGTGCTTGGCTTCTATGTTTATACCAATTAGTGCACTTAATTTAAATATGTTAAATGCAACTGGACGTTCTGATCTATTTTTAAAAGTTGATTTAATTAAGCTCCCCATTAATTTGGTTGCATTGATAGTAACAGTACCTTATGGAATAGAAGCAGTAGTTATTGGCCAATTATTTACTAGAATTATTGCCTTTCTTATGAATGCTTACTTTCCTGGAAAGCTATTCGGTTATGGGGCTTTTCAGCAGCTAAGAGACTTCAAAACAATTATTATATCTACTTCATTTATGGCATTGACATTATCATTTGTTAAGACAAATAACGTAACTGTTGAATTAGTTGTCAAGCTATTGTTAGGTATATTGGTTTTCTTATTAGTAAATTTTTTATTGAAAACGAAGTCGCAAACGGAACTGCTTGAAATAGTAAAAGAAAAGATGACGGGTGGAACCTTTCCTAGGTAGCTGCCTAGTCTCTCTAAAATTTTATCGAATTATAATATCCATGATCTACGGCTACGAGTACAAATAGGGCCGAATAGGCAAACCTTGTGGGATGTTTGGCCCCAAACGGCTGTGCATCCCATGTGATATGGTCTGGAGTGATTTTAAGTACTCCGTTTCGAGTGAAAATACCTGACCATATCGAACAAAAAAACTGTTTAACACAGGTCAAAAATACTGACCCTGTCGCATGAAAACATTCATGTGACATAGTATCTAACTGATTCAATTTAAGTCTGACTTATCGCCAGACAAACAAACTAAAAGAATAAATACTTGGGAACGTTATGTCTCTTTCTCTTGATAATGTAAACATCGCCGTCATTGGGCAAGGCTATGTGGGCTTGCCGCTCGCGGTAGAATTTGGTAAAAAATTTCGAACGCTGGGTTTTGATATCAACCAAGCGCGTATTGAAGAACTACAAAATGGTAAAGATTCAACGTTAGAAGTGAGCGAGCAAGAACTCGCTGAATCACGGTTTATTTCTTATTCGTGTCATGTCGATGATCTAAAAGATTGTAACGTCTACATTGTGACGGTCCCAACGCCAATCGATAAACATAAAAACCCTGATTTGACGCCGCTCGTTAAAGCAAGCGAGATGCTAGGCGCGGTGGTATCAAAGGGAGATGTGATTATTTATGAGTCAACCGTATACCCAGGCGCGACGGAAGAAGATTGTATACCGGTTGTTGAGAGAGTATCAGGCTTAACATTCAACCAAGACTTTTTTGCTGGCTATTCACCTGAGCGCATCAATCCTGGCGATAAAGAGCACCGCGTGACCAACATCAAAAAAGTCACGTCTGGTTCAACAACTGAAGTCGCGGACTTTGTGGATGCCTTGTATAACACCATCATTGTGTCGGGTACCCATAAAGCGGCTAGCATCAAAGTTGCCGAAGCGGCAAAAGTGATTGAAAATACGCAGCGTGATGTGAACATTGCGTTGATCAATGAACTAGCACTGATTTTTAATAAACTGGGCATTGATACCTTAGAGGTACTAGAAGCCGCGGGGACCAAATGGAACTTCTTACCATTCCGTCCTGGGTTAGTCGGTGGACATTGCATCGGTGTTGACCCCTATTATTTAACCCATAAAGCGCAAAGCATTGGTTATCACCCTGAAATGATCTTAGCCGGCCGTCGTCTGAATGATAATATGGGCGCGTATGTGGTCTCTCAGCTAACAAAGGCCATGGTGAAAAAGGGCATTCGCATTAAAGATGCGAACGTGTTGGTTATGGGCTTAACCTTTAAAGAGAACTGCCCTGATCTGCGCAATACCAAAGTGGTAGACATCGTATCAGAGCTTAAAGAATACAACATGAATGTTGATATTCTAGATCCGTGGTGCGCGTCAATAGAAGCTGAGAATGAGTACGGTTTATCGACCATCGAATCAGCGGAAAGTGGGAAATACGACGCAGTGATTTTGTCGGTCGCACATAATGAATTTAAAGATATGGGTGCAGAGCAAATTAAATCACTTTGTAAAGGCAACAGTGTGGTATATGACCTTAAGTATGTATTACCTAAAGAGTCGGTCGATTTAAGACTGTAATGAACGGTTAAACAGCAAACCATTTTACTAAAGAATTAGATACTTATATCATGACCAAGTACGAAAAAATCAAACAAGACCTTCTTGAGTCTCCTAAAACCTGGCTTGTCACAGGTGTGGCTGGATTTATTGGCTCAAACCTTTTAGAACACCTATTAAAATTAAACCAGACGGTTGTCGGCTTAGATAATTTTGCAACGGGTCATCAATACAACCTTGATGAAGTCAAAGGCGAAGTATCTGATAAGCAATGGGCACGATTTTCTTTTATTGAAGGGGATATTCGTAATTTAGAGACTTGTCGTCAAGCCGTTAAAGGTGTGGATTATGTGCTACATCAAGCTGCATTAGGTTCTGTGCCACGCTCGATTAACGATCCTATTACATCGAATGATGTGAATATTTCAGGTTTTTTGAATATATTGGTTGCAGCGAAGGATGAAAATGTCTCTAGTTTTACTTACGCGGCGTCAAGTTCGACCTATGGTGACCATCCTGCGTTACCTAAAGTCGAAGAGAACATAGGTAATCCACTATCGCCTTATGCTGTTACGAAATATGTAAACGAGCTATATGCTGATGTCTTTGCCAGAACGTATGATTTTAAAACAGTCGGCCTTCGTTATTTTAATGTGTTTGGTAAGCGCCAAGATCCAAATGGCGCATACGCTGCGGTTATTCCTAAGTGGACAGCTGCTTTGATTCAAGGTGAAGAAGTATTCATAAATGGTGACGGTGAAACATCAAGAGATTTTTGCTTTATCGAAAATGTTGTGCAAATGAACATTCTTGCAGCATCTGCATCGAAAGAAGCAAAAAATAATGTATTTAATGTGGCTGTTGGTGATAGAACAACACTTAATACATTATTTAACAGTATCCAAAATGCACTCGAAGGAAATGGGATATCAAACTCCAATGGCCCAATATATAGGGATTTCAGAGGCGGAGATGTACGCCACTCACAGGCAGACATTAAAAAAGCCATAGAGTTACTCGGTTATTCGCCTTCTTATAGAATTTCCATGGGCATTGATAAAGCAATGCCTTGGTATATTGAATTTTTATCGAAGTAGTTAAATTTAATGATGAAAATATTAGTAACCGGTGGTGCTGGATTTATCGGCTCAGCTGTCGTTCGCCACATAATTAAAAATACTCAAGATTCAGTTGTAAACCTCGATAAACTTACCTACGCGGGTAACCTCGAATCGCTCGCTGATGTTTCTGGCGATTCAAGATATGAGTTTTCGCAAACAGATATATGTAACAAAGACTCATTGGAAAAAGTGTTTGATAAATACCAACCGGATGTTGTCATGCATCTAGCGGCAGAGAGCCATGTGGACCGTTCAATTGACGGTCCAAAAGAATTTATTGAAACGAATATCATAGGTACCTACAACTTACTGGAAGTATCAAGAAAATATTGGTCGAATCTCGATGAGGACAAAAAGGCCGTTTTTAAATTTCACCATATCTCGACAGATGAGGTTTACGGTGATTTGGACGGGCCTGAAGATTTATTTACCGAAGATACGGCATATGCGCCAAGTTCCCCATATTCGGCGTCGAAGGCCTCTAGTGATCACTTGGTCAGGGCCTGGCTTAGAACATTTGAGTTGCCGACTGTTGTGACGAACTGCTCCAATAATTATGGTCCTTATCACTTCCCAGAGAAATTAATACCATTAATGATTTTGAATGCTTTGGAAAAGAAGCCTCTTCCAGTCTATGGTGATGGTCAACAGATTAGAGATTGGTTGTATGTTGAAGATCACGCTAAAGCCTTATACCTAGTAGCTACAAAGGGTATCGTCGGTGAAACATATAATATTGGTGGGCATAACGAAAAAGCGAACATCGATGTGGTAAGAACTATCTGCGCGCTAGTTGAGGAATTTGTTCCATTTCAGGAAAACAAAGCTTTGGCCTATTCTGAGCGATTAACATCTTATGCCGACCTAATTACTTATGTAAAAGACAGGCCTGGACATGATTTACGTTATGCAATTGATGCATCAAAGATTGAGAAGGAATTAGGCTGGACACCTGAAGAAACATTTGAATCCGGAATTCGAAAAACGGTTACTTGGTATTTGAATAACAAAGAGTGGTGGCAACACGTACTTGATGGTAGCTATGCGTTGGAGCGTTTAGGAAATAACTAGGAGAAGATATGAGTCATAAAACCAAAGGGATCATATTGGCTGGTGGTTCAGGGACGCGGTTGTACCCAATAACCAAAGGCGTGTCTAAACAATTATTACCCGTATATGATAAGCCAATGATTTACTATCCGTTATCCGTACTTATGTTGGCCGGTATTCGTGAAATATTGATTATTACTTCTCCAGAATATTTAGAAAGCTTTAAAACACTACTCGGAGATGGCAGTCAGTTTGGTATTCAACTGAGTTACGAGATTCAGCCCTCCCCAGATGGATTGGCACAAGCTTTCATCATTGGTGAAAAGTTTATCGGCAATGATAATGTCTGTTTGGTTTTGGGTGACAATATCTATTTTGGTCAGGGGTTTACACCAAAGCTTTTAAAAGCAGCAGGTAAAAGTACTGGAGCTACCGTCTTTGGGTATCAAGTCAAGGATCCAGAAAGGTTCGGTGTCGTTGAATTCGACGAGAGCTATAAAGCCATATCCATAGAAGAGAAACCTCAAAGACCTAAGTCACAGTATGCGGTGACAGGGTTATATTTTTATGATAACAGCGTCGTTGATATAGCTAAAACTATTAAGCCATCTGCTCGTGGTGAATTAGAAATAACATGTGTTAATAATGTTTATTTACAGCGAGGAGATTTAAAAGTTGAATTGCTTGGTCGAGGCTTTGCTTGGTTGGATACGGGAACATACGACAGTTTAATGGATGCAGGTCAATATGTTCAAACGATAGAGCATAGACAAGGTTACAAAATAGCCTGTTTAGAAGAGATTGCGTATAACCAAAATTGGCTTACAGATGAGCAAATTAAAAAGTTTGCAGAGCCCATGATTAAAACTAGTTATGGCCAATATTTATTAGAATTGATCAAATGAATTTAAATAGAATACCATTTCAAAATTTTGAAGACGAAAGAGGATCTTTAGTAATCCTTGAAAGTATGAAAAACACCCCATTTGTGCCTCAGCGAATTTACTTTATTTATAATGTTTCAGCTGAGCAGAGGCGGGGATTTCACGCACATCATAAGCTTCAGCAAATGGCCTTTATATTAAAGGGTGAGTGTAAAATTTTGATGGATGATGGTAGAGAGAAGTCCATTGAAACCTTGAGTGATCCCAAAGAAGGAATGTTAATAGAACCGATGGTTTGGCATGAGATGTATGATTTTTCCGATGATTGCATACTGATGGTATTAGCGGATGAGCATTATGATGAAGGTGATTACATAAGAGATTATCAAGAGTTTTTGCAGGTCGTTAATCATGATTCATAAAATGTCAGATGTTCAAGCAAAAGAGATTGGAGCGAATACAAATATTTGGCAGTTTTGCGTCGTATTACCCGACGCGAAAATCGGAGATGAGTGTAATATTTGTTCTCATTGTCTAATTGAAAATGATGTGGTCATCGGTAATAGGGTGACAGTAAAAAGTGGGGTGCAAATATGGGATGGGATAAGAATTAATGATGATGTTTTTATCGGTCCTAATGTAACTTTTACTAATGATAAAACTCCACGTTCTAAAATATATCCTGACACGTTTTTAACGACAATTATTGAGAAAGGTGCATCCATAGGCGCGAATTCCACAATTCTTCCAGGAGTAAAAATTGGCGAAGGCGCTATGGTTGGAGCTGGATCTGTAGTTACGAGAGACGTATCCCCTCATTCCACAGTTGTAGGAAACCCTGCGAGAGAAATAATCAAATGATACCGTTTTTAGATCTTAAGAAAATAAACCAACAATATTCGCAAGAGTTAAAAGAAGCATGCTCAAGAGTAATTGATTCTGGTTGGTACATCCTTGGAAACGAAGTCAAAGAGTTCGAGAATGAATTTGCAGAATATTGCGGAGCTAAATATTGTTTAGGCGTTGGTAACGGGCTGGATGCTTTGAGCTTAATTATTCGTGGTTACAAAGAATTAGAAGTGATGAGTGACGGAGACGAAGTTATTGTCCCTGCAAATACATATATTGCTACAATTCTTGCTATTTCTGAAAATGGTCTAAGACCAGTATTGGTTGAACCTGATGCCTCAACCTATAACCTCGATCCTGATCTCATTGAAGAAGCTATTACTGAAAAAACTAAAGCGATTTTAACGGTCCACCTTTACGGTCAAGTGACAGGAATGGATGAGATCAATGAGATAGCGCAAAAGTACAATTTAAAGGTGATAGAGGATTGCGCGCAAGCGCATGGTGCTGAATACAAAGGAAAAATGGCAGGAGGGTTGGCGGATGCTGCGGGTTTTAGCTTTTACCCAGGGAAAAATCTTGGAGCTTTAGGTGATGGAGGAGCAGTTACAACTAATGACTCATCTCTTAAAGAAGCAATCTCTGCCTTAAGAAATTACGGCTCCAAGAAGAAATACATCAACGAGTTCAAAGGAGTGAATAGTCGCCTTGATGAAATGCAAGCAGCTATGTTACGTGTCAAGTTAAGATACGTTGACGAAGAAAAAGCTAAGAGACGCGAAATAGCTAGCCTTTACCTATCCAAAATTAAAAATGAACATATTAAGGTACCTTCAGTGTCATACGATAAAGCACATGTATGGCATCTTTTTGTAGTGGAAACCAATTACCGAAAAGAGCTTTTGGAGCACCTCGAGAAAGATAATATTCAATCACTAATTCACTACCCCGTAGCCCCTCATAAACAAAAAGCTTATGAAGAGTGGAATACATACAGTTATCCAATTACTGAGCGTATGCACGACAGCGTGATCAGTTTACCCATTTCTCCAGTGCTGGAAAAGCCTAATGTTCTAGCTGTGATTGATTCAATTAATGCATTCAAAATTTAAATAGAAAAATGGAAAATATTAAACCTAATTTATTTCTCATAGGTGCGGCAAAATCAGGAACCAGCACTATTCATGACTATTTGTCTTTACATGGGAAAATTGCTGGTCACAAAGATAAAGAGCCCCATTACTTTTGTAAAAAAGATATTGAAAGGCACTCGGAATGGGATGGCTATTTAGCTGGATTTGAACCTAAGCAAGATATCGAATATATGTTAGATTCGAGTACAGGCTATTTAAAATTTGAAGGTGCAATTGAGAATATATTAGAAGCCAATAATGAGGCCAAATTTTTGGTTGTTTTGCGTAACCCTGTCGATAGATTGATATCTCATTATCGCTGGCTCCATGGCGTCGGTGTTGAGAAGCTAGAATTTTGGAATGCTATAGAAAGATTTGGCTATGGTGAGCCGTGCTATGGAAAAGCTTTTGGTGGTATTGGTTATAAAAATTATGTTGCTTGGGGGATGTATGGGCAACAATTGACAAGTCTCTTATCAAAAATAGAATCCAAAAATTTACATGTCATGATGTTTGAGGATTTTGTAAAGTACCCAAATCAAACACTAAAAAATCTTTTGGATTTTTTGAATTTAGAACATGATGAAAATATTCTAACCACAAACTTAAAAAGTAATGAAAGTTTGAATCTTAAGCACAAGAAATTATACACTTTTCTTAGAAGTTTAAAGTTTGGAAAAGCCAGAAGGTTTTTACCCACTTCAGTTAAATCTAAGCTCAAAAAGTTAAAAAAGTTAGGAATAATACAAATTACAAAAAGTACAGTAAAAAAACGATTTATTTTAAATGATGATGATAGAGATAAAGTTGTCAATATATATAGAGAGGACATGGAATGTTTAAAGTTAGAGTTAAATAAGTTGGGTATATCACTATCTTGGAAAGAGTTTGATTCTTAATGTCCTCAATCAAAAATAAAGCTGTAAAAGGAGTGTTTTGGAGTTTTATTGATAAAGCTCTTGGTCAAACTGTCACCTTATTGGTTATAGTTGTTCTAGCTAGAGAATTGACGCCTAGTGATTTTGGGTTGGTTGGGATGCTGGCAATATTCATCGCGATAAGTGAAGCTTTCATCAATGGAGGGTTTGTATCAGCTTTAATTCAGAAACAAAATAGAAAGGAGAGGGACTTTTCGACAGTGTTCATATCCAACATTGTTATATCTTGTTTATTATATATACTCCTTTATTTCTTTTCACCTTATATAGCCAGTTTTTACGGGCAACCGCAGTTGACAGAGTTGGCTCGAGTTATATTTTGCTCTTTAATACTTAATGCCCTATACGTAACCAAAGAAACTCGACTTGTAATTGGGCTTAGATTTAAAGTTATTTCTTTAATAAATATAACAAGTCTCATTATTAGCTCAATATGTGCTGTCGCGCTAGCATTCGGTGATTTTGGCGTTTGGGCTTTAGTATTACAGTCAATTATTAGAAGTGCTCTTATGGCTGGAATGTACTTTATAATAGTAAGAGAAAGAGAGAAGTTAGTATTTTCGACAGAGTCTTTTAATACATTGTTTTCATTTGGCTCTAAGATATTAATTCAATCAATAATATCAAAGCTTGTTAATAATCTGTATCCTTTATTTATTGGGCGGGTATTTTCTGCACATGCTGTTGGCAACTTCATGTATGGCCAACGAATTACTAGTATAGTTTCCAATACAATATCTAACATTACTCAGCGAGTGACCTTTCCACTTCTTTCATCAATTCAAGATGAAAGAGACAAGCTACTTTCGGTATACAAAAAAATTATCATGTTAGTAGCTTTCGTCACTTTTCCTGTAATGTGCGGCTTAGCTCTGATAGCGGAGCCATTTGTAAAAGTTTTCTTAACCGAAAAGTGGTTGGAGGCCGTGCCTATAATACAATGGTTATGCTTGGCTACAATGTTGACGCCAATTGGTGTGGCGAATTTAAATATCTTGAATGCAATAGGTAGTTCTGACAGGTTTTTGAAGGCAAGTTTAATTTCTTTGGGGATTGGGTTGCTGATCTTGTTTATTTCTGTAGATTATGGTTTTGAGGCACTGGTTATAGGGAGGTTCATAACAGCTTTGTGCGGTTATTTTGTTAATTCTTATTATCCAGGAGTGCTTTTTGGTTATGGGGCATTTAAACAAATAAGTGACCTCTCACCAATAATAGTAATTACTGCTTTCATGTCCTTTGGAGTTTATTCTGTTCAAATCGAGGATCCTATCTTTGATTTGATATTTTCAATCCTTGTAGGGGCGGGAGTATACATTTCTTTGTCATACTTCGGAAATTTACAGGCGTTTAATGATATAAAGTCTCTTTTCAAAACATCACAGCATAAAAAATAATAACTTAAATTAAGAATTATGAAAGAACAAGGCGCGACGCTAGTCATACTTACTTATAATCATGAAAAATACATTGAAGCTGCTCTGGAAGGCGCATTCTCTCAAACATACTCTCCTTTAGAGATAATTATTTCTGACGACTGCTCTACGGATTCTACGTATGACATCATTCAAAAAGCAGTTTCTAAGTATGATGGAAAGCATAAGGTTATAGTTAATAAAAACGAAAAAAATCAAGGGTTAGCCAACCACGTCAATATTCTTTTTGACATGGCACAATTTGATATCGTTATTACAGCTGCAGGTGATGATATTTCGCTGCCGACAAGGGTTGAACGAAGCGTTGATTTATTTCAAAAGTACACAAATGCGCAAAGCATTAGCTTTGCTCCGATTACTATTGACGAGAAAGGTAACAAAAGTAGCAAAAATGAACCTGTTAACGCAGTTCAATCACCTGAACGTTTTATAACAGTTACAGATTTCCTTTCTGGAACTGAATACAAAGCTAGAGGATATAGTAGAGCATATAGAAAAAATGTTATGGACTTCTTTGGTCCGTTAAATGACAACGTTCCTGCAGAAGATGTAATTCTATCGTTTCGAGCTTTATTGACTGGTGGGGTCGTCGAAAGCTGTGAAAAATTGGTCTGTTATAGGGTGTTAGGTGAATCGTTATCATCTACGATAGGTTTGGACAAGAATATTATATTGTTTAATGAAAAGTATCGTTTGCTAGATATGGTGAAAAACATTCCTGATTCTATGGTTTTAGAGCTCAAGGAAAATTTAATCACAGGGTTTCAAGCTATGTATAAAATACTAAAGTTACATCAATCTAAGTATCCATTAATTTTGTTTATTCTATATATATTACCAGACCCTTTTTTGAAATTGAGTATGAAAAAATCTCTCTTTAAGTCATGTTGTTGGTTAAGCATCCCTCACTTTTTTAAAAAGCGATTTTTTAAAGCGTATAGGTAGTATTTTTAATGCAGAAAATATTAATTGTGGGAGTAAGTTTCAATGACATCGGCGGGGTAGAAATAGCAGCTTTAAATCTATGCACTGCTTTCAGAGCAAGAAAAATAAATTGCAAAATACTCGTAGAAGAAATTAAGAGGGGAAATATCTCATCTAAATTTCCCAATATAGATGTTAATAACTTCTTTGAATTTGTTCCGTTAAGTGAATCTGGCAACTTATATTATCTAAAATACGTTTCTAAATTGTCTAAAAATTCAAATCTTGTAGTGATTGGGTTTTGGAATGTAGTAAACGTTTTGCTTTGTTTTTGTAGGACTTTAAAGCGATTCAAGTTGGTGTGTGTAGAGCATGCCGATTATGAAAATTGTCCTAAAAAATGGTATTTCTTGCGAAAGTTTGCATACAGATTTGCAGATAGAGTTGTCTCCTTGACGAGTTTTGATGCCTGTAAGTATGTCAAATTGAACAAAAACGTTGAAATAATTCCCAATTTTTTCAAGCCTCCTAAGCATTTAATGAGCGAAGAAAAGGACAATACAATATTATTTGTCGGTCATTTAACCAAATTGAAAAGACCTGACTTGCTTATTTCCGCTGCAGCGATTATTTCGAATTTAATTAAAGGTGAATGGAAAATAAAATTTATTGGCGTTGGCAAAGAGCGAGGATCATTAGAAAATCAAATTGTTAGGTCTGGCCTGGCAGAGGATGTTGAGTTTTTAGGCTACGTTTCTGATATGGAAAGTGAATATTCGCGGGCTAGGATCCTAGTCAGTTGTTCAGAATCAGAATGTCTGCCAATGAACATCATCGAAAGCAAGTTTTTTCAGATCGTCCCTGTAGCATCGGAATATAGTCCAGCCGTCTATGATCTAATAACACCATACGAAACAGGAATGATTTTTAAAAAAGGTGATGAAATAGATTTGGCTAAAAAGTTAGCTGCGGTAATTCAAAAGTATGAAAAAAATGAAAAGGATATGCTCGAAAAGATTAGAGTAGATTCCATTAATTTTTCAGAAAGGCTAATTATTAACAAATGGACTAATTTATTGGCTTCTATCTAGTGTTCAATGTTGGATAATCCAAAGGACCTTGAATGCATTGAAATTAGCTACAAGTTATTATTCAGAAAGTGTAATCATTAACAAAGGTTACATTAACACGTTATAGAGTTTATTAAGTGAATAAAATAAAAGTATTAATTGTATCCGGTGGAATGAATGCTGGCGGAGCCGAAAAATGGTTACTCGACTTTAGTAAAAATATCGATAAATCTAGATATGAGATTTCATTCTTATATCATACAGAAGCCCCACAATTATTTGATTCCCAGATTAAACCTCACGTTGCGAAAATTCACAGGTTATCTAACCATAAAAATGTTTTTAGCTATTTATTTAAATTGAAAAGGCTAATAGCCGAAGAAAATTATCAAATCATTCATAGTCATGTGAATCACTATGCTTCAGTATTGCTTGCTCTAAAACTATTAACAGATGTCAAGGTGGTTGTGCATTGTCATAATGATTTGTCAGGAAAAGTTGCAAAATCACCATTATGGAAAAGAGCATATTACTATATTTCCAAGCTGCTTATTACTAAGTTTTCAGATTTTAAAATAGCCGTAAGTGATAAAGCTTCAAACAGTATTTTTTCTTCTGACAAGTGCCTTACTAACGTAAGAAAAGTTTATTGTGGCATAGACTCTAAAAGTATTGATGAAGAGATCGATAAGGAATCAAGCAAAGATGAAATTTATAAAAAGATTGAGGAATGTTTAGTTTCAGAAGTAAAAAAACAACCATTAGTATTTCATATCGGTCGGTTTGTTGAACAAAAAAATCACAAGTTTTTATTTGAAGTAATTAAAGAGGCACAACAGCAAAACATAGATGTGAAGTTTTGTTTGTTTGGAGACGGCCCTTTATTTGAGTATTTTTTGAAAGAAAAGGAAAGACTAAAATTAAAAAATTGTTTTTTGTTTGGAGCAACGAATAACATGTCTACATTGTTGTATAAATACGCATCTTTAATGGTTCTGCCTTCTCTACATGAAGGGCTCCCTATAGTGTTGATGGAATCACAGTATTTGAATGTTCCAACAATTGTTTCAAACAATGTATCGAAAGAAGCTGATTTGGGGCATAGTTTAGTCAAATATTTGGAAATTGATAATGTCGAAAGATGGAGGGAGGCAATCATTTTCGAATTAGACTCATCCCCTAAAATTGAAAATAGGTATAAAAATCAACATTTTGAATCATCTCCATTTAATGTAGAGCACTCTGTTCGTGATGTTTCGCAAATATATAACAAGCTATTAGCTGGAGGTTCTTAATGCATTTACATGTTTCATATTCAAGTGATGAAAATTACGCAGGGTTTATGAGGTGCTCAATATGCTCACTTTTAGATAACAACAAGTCTGTAGAAAACATTACGTTCCATCTATTGTCCAATGGGATATCCGATGATTCTAAAACTTTAATTGATGAGCTTATCACTAGTTATGGTAGAACAGTTGTCTTTTATGAATTTTCGGACATCAGAAAAAGGCTAGGCGATCTTAAGGTCGAAAGTATAGCTCTATCTGCATATAGTAGGTTGTTTCTTCCAGAAGTACTCGATAAGAACATTGAACAAATTATTTATTTAGATTGTGACTCGATTGTAACTGGGCTGTTATCGGAATTGTGGGAAATGCAGTTTGATAATTGCTCTGTTATAGGTGTTGAAGATGTCATACCGAAAAGCTTTAAAAGCAAAGTGGGAATGACAGAAAAACATAAATATATAAATTCGGGAATGATAAAATTAAATCTTATCAAAATACGAAATAGTGATTACAGTTCTCAGGTGACGCATTTGATTGAAACACACATGGGAGAGTTTCCTCACCATGATCAAGGCATTATAAATTTCATATTTAAAGATTCAATTAAAATAATAAAACCGAAATATAATGTCATGACCCCTTTTTTGCTCATGAACGCGAGAGAACTGAAAGAGTTGTATCAATTACAGAACTATTATTCTGAAGAAGATATCGATGATGCTCGATCAAATCCTGTTTTTATTCACTTCACGCAATCATTAATTACGCGTCCTTGGGTAGTTAATTCAACTCATCCATTTAAAGACAAATTCGAGTTTTATTATGAACGTTCTGTCGGAGAGTTAAAGCCTAATATTGATAGCCGTTCATTTAATAACAAGCTGGTTTCAACTCTATTCAAACTGTTTCCATTTAAACTATTCCTAACCGTTGTTAAGCTGATTCGATTAAAAAATGGTTAAATTTTTTGTTTTCGCACTTTTTTTAGTTGTTTTAGTATTGCATCTAGATCGGAATGCTCAGACCAAGGAAAATTTGGTCTGGATAAAGTATATTATTTCAGTACTTTTATGGATGATAATAACTGTAATGGTGGGAGCAAGACCTGAATCTGTAGGTGCAGATACGTGGGTGTATATGTGGAGGTTTGAAACGGAAGTTAGTCAAGGAGTAGGCTTTTGGGAGTTTTTATCTTTATCTAAATATAACCCTTTGTTCAACACCATTACTTGGAGTAGTTTTCAATTAAACCTATCTAGTAGTGGTTACATTTTTATAATTACGCTGCTCATTAGTGGTCTTTTTTTCGTATTTGGTCGCAAGCTCTTCAGAAGATCTGAAAGTATTATTTATTTTGTATTAATGCTTTCTTTCCCTTTCTTTTATTCAGTTACCGGTAATGTCATTCGAGCTGGTCTCGCTATAGGGTGTGCTTTGATTTCCTTTGAGCACTTCAGAAGAGGACAATTGAAGTTGTTTCTGACGTGGGCAACCTTTAGTTTGCTTTTCCACGGTACAGGAATTTTAGCATTCGTACCTCTTATTATTGAGAAATTAAAACTTAAAACTCGCTTGTTAACAGTGCTTTGGTTATCTACGATTTTTATTGGTCATTTTACCTCTTGGTTTAGTTATCTACCCGAATTACCGATGTTTGCATATGAAAAAGCGCATCGTTATCTAATCGCTGGGGAGGAAAACATAGAAAGCACAGGGTTTCGTTTTGATTTTTTGTTATTTAGTCTAATACCAATAATTTTGTATTGGTTTATCCGACAATTTGAGACTGATAGAGCAGAAAAATGGAAGCCTTATTTATATTACTTGCATATTTATATGGTGCTGAATTCGGTTTACAATCTCTTTTCAACAGCCAATTATTCTGATAGGTTCGCACTATCGTCATGGATACTTATTCCGGTTTTGATAAGTTTATATTTTAATAATACTCATCAAAGTCACAGGAAATTGTTAGTCATGCTTTCTGCAGTAACTTTTTTCCTATTCTACCCTAATCGCTATTTTTATATCTAAGAGTCTTAAAGTGAAAGTTTCCTACATAATGTCTGTCTATAACGAATATGAATATATTGTTGCTTCTATAGAATCAATTTTAGGACAGACGTATACCGATATTGAATTGGTACTAGTTGATGATTCTAGTAGTAGTCGCATGAACCAAATATTAAGTATTTATAATAACCATCCCAAGATAAAAATCATTAAAAATGATAGAAATATAGGCTTAACTGCTTCACTAAACAAAGCCTTAAAATTGGCGACCGGGGAATATGTCGCGAGACTTGATGCCGATGATATCTCCTTAGCTAATAGGACCGAATTACAGGTCAATTTTTTAGATTCTAATGTCGAATTTGCAATGGTGGGTGGGGATGCAATTCTCATTGATGAGAATGGAAATGAAATAGGTTACAGAAAGACTGAGAATGATCCGATCAAAATCAAGCAAAAAATATACTTTAAAAACATGTTTATCCATCCGTCAGTAATGATTAGAAGGAAAGTTTTGGAAGAATTTTCCGGTTATAACGAAAGTAAAAAAGTCTCTCAGGACTATGACCTATGGTTTAAGCTATTGAAGAAGTACAATGGGGCTAATCTTGATACGCCTTTGATTAAATATAGGGTACGAGAAGGATCTGTAACAGGGCGTAATAATTTACATCAGCGAATGAATGCTCTTTCGATGATAAGTAATGACTTAATTCGGTTGAAACCAGGGTGGGTAATTCAATCGTATTTTTGGGGATGTGCGAATATCCTAAAGTCTTTGACTAAAATTATTCTTATTAAATTTACGAAATGAAAATATTAATTATTGCTGGAAAAACTCGCTCTTTAGTTAACTTCAGAGGGGATTTGATAAAGGACTTGATTTCTGCAGGTCACGAAGTGTTGGCCATTGCTGGTGATCATGATAAAGATTCAATAATCGATTTAAAAATGATGGGAGTAGAATTTTCGACTTTTCCGGTTAAGAGAAATAGCTTAAATCCTATTTCAGACATAAATATGCTTCTTTTTCTCGTGCGTTTTATAAAAAAGAATAAACCTGAGATGATTTTATCATACACAATAAAACCCGTTATTTGGGGAGGGATTGCAAGTAGGATTTGTAATATTAATAACTTCTACGCCATGATTACCGGTTTAGGTTTTGCGTTTCAATCAGGAGGGATAAAACGGAAAAGCCTAAATTATTTGGTTAAGGTTTTGTATCGTATGGCTCTGGTAAAATCAAAGGGTGTTATATTTCAAAATGACGATAATCAAAGTAAATTTATTGATGAAGGAATTATTCAGAAAAGTCAAAGCTATAGAGTTAACGGTTCAGGTGTGAATACTTCTCACTTCGCAGGTTCAGCGATACCAACAGGCAAAGTGAAATTTTTATCTATTGCTCGTTTATTGAAGGAAAAGGGGTTACGAGAATATTACGAAGCAGCTGCTACTATCAAAAAAAATAATCCAAATTTAGTATTTCAATTATTGGGACCGGAAGATAGTTCTCCGGACTCTATTAAAATAGAAGAAGTGAATAAATGGGTGGAAAGTGGTGTTATTGAATATCTCGGAGAATCAAAAGATGTAAGGCCGTATCTCCAAAACTGTACTGTTTTTGTTTTAGCGTCTTATCATGAAGGAATGCCAAGAACTGTATTGGAAGCCATGAGTACAGGAAGGCCGATAATCACAACTAATGTTGCAGGCTGTAAAGATACTGTAATTAATGGGTTAAACGGATACTTGGTTGATCACAAGAGTGTAGAGCAACTCGCGATATCCATGTCTGACCTAGCTATAAACCGTGAAAATATAGAACGGATGGGGATGCAAAGCAGAATAATGGCGTTAGAAAAGTTCGATGTTGTTAAGGTAAATAAAGAATTATTTAAAATTATGGAGCTTTGATTCTTTTATGAAACGTACTTTTGATTTAATTTTTTCACTTGTTGGGCTCATCTTTTTAGCTCCTGTTTTATTAATTATCGGGATGTTGGTCCGTTTCAATTTGGGTAGCCCTATTCTTTTTAGACAAAAGAGGCCTGGCTTAAATGGTCAAATCTTTGAAATGATAAAATTTAGGACTATGACAGATGAAACAGATGAAAATGGTTGTCTTCTGTCTAATAAATACCGGTTAACTAAATTAGGGCGCTTTCTTAGGAAGTCGAGTATGGATGAGCTTCCCGAGCTTTGGAATGTGTTAAAAGGGCAAATGAGCATAGTAGGTCCTCGGCCATTGAAAGTAGAATATCTGGAACTTTACAATGAACATCAGAAAAAGCGTCACCATGTAAAACCTGGCATTACGGGATGGGCTCAAATAAATGGAAGAAACTCTATTAGTTGGGAGGAAAGATTTGATTTAGATGTTTGGTATGTTGCAAATCAAAGCACCTTATTGGATTTAAAAATACTTATCTTGACTGTCCTTAAAGTTATCAAAAGAGATGGGGTTGAGCATAAAGTAGATGAGGTTGCGGGAAGGTTTAAAGGAAATATAAATAGTGAGTGATTGGTTAGCCAAGGCAAATAATCTTTTACATACATTTGATATAAATGAGGGGGAAATAGGAGGGAGCCATCAAGAAAATATTTTTGTTATTGGTGCTCCTCGATCTGGTACAACTGTCCTTTCACAATATATAGTCTCTTGTTTCGAAGTTGGTTACGTCGATAACCTTATGGCATCTTTTTGGAAAGCTCCGTGCTTTGGTGCGTTACTTTCAAACAAATTAATTACAACCAAATCTTTAAGTGCAGATTCTTGTTTTGGAGCAACTTCAAATATTTCAGATATACATGAATTTGGTGGTTTTTGGAGAGAGTATCTGAATTATAAGGGGATGGAGCAAAGAGTTAATGTTGATATCGATTGGAAACGATTAACAAGCGTACTTGATAACATATCAAAAATTAAAAATAAGCCAATGCTTTATAAAGTTTTTCAACTTTATTGGCATTTATCACAGTTTCATGAAATGAAACCTAAAACTAAATGGATATGGATTGACAGAAACGTTTCAGAAAATGCATTGTCTCTATTAAAATTAAGGAAGAAAATTAAAGGGAATGAGGAGGAGTGGGCTTCCGCCAAGCCGATATTTTCAGATAGTTTTGAAACATCATCGAAGGAAAAGCAAGTGATATCTCAAGTAGTAGGGATAAATCAGTGGATAAAAAATGAATTACACAATATACCTGATGCTCAGTGGATAAAAGTAAATTATGATGAGTTTGTTCATAGACCTATTAAGGAAGGAAAAAGGTTAGCCCATTTCCTTGACTTAGGCTTCGATGAAACAAGGGCAAAGGAGTTTGCTAAAAATCTTTCATATCGCAAGCCAATAGAGGATTTACAGTTGCAAAAAGATATTGAGTCTGTACATGATTTCGCTAAAAAATGGGATGTAAAGAGAGGAAAATGCATAAAGTTATAGGAATCACATCGAAGTCGGGTTGGGATAAATATATCTCAAGAGCATCTCGAGCAGATATTTACCATACTTATGAGTACCATCAGGTTCATGCATCTTTAGATGGTGGAAAGCCTACATTATGGGTTTCTGAAGTGGGGGAACAATTTATAGCGTTGCCTCTATTGGAAAGAAATATACCCCATGTTAAAAGTTTAAAAGATTTCACCTCTGTGTATGGATATCCTGGCCTTATCACAAATACAAATAATACTTCAACTTTTACTAGCCTATTTGATGCCTTGGTAAGAGGTTTAAATAATCAGGGCTACATTTCAATATTTTCCCGAATGAATTCATTTACTGTGCCTGAAGAATATCTAGACCAAGTTTGTACCATACACGGTGAAACTGTCAATGTTGATTTATTAGCCTCTGAAAGTACTCAGACTAAAGCGTATAGAACAAATCATCGTAGAGATATAAAAAAGTTAGAGAGAAATCATTTTGTATGTGAATTTGTTGAAATAAATGACTGTTTGAATGAATTTATCGATGTTTATAACTCAACTATGGCTTCTCTTAAGGCTTCTAATTACTATTTATTCCCTCGAGAATATTATTTAAATTTATTTAGAGCACTAAATAAGCATGTGAAATTAGTGAAGGTACATCTCAATAACGAGGTGGCATGTATGGGGATTTTTTTCTTTTACGAGGGAACTATTCAATACCACCTAGGGGGAACCGCTTCAAATTACTACAAATTCGCGCCGACTAAATTGATGTTTGAATATATTAGGAAATATGGAAACGTTAAAGGATATGAGCGATTTCACCTTGGTGGAGGCTTAGGAGGGGGAAATGATAATTTATTCAATTTCAAAAAAGGTTTTTCAAAAGATATTAAGAAGTTTTATCTATTAAAACAGGTGCTTAATGAAAGAAAATATGAAGAGCTTTCATTGGGAAAAAAATCTGAACACTTTTTCCCTCTTTACAGAGTATAAGTAATGTTGAATACAAAGTTTTCTCCATGGCCTTCTTTTACCCAAGAAGAGGCTAATAAAGTATCTGAGATTTTATTATCGAATAAAGTTAATTACTGGACCGGGCAGGAAGGCCGCAACTTCGAACATGAATTTGCTAATTTTACAGACAGCCAGTACGCCATAGCAGTTGCTAATGGTACTTTAGCGCTAGATTTGGCGTTGGTTGCACTTAATATAGGTGCTCGCAATGGTGGCAGAGATACAGATGAAGTTATCGTAACATCACGTACATTTTTGGCGTCGGCATCTTCAATTGTTACTGCTGGAGCTCGTCCTGTTTTTGCTGATGTTGATGCTAACTCTCAAAACATCACCGCTAACACTATCGAAGACGTTCTTTCTGAGAATACGAAAGGTATTATTGCTGTTCATTTGGCCGGATTTCCATGTGAAATGGATGAGATAATGTCTCTCGCAAATGTCAGAGATTTGGCAGTCATCGAAGATTGTGCACAAGCGCATGGCGCAATGTATAAAGGCCGTTCGGTGGGATCCATTGGTCACGTCGGCTGTTGGTCTTTCTGTCAGGATAAAATCATGACGACAGGTGGCGAGGGTGGCATGGTTACATGTAATGATGAAGCTCTTTGGCGTAAAATGTGGGCTTATAAAGATCATGGTAAATCATACGACGCGGTGTACGAGCGAGAGCATGCACCGGGCTTCCGTTGGTTGCATGAATCGTTTGGCACAAACTGGCGTTTAACGGAAATGCAATCAGCCGTAGGGCGGATACAGCTCGAACGAATGCCCGAGTGGTTTTTACTGCGTAATAAGTACGCCGATATGATTGCTAAGGCTTGTAATGAATTTGACTGTATCCGTGTACCTATGGTGCCTGAATACATTGAACACGCTCATTATAAATATTATGTGTTTGTTCGTCCTGAGTTTTTAGCAGATGACTGGAATCGTGATCGTATTGTTGCCGAAGTTAACGCATTAGGCGTACCATGTATGCAAGGTTCTTGTTCAGAAGTCTATTTAGAAAAGGCATTTGATAACACGAACTTTAGACCTTCAAAATCTTTGCCTGTTGCAAAGGAACTTGGTGAGACTAGTTTAATGTTCTTGGTGCACCCTACTTTAACCGAAAGTGAGATGGAACAAACTGTCCATGCAATTACTTCGGTGATAGGGAAAGCACAAAGGGATCTATAAGTTAAGAATACGTTACTATGAAAATTGCAATTGCCGGTACCGGCTATGTCGGCCTATCAAATGCAATGCTAATGGCGCAACACAATGAAGTTGTTGCCGTAGACATTGTGCCAGAGAAGGTTGATTTGCTTAACGATAAAATATCGCCAATAGTTGATAATGAAATTTCAGAGTTTTTACAGAGAGAAAGTTTAAACTTTCGAGCAACTTTGGATAAAAAATCTGCTTATAAAAATGCTGATTTTATCGTTATTGCGACTCCAACGGATTATGATCCTGTAACGAACTTCTTTAATACAGCGTCAGTAGAAGCCGTTATTAGAGATGTTATGGAGATTAATCCATCAGCTTGTATGGTGATTAAATCAACTGTTCCTGTTGGTTACACCCGTCGAATTCGTGAAGAGTATGGTTGTGATGGACTTATATTCTCTCCCGAATTCTTGCGTGAAGGTAAGGCTCTTTATGATAATTTGCATCCTTCTCGTATTATCGTTGGTGAAGATTCGGAGCGTGCTAGAAAATTTGCAGAACTTCTAGTTCAAGGGGCGGTGAAAGAAGATATCGATGTTCTTTTTATAAGCTCCACTGAAGCGGAAGCTGTTAAGTTGTTTTCAAATACCTACCTCGCAATGCGTGTTGCTTATTTTAATGAGTTGGATTCTTATGCGGAAGTACACGGCTTAGATACTCGTTCAATTATAGAAGGAGTAAGCTTAGATCCTCGAATCGGTTCGCACTATAACAATCCATCTTTTGGATATGGCGGATATTGTCTACCTAAAGATACAAAACAACTACTCGCAAATTATCAAAATGTGCCGAATAACATGATAAGTGCAATTGTTGATGCGAATAGGACTCGAAAAGATTTTATTGCTGACTCAATCATCGCAAGGCAACCCAAGGTGGTTGGAGTTTACCGATTGATCATGAAATCAGGCTCTGATAATTTTAGAGCATCCTCAATCCAAGGGGTTATGAAACGTATAAAAGCGAAAGGTATTGAAGTTGTCGTCTATGAGCCTGTATTAGAAGAAGATGAATTTTTTCATTCTCGGGTCATTCGAGAATTAGATGAGTTTAAGTCGATTTCCGATGTTATTATCTCGAATCGTATGCAAGATGAGTTGTTAGATGTAGAACATAAAGTCTATACACGTGATTTGTTTGGTAATGATTGATACCAATGATTAAAAGTTTGTTACAGGCTGACCATTGTCGGCCTGTTTTGTTTATTAAGGGATAGAATGAAGTATTTAGTAACGGGCGCAGCCGGGTTCATAGGCCACTACGTAGTAAAGAAACTATGTGCTTTGGGGCATCAGGTAGTCGGTTTAGATAACTTAAATGATTATTATGAAGTTAGTTTAAAAGAAGATCGATTAAAGGAACTTGATGAGTTTGTCCAAAGTGGTGCATTTCACTTTGTGAAGATGGATTTAGCCGATAGGGATGGAGTTTCGACACTGTTTGCAGAAGAGCAGTTTGATCGTGTCATTCATTTGGCTGCGCAAGCAGGTGTTCGTTATTCTATTGATAACCCATTAGCGTATGCGGATTCTAATCTCGTGGGGCACTTAACAATTTTGGAAGGGTGTCGACAAACAAAAGTGCAACACTTAGTGTATGCATCCTCATCTTCTGTTTATGGCTTGAATTCAAAAGTACCTTTTGCGACAACGGACAGCGTAGATCATCCAATCTCATTATATGCGGCGACGAAGAAATCAAACGAGTTAATGTCTCATACTTACTCTCATCTTT
This sequence comes from Thalassotalea sp. Y01, assembly GCF_012932945.1. Taxonomy (NCBI): domain Bacteria; kingdom Pseudomonadati; phylum Pseudomonadota; class Gammaproteobacteria; order Alteromonadales; family Colwelliaceae; genus Thalassotalea; species Thalassotalea sp. Y01. The sequence goes on from NZ_JABBXG010000005.1 coordinate 207,331, forward strand.
ACGGTATTCCTACGACAGGTCTTCGTTTCTTTACTGTGTATGGTCCGTGGGGACGCCCAGATATGGCACTATTTAAATTTACTAAAAAGATAGTGGCGGGGGAGACCATTGATATATATAACAATGGCGATATGAGACGAGACTTTACTTACATTGACGATATCGTAGAAGGTATTCTTCGCATTCAAGATGTGATACCTGAAGCTAATGGTGACTGGACAGTAGAAGAAGGCTCCGCCGCGACAAGCTCAGCGCCATATCGTGTATTTAATATTGGTAATGGCAACCCTGTAAAGTTATTAGACTTTGTTGAATCGCTTGAAGAGTCACTAGGTATCGAAGCGAAAAAGAACTTTATGCCAATGCAGCCAGGTGACGTTTACCAGACATATGCTGAAGTAGAGGACTTGTTTGAAGTTACAGGAGTACGTCCTCAAGTATCCGTTCGAGATGGGGTGGCCCGTTTCGTAGACTGGTATCGTGAATATAATAAAATTTAGTTAGAAACAGCCGGCAATAGCCGGCTGTTTTATTTTTTTAAGGGCATTTATTGTTATTACTAGAACAAAGGGTAGATTGTTACAGTAGTCTTTAAAAATCAGTATACGTCCAAGTATTGGATTAATCAGGTGCAGACTCGCTATTTTCGTTTAACCATTGAAAGGAAAAGGTATAAGAATGTAATAGCTTGGGACTCATTATAGATAGGAAGAATAAGAGAATATGTGACTACGCTTTGCTAAGTGTTTTACTGATAGGCGGTTATATTATAACAAAACTGGCATAACGCCGGTTTTGTTGTTTTTGAGCAGCGGTATTTAGCTGAAAAACAAACTGGCTAGGATTTCAGTTAGGTCAAAAGAGCGTTTCACAGTAAATCAACAGATTAGGGTATGCTTTTCGCCCTAATCTATGCAATGGTCTCGCGCGCTATACGACATTCAAACGGATGAATGAAAGAAGGCCACACAAGCCAGTTTTGGTGTGTGAGGAAAGGTGTAATTAATTTGACGTTAGGTTTTATTTAAACTTTTCAACAAACTACTATAAACGTCATAATCAACAATATACCTTCGATGTTCTATTAATTGAATTTTTTGACGCTCATAAAAATCTTTATTTGTGCAAATGAACTTTAAAATATCGATTGGAGTGCCATCATATTTATCTTTGATGGTGAGTAACTCTGGTGAATGTTTTATTAATTCTATCGCTATATCTTCATAACCTAGTTTAACGGCAGTGTGTAAAGCTGTAGCACCGTCTATATTTTGAATTTTCGTATCGATAGGTGTTGCAAGAATAGCTTTTACGCATTCGATTGAATTAGCGGCTACTGCAGAGTGAAGAGCAGTTCTCCCCGTAATATCTATAGCATTCATATTAGTAGCTTTATTCTGTAGAAGCGTGTTTACTGTTTCAAGGTCGTTAACATTAGCTGCTAGCATTAATGGTGTTTGCATTTTAAAGTCTTGTTTGTTGACTAGTTTAGGCCATGCTTTGATTAATATTCTTAAACATCGCCTATGCCTTTGTACCATACCTTTTCTATCTATTGTTGAGATGGGGAAAGGCGCCTTGTAAAATCCTTGATGAGAATAGTCTAGTTTCATTAACTGCAGTAAAACGCTATCTCCACGAGGGGTTTTGATAATGTCATTGCTTAGTTTTTTATGCTGTTTTAGAAATTTTTCAAATTTATTTGCATCGAAATCTGTAGCTTTTACGAAATCTAGGAATTTGCCTAAAAATGGTTTTAGATTAACCGTTATTGGCGTCTCTAGTGCCTCGTACTTTGGAAAATGACGATATAGTTTTGTCCAAAAATATTCGTGCATTTTAACAGCAATGTCCTCAATGCTTGGTAGCTCCTGTAGATCATTTCTTAATCCTCCCCACATAACCATTTCTCTGTAGTATTTATCGTGGTTATTTGGGATCAGCTTTTGCTTCGCAACCAATGTTGCAAATAAATCTCGTGCAATTAACCCGCGGCTTTTTCCGACATTTTGATGGATACATTTCTCCAAGGCTTTTCTAAATAGCTGTTCTGCGCTTGTAAGATCATTTCTCATTATTGCTATATGGGCTTGGTATTTATATAGCAGGTAGTGATAATGCTCACCAATTAGATTCTGCTCAAATTCGGTTATTAGTGTCTGAAATTCTAATTCGCTTTTAGAATTTAATTTACACTCAGGTGAAATATATTTCTCAAGTTGTAGCGATAAGGTTTCTAGCTTTTCTTCACCTGAGTTTGCAATCTCCATTAAGCGTTCAAAACGTAACTTTTCAATTTTCGGATTTAAGCTTTGATAATGGGCTGATATAAGTAGCGAGTGAAATGACTTTATACTTGCCAAATGCTTTCTTGGAGTTTTGCCTTTGCTTAGTGTGCTCTGAATAGCAAAGGCTTCATTTGTTCTATTAATAAATATGTTTTCGATGTTTTCAGTTTGTTGTGAAAGTTCAGCAAAACTTTTCTCAGAATAGTGAAAAATATCTTCTATCGAAACTTGAGTTTGGCTTTTAAAAAAGTTGTTCAGAATATCTGTGTGCTTGCTTAATGTATTAAATTTTTCGTAAGCAATGGCTAGTAGTCTGTTACTTCTTAAATAATAAGGAAGAGATTTAGTAAACTCTTGATTTTCCCTATTTTCACCAAACCTTCCATATTGATATGCAATTTCGAGCGTACGAATATAGGTAAATTTATAGAGTTCTATTAACTGCAGAACTTTGTTCTTACTTTGATTTGGTTCGAAAATATAGCTTTTCTTTAATAAATAAGTGACTAGTTCTTTGTAGCCTTGTTCGATAGCTCTTGCTACTAGAAGCCTTGTCCTTACTTCCTTAATACTCGGCGCTTTATATCGTTTAAATATTACTTTCAAGAATGTTTTCAGTGATTCGTTATCTGCTTTACTATGCAAGCAGTCCGTTACGAATTTTTCAGGTAGACAAAGTGTTTCTTGTAGATCTTTAACAGATAGATTCTTTTGGGATATAAAACGTTTTGCGCTTTCTAAGTCTTCAAACTTTGAAATATTGTGGCAACCTTTATATTCGAGCGTTATATTGTCAGAAAAAAGCTTTGTTATTGTTGTTGAGTCTGGTGTGTTTTTGCCTGTTAACCAATTATCAATATCTTTAAGAGTGGACTCAAAAGACTTATTTGAATTATCTGGACATAATTGTTTTACAATATCAACTTTAGTCGCGGCCTGGCTTGAATCATAGCCCATTAAATCTAAAAACCAGTTAAGAGTTTTTTGGACAGGTAATTCTAGTTTGGAATTACAAGGCGAGACAGTTGGTAACATTAGAAAGCCGTATTGGCCAACGCTATCTTCAATTCTTGAGTCTAAGTGCCAAAAGGCGTGGTGCCTAGCTAGCCCTGGTATTAATATGCGGCTAAGATATTGCCATAAAATATTTTGCTTAGGTGCATTATAAGTAAAAGTTTCAAGTTCAATGGTTTTGTGAACCATGAATATTGAATTAAGGTTTTCTAGAAGATCACGTTCAGCGCGTTCATCAAATGCTAGGTTTCTCGCTATTGAGATACACACCTCTACCCACTTATCTTGGAAGTTTTTAAATTGTAATCCGTTATATTTAAATTTCTTCTTTGTTTCTGATGTGAAACCTATTTCACCAAAAAGTAGAGACTCAAGTTTTATTAATACTTCTTCAAACGTTGGTAATGCTGCCACAAATACTCCTTTTTGAGGCTTTTTTAATATTTCGAGGGGGGGAGTTTTCCGTTTTCATTTATCCATTTTGAACGTTTATCGATACTCAAGTTTCGATAGTTGTTCAAAAAAAGGAAAAATGATTATGTCGAAAAATTTAAATAGTTTCAATGAGATCGTGATTAACTGGCACATTACCGAAGTATGCAATTACAGTTGTGAGTATTGTTTTGCCAAATGGGGGAGACCCAACGAATTGCATCGCCAACCATTTGCTGTTGAAAACTTGATACAAGAGCTCGCTAGCTACTTTTTTAGTGAAGATTGTTCTTTCAAGAAAGTTATTCCATTTCGTGATGTTCGTATTAACTTTGCCGGTGGTGAGCCTTTTATTCTTGGTCGTCGATTTATCGATATTATTTACTTAGCCAAGTCTTATGGTTTTAAGGTGTCAATAATAACCAATGGCCATTTTCTTTATAACAACATAGACACTGTCCCTAATGATTTATTCGATATGGTGGGCATAAGTTTTGATAGTCAAAATGTTGGTGTTTCAAAAGCAATCGGGAGGGTAGATAGAAAAGGGCAAGTATTATCTAAAGATAACATATTGGCTTTATCTGAATGGGTAAGGGCTGATAATAATAAATCGAAATTTAAAGTTAATACGGTAGTTAACCAACTAAATGTAGAAGAAGACTTTTCAGAATTTATAAAGGTGCTATCGCCCGATAAATGGAAACTGTTTCAGGTTAAGCCTTTTAATGGCCATAACTTGCTAATTAACGATGAGCAATTTAGAGCTTTCGTTCAGCGTCATTGTGAAACTGGCGTTACCATTTTTGATGAAACAAATGATGAAATGACCGAATCATATTTGATGATAGACCCCAAGGGACGCTTTTATCAAAGTTCAACTGAAAGCACTGAATCAGGTCACTATTCATATTCTGACGTCATTACTGAGGTTGGAGCAGAGCGAGCAATAAAGCAAATACGGTTTAGCGCAAACAAATACCTGGAAAGATACGTTCCAAACAATGACATTGTTATTAATGGATTGGCTTTGTAGGGGGGATTTATGTGTACTCAAACTTGTAAAACGCGAAATGGTAAAGATAAAGCCTGCTACGACAATGAACTTGCTGCACAAGAAGCGGTTGAATATGTATTAGCTGTTCATCAAAATCACGTAACACCATATTATTGTAATAAGTGTGATTCTTGGCACCTAAGCCCTGCCAATAGACACACTCCTTGCCATGATTGTAATTTTTGTATTGGTCACTTAGGTGATGTGAAAAAGTCATATCATACTGAAAATGCTGCTGAACTGAGGGCTAGCATTATAGAAAAAGAACAAAACAAATATCTTAGGGTATATGAATGTCCTTATGGGGATGGTTGGCATTTGACCAGCAGTTTATATTAAGTTTATTTGAAAGGGTTAATGGGCATAAATTAGTTTTGATATAGAAATTTAAGCAGAGCTAACTTGTCGCCCATTTGATCTGCCTGACGATAAAGACTCCACTGACTAAGGAGCCCTAACAAACGATCTATTAGTGTTTTAGGTAGATGACTACCGTTATTACTAGAAATAATCGTTGTTTGTTACAGTAATCTGCAAAGAGCCGCTTAGGTCCTGGTAGTAGATAAATAAGGTGCAGTCTCGCTATTTGGGGGCAACCATTGAAAGTGAAGGGTATGTAGTGGCCAAAACTAGTTGACCACTACATAATGACTCCTTTAATAGTTGGTTCATTAAGAGTTCACTTGCTAAATCTAGTCTGCACGTATAGTTTGTTCGGCGTTACGCTAATAATTTTCAAGGGCCGAGTAGTCGATTGCGTTAGTTCTTAACATATTGACGAGCTGCACTTGGATTAAGCTATGCGTTTTAACTAAGTTGATTAGTCGGTTTACATCAAATACCAAGTCCGGCAATAATCCGTACAGTTTGAATCTCAAAGCTGTGTATTATATACTATGATAAGTGACGGAATTGTTCCGTACATGGAGGATATATGTCTACAGCTCGATTGGATATTCGTCTCGACGAAGAAATCAAAGCAAAAGCAGAAAAAGCATCGGCACTACTTGGCCTGAAAAGCCTGACTGAATATGTGGTTAGGCTTATGGATGAAGATGCATCGCATGTCATAAAAGAACATGAAACCATTGTGGTAAAAGATAATGTGTTTGATGAGTTTATGGCGGCATGCGATAAGGCGCAAGTGCCAAATGCCGCGTTACGTAATGCCGCAAGGTTAGCCGAAGAAAGCGGTATTAAATGACCTGGGCTAAAAGGTTTGTCGAATTAAACAAGGTACAACACGAGCGGCAGTATTTTGATTGCGGTGAACAAGAGCTGAATGATTTTCTAAAAACGAAAGCCTTAAAACATATGCGAGCTGGCATTAGCCGAACGATGGTTTTGCCCAGTGAGATGATGTTGCCAAATCAAAAACAAGCAATATGTGCCTTTTACTCTATCGCACCAAGTTCAATCAGTAGAGAAAGCTTACCTCCACTATGGCATAAAAAGTTACCTAATTATCCTATCCCTGTATTTTTACTGGCACAGCTTGCCGTTCATCGTGAATATCATGGTTCAGGTCTTGGACAAATCTGTTTGATACAAGCGTTAAAGTATCTATGGAATGTAAATAAACACATGAGAGCATTTGCGATTGTAGTTGATTGTTTAAATGAGCAAGCGCAAGCATTTTATGAAAAATTTGGTTTTACATTTTTATGCGATCAAAATGGTCGAACACGCCTTTATCTGCCAATGAATACTTTAGAAATATTGTTTAAGGAAAATTAGAACAGCATCACCTCTAAATTAAAAAATTATTTTCAATCTTATTTCTCCTCAAAAGTGTCACAATAATCGCTGATTTTAAATTCGAGTTTAGATAGACTAAGAACTGGGCTCAAAATCCCAATTGATTAGCATGCTAGCTCTATAAAAGCCTTTAAAAAATAATTGTTTTTATCTGTTTTTGTGGTCTGGTAAAAGTGGATGTATGTCGTCGGAGAACCAATTAGCGTATCAGGGGGGCAGTAGGTGAATACCATCAATTCTAGAATTAAAGGGGATATTGTCAGTCATTGCATTAATCACTTGACGTGTTATTTAAGCTGATGATACACAATTTCATAACCGAGCGCCTTGTAACCCTTTTCTCGTTTTGAAAACATCCGCTTAAGTGTCGGGTAGGGGTCAAGGTAATCATACACCTGAATTGATTTTTTACTACTCCATTCTCGTGATATACGACCCGCGTATTGCGCTAAAATTCCTTTCCACGCAATAGGCAAGGTGATAAACAATGTGTCTAAGTAGGGCAGGTCAAACCCTTCGCCCACATATTTTCCAGTCGCAATGATAACGAGTTTGTCGTTACTGAGATCTTTGTTCTTTTCAAGTGTCGTTATACGCTCTTTGCGTTGTTTTGCAGAAATGCCACCATGCAATTGCACAGCGGTTAAACCTTTTTCTGTTAGTAGTTTTGACAGTATATCAATGTGCTCTTTTCGCTCTGTCAGTACCATAACGGCACGTTTATCCTTTGTGCTTGCAATAATATCGTCAACAATTTTTTGATTTCTAACAAGATTAGTGACTAGATGTTGATAAACTTGTGAAATATGAGGTTTGTGATCAGGCTCTGACCATACAGCTGGAAAATCGATATTGGTTTCTTGAACGGTCACCTGTTGGTTGATCATTATGCCCGACTTTATGCCTTTATAAACAATGCCACCAAGTTGAAACATCATCAGTTTCTCTAATCCATCTTGGCGTTTGGGTGTGGCGGTAAAGCCGTGAATGAATTGAGCGTTGCAGGATTTTAATAAGCTTTCATAATTCGATGCGGGTACGTGATGGCATTCATCAACAATAATTTGGCCGTATTTCTCAATGTAGGGCTTTATGTCAATACCATTTCGACTGACTAAACTTTGATATGTTGCAATGTCAACTTGATAGCTAAGTTTGTTTCTGCCGCCAAGTAGTGAACCTACTTCTACGTTTGTTATAAATACGTTTGTGCGTTCTAGCCACTGCTCGGCAAGTTGCCTACTGTGGACCAATATCAACGTATTTACCTTTCTTTTGGCAATGAGCGCTAATGCCGTGACCGTTTTACCAAAACCTGTAGAGGCTTCGAGTATGCCGACTGAAGAATCTAATAACGCATTAACCGCTTTGTTTTGTTGGCTTTTTAATTTGCCGGTAAATTTTATGGTGGTCAGTTTATCGCCCGAAAAGCGTTTATCGTCAATTTGGACGTCAACGTTCTGCTCTTTTAACTTATCAACAACGGATGGTAGGCATCCACGTGGCAAAATGAGAAAATTTCCTTCAATATGAGCCGCGCAAATGTATCTTGGAACACCTATGGTCGATAGCCGTAGGCCTTGTCGTTTATAAAATTCCGCATTGGAAAATACGGCCAATTGTTTAAGTGAGGACGTTAATGGACCTGGGATTTTTTCAATTGGTATATAAAGTTGATCAGCAATGACTAATGAAATTTGTTCGGGGCAGTTTGCAATAGCTTGTTTGTTATGAGTATGTGGCTTCTTCCAAGGTGCCTGAGTTATATCGTCATGAGTCTTGTCATCGATTAACGTTAGATTGCGAAGGATATGATCAAGTGCAGCACTATCGAGTTTAGAAGTGGATGCAAGCTTGGCCCATTGATCGTTAGAAGCCGTACCATAATCATCTAAGAACACACTATTACCTTGTTTTCTTGACTCAAGTTGTAATGGTAGCGCAATTAAATTGCCAAAGCCGCCTTGGGGCATCAAGTCTTGATTGGGAAATAACCGATCAAAGCAGGAAAAAGACAGAGCAGGGTACATTTCCATCGCTTTCATTAATAGACCATTGCCTAGCTTTCTGGCTATAGATGCTTGAACTTTTTGCTTGAAAAATATCCAGACGTGACCACCATTGCCACTTCGTGAGCGTTCGATAAGGTGTGGCACTTGATAAACCTCACAGGCTTTTGAAAAAGCGTTAACAGAAACACGCCAATCATCCTTATCAAAATCTGCCGCTAAGATATACGTCGTATTGTCATTTAGAAGTGGGTAAATCCCAATGGTTTGTTTACCAGAGAGGTGATCAAATACCGCTTTTTTATCATATTGTTTAAAGTGCTGATTAGAGCACTCTGTGCAACTAATTCTAGGCTTATTGCAGATATTAGGTTTCCATTCATTCCAGCAAGCGGGTGAATAACCACTTCGACCATTTTGTGATTGCCATCGAAATGGGTAAATATCATGTCGTCCTTTAAAATAAGACATGAATAAATCTATTTTTGCTTCTACTGATTCGTGTTGGTTAAAATGCTTGGCAAGCTCAACTTCCTGCTGGGCACGGATTTTATTACGCTCTTCTATTAACAGATCTTTTTCAGCTGAAAGTTGCAAAAGACGGTTTTCTATTTCAACAAGCCTATCTGAAATTGAATTGGTCACACTTTATACCTAAAGGTTGAGTTAAGTTTTGCGCGAATTATTTTTTCTCTATACTAATATAGCGTTTGGTGTTGTGTAGTAAACAGAGGCAATGCGTTAAGCAAATCGCTTGAAGCCTTCTAATACCATCAGGGATTCTTATATTTCGCTTTTAGTCTCGCGACTATAGAGGTCCTCTTTGAATGTGTTAACGCCAATTAACACAGAGTTTTTAGGATTTCTCCTTTTCTTTGTTCCCATGAGTTTTATCTCTATATATCACTGATATCGGTTTTTACGGGGGGAATGGTGCGAAAGGTTATTCCTTCTCCCATGCCTGAAGAAAAGCGCATTAACAATGCGCAGCTTTAGACCGGCGTTAACACTAGGGCAACTTATCAAGGCAAAACGAACATCGATGCAGATGACTCAAAGCGAATATGCTACATTCGCGGGGATCGGTGTCAATGCATTAGGACGAATTGAAAGCGGCAATGAAAATTGTACGTTAGGTGCCACATTTAGCGTACTTTTTACATTAGGTATTTTGCTCGTGCATGAAAGCGCATGGGTATAAAAAATGCGTACCAAATGGATGTAACCCATTGGTCGCTTGTCTGTTGATAGTGAGACAGGCAATTTGTCATTGCAATATAATCAGAATTGGCAAAAACAAGGCTATCGCCAATGGATGAAGAAAAAGCAAAACGCATGGAAACCTAAATTTTAGACGCTGAAACGCGATTGATGTTGTACTGCGCTGAGGTTCTATTCGTCGAGGTGTTGTAATAACAAATGGCAATAAAAAAGCCTGCTTGGAAGACAGGCTTTCTTATGAGTAGATCTCAACTTTAAGACTCTTTTAGTATGACGCTTTGACATAAAATGTCAAGGGTGGTTTTATATTATATCAACTGAGATAGAACGAGGCTAAGACGTAAGGAATGATCTGAGGTTGTACGCGCAGTTTTAATACATTCTATCGCTAGGAGAGGGACACAAAAAAAGCCTGGTTGGAAGCCAAGCTTTTTTCACATAAATGAGTAGAACCCAAATATAAGACATAGTCAGTATAGCTTTATGGCATAAAGTGTCAAATGCTTGGTCTAAGTACGCGTTCTAAATCAGCATGATTTATTTCATGTATCAGCGAGTTTATTGACGTTCAGTTGGTATTAATTTGTGTCGCACAAGTGTCTATCGTGTGAGTGATTGCCACTGTTTTTTGATAACAATAACAAAGGTCCCACTAGCACACACTGTTGGTTCATCGTTTTTCCGTCACTAGTTTTCTAACCAAGCGTTACACGTTAAAAATACTGATAAGAATTAAAAATATGGATCTCGCATTCGTTGTTGTTCCTGCTCATATTCGTAAATGTATAATTATCCATCAGGCAGTTAAGGTAATGACTAAAATAGCTTCTAATTAAGTGGTCCGCGCAGAATGCAATTTTAACTTTGCACGGATCTTGCTATGCTATTATGCGAAAAGTAGCGTTTTAACGTATACTATTGTGTTGTTTACTATTTATAAGAAACTAAAATCTCTGGGATTTTGCGGTTTATGGAAAAAATCTTTCAACTGTCTCGACCGTTAAAACGGTTGATCAGCGTGTTCGTCGATTCGTTGTTTGTTGTCTTTGCATTTTGGTTTGCCATGTTTTTGCGACTTGACGTAAACGTGGAGTTTTTCAATGGCCAATATTGGGCGATGCTATTAGGCGTTGTTGGCGTCAGTATTGTCGTTAATATTCATCTTGGTCTTTATCGCGCGGTTATCCGCTACCTTGGTACATTAGCGTTATCGGCTGTCTTTCTTAGTACGTTTATTTCTGCCGCCTCTTTGGCTGTATTAAGTTTATCTTTCGATGCGTGGGTACCGAGGTCTATTCCTGTTATATATGGCGCATTTTTATTAATCATGATCGGTGGATCACGCTACACCGTTCGCGCACTTGCCAACCGAGGTAGCTCTCGCAGCAAACAAAAAGTCATCGTTTATGGTGCTGGCGCTTCAGGTATACAGCTTGTTAAAGCACTTAGAAATGGTGCTGAGTTTGAACCCATTGCTTTTGTTGATGACAACAAAATGTTACAAGGGCTATCGATAAATAATTTAGACGTATTTGCACAAGAGGATATTCAAGACCTTGTCATCAAGCATAACGTCACCAAAGTCTTGCTCGCTGTCCCTTCGGCGTCTCGAGGTCAACGTGCCGAAATATTAAATAGGCTTGAGAGCTTATATGTTGAGGTTTTAGCGATTCCAGGGATGTCGGATTTGGTTTCTGGTCGCGCGAAAATTGATGATTTTGTAGAAGTTTCAATAGAAGATTTACTGGGGCGAGATCAAGTACCCCCAAACCAAGATTTAATGTATGCCGATATTAAAGGCAAGGTCGTTATGGTAACCGGCGCAGGCGGGTCTATTGGCTCTGAGTTGTGCCGTCAAATTGTCAATCAACGACCAACGGCTCTGGTGTTGTTTGAATTGACCGAATTTGCCTTATATAACATCCATCAAGAATTGGAACATTACATAAAAGCACAAGAGTTATCCATCACTTTATATCCAATGCTTGGTTCAGTTGCTAAACAAAATCGCTTGGAAAAAGTCATGAGTACCTTTGGTGTACAAACGGTCTACCATGCCGCAGCCTACAAGCATGTGCCGATGGTTGAACACAATGTCATTGAAGGGGTGCGCAATAACATTTTTGGTACGTTACGCTGTGCCCAAGCAGCGATAAATGTTGGCGTGGAAACCTTTGTTTTAATATCGACCGATAAAGCCGTACGCCCAACCAATGTTATGGGCACAACAAAGCGTATGGCGGAGCTTTGCTTGCAAGCGTTAGCAGATAAGTCTGGTCACAACACCCGATTTTGTATGGTGCGGTTTGGCAATGTGTTGGGAAGCTCTGGTTCGGTGGTTCCGTTATTTAAAAAACAAATTGCGAAAGGTGGGCCTATAACGTTAACTCATCGAGACATCACTCGATACTTTATGACCATACCAGAAGCGGCACAATTAGTGATCCAAGCAGGTGCTATGGGCATGGGCGGTGATGTGTTTGTTTTAGATATGGGCAAACCCGTTAAAATTTATGATTTAGCCCTTAAAATGGTGCATTTATCGGGGTTGCACCTGAAGCACGACAGTAACCCCTTTGGTGATATTGAAATTGTTGAAACAGGCTTACGTCCAGGTGAAAAACTTTATGAAGAGTTGCTCATTGGCGAAGATGTTGAAAAAACGGGTAATGAGCGCATCATGACAGCGCAAGAGGTGTTTATGAGGTGGGAAATGCTGTCGCCATTATTGGAACGCCTTCACAGTGCCTGTTGCGAATTTGATCAGCACGCCATTAGACAGGTTTTATTGGATGCACCAACAGGATTTCAACCAGCCGATGGTATATGCGATTTGGTGTATTTAAATCAGGTAGACGAGGTTGCCGAGAAAGTCAGTTAATACTGGCTTTTTTTTTACTTGTTTAAAAATGGTTAAAGGTTTTGCTTTAGGCTAATGAACGTCATCCCAATGAAAGACAGGATCTTCGCTAGGTAAAATGAGATTAAAGATTCCGTGTCGTAGCACGTAATGACGACAGGGTGGATGTTATCGCAGCAATAAGTGACACTAAGTGGCTCATTTTTATTTGTAAAAATGCAATTTATGCACTTTTATTAAGCAAGTGGTCGTTATTTCTAGCTTTTATCAATGGTCAGACTTTTTTATTGAATAGTTTTTTGTTAGATTCGAATTAGGTAAAAATTTCGCTAACTTGTTGTAAAATAAAAGTAGTGTAAAAAGTGTGCTGATTTGGGTTGAAAAACGCGCAGTGTGGCGTTGGTAATATAACTCATTGAAACCATAAGAAAACAAGAGTCATTAAGGCGTAAGTAATGCAATTTCTAAAATCGGTTTTTCTGGTGACGCTATGTCTGCTGTCGTCATCTGTCTTTGCTGAACAGCAACCAGTTGTACAAGTGAACGCACCATTTATTGACATGCATTCAGGTCCAAGCACAGACTTCCCAGTATTTTACATCGCTGAGCAAGGTGAATGGATTACGGTGGTTAATCGCCAACGTGGTTATTTTAAAGTGATCACTCAAGATGGCACCGAAGGGTGGGTCGAAGAAATGACACTAAACAAAACTTTGGATGTAAATGGTAAACCCGTTGTTGTAACAGCATCAGGGTTATCTGGAATTTTAGAGAAATTCCAATAAGCTTTAAACAGGCTTATATAAGAAAGTTCGATTTCATCGACCCAAGCAATAAATTTTGTCGCAGCTAGGATCGGTAAGATCAAGATCGCAGTCTAAATGAAGGCTGCGTAAATAATAAGAATAATGAGTTGTGGTTACCCCATAACCCAAAGGATACACAAAAAGGCCGAGAAACGGTCATCAGGAGCATAACGTGGTAAATCTAAAGTCTAGCCTGAGCACGCTTTTAGCCGTTCTAGCGTTTTCTGGCGGGGTCCATGCCCAAGAGGGTACACAAGAAAATTCTCAAGATATCATCGAACCTGCCTTATCTCGACAAGCTGTTGAGGCCGATGTCCGTTCGAGTGATTTTGAAGTGGGCATTTTTGCTAGTGCACTGAATATCGACGGAGATTCAAGGTTCGTAGACTCAACGACTAATCTGTCGGTTGGTGCCCGTTTTGGCTACCACTTTACGCAAAACTGGTTTATCGAAGCCTCTTACTCATTAAGCCAACATGATCGTGAAGTGACCATATACAATGCCGTGGTAGGTTATAACTTTCATCAAGATACCTATTTAACCAGTACCTTTGATTTAAAAACTTCGCTGTTTTTTGTATTAGGTGCCGGTATGACCGATTACGATGGCTTGGGTGACAATGAAACCGGTGTTGCCGGTGCGGGTTATCGGGTCATGTTTAATGATGCTTTTTCTATGCGTTTTGATGTTCGCGGCTACGTGCACGAGCAATACGGCGCAGAAGACGAGTACTCCTTTAATACCGAAGCAACCTTGGGTTTTGCGTACTTCTTTTAGGTCACCTTAAAAGGCACGTTAAATTGGTTAGCAATGGCACACGCAGACAGAGCGAAAGGTAGTCTCATGAATCGGAACATCAAGAATATATTTGCAATCATAGCGCTGATTATGGGGGCTTCCATGACCGCGCATGCACAATCAGAAAACGAGTCACAAACGTTGACGGATGAAGATTTGCAGACGTTTAAAGGTGGCTTGGTAGATATAGCCGCTGACATCAAAGAGTTGGAACTTGCGGTGTTGTACCCAGACGCAGACCAACTAGCGGTGTATTTAAGTATTGATGCGGCCGATGTATTTAACGTCACCAGCATTACCCTAGTGATTGACGGTGAAAAAGTGCACAGCGCTTTGTACACAGAATATCAGCAAAATGCCTTGCGTCGAGGCGGCGTCGATCGAGTCTACCTGGGCGATGTCGATGTTGGCGAGCATCAAGTGGTTGCCTTTATCAGTGGCATTAATGAACGAGGCAGCAAAACCAAACGTGGTGTCACCACAACTTTCGTTAAATCGGCTGACGCCAATGCCATCGAGCTTAGAGTTGGCATCGATATCGAATCTAAACGTCCTGTTTTCACAGCAACCGAGCTGTAGTTTATGAGTACGTTTTCACGCAATTTTAACAGCAAACGCCGATACTTAGGTGCGCTAGTATCGGCTGCGATGCTTGCTGGTTCTAGTTCAGTATTCGCTCAAGACTCTGGGGCTGAAGTTAAAGGTCAAAATAGTCAAGCAGAGAGGCTTGCTGCCAAGCAACGCATTGCGCGTGACCAAGCGCTTTATTACTATTTTACCGAAGATTATTTTGCCTCACTCACGCAATTGGCACTTAACGACAAGCAAGGGATTGGTGACATTTCAGGGCAAAGCCAAATTTTACGTGCTGGCCTTGAGTTAAGTTACGACATGAACGAGCGAGCCAATGAAGAGTTTCGCTCGTTCGATGAAACCCAATCGCTAGATTCTGAACACCGTTCATACATTTATTTTCGCTTTGCCAAAGCCTTTTACAAAAAAGGTCAGTTTAACCAAGCGCGTCAAGCGCTCAATAAAGTCGGTGCTGAGCTGGCAAAAGAGCATCGCGATGCCTACCATTTTTTGAACGCACAAATGTTCTTAAAAGAAGGCAACGTACCTTCAGCGCTTACTGCAAAAGATAATATTCGCCCAGACTCCATATACCATCGCTATTTAGCCTTTAACTACGCCATGTCATACATAGGCGCCGAAGATACCTTAGGTGATGTCGCCAGTAATGAAAACATTATCCAGGCGTTGCAGTCTGTTGTTGATTTAACACCAGTGGCAATAGATGAAAGCGAATCAGAAGAGCTCGCGGATATTGAAATTACCGATGAGCTAGAAGCTATCATTGATCGCTCGTATTTGGCACTCGGTTATTTGTATTTAGAGCAAGGCGAAAACCAAGCGGCAATGACGGCATTTGAAAACGTCGCACAACAAGGCTTAGATAGCGAATCTGCGCTACTTGGTTACGGTTGGGCTAAAGCCAATAATGAAGAATACGAAACCGCGGTATTGATTTGGCAAAACCTTGCATCGCGCAATAATAACTCTGTGTTTGCGCAAGAAGCCCGTTTGGCGGTAGGTTATGGTTTTGAAAAAATGCACGACAAACGCCGCGCATTTGCCGCCTATCAGCAAGCCAGCGATGATTTTTCTGCGCAAAAGCAAGTGGTTGATAATGAAATAGCCAAACTGAGCAGTGACAACAAGGCGTATATTGAATCATTAATGGTGGTCTCTGAATATGACATCACCCTTGGCCTTAAAGCCAAGCAAGTCGAACTAAAGTTCCCGTCAGTATATCAAAGTTTTGGGTCAATCTCCTCAGATAGCTTTCAACAAGACGTAAAAGACATAAACAGCTTGGGCGCTGCAATTAGTTCGATGAAGGTGTGGCAGCTCGATTTACTGGCCTTGGCCCAAAGTAATTACCAAATTAATCTAGAAACCTCGCAAGAGTTACCAAAACAGCGTGAAGTCGCTTTACGTAAAGCGCAGCTTGATGAATTATCTCGCCGGTATCGTCAATCAGATTTGATGATGAACCAGTTGGCGTTTCAATACATAGGCAAACTATTTAAAGCCGATCCAGTGGTGGGTGAGCGTCATCAATTGCGTAACGCCTACGACAAGTACATGATGCTTAGCCAGCAGGTAAATGCGATGCCTGCTAGTGATAGTAAAATACAAATGCAACAGCGTCTGGATAGACTCGGTGGGGCATTGTTATGGCAGATAGGCGATTACTATCTAGATGCAGAAGGGCGTCTTGCTAAACAGCAAGTGGCGAACGACTTATCTCGATTACAACAATCCCAATCACTATCTATGTCGCCAGTGAACGACATGCAAGAGCGTATCGAGGCGAAAATGTTGGTCGCAGAAAATATTCTGCAAACCTTATTCAATGATATTGAAGAAAAATTAGTTAATGTGCTGAGCGTGCAACAAGAATCCCTTGCCGATTACTTAGAGCAAGCGAAAATATCCGTCATTCGCATGACCGATGAAGCCTTTATCCGTGACCAACAACTAGAACTTAATGAAAACGAACAAAACGACAGAGGAGGCGAGTAATGCATAAAACATTAATAGCATTGTCGGTATCCAGCATCCTACTGTCAGGTTGTACTTTGTTTGAATCACAACCTGAACAAACATCTAAGCGCCAACGCAGCGCCACCTTAGCACAGTTAGATTTGCAACCGTCACCGGCGGTCAAGGCTGAGTTACCAAGGCTAACGCTTGAAGAGTTGAGTGAGACCTATAAAGATACACTAGCCTATGTTGAAGACGAAGAAGCGAAAGCGCAAATTCAACAGCGTATTGCCGTATTAGAGATGATGCAGGCTGAGGAAGCGCAAATGCGTGGCGATCGAGTCGCTGATGGCCGTTATTATCAAACTGCTATTACCTCATTAGAAGGGTTTATAAAAGATAACCCTGACTCACCAAATAATGACAAGCTGTTGTATCAACTTGCCAAGGCCTATGATCTGCAAGGCGAGCAAGATAAAAGTTTGCAAACGCTGAATCGCTTGATCAGTGAATACCCTGAAAACGACCACATGCTTGAAGCCGAGTTTCGAAAAGCAGAAATCCTGTTTTCAAGCAAAGATTACATTGGTGCCTTATCAAGCTACGATTACGTGGTTAACAAGAGCCCTGAGTCGGTGCAAAACAACCCGTATTTTTCCATCTCGCTATATATGATGGGCTGGAGCTTTTTTAAGCTGGAGCAAAACCAGCAAGCGTTAACCTCGTTCTCTCGTTTACTCGACGAGGTTATGCCATATAAATTTATGAGCCAAGTAAACAACGAAGAAGAGTTTCTTGAGCTTATTGATAAACGCAATCGTCAATTAACCGAAGAAACCTTTACGGTGATGACCTTGATTTTTTCTGATCAAGGCTCTGAGTCAATCGCCGCGCATTATGCCCGTATTGGTGAACGTCCATACGAATACCTGCATTATGATTTGCTCTCTGAGTATTACTTGTCTAAACAGCGCTACTCAGATGCCGCTAACGTTTATGATTTTTTCATCGAGCGATCGCCGTATCATCACGTTAGCGTGTTGTACTCGATCAAAAAAATGGAAATCTTCCGTGTTGGTCAATTCCCTGCTGAGTTAACCGCAGAGCGAGCGGGCTTTGTTGATAGCTATCAATTTACCGGCCCTTATTGGCAAGAAGTTGATCCAGATGCCAAAGATCAGGTGCAAGAACAAGTAGCACCGGTATTACTTGATATCTTGCAAGAGTTTTCGCAAAACACCCATGCTAATGCGCAAGAGCAAAAACGATTATTGGCCGAAAATAACACCGAAGAGCAGCGTCAGATTGTCAAAGACGCATACCTTGATACGGCTAAGTGGTATCAAATATTTTTGGATAACTTCCCAGAAATCAATGGCGCCAGTACAGTTAAGTTTTATATGGCAGAAAGCTACACCGAAGTGGAAGACCATCAGCGAGCTGCAAAGCTATATGAAGATGTCGCCTATTCTGGTCAAGCAATTGAAGAAGCCGCAGCTCGATTGGAATTGGCAGAATCGCAACAAACCGCACAAGATGCAGACGATGAAACCCCAGATGTTAACGAGCAAGTGCTTGAAGGTGATTCTGAAGCCGCATTAGCGGGCCAAGAAGCAGAAGTGACCGAACTATTCGCAGAAGACTTTAGTAACGAAGCAGGTTACGCACTCATACTCACTTACGATGAGTTGATAGCATTGGCTAAAACTGATGAAGAAAAGCAACAACTCACGTTAGAGCAGCGCGAGTTTAAAGCCAAATTCATTGATACTTATTCTGATGATGAACGTGTTAGCGAAGTTCAACGCGACTTATTCCAGGAATACTTTAAAGAAGGTGATAGCATTAACGCCATCGCCTTTGCGCAACAAGCGCTCGATAGCAATCCTGATTTAACCACTGAACAGCGTTTATCGGCGTTACTTGTTATTGGTCACAGTCAGTTTGCTGAAGAGCAATATGAACAGGCCGAATCAACGTATGCAACCGTGCTTGATACCATGCCAGCAGAAGATGAACGTCGCGCAGATATGATTGATCGTTTAGCGGCCAGTATTTATCGACAAGGTGAAGTCGCTGCCAAAGGCAGTGAGACCGAAGACGCAGATTTGCAAGAGGCGACGCGCCATTTCGCCCGCGTATTGCGACGTACACCAAATTCAAAAGTGCGATTAAATGCACAGTATGATATGTCAACGTATTTGTTAGAGCTTGAGCGTTACCCCGAAGCAATTGATTTAATGGTGGACTTTAGAGAACGTTACCCAAATAACGCGTTGACTAAAACGCTGCCACCTAAATTGGCTTACGCCTATCAGGAAACAGAGCAATGGCAAGAGTCGGCGGCTTATTTAAAAATGAGCTGGGCTGAAAAGCCAACCTCAGAAGATACCCGACAAATGCTGTGGCTTGCCGGTGAAACGTACATGAAAGCCGATAATAAACCTGAGGCGATGTTGGCGTATCGAACGTACGCACACACCTATAAAGCGCCATTTAATACCTACATGGAATCCTTGCATATTATGAGCGAGTTTTACCGCGGTGATAGTGACTATGCCTTGTCATCAGGTGGCGATTTAAGCAAACGCAATTTTTGGCTTGATAAAATCATCAAGGCCGATGAAAACGCCGGTACCAACCGTACAACGCGCTCTAAATATTTGGCCGCTAGTGCGAGTATGCATTTTGCCGACGAGCTTATGGGGAAATACAAACGCGCGAAATTAACCTTACCGTTGAAAAAGTCTTTGACACGTAAACGTCAATTATTAGAACAAACGTTAACGGCGTACAATAAAACCGCCAATTATCAGGTGAAAGATTTCACTACGGTGGCAAATTATCGTATAGCCGAAGTATACAGTCAGTTGGCCGCCGATCTTATGGATTCTGAGCGTCCAAAAGATTTGGACGAGTTGGCCTTAGAGCAATATGACATACTGCTTGAAGAACAAGCGTTCCCGTTTGAAGATAAAGCCATTGAAGTGCACGAAACCAACGCCAAACGCACCATAGATGGTATCTATGATGAGTGGGTGAAAAAGAGTTTTGCCGATTTATCTCGCCTGTTACCTGGACGATATAATAAACAAGAACAAGTTGTTGAGGTGATTAATGAAGTGTATTAATTTCCCGTTACACGGACTAAGTGCGAATGACGAAGGACGAAGGGGTTTGTTGAAACCTTTATGTGCAGCGACTGTATTAATGTTGTTAAGCGCTTGCTCGACGTTTTCTGATTCTGACGTGGAAGAGCCGCAGGTTGCAACTCAAGATTCTGCGCAACAACAGCAACCTGTTGAGCCGGTGTTTGACCCATACGAAGGCAAAAGCGATGAATATAAGCGTTTGATGCAATTGCCAAATGCTTATAAAGAGAATGCCGTAACCGTGCCCAACGAGGTGCGAGTAAAAGTACAGCAGGCCATGGCAACGAAAGAAAGCGACGTATTCGCGGCGAAAGTCAGCCTAGAAAATGTTGCTGCGGCCAATCCGCAGTTATCGGGTGTGTTTGTTCAACTTGGTGATATTGAGCTTGAGTTAGGCAATAATGATAAAGCGCGCGATTACTATACTCGTGCGGTGCAAGCCAACGACAATAATTATTTTGCTCACAATCGTTTAGGTCTTATGCAACGCCAAGCTGGCGACTTTACCGGCGCTAAAGCATCTTACGAAGCGGCACTTAATGCTTGGGGCGCATTTGCCCAAGCGCATTTGAATCTAGGTATATTGCTCGATATGTATATGGGGCAAAAACGACAGGCTCTGCAGCACTATCAAACTTATCAAGTGCTCACAGAAGAAAAGAACAACAAGGTAAAGGGCTGGATCGCAGATATTTCGATGCAGCTTAAACAGTAAGGATAACGGTGATGAACTCTATGAACATTAAACCAACACCAATTACTGCATGGTCATCAGCGCTAATGCTGAGCACGGTCATGGCCTTTAGTGGTTTTGTTGTAGCAACGCCAATGTCTCCAGAGCAGGAGACGCAAGAGGCTGCTACTACAGCAACTGAAACTGCTCCAGCTGCTCAGTCAAATGACGCAAACGCAACAACTGATGAGCAACAAAGTAGCGATGACGGTGATGTTGGCCAAACAGCGACAACAAAAACAAATACGCGTACGGTGATAACCTTAGAATCAACATTTGTTGGTGATAAGGAACAACCGAAAGTTACGTCCATTGTGCCATGGCAAAAGCCAGAGCAAACAGTGGTCAGCTCAAAAGAGGTAAGCCAACGCGTAAAAATGACGTTTCAACCGCTTGAAGATGACAGCTTAAAGCGTGAATTGAAATACCATAAACAAGCAACGCAAGAATAAAAGGGCACAAGGCACAAGCGCTCATTATTGAAAATACAGATTTTACGTCATCACCACCACGCTTTGTGGTAGAGTATGGCCTGATTTCAGTGTTAACAAAAGAGTAACATCGCGCTGATAACCTATTCCCAAATATCCTAACGTTGATTGAGCAACGAATTTTTGATTTTTTAATTTTAATAAGCAATGCCCAAGAGCTTGCAAGATAACAACCTAAGGTGATAGACCCATGTTTGATACTATTATTCGTTTTTTCCAGGAAGGTGGATCCTTCATGTTCCCAATCGCTGTTGTACTGGCCATTGGATTGGCCATTGCACTCGAGCGCGCAATCTACTTAATGAAAATGTCCATACAAAATGGCTCTGCGATGAATAAAATCACGCCTATGCTACAAAACTTAGATTTTGACGGCATTGAAAAAGTCAATGACGGTGCCGCTATCACCAGTATTTTTAAAGCGGGTATCACTCGCATGAAGCAAACTCCGCGTCGTGAAGAAATTGAATACGCAATGGAAGAGGGCGTTATGGAAACATTGCCTCGACTTGAAAAGCGTACCGCATATTTAGCGACCTTGGCTAACATTGCCACGCTATTAGGTCTATTAGGTACCATCATTGGTCTAATTGCTGCGTTCTCTGCGGTTGCAAGTGCCGACCCGTCACAAAAAGCCTCGTTGCTTTCTGACTCTATCTCGGTTGCGATGAACACCACGGCATTTGGTTTGATTTCAGCGATTCCACTATTGTTGTGTCACTCAGTACTACAAACTAAAACCACGGAAATTGTCGATAATTTGGAAATGGCTGGTGTTAAATTCTTAAACATCATCAGCAAAAACCATACTGTCGCTAGCAAATCACGCGCGACTGATTAATACGGGGCAATTATGTTAAGAAAAACCCGAATCAAGCGTCAGGACGCAGAACTCGACATCACGTCATTTATGAACTTGATGATCGTTCTGGTACCGGTGCTTTTGATGATGATGGTATTTTCACACATTACCGTTTTAGATCTTAAGTTGCCGGAACTTACGGACCCAACACTGCAAAGTGAAAATGAAGAACAAGAGGAAGACGAAACTCTTGAGCTTATGGTTCGTGATAACCAGATTGAAATATATTACCCACAGACATACTTGCTTAAAACCATCCCAAATACCGATGAAGGTTACGACTTTGAATCGTTGGTGGCCGTCTTAAAGCAAGTAAAACAACTATTGAGCGAACGTGGTATTGAGAAAAGCGATATAAGCATTTTGCTTGAACCGCAAATTGATTACCAAACTATTGTCACCTTAATGGATAGATCTCGCTCATATAAAGCGGTTGTTGTCGCCTCGGTAGTCGATGCCGAATTGTTTCCAGATATTAGCTTAGGTGATGCGCCACAGGTAAGTAACCCTGAGCTATTGGAAGCGATGAGTGCACAAGGAGGAAGTCAGTGAAGAAGTCTGTAAGAGCCAAACGCATGGCTCGCCATCATCAGCGTTTATCAAAGACATCAAAATTGTCTTTGGTATCTTTGATGGATATTTTTACCATTTTGGTTTTCTTCTTGATGGTTAATGCATCCGACGTACAAGTATTGCAAAACAATAAAGAAATAGAGTTGCCTAAATCGTTATCAAAAGAAACGGCTGAAGACAACTTGATCATTACGATAAACACCAATGTAGTGCTACTGCAAGGTCGTAAGGTTGCCGATACTCAAGAGCTTATTGATAATGAAGACGTCATCGTCGATGAGTTATTAAAAGAGCTTGAGTACCAGCGCAATCGTCGCACCGACTTAACCGAAGAAGAGTTAGCCAATGGTTTGTCTGTAAATATTATGGCCGATAAAACCGTTGCTTACAGTTTGCTGAAAAAAATCATGCAAACCTCGGCAAACGCCGGTTATACCAATATTTCTTTGGCAGTAGAGCAAACCTACGGCGCATCTGATGAAGATATCTTAAATGGTACGGCAGAAGATGACAGCAGTGATGCGGTAGGGGGTAATTAATGGTGCAAAAGCTTAAACGACACCAGTTACCAACTTGGCAAAAACATGAGGATAATCGACTGTTTAGAATACTGTTGATTATCGCCTTAGTGGTGACGGTGTTATTCACCATCGTGGTTAAAATCGTTCAGTTACCAGAGCGTACGCGCGAAGAAGTTGAACGTATTCCACCGCAATTAGTGAAGATACAAGAGCAAAAGGTTGAAGTCGAGCCTGAGCCTGAGCCAGAGCCTGAAGAGGTTGCTGAAGCTGAGCCTGAGGAAACTGAGCCTGAACCTGAGCCCGAACCAGAACCCGTTGAAGCGCCCAAAAGCGCTCGTGAAAAAGCGGAAGAAAGCGGTTTGTTAGCGATGCAAGACACATTAGCAGAAATGCGTGAGTCTGTTGACATGGACAGCTTAGCCGAAAACAGCTTAGAAGATGGTGGTGGTGAAGCCGAAGAGACAGAACGTGTGTTGCTAGGTAAAACCGTCGCAGGCACTTCTGGTGGTGTTGCAACAGGGGCATTAAGTGCCGATGTTGGCAGCGGCAATGGCTTAGAAGGTCGTAAGACAACCGAGTTTACCGCTCGGGTTCCAACGACCGGCGGTGGCGATGGCGACGGTACAGCGGCGTCATTAAGTGAATCTGAAGCGGCGTCTGGTAACCGAACAACGGAGTCGATTCGTCAAACCTTCGATAAAAATAAAGGTGCGTTATACGCCATTTATCGCCGTGCACTGCGTCAAGACCCAAGTCTTCAAGGTAAAGTGACTGTTAATCTAGTCATCACGCCGGCAGGTCAAGTACAAAACGTCAAGATTGTTTCAAGTGATTTGGAGCATGAAGATTTCACTAAGAAATTATTGGCACGTATTCGCTTGATTAACTTTGGCGCACAAGATGTGAATGAAACAGAATTGAACTACACCTTCAACTTCTTGCCATTCTAATATCAGCACAAATCATTGCAAAAATACCAGGCAACGCCTGGTATTTTTTTGCCTAAACCAAAGGCCAATGGAGAAAGTAAAGGAGAATTCATGAGCTTTTTAGGCGATAAAACTGAGTTTAGATGGGCAACCGATGTTGGTGCTGATTCTGCTCGCTTTATAACTTGATCAAACGTCGAACCCCCTGTAGACGTCCCCGAACCGTCGACATTTTTAATTCTTTTGAGTGGGCTCTGTGCGAGTATAATGAGAAAATTTCTTGTATAACATTATTGATAATTAAATCACCGAAGCCGCGCTGTATAGTGCGGCTTTTTCATTTTAAGCGCACTTTCCAAAAACAGATCTATACTTTTGTTTAAACAACAATATTTTATGCAGATAATGGATCTTACAACAATAAAAATCGCTGTCATTGGTCTTGGCTACGTTGGTTTGCCTTTGGCTGTTGAATTTGGCAAAAAATACCCTACCGTGGGCTTTGACATCAAGCAAGCACGCATTGATGAATTGCGTGATGGCATCGATACAACCCTAGAAGTGTCTTCCGAACAATTTTCAAATGCAAAACGGCTTCGCTTCACCAATGTTGAAAGTGAGTTGAAAAGCTGTAATTTTTACATTGTGACGGTACCAACGCCCATCGATAAAAACAAACAACCTGATTTAACGCCGCTGATAAAAGCCAGTGAAATTCTCGGCCAAGTTATCAGTAAAGGTGATGTTGTAGTGTTCGAATCTACCGTATACCCAGGTGCGACGGAAGAAGATTGTGTACCGGTTATCGAGCAACAGTCGGGCTTAGTCTTTAACCAAGACTTTTTTGCAGGCTATTCACCAGAAAGAATCAACCCTGGTGATAAAGAGCATTCGGTAACCAAAATACTCAAAGTAACATCGGGCTCTACACCGCAAGCGGCAGATTATATTGATGATGTTTATGGCAGCATAATTACCGCGGGTACCCATAAAGCACCATCAATTAAAGTCGCTGAAGCGGCCAAGGTCATCGAGAACACCCAGCGTGACGTAAACATTGCCTTAATCAATGAGCTTGCCATTATTTTCAATAAGTTGGACATCGATACGCTAGACGTTTTAGAGGCGGCTGGCACCAAATGGAACTTCTTACCGTTTCGCCCTGGTCTTGTTGGTGGTCATTGCATTGGCGTTGACCCTTATTATTTAACCCAAAAAGCTGAAAATATCGGTTATCATCCGAAAATGATTTTAGCAGGGCGTCATTTAAATGATGATATGGGTGAATATGTCGTCTCTCAGTTAGTCAAAAACATGATGAAGCAACATGCCCATGTTGAACATGCCAATGTATTGGTGATGGGATTGACGTTTAAAGAAAATTGCCCCGATCTGCGTAATACCAAAGTCATTGACATCGTCAATGAGCTGCAAGAATACAATATGGTGGTAGATGTATACGATCCTTGGTGCGATAAAGACGAAGCGAAAGCGCTGTATGGCATCGACTTGGTATCTACCCCTAAAACTAATCACTATGATGCCATTATCTTTACTGTGGCGCACAAGCAGTTTCTGGCGCTCTCAGAAGCGCAAATTCGTGAGTGGGGCAGACGTGGTCATTTTATTTATGATTTGAAATACATCTTGCCCAAACACGCCGTCGATTTAAGGTTATAACCTTACTGCCTTTCGAAAAAGGAGAGTTTTCGTGTCACGATATCAACAAGTTTTATCACAACTGTCTAAACAACCTAAGCGTTGGTTAGTGACTGGTGTTGCCGGTTTTATTGGTTCTAATCTATTGGAAACTTTGCTGAAACATGATCAACATGTTGTCGGCCTAGATAATTTTGCGACCGGTCATCGTCATAATTTGGACGATGTGAAACACAATGTGTCATCTACACAGTGGCAAAACTTTCGATTTTTAGAAGGTGACATAAGTAATTTCGAACGCTGTCGTGAAGCGGTATTTGAGGTTGACTACGTTTTACATCAAGCCGCGTTAGGATCCGTACCTCGTTCGTTGGATGATCCGATAAAAACCAACACAGCTAACATCACTGGGTTTTTAAATATGATGGTCGCGAGCAAAGAAGCTAAAGTGCAAAGTTTTACGTATGCGGCGTCAAGTTCAACCTATGGTGACCATCCAGCTCTACCCAAGGTGGAGGCAAATATAGGCAACCCTCTATCACCTTATGCAGTGACAAAATACGTCAATGAGTTATACGCTGATGTCTTTGCAAGAGCGTACCAGTTTAATGCCATTGGCTTGCGCTATTTCAATGTCTTTGGTCGGCGTCAAGATCCCAATGGCGCCTACGCTGCAGTGATCCCAAAATGGACTGCAGCGATGATAGCGGAAAATACCGTAGATATATACGGTGATGGCGAGACTTCCAGAGACTTTTGTTATATCGATAATGCAGTGCAAGCCAATATCTTGGCAGCAGTTGCATCAGATGGAGCAAAAAATGAAGTCTATAATGTCGCCGTTGGTGATAGAACCTCTTTAAATCAATTATTTAATGCCATTAAAGAAAACCTATCACCATGTGGTGTCAACTATCCTAATGGCGCCCATATGAAAGACTTTAGAGCAGGTGATGTACGTCACTCACAAGCGGATATCAGCAAAGCCCGCGAACACTTAGGTTACCAACCAACACATAATATCCACCAAGGCCTGGCTCAAGCGATGCCATGGTATGTAGAGCATTTGTAATAGACATTTTGTCGCTCGATTGCGGTGTTTTTACCCGTCATCCCGATGAAAGTCGGGATCTTTAGTATTTCTATAGTAGAGACGGGCTTAAATGCGTATAGATATGCATAGAGGGCAAGTGCTATTGACTTAATCTGGTACTTTTATTTATTGGGTGAAAATTGAAGAGGTAATTGTTTGTGTTAGCTATTTTGGCTATCTTTTAAAAAAGCAATTAAATCATAATCTTAGCTAAAAGGATGGCATCATCAAATAAATTTATATCCAATATTGCAAAATGCAGGGCTTAATTGCTTCCTGTCTGAAGATGGACGTTCGATTAGCGTAAAGCATTTTATTAACGAAAAAATAGTGGTACGCAAAAACAGTGATAACTTTGCGATAAAAAGTGGTATTGAAAGGCACATTCTCTTGATGTTGGTGCTTACTGTTCTGACCTTAATAATGACGGGTAATGTATACGGAACAGCAATAATTGCTGCTGTCGCCATTTACAGCTTTATACAGGTTATTTGCAAAGCGATCCTGATGGCAGTAATACAAACCGCCATCATAAATTATCAACACGCAAAACTATCCTAATCAAATGCTGCGTGATTTACTTGTTAAAGTTTGATGTAGAACATCATCATCGGTTCTACCTGACTAGGGCTTTAACGCCAATAAGTCAGTTTTGCACAAGTGCATAATGCGTTCAGCGGTATTGCCGATAAGCTTTTGCTCAAGTCCTGTTCTACCAACGGTACCAACTACAACCATAGAGGCTTTGCAATCAGCAGCGACTGAGGTAATCACCTTGCTGATGTCACCCGCTTTAATGTGTAGGTTTTCTTGTTTGATATCATAATTACTGCGCAGTAAGGTGAGGCGGTCGGCAAGCTCTAATTGCCGTTCGGCAACGATTTCTTTTTTATCTAATAAACCTACCGTAGCAAGTATGCTTGGATAGCCAATCGCGTAAACAGCGTGCAACTCTGCGCCGATATATTTAGCCATAATACTGGCGTTTTCTAGCACCTTCTTATTGAGTCGTTTTTTCTCTTCTAATTCGGTATCTAGATCGATACATGCTAGTACATGGCGAGCTTTGTGCCATTTGTGATCGCATGCGATCATCACCGGTGCTTTGACTTCTCTGAGCAAATGCCAATCACTTGGTGTATATAACAGGGCTTCGCTGCGGTGACCTGTTTTTACCACCATAAATGGATTAAATTGAGCAACGTATTCGTTGACCCACACCGCGATGTTTTTTGCCCAAATGGTTTCAAATTCGTAGTCACACAAACCTTGTAAGGTATTAACCAGTTTGTGGGCATTAAGCTCATGCAATCGCTGTACTATTTGGGTTTTGGCTTGCTCGACGTCGGCAACACCACGTAAGTACTCATAACAAAAGTTGACGATATGCAGATCACAATCATACGCCTTGGCCAATTCAGCGGCCTGTTTAATGGCGGTATAATTTTGTTCTTGTTGGTCAGAGATTACTAGAATGCTGTTTTTCATAATGCGTTAACCTAAGGTCAATGAAAACATCTGATATCCGCTTGCGGTATCATATCAATGGTTATTGTGCTGCCTAGTTTCGTTGCCAAGTTCGATTGCATGGTAAGTATCAGTGTGATCCAAGCAGGCTAGGCTAATAAGTGCTATTTAAGAGCTTTTAATACACTTTGGCTTAAGGTTTTAATGCCAGTACGTTGGTCTTTAAGCGGCTTAATATTTGCTCTGCGGTATTCCCCAGCAGCTTTTGTTGTAACCCTTTTCTGCCAACGGTGCCTAACACTACGATCTGGCAATGCAGTTCGCCGGCGGTTGATGGGATCACTAACTCTGGCTTACCAGCATGTATGTGAAAATGCTCACCAGGAATATTATATTTTGCCGATAATTCACCTATGGCGTTCATTAATGTGTCTTTTGCATGAGCCTCCACTTCATCTTTATACTGAATGCCTAAATCGCGTAAAAACGTGGAGAACAGCGGTGTGTATAACACCTGCACATTAACGTCGAACAATTGCGCTAACTCGCATGCTTGCAGCAAAATATCGTGATTAAGCTGTTGCTTGTCTGGCAATTGGGTTTGTAAATCAACACAAGCTAATATGTTATGTGTTTTATGCCATTGCTCCTCACTAACGATAAGAACAGGCGCTTGTGTTTCTCTAAGCAAATGCCAATCGGTCGGGGTGTAAAACATTGACTCGCTGCGATGACCTGTTTTAACCACCATAGCAACGTCGTGTTGTTCAACGTACTTATTTACCCAGTTAGCAATGTGTTTTTGCCAGACGACTTCGTAGGTATATTGATTGTTGTCGCAGATCTCAGCTAGCTGATCATTGGCTTTGTCTTCTAATCGCGATAACAGGCTGTCTCTAAGGGCTGACCCCTTGGCTCCAAGGCCTCGTAAATCTTCATAATAGAAATATACGACGTGTAAATTAGCGCCCATCGCTTTGGCGATATTATCTGCCTGTTCGATGGCCGTGGTCTGTTCAAAATCTGGGTCGGCGATGACCAGTATTTTATCCATAAATTTCCCCGATCAATATTTTCATTATCATGCCTTAAGCATAATAGGTTTTTATAAAATTATTTTGATTTGCATCAGAAAGTTAGGCAATTGCTTTGGCAATGTAACGTTACCGTATTTTCTTTTCTCTTCAGTCTATTATCATCCTTTATTGGTTTGGTATGACGATTTGTGATGTAGGCAATAAGGATTGTAATTTAAACGCTAAAACTGCCTTTGCATCTGTGTCGCCGTGGACAATTCGAATTTGCTTGGGTGACGGCTTTATACCTTGAATGAAATTGAGTAAATCGTTTTGATCCGCATGGGCACTGTAACCACTTAATGAATGGATGATGGCATTCACGTTTATTTGCTCGCCATCAATATCAACTGTGCGATGATTTAAGGTATTTTGCTTATCTTGGTGTTGAGCTAATTGTTGCAACCGTCTACCTAAGGTGCCTTTTGCTTGATAGCCGACAAACAACACATCGGTTTTAGCATTAGATAAAAAAGCCTTCATATAATTGAGGATACGGCCACCGGTGCACATTCCTGATGCGGCAATGACGATTGCTGGCTTTTGTGTTTTCTTCAAATAATCAATGGTTTGTATATGCTGTTGATGGTCAATAATGGTGCTTAGTTGCTCAAATGATAGTGGGTGCCTGCCGCTATCAACTTTGTGTTTTGCTTCATCATCCCAAAGCTGTTTCAAGCCTCGATAATGCTCGGTAAATTTTGCCGCTAAAGGCGAGTCAACGATGATATCAATGCGATCAAGCAATTGCGCTAAGGCGTCATCTTTGCGATTGCCGAGCTGTTTGTTAGCGCTCAATTGTTGATGATTGCGGTGCAATATGTCTTCAATTTCATATAGTAACTCTTGCGTGCGGCCAATGCTAAACGCTGGAATAAGTACCATGCCGTTATCGGCTAGCGCTTTGCACAAAACGTTTTCTAAGGTGCTACGACGATGCTCTCTACCTTGATGGTTTTTGTCACCGTAAGTTGACTCAATGATCAAAGTATCACAAGTTTTTGGCGATGTTGGCTCCGGTAATAACGGCGTATTGCTAGCGCCTAAATCACCAGAGAAAACGATGGTTTGCTGTGTAGGTTGTGTTTTAGAGTTTTTCGTTTGCTCGGTTTGCAGTGGCAAGCCACAGCATTGAATTTCAGCATAGGCTGATCCCAAAATATGACCGGCGGGTTGCATGGTTAATCGTGCGGTTAGCGTTTCGTTGCTACCGGGTAATTCAACGCTTTGGCCATAGTCCACTGCAACGATTTGTTCATTGAGTCGTTGCATGACTTTATCAATTAAGCGTTGATTTGATATTGCGCCAACTTTAAGTGCGTCTTTTAACACCAGCGGCAATAATGTGGCGCTGGCGGTAGAGCAAAAAATATCGCCTTTAAAGCCGGCCGCCAGTAAATACGGAATTCTGCCAACATGATCGATATGGCAATGGGTCACTATCAGGGCGTCAATATTATCAACGTTAAATTCTATTGCTAAATGAGCTGGCAAAATATCTGCGGAGTTTGTAATGGCTTGGCGTGATGTTTTTTGTTTATGCTGTATCTCAGCGCCTTGAAAAAGACCGCAATCGACCAAGTAAGACAGCTGATGGTTTCCCAAAGACGCGGTGAGCTGATGGCAAGAGCCAGTGACACCTTCGACAGCGCCATGATGATCAAAGTGAATATCCATACTCATCAATTACAAAAATTCGGGTTAAGTTATTATTATTAAAAGATTAAATATAGCTTAGCAAAGCACGCAGATAAATCTATGTTTATGTTATGAATGGCAATTTTTGAATAATAATGTGCAGCACAAAGGTAGATAAACAGGCGATGTTAGCGGTATTTACGAGCAGGTATGGGGTTAATTTATTTCATTTGTCAGACCATAATATAAGTGTCACAGTACTGTGAAATAATCAAACAGCGTTTTAAAGACACTGTTATTTTAGTGTCTATACTAAAAGATAATCATTACGAGTTTAAAAGAAAAACAAAAGGAAATACGTTTTGTCTGTATCTCAGCCAATGTCATCTGTCAAAAAAGCCGTTATTCCCGTTGCTGGTCTTGGTACCCGTATGCTGCCAGCGACTAAAGCGATTCCAAAAGAAATGCTACCTGTGGTTGATAAACCGCTTATTCAATACATAGTCAACGAGTGTATCGCTGCTGGGATCAAAGAAATCGTCTTAGTGACGCATTCTTCTAAAAATGCTATTGAGAATCACTTTGATAAACAATTTGAATTAGAAACCACCCTTGAGAAACGGGTAAAACGTCAGTTATTGGATGAAGTGCAGGCGATTTGCCCAAAAGATGTCACCATTATGCACGTGCGCCAAGGTGAGGCTAAAGGCTTGGGTCATGCGGTACTTAAAGCACGCCCAATTGTTGGTGAAGAGCCGTTTGTCGTGGTGTTGCCTGATGTGTTAATCGATGACGTTGCCAGCGATCCGAAAACAGAAAACCTAGCAGCCATGCTTAGCAAGTTTAAAGATACAGGTACCAGTCAGATTATGGTAGAGCCAGTACCGCAAGAATTAGTAAGCAGCTATGGTGTGGTTGATTGCGGTGGCGAAAATATATCGCCAGGACAATCACATGCAATGACCGCAATCGTTGAAAAGCCAGCGTTAGAGGACGCACCATCCAATTTAGCCGTTGTGGGCCGTTATGTGTTGTCAAAAGAGATCTGGTCGTTATTGGAATTTACCCCACCAGGTGCTGGTGATGAAATTCAATTAACTGATGCCATCGCAAGTCTGATGAAAGTTGAGCCAGTTGAAGCGTTTCATATGACGGGGAAGTCGCACGATTGTGGCTCAAAAATTGGCTACATGAAAGCCAATGTTGTTTATGGTTTACGCCACCCACAAGTGAATGGCGAGTTTGAGCAATTCTTGAGAGATATCCTCGAATAGCATTGCGTTAGATAATCAAAGAAAAGGCAGCTGACGCTGCCTTTTTTGTATGTGCCTAGCTTATTAAGTCTATTACCTTATTAACGCTTATTATCGATCTTTACCGCTCACTATAAAAGCGGGTTTCTAGCGCTTAACATAAAACCAAACAGTGACTTTTTCTGTTTTCGTGGTCGACCTCGTTTGCTATGTGAAAACAACAATTGGGTTTCAAAGCTAAGGTTGCGAATAAAATATGGGCTAGCAATCGGGAAGTTAATCTTTAGATTGTCTTCGATAAACTCAATGGTTGGTTCATCGACTTCGTCGATACATAACTGCTGATAATATTGTTGTCGATTGAGCTTATCAGCACCGAGACGCAGGTAATTTGGGTGCGGTGTGATGATTTCCGTAATAAGCTCTGCGATTTGTGGCTCTATGCTACGTTGCTGCTCTTGCTCTAGGTAGCCGTTGGCACTGTAACTGCAATAAGGGTAAGTATGAGCATCGTTTACCTCTGAGCAAGTACGATTATAGAGGGTCTCGATATACGCCATACAGGCGATTAGGTAGCCATCTGGGTCAACGATACTGGCTTTGTGTCGCCCTTGAAATAATGTGCCACTGCGCTCATAGCAGCGGTTAACGTATTTTACATAACAGCTGTTGAGGTATTGAATCGCCCGCGGTATCGCTTCTTCAT
This sequence comes from Thalassotalea sp. Y01, assembly GCF_012932945.1. Classification (NCBI taxonomy): domain Bacteria; kingdom Pseudomonadati; phylum Pseudomonadota; class Gammaproteobacteria; order Alteromonadales; family Colwelliaceae; genus Thalassotalea; species Thalassotalea sp. Y01. Next base: position 240,278 of record NZ_JABBXG010000005.1, read on the forward strand.
CGCTGGCGCTGAGTAATAAATGCACCTGATTATCGAGTAAAGTGTAGGCATGAATGGCGATATGGTATTTGCGCATCATCATATTCAAATAATGGCAAAATTGTTGATAGTCTTGCTCGTTAAAAAATATCGCTTGCTTGTTATGACCTGACAGCAAAATATAATGCGGCACATTGGCTAGATAATGTCTCGGTTTTCTGGGCATGCTTACTCCTCGTTTATTGCGCCTATGCAGCTAGCTATACAACTTGCTATACAGTTATATAGACAGATAAAAAGATCGGTAGAGCATCAGTACAACGTTCTGGTCATTCATCGTTACGTCCTGTAACCCAGAATGAAAGGGCATCATACTGTACGTCGCTCCGCTCGTGTGTTTCGCTTGTCTGTCCATAAGTTGCGAAACATCTGTGCCGATCTCACATGACCGGGAGCTGCTGCTTACTGGTTTAGGGATTATCCGTAAGACAGCAGACCCAATCATGCTCGTTACTTCACCTTGATTACTCGGTGAAGATTTTTGCCACTCCTTGGCTACATCCATGTACACAATGCATCCTGCAATTGCTCAATCCTTTGAGGGCTTCCTGTGAAAGTTAATCCATTAACTTTCATTTTGCTGACGTTCGAAAAGGGGTAAAACGACAGGCAAAATTCTATTATTTTGGGTAGTTGGTTAATTACAAGTTTGCTATGGGGTCTTCTGACATATGGGCTTATATAGCTGCAATTTCATAAGCAGGTTTGCGTCGCAAACAGAGGGGGCTTTTGCGGTGGGCTTATGGCTTAGGTTTGTTAATTGAAAACATCCTGTCATCATCATACTCGTCCTTGAATTTAGTATTTTTGTTCTCTGACAATGGTGCACATTGCCTATGGAAAATGTAAGAATTTATTAATTGAAAAGCAAATTGAAAAATTGTGCAATAAGATGTTTTTGTGGTTTAAGTGTATGAATTGTATGGATTATATTTTTTATAAAATGTTGCTTTTCAAGCTGTTAAATCAAAACGTAAATAGTGTCAGAGTGGCAACCTAATTAGGTCTCATCAGTCAATGTAAAGCGGTAATGGCTGACACAGCTCAATTGACAACGCGTCTTTGTAACTGCCACCAGAACGACTTAGATAAAGGTTTTAAATATTTCATAAAAAATTAAACCAATTCGGTTTGACAATTAACAGTTCAGATCTAGGCTTGAATATACACTTGGTTAATAAGCCATATAAAAATGGGTGGACCGGTAGAGTAATTTTTAGGATGTTTTGCGCTAAGGCATGCTTGCTTACCAGCCAACTTAAATAATTTTTTTCAGCAGTAAACTGAACGGATTATTTCTTTTAAACAAACCCGCATAACAACAGGTGGCAGTTATGTGTCAAAAGGCACACATATAAGGAAAACGTTGAAATGCAACTTTCAAAAATTCAGCAAAAACGAATGCAGTTTGCCGCAGGCGCAGCGGTTTCATGCTGGTTAGCTACAAATACAGCGTGGTTAGCAACAGACACCAGCTCATTAGTTCCGCTAGCAACCTTTACTCTAAGTACAGTATTGGCATTAACGGTGTTTTTGTATAAACCTCATTAATCGTACAGGCCTAGTACAGGGCTATCCCTGATACAGCAATAATATCGTTTTAAAGCTCAAGCTAATTAATATTTAAGCTCAAAGAAATGTCGAAACTAAAGGTTATTAAACGTCCATGGATTGCAACCTCTGCCTTTAGGTTTTACTGTTTTAACATAGACAAGCATTAACACTGAAGTGCAGGTACTGGCGTATTTTACGCAAACTGATTTAGCCAAAGTTTCATTACCAATGTTGTGTTACAACAGTTGTAGTTCGCACATTGCACAGCAATGGTAAACCAAATCACTATCGAGTATTCAAGGATGAATGATGGTCGACACCACGCCAAAGCGTTTAAAGCCAAACGCGCAATCTTCACAACATTCTGTTGCACGAAACGAATCTATAGATTCTAGGTGCGCTCGTAACTCTGGTTTATTTCGTCGGCAGGTAGTTGATAAAAACCTATCGCTTGATGGCGAGATCATCGTCAAACAACCTATTGGCTTTACCTTACTAACAATATTGTTTGTCTTGTTGTTATCAACCTTACTGATGTTTTTAATAGGCCAGGAATATACTCGCAAGACCCGTGTATTTGGTTACCTGCAGCCGACACAGGGATTGGTAGAAAGTTTTGCTGAGCATGCCGGCACGGTCAGTCATGTCGCGGTAAATGAAGGAGACACGGTTAATGTCGGCGATGTGTTGTTTGTTGTTGAGCAAAAAAGATTGAGCTCACAAGCGATTGGCGTTGTCAATAACATGAGCAATGGTAATGCTAATGATCTATTACAAGATGCAAACATTGACCAAATACAGGCAATTCAAAACCAAATAAGCCAACTCGATGCCGAACGAGATAATCAACAGCGGTTATATCAAACATCAAAACACAGCTTGCGCATCAAACAACAACAATCAGCAAGTTTACGCAGCGCAATTGACAAACAAAACACGGCATTACAGCAGCGTATTGCTTTGGCGCAACGACAATATCTAAACGGTAAACAGTTATTGGCGCAAGGTCACATTGCTGATGAGCAAGTAATTCGCTTACAGCAAAGTGCTTTATTGTTGCAGCAACAGGCGTACGAGCTAGAACAATTACAATTACAAATGGATTCTGAACAGCAACAAGCGTCTCAGCAATTACAGCAACTTGAGTATCAACATGCTTCCGATGTTCATGCGCTTTTGCAACAGCAACAACAATTGCAGCGCCAACTGAGTAATGCCAAATTTCAATATCAATATACAGTGGTCGCCCAAATTAGTGGCCAAGTGACCAATCTTAAATACAAGGTTGGGCAGAGCGTTGTCGCAGGCAGTTCTTTGCTGACCATCGTCCCCGAAAACTCGCAAATGGAAGCCGTATTACTGGTGCCAACCCGTGGTTTCGGTTTTATCAATCAAGGGCAAATCACCAAGCTCAAGTATCAAGCCTTTCCGTACCAACAGTTTGGTAGCTATCAAGGTACGGTAAGTAAACTTGGCAACGCCGTGTTAACCAAAGCAGATAGCCATATGCCTATAGTAATTCATGAGCCTGTTTATAAAGTCACCATTGCTCTTGAGTCGCAAGCGGTACAAGCCTACGGTAAGGCGATAACGCTGTCGCCCGGTATGTTGCTGCAAGCGGATATAGAAGTGGATAAACGTTCCTTGTTTGACTGGTTATTTGAGCCTATTTATAGCCTTAAAGGGCGCATCTGATGGCGCCCTTGATAGCGCATTAAATCGCGCAGTTGAGAGAGAAGCATAGCGGTAATTTAGTTAGCCATAATTGGCCAATGGAGTGGCTAATGAAGCAATCGGTGTACTAATGAACGGCTAACAGAAAACAAGCAACAGACAACAAGCAACAGACAACAAAGAATAAGAGGCAAGGATGTCGAGTGAAAGCGCAATACCTAATCATAAAAGTAGTCATAAAAACACGCATCAAAATCAGCACAAAAACAAAGCCGACGTGTTTAACGCGGGACTAGAGTTTTTTAGAGGTAAGAAATTACCTGTTATTTTGCAAACCGAAGCCAGCGAATGCGCGTTAGCCTGTCTTGCCATGGTCGCCTGCTTTCATGGTTTTAAAACAGATTTAGCCTATTTGCGACGACACTTTGCAATTTCCAGTCGCGGTGCCACAGTAGCTCATATTATCGATATCGCTGATGGCATTAGACTAAACAGCCGACCTTTAAAGTTAGCGTTATCGGATTTAACCAAGCTAACCACACCGTGTATTTTGCATTGGGATCTAAATCACTTTGTTGTGCTCAAATCATGCAAGCGTAATAAAGTGGTTATTCACGATCCTGCAATGGGTGAAAAAACATTGTCGTTAAGCGAGTGTGGAGAGCACTTTACCGGTGTCGCGATTGAGCTTATCCCCAACGAAGGCTTTGTTAAAGCAAGAGCAAAGCAATCACTGCGCATCAGCGACTTTGCTCGACACATCGTTGGCTTATGGCCAACGGCGTTTAAGGTATTAGCGCTTAGTGTAATGCTGCAACTGTTTGCGATTGCCACACCTTACTATTTGCAGTTGGTCATTGATGATGTTGTGGTAAATGGCGATAGTGACTTACTGATGATTCTCGCACTAGGTTTTGCTTTGTTGGCACTGTTTGAATTGGTCAGTAAAGCGTTACGCTCTTTTGTTATCTTACATTGTTCTAATGTGCTGAACCTACAGATGGCCAGTCAACTATGTCATCACTTGTTACGATTACCATTGGCCTTTTTTCAACGACGGCACATGGGCGATATTGTTTCACGGTTTGGTTCGATGGACTCGGTACGGCAATTACTCAGTAATGGTTTAGTGGAAGCCATCGTTGATGGATTGATGGTAATTGTCGTGCTGGTGATGATGTGTCTGTATAGCGTCAAGCTAACCGTGATCGTGATGGTTGCGGTAACCGTGTATGCCATCATGCGTAGTCTTTGCTATGAACCACTCAAACAACTTAACGAACAACAGTTGGTTGCTGGGGCCAAACAACAAAGCCGTTTTATGGAAAACGTGCGCGCCATTGAAACCATAAAGCTCAGACAATGTGAGAATCAACGCCAACAGGTGTGGCAGCAAAGTTTGGTTAAACAAATCAACTTATCCATAAAGCTGGGCAAGCTGCGTATTCACTTTAATTGGCTGCATGATGCCATCTTTGCCGCGGAAAACCTGTTGGTTATATACATAGCGGCGACTTTGGTTATGGCAGGCGATCTTAGCATCGGTATGTTGACTGCGTTTATTGCCTATAAGCGACAATTGATCAGCAAACTTATCAATCTCATTGAACGGCTTATTGATATGAAAATGCTGACTCTGCATTTATCGCGTATTGCCGATATAGCGCTAACAGATAAAGAGCCTCATTTTGATAAAAAAAGGGCAATCAATACTACCATACAACCGCCGATAGCTCGCATTAGTCAAACCAGCAATACAGCATCGAAGGCAGCGATATTGCGTATCGAGGATCTCGCTTTTCGTTATCATGATAAAGAGCCGTGGTTATTTAAGAACGTGTCGTTTTCTGTAACGCCAGGGCAAGTGGTGGCAATTATTGGCGCATCAGGCTCGGGTAAAACCTCGCTGCTAAAGATCCTGATGGGTTTACAAGCAGCAACACAGGGCAAGGTGTGTTTTTATGAGCATGAGATCAATCAATATGGTTTAGGCCAATATCGGCGTAAGCTTTCTGCCGTCTTACAAGATGATCAGTTGATCAGCGGCAGTCTTATCGACAACATCAGTTTCTTTGCCGAACAAGTCGATAGACAAAAACTGGCCAATGTCATTGAGCAGGCGCAATTGAGTCAAGATATCAAAAGCATGCCGATGGGGGTAAACAGTTTGATTGGTGAAATGGGCAGCAACTTATCCGGAGGGCAAAAACAGCGGTTATTACTGGCCAGAGCTTTGTACCAACAGCCTGATATTTTGTTTTTAGATGAAGCCACCTCACACCTTGATAGCAATAATGAATTTTATGTAAATCAAGCGATTAACGCATTATCGATGACCCGTATTATTGTTGCGCATCGATTAGAAACCATAATGCAAGCCGATGTGATTTTGCAGTTAACAACCAGTGGTGTGATCGATTGTACAGACAAAGTGAAATCTCAATTTGCAGCAGCGAGACGCGGTTAATGTCGATAAAGGCATTTGTTAACTCGATTATTGACCAATAAATAATGCTTTTTATTGATCAAAATAATGGCCTTTTTCGTAGTGTGGATATGTGACCTTAGTATTTGTTTTTGTTAAAAACTTGCTAAATTCTCAAACTAGTGAAATTATTTAACGGTAACCTTGGTCTGTATGGGATACCTGATTTGCTCGAAAATAAGCAATCGGGCCACGACCTGGACTGAGTGTTTATGGTAGTAAGTAATCAAATAATATTTAGGAAGACAACTATGAAAGTATTTAAAAATTATTTTTTCACAGCGGCCTTAAGCGCTCTGATGTTAACGGTTTTTGCAAGCATGCCTGCCAAGGCTGATGTTAATCCGTTTGACAGTCAAAGTGTTGTAGCTTCAGCTGAATTCGACGGTGACGAAAAAGAGAAAGAAAAAGGCAAATGCGGCGAAGGTAAGTGCGGCGAAGGCAAAAAAGGCAAGTGCGGCGAAGGTAAATGCGGCGAAGGCAAGGAAGGCAAAAAAGGTAAATGCGGCGAAGGTAAGTGCGGCGAAGGCAAGGAAGGCAAAAAAGGTAAATGTGGCGAAGGCAAATGTGGTGAAGGCAAGAAAAAAAGCAAATGCGGTGAAGGCAAATGCGGTGAGTAACGCCTAATACATTTGACTCCGGTCAAAAATTTAAAAGCCAGCATTAGCTGGCTTTTTTTATGACTTATATACAGAACTTTTTATCGATAGCCTAAATCCTGTTTAATCGTATTGTTGTTTCAGTGTCTCGCTTGGATTGTTTTCAAATAGCATTGCTAAAAACGACAACGCTAAAAATGACAATAATATCTTTTTAAATTGTTGGTTGTTTAAATTTCAACCATCTAAGCGCATCTCAAATATCACGCAAATATTAGCTCATAATCAAGTAAATTAAGGCTTTCAAAAGCTCTATTTTTTATTATGAAAATTATTGCTTTTAACGCTGAACTTTTTAAAAAAATGTTAATCAAAACTCATGCTTGTAAATAAAATTGTTTAAAAAAGCAATTTAGTTGCTAGATCGAAAAATAATTATCTTGATCTATATCAAAGTTTAAATTGATCGTGTATTATCCCGCCAGATTTTTTTAGGGAGACCGATATAATGTCACACGATAACTTTAAAGAAGCTTCTTCGAAGCGCCACCTTTTTGCTGCTCTATTAACTTTAGTTGCAATGCCATTATTGCCAATGTTAATGGGTTGGTTTACCTACTTGTAACCCATACAAGTTTCTCTAAAGCTGTAGTAAGGAAGAATTATGACAATGCAAGTTCTGTTGGTTGAAGATAACGCCAAAGTTGCGACCCAACTGGAGAATGCGTTAACCAAGGCTGGTTTCGATGTCACCACAGCAATTAATGGTCTAGATGGATATAACAAAGCACAACAAACCCGTTTTGATGTATGTGTTGTAGACCATTTGATGCCGTTAATGGATGGTCGTCAATTGTTGAAAAATTTATCAGCATTAACTGACAACCAACCATCGTTTGTCGTCTTTATGTCGACTCAAGATCTAAAAGCTGTTGAGCAATTACCAGAAGTGCAGTTCGCTGACACTATTCTGTCAAAGCCTATCAGTGATGAAGATTTTATTGCCCTTATTCATTCGTTAACTGAGCAATCAACCGAGGTTGCTTAACTAATTACGAATCTTGAGCGCAAGATCCTCTAAATACGCGAATTTTTATCCGCTTAAATGCAATCTCGACTATAAAATTCGCGTCAAATCTATTATCCTTTTAATCAAACTTTTAAGCCATGTTTGATTAATGACCGAACAAGACATCAATTACTTAAAAAGCGTTATACATGACGTGCCTGATTATCCAATCGAAGGCATTATGTTTCGCGATATCACCGGCATTTTAGATGATGCCAAAGCCTTTCTGTTTTGCATTGAGCACCTAAAAGAAAAATACCAAAATATGGGAATCACCAAAATTGTTGGTACTGAAGCCCGTGGGTTTTTATTTGGTGCGCCATTAGCATTGGCATTAGGCATTGGTTTTGTCCCGGTAAGAAAGCCTGGCAAATTGCCACGCGAAACTTTTTCGCAAACATACGACTTGGAATACGGTCAAGATACCTTGGAAATTCATCAAGACGCTTTAGTCGCTGACGATAAAGTGTTAATGATTGATGATTTACTGGCCACTGGTGGTACTATAGAAGCAACCACTAAGTTAATTCGCAACGTTGGCGCCTCAGTACAGCACGCTGCGTTTGTCATTGGATTGCCTGATTTAAAAGGGCCAGAGCGCCTAGAGTCGATGAGTGTCGATGTTTACACTATGGTGGATTATGAAGGCGAGTAACCGTTAACGGACGCGCCTTTGCATTGTTGTAACAGAATAATAAGAACAAATTTAGGGTTGTAAACACTATGAGCTATCAGGTACTTGCCAGAAAATGGCGGCCAAAGGATTTTACCCAATTGATGGGGCAAGAGCATGTTGTCACTGTGTTGATGAATGCCTTGAGCCAACAGCGCCTGCATCATGCCTATTTGTTTACCGGTACTCGAGGTGTCGGTAAAACCACCATAGCTCGTATTTTTGCAAAAAGCCTAAACTGTGAACAGGGCGTCACGGCCAATCCATGTGGTCAATGTGATGTATGTCTTGATATCGATGCCGGTCGCTTTGTCGATTTACTTGAAATCGATGCCGCATCACGCACCAAGGTTGACGATACGCGTGAGATCCTGGATAACGTGCAGTACGCGCCAAGTCGTGGTCGTTACAAAGTGTACCTTATCGATGAAGTACACATGTTATCGAAAAGCAGTTTCAATGCCTTATTGAAAACGCTTGAAGAGCCGCCAGAGCATGTGAAATTTATTCTCGCCACCACCGATCCGCAAAAGTTACCGGTCACGGTGTTGTCGCGTTGTTTGCAATTTCATTTAAAAGCATTAACACCAACGCAAATTGAAACCAAGCTTAAAGAAATTCTTGATGCGGAAACCGTAACCTTTGAAGAAGACGCCATTGCCTTATTAGCGAAGGCTGCACGCGGCAGTATGCGCGATAGTTTAAGCCTTACTGATCAAGCTATAGCGCAAGGGCAAGGCCATATCGTTTCTGACAATGTGGTGCAAATGCTAGGTGGTGTTGATCAAAATTGGGTATACAAGATCCTTGTTGCCTTATTAAAACAAAACCCGCAAGAATTAATGCAATTGAGCCAAGATATTGCCTCATACGCACCTAATTATCACCGTCTATTGGCAGAGCTATTGCAGCTATTACATCAAGTGGCGTTGTGGCAATTGGTGCCAAACGGTGTTGATCTTGATGCACAAAAAGCTAAATTGATTGATAAGTTCGCTCGAGCTATGGCACCGGAAGATGTGCAGCTTTACTATCAAATTGCCGTCAATGGCCGCAAAGATCTGGCCTATGCTGGTGATGAACAAAGCGGTTTTGATATGGTTATGTTACGTATGTTGGCCTTCAAACCTGCAGCATCTCATCAAGCATTGACCAGCGCTATGCCGGACAACGCGACACAAACGATTGAGTTTGACGCAGATATTGAACAATCAACGGCTGTCACAGCAGCTGAGCAAAGCATAACGCCAGCGGCCGAGCCTGAAAAAAAGGCAAAAGCCGAACCCGCGCCTAAGCAAGAGCTTGAACCAGAGCCTAAAGCTCAACCTAAACCAGAGTTTAAGCCTGAACCTGAACTTGAGTTAAGTTCGGCAGATGAACAAAACCCAGCACCTCAAGCGGATGTGTTCGCAGCAAAACAAATGCGAGCAACATCAGCGGAGCAATTGCAATCGGAGCAGCAACAACTTGAAGCGATGGCTGAGATGCAACGTGCGCCAGCATCAGAGCAACTGCCAACTCAAACGACAGAGCAAGCGATTGAGCCGGTTCTGCATTCGGAACAACAAGCTCAGCCATTACAACAAACTTCACAGCAGGCTGCTGAGCCACAAGTCGACAACCAACAACCGGTTGCTGACAATGTAAACTCCGATGTCGAGAAAATGCTTGCCACACGCAATATGTTGCGTAGCCGCCGTAAAGCGGCGGAGGATACTGGAAAAAAGCCATCAGCCCCGGTAGCAAAGGCGACTCTTAGTCCGCCAAAAGTTAGCTCCCAGTCTTCTCAACAAGTAGAAGCTCAACAAGCAGAAGGTCAACAAGCAACAGCTCAAAGCGACGCTAATACCAGTGAATTCGACTTGAGTGCTACTGACGCAAACACGGCTGCAGCAGAAGCGGTTGAAGTAAGTAGAGCTACTGCGATTGCGACACCAAATGCAACCGTCGAACCAACCGCTTTAAGCCAATCACATGATGCTGTGGCCGTCGCTGAAGAGTCAGTCACAGAAGGGCAAAGCACAGCGCAAGCAAACCCTGCAGCTGAACATCAAAGTCATCAAGCAGTGAACTTGTGTCACTCAAATGAATTTAATCCTGACGTGATTGATCCCGCTGTTATTCGCGATGCCAATCAAATTGATAGTTGGGCGCACACCATTGATGCCATGGGCTTGAGTGGGCGAGTGCGTCAATTGGCGTTAAATGCCGAGTTGGATTTAAGCACAACCGACAGTCAATTGGTCATTAATCTGGATAACCGCTGGATGCATTTAAACTCATCGGCGGCATTAGAAAGCATGAAAGCATGCTACAGCAACTTAAAGCAACAACAGGCTGACGTTATCATAAACCCTGTTGATGAACCGAAATCAACACCGTTTGTGATCCAGCAAATCATCAACGAAAAACGATTGGCTTGGGCCAAACAGTTGATCAACGACGATGATTTTGTCACGGCATTGCAGCAACAACTTCAAGCATTTGTCGATGAAAATTCGATCATGCCATTGTAACGTCGGACATCAAGCCTTACATATTAACGCAAATTAACCGATAAGCGCCCTTAACCTTATCAGCAAGGGCGGTTATAATAACGACAGACATTCGATGCTGCGGCATCATTTATTGTATTGGAGAAGATCAATGTTTAAAGGCGGCATGGGCAACATCATGAAGCAAGCCCAGCAAATGCAAGCAAAAATGGAACAAGCGCAGAAAGAAATCGCAGATATGGAAGTTGTCGGTGAGTCTGGTGCAGGTATGGTTAAAGTAACCATGACAGGTAGCCATAATGTTCGTCGTATCGAAATCGATGAAAGCTTGATGGAAGACGACAAAGACATGGTTGAAGACTTGGTTGCCGCAGCATTTAACGACGCCGTTCGTCGTGTTGAAGAAACCTCGAAAGAGAAAATGTCTGCCGTTACTGGCGGTATGCAAATGCCTCCAGGTATGAAAATGCCATTCTAATCTGAACCCTATAAAAAAATAGCGCCTCAAGGCGCTATTTTTTTGTCTGGCATAGGTGTTTATTTAATAATATAAAGTCATTGATTTTGTCACGACCTTTATTAACCCAAATACCATTTAATATGCGAATACTTATGTTTAATCTATCAACGTTACTAAATCATCTTTACTCTTTCTGACTTTAGTTAGACTAACTAACCAGTCATTGTCGGTATCACGATATCCTAAAGGCAGCATCACACAACTTCTTAAGCCTTTTGCTCTTAACGCTAAAATTTCATCTAATGCGATTGGATCAAACCCTTCAATAGGTGTTGCATCGACTTGTTCAAAAGCCGCTGCAGCGATGGCTTGAGAGAAAGCGATATAGGCTTGTTTGGCCGCATGTTGAAAATTTTCTTCCTCGCCTTTTTGTGGGTAAGTATTTAATAGCATTTGACGATAGTCTTCCCATCCTTGGTTTTTGAAGCCTCGAATGGTATTTGTTAAATCAAACATCTTGTTGATCCTGTCAGCAGTATAAGTATCCCACGCAGCAAAAACTAATAAATGAGAACAATCCGTTATTACCGATTGATTCCACGAAATGGGCTTTATTTTTTCTTTAATTTCTTTATTTGTAATAATAAAAACTTCAAAAGGCTGAAGCCCGCTGGACGTTGGTGCTAGAGAAATTGCCTCAATAATATTGTCTATTTTTGCTTGAGGTACGGTTTTGCCGTTCATTGCTTTTGCGGCATAACGCCAATTTAATTTGTCTAATAATTCCATTATGATCTCGATTAATTAATTCTGTGTAGACGTTAATTTACTAACTAGGGCTTGACCAATTGCATGGGCACTTGCGGGGTTTTGGCCTGTGATAACATTGTTATCTTCAATAGTAAAACTTCCCCATGGTTGAACCTTGTTATAGCGAGCCGCTTTTCTTGCAAGTGCTTCTTCTAACAAAAATGGAATGTCGTCAATTGTGCCAAAATCAATTTCTTCTTCACGAGTAAAACCTGTTACCGAAACTTTAGATAATAATGATTCACCATCGCTCAATGTGATTGGTAGCAAGGCTGCTGGGCCATGACAAACTGCAGCTATTAAGCCGCCACTTTCATAGTGTTGAGCGCTTAATTGCGCAAAATCTTGGTTCGTTGCTAAGTCAGTTAACAAGCCAAACCCCCCCGGGTAAAATACCGCGTCGTAATGGTTAATGATAACTTGATGAGCTGGGACAGTATTGTTTATGCGATTTTGAAAACTCTCATCCGCCAATATTTTATTATTAACATCATCACCTTCAATGTCGGTGCCATAAAGTGGTGCTTTACCACCTTTAATTGATGCAATGTCATAGTCAATACCCGCTAAAATTAACTCATTTAGCACGTGGGTTAGTTCTGGAGCATAAGTTCCATTTGCGTGATTGGTTTCACCTAAGGTTGCATGATTTGTTACAGGTATAAGTACTTTTTTCATAATAGTTCCAATTAGTCATTTAAAATAAGCTAGGTCACTTTATTGTAGTTATATTATATTATTACTATATAAGTGATAATATAGTTAACCGGTTAAACAGTGTTGCTATATGGCAATAATGGCGATTATGGATAGTTTTGAAGGTATTATTGAATTTGCGGCCGTTGCAAAAACAAATGGTTTTTCTGCTGCAGCTAAGCAATTGGGTTGCAGTACGAGTCATGTTAGTCGGCAAGTGTCTCGTTTAGAAAAACGATTAGGTTGTGCTTTGTTAGCTCGTTCAACTCGGATTGTCACACTCACTGACAACGGCAGTACTTATTATCAACAAGTGAAGGACTTAATCATTGGCCTTGAGCAGGCGAACGAACAAGTTAGTCAACAACAAACCCACTTAACTGGTACATTGAAAGTCTCCGCTGCAGGAGGATTTGCTGAGCACTTCTTAGCGCCAGCGTTAATGGAATTTGCATCTAATTATCCTGACTTAACTATCGAACTCGATTTGAACAGTCGGTTGGTCAATCTGATTGAAGATGGAGTAGACTTTGCCATTCGTTATGGTGAACTTAACGACTCGAGTCTCATAGCCAGAAAACTTGTTAGTCGCCCGTTAATGGCGGTAGCTAGTAAATCATATTTAGACAAACACGGTGTGCCTAAACACCCAGTTCACCTCAAGCATCATAATTGTTTAATAGCCAATAAAGAGACGTGGGAATTCGAGTCAGACGGCAAAAAGGAACAGATAAAGGTCAATGGCCGTTGGAAAAGTAATAATGCAAACCTCATTATGCAAGCATGTATTAAAGGTTTGGGTGTTGCATACATGCCCAAAAGTACGTTTGAAGATGCCGTAAACGATAATTTGCTAATACCTATTTTAGCGCCATATTGGGGGCGGGGCGCCAACAGCTGGATAGTTTATCCAAATAAAAGGTTTATGCCTTTGCGTGTCAGGGCGGCAATTGACTTTCTCGTTGAATATTTCGCTACGTGGGAATGATCGATTTTTTAATAAACTGTGTTTTGTGGGTAACAAAATAATCATATTTAAAAAATGTTAAGTACGTATTTTTTATAGGTAATTGTGTGCCACAATAAACATCAGCTAAATTACTTGTAATTTATTGCAGCAACCCTCATATCAATGACACAACAAGATTTTCCTACGTTAAAGAGAGTGACTATGTCCAACCTGCTGATTGCCGGCAATACTGGCACCCCGTTATTTGTTATCAATGAAAGCGATTACGAATCCTGGTTAAGCGCACAAACTGAAAGTGTGCAAAACTGGTTAAACAATACTGGATATAAAGGTAAGGGGCTGGTTGTTATTCCTACAACTGACGGCTGTATCGCATCTGCGTTAATGGTAGTGAAATCCGCGAGCGAGCATTTTGCTTGTGGCGATTTGATCAATAAGTTGCCAAGTGGTCAATATGCGCTGCAAACCGATGCGCAAAACCGTGAAGCAGTGGCCTTTGGTTGGTTAATTGGTGCATATCAGTTTGATCGTTATAAAGCCGGTAACAGCGGTTTTCCTGTGCTTGCCATTGATGACGCTGACTTGGTTGAGTCAACACTTAAGCAATATCAAGCGACGGCTCTGGTACGTGATTTGGTCAACACACCAGCAGCAGATATGATGCCACAGCATTTATCTGAAGTGACCAATGCAATGGCTGATGAATTTGGCGCACAGTTTTCTGAAATTGTCGGTGATGATTTGTTAGAGCATAACTACCCTACCATTCATGCTGTAGGGCGAGCAAGTTGCCACGCACCACGTTTGCTTGACTTACACTGGGGCAGCGAAGATGCACCGAAAGTGACCTTAGTCGGTAAAGGTGTGTGTTTTGACAGCGGTGGTTTGGATGTTAAACCTGCAGCTGGTATGCGCTATATGAAAAAAGATATGGGCGGCTCGGCGCATGTGCTAGGTCTTGCTCGCCTCATTATGGCGTTTGGTTTGAATGTGCGTTTACGGGTGCTTATTCCTGCGGTTGAAAATGCCATATCAGGCAATGCTTTGCGCCCAGGTGATGTGGTTAAAACTCGTAAAGGTATTACAGTAGAAATTGATAATACCGACGCGGAAGGTCGTTTGGTGTTGTGTGATGCGCTTGATGAAGCAATGAACGATAAACCAGATATGGTGATTGATTTTGCTACATTAACTGGCGCAATGCGTGTTGCCTTAGGTACCGAATTGCCAGGCTTTTTCGCCACTAATGATGCGACTGCGAAAGGCATTACGGATGCCGGTTTAACCATACAAGATCCTGTATGGCGGATGCCATTGCACCAACCCTATGCCGATATGCTGAAAAGTGATGTCGCGGATATGAGTAACTGTGCCAATGGCCCATTTGGTGGCGCTATTACTGCAGCACTGTATTTGCAAGAATTTATTGAGCAAGGTACCGATTGGTGTCATTTTGATATTATGGCGTTTAATGTGCGTCCGTTATCGGGTCGACCTAAAGGCGGTGAAGCGTTTGGCGTTCGTGCCGTATTTAAGCACTTGCAGCAAAAGTACGGTTAATAATATCGATTTATTCCCGAAAGAGAAGCCGGTCTGTGTGCAGCACAGTCCGGCTTTTTATTTGCTTAAGTTATTTCGACTGGACAACTTCAACCAACACTTTGCCTTCGCTGGCTGACGGCGCTTTGATGTTTAACAAGGCCGACAGGGTTGGTGCCAAATCAATGGTTTCCACACGGCGACTAACGTTTCTCGCTGCTATGTCTTTACCGACAAATATTATTGGCACATGGGTATCATAATTCCAAGGCGAACCATGTGTTGCTGTGACCGTTAAGCCTTCTAAATCATTGATAAAATCGTGTGGATTAAATACCAGATATATATCGCCTGAACGCCCTTGACTGTGGTTGTTAAATACCGCTTGGTATATGGGCGTATCTGGGAAATTTCCAGACTCAAGTTTATGGCTGGCAATCGCTGTAAAAATTTCTTCGCGTTTATTCAGCTCTGCGACCAACAAATCCTGTACCATTGCTGGTGGAAAGTCAGTCTTGGCGATGGTGTCCATATCAAGATAGATATACGGTGGTGAAAATGCTTCAACCAATCGCTCATTAATGCGCAGCAGCTTTTTAACGGCTTTGACTTCATCGCTTTGTTCCCAATCGGTACGCGGCACATATTCACCGTAGATGTTTTTCTCATTTAAATAGCCTGGCACTTCAGGGCCGCCGTGATCGGCCGATAACACGATCACCGTATTGGTAAGACCGACGTGCTCATCAATGAATTCAAACAAGTCTGCTAAGGTTCGGTCTAAACGTAAGATGTTATCTTCCGATTCGAGACTGGACGCGCCGAAAAAGTGGCCGATGTAGTCGGTAGCGGACAAGCTGATGGCTAAGTAATCGGTGATATCGTCATCACCAATGCTTTCAGCTTTTACTAGCGCTTTGGCAAAATCGACGGTCATTTCATCACCCACAGGGCTGACCGTTAACAAGGTAGTGAAATATTTAGATGATTCGCTGCCAAATGCGTGCGGGAATGTGCGTCCATAGCCAGCCATATCCATCTCCCAAGCTTTATCATCGTCATTGCCAAACAAATAGGTGTCTTTCTTGTTTAACAATTGCCATTGAGTGCCGGCAAATTGTTTTATATAACTTTTATTGTTCCAGTCTTCCACCCAGCTTGGATACGCTTGGTAGTAATAATTTGAGGTGACAAACTCACCGGCTTGTTTTGAAAACCAAAACGCTTTTCCTGAATGGCCAGCCAATGACACCGCGCCACGGTCTTTCACTGAAACACTAAATACTTTTGCCCTGCCATTGGTGCTGATACTAAGTTCATCAGCAAAGGTTGAGCCGATGATGTTGGCCGGTGAACGCCCTTCAACGTTAGCGGCTTTTTGGGTTGGGTCTATTTCAGTGTCTTTATCGACGGCAGCACCTTTGCTTAACAGCACATAGTTGTCGTCTTCAATATTATAGACTTGACGCTGAGCGTTACGATCAAACCACATATTGGCAATTAATCCATGTGTGGCCGGCGTGGCGCCTGTTGCTAGAGTGACGTGTCCAACAATGGTTTCGGTATTGGCATGCGGGTGGTGTGCATCTTTGTAAACGACGCCATTATCGAAGAGATAATTAAAGCCATTTTTAACGAAGCGATCTTGATAGCGATACGGCAGATCTGCTCTTAATTGATCAACCGTGATTTGTAATACCAGTTTGGGTGTCTTCTGTTCAGCCTGAGCCGAGCCACACATGCCCATTAATATGGATAATAAGGCAATAGGATAGTTAAATATTCGCGTAATATTATATACTTTTATAAGCATAATAAGTCCTTATTTGATTGATGTGTTGTGGCTTTGGCTAGCAGAGAAAAATGGTCAATATAGTGTTTCGCTGTATGCATTTAAGCCTAACTCAGCATTGGTATTTCGGCAAATTTGCACAACGTCGGTGGTTGTCGTAATCTAACAGTCATGGTTAACATTTTATTTACAACGTTGAGGGAAACGCTATGTCAGGAAAATTAGCAAGTGTAATATTGATGATCGTTGGTGTGGCACTGGCAGTATGGGGACATCAACAACAGGGTGAATTCACTGCACAAGTATCAGAGGCGGTAAGTGGTTCACCAACTGATGAAGTAATGATGTTTTATATCGCAGGCGGTGTGTGCTTCGTGGTAGGTCTAGTGTTATTTTTAAAAAAATAGTCGACGCGATATCTTACTGCAATACGCTATAGCTCTATCTAACAGCATCAAATAAGACCATAAAAAAAACGGCGCGTGAAGCGCCGCTTTTGTTTGTGCTAATACATTAACATTAGAACTTATATGTCGCTTGTGCGTACATGAAACGGCCTTGACCGCTGTGCACGTTAACAACAAAGCCCATAAAGTCGTGATAGGCAAATGGCGGTTCTTCATCAAGCAAATTGGTCGCACCTAAGGTTAAGGTGACGTCTTCAAAGCCAAAGTAGTTAACTGCCGCGTCTACTGTGGTCATCGAATCCACTTTCTTGTCTATGCCAAGCGATGCTTCTTGTTCGAATTCGTCAATGAAGTTAACCGCTAAGGTCGAGGTGAAATTATCTAACATCCAGTCTACCGAGGTTGTCCAACGGATTTCTGGTTGCTCAAATCCACCTTCTTCAGTGCCTTTGTAATCTTCAAACTCTAAAACGTAGTTCATCACATAGCCAAAACGGAACTGACCAAAGCCGGTTTCTAGGTTGTAACGAATATCAACGTCTAAGCCTGAGGTATCCAAGTCACCAATGTTTTGGTAACTGTCATTAACACGAATAACCTCACCTGGATCGTTTGCGATGCTGGTAGGACGGCGCTCGACGATATCTGGATCCAAACCAAAGTTATCCATCACAAATTGCGTATCAGCATCAATGATGTCTTCAATTTGATAATCGTAGTAATCAACCGAGAAGTTCAAGTTATCTGTGATATTGTAAATGATACCAACGTTATAACTGGTTGATTCTTCTGGACCAAGATCTGGGTTACCTTCAAATACCGCAGTGTATTCTTGTGGTTCACAAGCTCTGTCTTGGTTACCAATAGCGTCACAACGCAAGGTATCGACTAAGTTTGGTGATTCATCGGTGGTACCTAAACCTAATTGGTGTAACGACGGTGCTCTAAAGGCGGTGCCGTAAGAACCACGAATACTTAAATCATCGGTTGGTGTCCATAAGAACGAGACTTTTGGATCGGTTGTCGTACCAAAGTCACTGTAATCTTCATAACGTACTGCAATTTGAACTTCCAATGAATCAAATACTGGGATCGCTACTTCGCCAAAAATGGCCGTGTTGTCGCGATCGCCATTGGCTTGTGTTGCCTCGGTACCAAAAACATTACCGCGCAAGAACTGATCATCTGGGTTATCAGAGATTTTCTCTTCACGATACTCTGCACCTATTGCTAACATCAAATCACCCGCCGGTAGTTCAAATACAGGACCAGAGAATTTGATATCAAGGGATTTATTGGTGGACTTACCAACACGCGTGGTGGTGGTTTCAATGTAATCTAACGACTCTTGCGAGTTAGATGACGGTTCAAAAGGGTTCCACAAACCGCTGTCTATGGCTTCTTGAATTCGTAGTGAATTCGGGAAACCGTCTACGCCACGTTCTGTCGACTCACTTTTAATGTAACTGTATGCTGCTTCCCAGTTCCAGTCACCAATGTCACCTTGTAAACCTAAGATCAATCGGTAGTAATCAGCATCGACACGTTTCTCACGGTTGCCAATATCAACTGTACGACGACGCATGGTTAAATCTTGACCAAAAAACTCATGGCTTGGCATATCCGCAAATGGGTGGTTTGGATTATCACCAGCCATAAACAGCTCATTAAAGCTTGGGCTACCGGCACCACGTATTATGGATTTTGCATTCTGACCATTTAACTCCGCAAATCCGCGTAAGGTGTCAGAAATTTGATAATTCCCCATATAGTTGTAGCTAAAACGTTCAACGTCAGGAAACATAGTCATGTGCGGTGCATAATCGTAACGACACAGGTTGTTAGCAAAATCACGATCCGCTTCAGGACAGGTATCATTGCCGTACAAATCAATCAAACGATTTGATGGGTCAGCAGCCAGGGCAATGGTGCCAGGGATACCCGAGGATGAACGGAAATCCGTTGCCAAAGAGTCGCCTGTACGTGCCGCTTGGTTAGCTGTTTTTGAATAATCTCGATCCGCGTACAACACTTCTTCGCGATCAAAATAGTCAACAATGAAGGTATGGCTAGATTTATCTGTCTGGTGACCAAATACTAAGCTTACGTTTTGCTCTTCACCACCACCGTCGGCTGTATCACCATATTTAACGGTGACTTCTGCGCCATCAATGTCATCACGTAAGACAATGTTGATTACACCAGCAATCGCGTCAGAACCATAAATTGCCGATGCGCCATCTTTAAGAATATCAATGCGCTTAATGGCCGATACCGGAATATTATTGATATCAACAAACGCTGTATCTATGCCTTTAGCAAATGGGCTTACTGATACACGGCGACCGTTTACCAAAATCAACGTTGAATCAGCACCTAAGCCGCGCAATGAAACTGATGAACCACCATTGGCGGTGTCATCTGAGCTGTTTGCTTGGGTTGAAAAGGTACCTTGGCCGGAAATTGGCAATTTGGCGAATACACCAATCAGGTCAGTCGCACCGGTACGAGCGATGTCATCGCTGTTTAAACTGGTGACCGGAGAAGGGCCTTCCATATTGGTGCGTTTAATGTGTGAGCCGGTAACTTCAATCGTTTCAATATCACCTTCGACTGCCTCATCAGCGGCCTGTGCAGTGAAACTTAGGTTTGCTAATACGGCGCTTGTTAATGCCATAGCTAGTGAACTTTTTCTAAACATCGTCATAGTTTTCGATCCCTTATGCTTATATTTATTAGTCCCCTGTAAACATGGATACTGCTTCATTCGCACGCTCACAAAAGTTTCGTGTCACGATATAAAAAGGACGTTAAAACAAGAAAAAAGACGCTAATGAAATATGACTTAGTTTTCTTAAGCGCTTAGCATATATACGGGTAGATGGGGTAGTCGTTAACCGAGGGAGTCGTTGTTACGAATTGCATTCCATCACTGTATATCCATGTTCTTTTAACCGTTTACGTTACCCTTAATCGAGAAACTAGCATTATAGTTGAACATTAAATGGCCACTGTCTAGCAGTTTGTTAACATTTTATTTACATTAAATGTTACGAAAAATGAACGGGTTAACACTTTTTACGCATTTTCTTGTGATTTCCAGATAACACAGGATGAAATGCACTGCCGTTGTTTGCTAGTATGCAATAAACGTTTTTACAACAGATTGACTATGAAACTCAGCCCTTTGGTTCAGGACCTAATTGACGGTTTAAGATGCTTACCTGGCGTAGGCCCAAAATCAGCACAACGTATGGCATTTCATTTGCTCGAGCGCAATCGTATCGGTGGCGCGAAACTGGCAACGGCGTTAGCGATGGCAATGGAAGATGTCGGCCATTGCAAAAGCTGTCGAACCTTCACTGAAAACGATTATTGTGATATTTGTCAAAGCCCATCGCGCGCAGAAAAACGACAAATGTGCGTAGTTGAATCGCCTTCAGATATTATCGCCATCGAACAAACCGGCGAATTTACCGGTCGATACTTTGTGTTAATGGGGCACTTGTCGCCAATTGATGGGGTCGGTCCAGAACAACTTGGTTTGGATATATTGGATAGCCAACTGCAAAACGGTCAGTTTGACGAACTCATACTAGCCACTAACCCAACGGTAGAAGGGGAAGCGACGGCGCACTTTATTGCTGATATGGCAAAACGATACGATATTTCCACCTCACGTATTGCCCATGGTGTGCCGGTTGGCGGCGAATTAGAATACGTTGATGGCAACACCTTATCGCATGCCTTTAGCGGCCGTAAAACCATCTAACGCTTTTTTTTCAAGGGGTCAGAACACTTGAAACGTTCAAGTGTTCTGACCCCTTGAAGGTTATTTGAGAAAATATTTTCATAAATTTTCCACTTGCCCCTTTAAATCGAAAATAATTATCCCCACTTAATTTTCATCTGTTACCGCACAGTGAGATGCCTAACATAAGGTGTTATTGCTGTTTTGCGGTGTGTTGTTAAGTGTATTCTCAGGAGATGTTTTTTATGTCTGACCAAAGTCATAAAGAAGTTCACGGTTTTCAAACAGAAGTTAAACAACTTCTGCAGCTTATGATCCACTCACTTTATTCTAATAAAGAAATTTTCCTACGTGAGTTAGTATCAAACTCGGCAGATGCTGCCGATAAATTACGTTTTAAAGCGCTAGAAAATGCCGATCTTTATGAAGGTGACGGTAACTTGCGTGTGCGTGTGTCTGCGGACAGTGATGCCAATACCATCACCATTTCTGATAATGGTATCGGTATGACTCGTGATGATGTTATTGCCAACCTAGGTACCATTGCCAAATCAGGTACAGCGGATTTCTTCTCACGTTTGTCAGGCGATCAAGCGTCTGACTCGCAACTTATCGGTCAGTTTGGTGTTGGTTTTTATTCTGCTTTTATTGTTGCTGATAAAGTGATTGTGCGTACCCGTGCTGCCGGCACAGACGCAGCCGATGGTGTTGAGTGGACTTCAGCTGGTGAAGGTGATTTTAGCGTTGAAAACATTGAAAAGGCCAACCGCGGTACTGACATCATCTTGGTGTTAAAAGAAGATGAAAAAGAATTCCTAGATGATTGGCGCTTAAAGTCAATTGTCACCAAATACTCAGATCACATCTCAATTCCAGTTGAGATGCTGACTCCAGCTGTTGATGCAGTGGATGAAGAAAAAGATGAAGAAGGCAATGTTATTCGTCCTGCTATTGAAGCAAAACCAGCTGAATGGGAAGGAGTGAACAAAGCCGAAGCACTTTGGACTCGTGAAAAATCGGATGTGTCTGATGATGAGTACAAAGAGTTCTATAAGCATGTATCACATGACTTTGCTGAGCCGCTTTTATGGGCGCACAATAAGGTTGAAGGTAACACAGAATACACTTCGCTATTGTACGTACCAAGCAAAGCACCATTTGATATGTATAACCGCGAGCGCCAACACGGCTTAAAGTTATACGTACAACGTGTGTTTATAATGGACGACGCTGAACAATTTATGCCAACTTACCTGCGCTTTGTTAAAGGTTTACTTGATTCAAACGACTTACCGTTGAATGTATCGCGTGAAATCTTGCAAGATAACAAAGTTACCCAAGCGATGCGCAAAGGTTGTACAAAACGCGTATTGGGTATGTTAGACAAGCTGGGTAAAAAAGACGCTGAAAAATACCAGTCCTTTTGGGATGAGTTTGGTCAAGTTCTAAAAGAAGGCCCAGCTGAAGATATGGCCAACAAGGAAGCCATTGGCAAGCTATTGCGCTTTAGCTCGACGCACACTGACAGTGCGGTGCAAAATGTATCGTTAACTGATTATATAGAGCGTATGCCTGAAGATCAGGACAAAATTTTCTATGTCGTTGCCGACAGTTTTGAAGCGGCGAAAAACAGCCCGCATTTAGAAGTGTTCCGTAAGAAGGGCATCGAAGTATTATTGATGAGCGATCGTATCGATGAATGGTTGATGAGTCACTTCACTGATTTTGATTCAAAACAGTTCTCTTCGGTAACTCGCGGTGACCTAGACTTAGGCGACATGGACGACGCGGAAACTAAAGAAGCGCAACAGAAGCTGGAAAAAGAGTTTGATTCAGTGATCGGTCGCCTTAAAGACAGCCTAGGTGACAAAGTAAAGGATGTTCGTATTACCCATCGCCTAACCGATTCACCGGCGTGTATTGTTACCGATGAGCAAGACATGAGCAGTCAAATGATCAAATTGATGCAATCAGTTGGTCAGGAAGTGCCTGAAAGCAAACCTATATTTGAAATCAACGCCGAACACGATTTGGTCAAACACATTGCCGATGAAAGTGATGCAGACAAATTCAACGAGTGGACTGAGGTTTTATTCGAACAAGCTATGCTCGCGGAACGCGGCAGTTTGAAAGACCCAGCATCGTTTGTTAGCAAACTTAACAAATTGATGATGAGCTTAACCAAGTAACGCCTTAACAGGGGCGTTTCGGCAATAAGCCGACGGTTAAATCGCGTAAAAGGTCAGCAAATGCTGGCCTTTTTATTGTCAGACAATGGCTCGTGAGCCATTGAGTTTTATCACTATTGTGTTGCTCGTCGTTTATTTTTGCTGACTTACCGCAAATCTTATTGGAAAAAGATGAACCTTTTATGAAACATTTGGGTTGAAACACTTGTTTGCAAACTGGTCAGCAAGTATCATTGCGTTTTTATAAATATAAATTTTTGACTCCGATGCAATTCGTGTCTGAGTTACGACATTTAAAGGTCTGTTTATGCGCATTATTCTTTTAGGTGCACCGGGTGCTGGTAAAGGTACTCAAGCTCAATTTTTGATGAGCAAATACGGTATTCCACAAATTTCAACAGGCGACATGCTACGTGCGGCGATCAAAGCTGGTACGGAGCTGGGTTTGGAAGCGAAAAAAGTTATGGATGCTGGTCAATTGGTTTCTGATGAGTTAATCATTGGTTTGGTTAAAGAACGCATCGCTCAAGACGACTGTAAAGACGGTTTCTTGCTTGATGGTTTCCCGCGTACTATTCCACAGGCCGACGCAATGAAAGAAAATGGTGTCTCTGTTGATTCTGTTATTGAATTTGACGTAGCTGATGAAGTTATCGTCCAACGTATGGGCGGCCGTCGTGTGCACCCAGGCTCTGGTCGTGTTTACCACATCGTATACAACCCACCTAAAGTTGAAGGCAAAGACGATGTGTCTGGCGAAGACTTAGTGGTTCGTCCAGACGACGAAGAAGCAACCGTTCGTAAGCGTTTAGGTATCTACCACGAGCAAACCAAGCCGCTAGTAGATTACTATCAAGCCGAAGCTAACGCCGGTAACTGCAAATATATCACCATCGACGGTACTAAGCCTGTTGATCAAGTAAGCGCTGAGCTTGCTGAGCAGTTAGCGTAATAAATCGCTAAACGCCAAGAATTAGAAAAAGGTTAGAGTAATGAATTACTCTGACCTTTTTTATTGTCTGAACTTATGCATTTATACTTCTCGGCTAGCAAGGAGTCTTGGCAAAGATTGATTCAAGCCATTTGCATATCCACGACTCATTTCTATTCTGTATTACCTTATTATTTATCTTACTTTATCTAGTCAAAAAACGAATAGAAGCGTTTTTGTAAAGAACTGCAAAATATTCCGGTGATGATCGCCGTATTATTCTCAATGACTTATACGAAAACTACCTCCGTCAATTTAGAAAGCAGCATCCACAAGTGAATTTTGGCTTAGGCGATAGCAATCAAGAGGAAGATGAATTTACGCAAACGGTCATGGTGTATCAAGGTCTGGCGATTTTATTCGCCTACATCTTAATTGCCATAGCGTTTAAATCATACTTACAACCATTACTGATTATGGTGGCCATTCCATTCGCTTTTGTTGGCGCCTTGCTTGGCCATCTTATTCATGATGTCAGCTACGGCATGTTTTCCATGCTGGGTATACTTGCGGCATCCGGGGTGGTGATCAATGACAATATCGTCTTAGTTGATGCAATAAATCGCTTTAAACAGCAAGGCTTAGATTGCAAACTAGCGGTGTTGAATGCCTGTAAGCTGCGCTTTAGGCCTATAGTACTAACCTCAGTAACCACCTTTGTTGGTCTTTTGCCAATGTTATCCGCGCAATCGGTACAGGCAAAGTTTTTGATCCCTATGGTCGTTTCTCTTGCTTACGGCGTTTTAATGGCGATGATTATCACCTTGATATTTGTACCTAGTTTGTATTGGTGTAGCAGTGAAATTAACCGTCGTTGGAACGAGATGAAACTGCTCCTGCTATCGAGTACTAATACCAATTAAAATAATTATTTGAACAGTTCAGAGCTTTGTCAGGGAAGTTAGAACAAAGCAAATGGATGCAGATGTAGTCATTCTCCATCAAAAAAATTTGTGACGTTATCACTTTCCTGACAAGCTCCTAAGGACGAATTTAAATGTTATCTGAGACGTTTGTCGTTAGAATATGGCAATAATGTTCATAATCGCCAGAACCAAAATAATTATAAAAGTGCTTAATGTGCCGGCGAAACGCTGCCATGAGGTACCAATACTCTTGCCAAGGCCTATGGCATGTAAAAAGCGAGCGGTTACCAATAAACCACCAAAGGCGTGTACAAACATTACATTGCCACCGCCCAATTCGTAAATTGCTAATAGTAATAAAGCAATTGGCACGTACTCAATGAAGTTCGCGTGCACACGTATCGCTTGAGCCAGCTCTGGGTGTTCACCACCGCCATCACCAATACCGACACGCTTGTTACGACGCTGGCCAATGACTTTGAAGGACAGGGCAATATATAAGATCGCGAGTATGCCTGTATAAAAGCCAGTAATGGCTAAAGAAGCTGTTTGCATAAGTTTTTGTTCTCGTTAATGAATATCGGTTACTATGTTAGTGCAAAGCAATCTTTCCGAAAACCAGTTTCTGCATTTTTTGCAAGATATTTTGGCTTTTAGCATCTAGGGCTATACTTATAGCACCATTTTCTGCGGGAGAGCTTTATAGCCAGGCAAGCTGAATCAATAAAGACAAGATATGGGGGAGAAGTGAAGTTTTTTGTGCCAATTATTTTAGGAGCATTCATCTCGTTCGCCCTGTTCGCGATCATGGCGTCTCTGGTTGCCACAGAAGAGGTCTATATTGAAGAAGTTGAAGACAATCCCATAATTACCATCGTTAAACTACCTGAAGACTCTGCCGTCGCCCGGAAAAAACGCATACTCGATCCACCACCTGAACCATTACAAAAACCCAGTGGCTTGATTGCCGTTGATATGCCAAAAGTGAGTACCAAAACCAAGTTGCCGAATGTCACTATGCCTCAAATCGACGTTGATGGCTCACTTGAGTCGCAAGAGTTTGCGGTTGGTGCCATTAAAGATAACGACGCAAGACCAATCTATCGTGCTTTACCGCGTTACCCCATTGAAGCCGCCCGAGAACAGATTCGCGGTTGGGTAAAGCTGAAATTTGCGGTCAATCGTTACGGCAAAATCGAAAACATTGAAGTACTTGATGCCAGCCCACCAGAAATATTTGATCAAGCCGCTATTGACGCATTACAGCGTTGGAAATATCAGGCCAAAGTTATCGATGGCAAAACCGTACGTCAAGAAGGTATGTCTGTGCGTATCGACTTTGGTAAAAAATAATATAAATGTTTTGCAAATTTGTTTAAATTTATTTAACTTTCTTTAACCCCTTTCTTAATGCTCCAGCGTTTTTTCTATAACAGTGCATCCACTTCATTAAGTGCCATAAACAAAACCATTTATATGATGTTTAATAAGGTTATTAATATGGCGTTTGGCAAAGCGTTAACATAATGCATGAGCTGAAGGCGATGAGTAAAACAGGATGTTTTGCGCGCTGACTGGTACCAGACCATCACCAGGGCATGGCCCTAAACATAGATGTTCCAGGCAGGAGAATAAGATGAAAAAACTCGTATCTTTGTTAACCATCACCAGTATGGTTGTATTCGCACTATTTGTGGTCATGGCCTCGTTAGTCACACCAAAGCAAGGTGGAGTTAATAAACCATTAGCTTACACGCCCATTGAGTTTGTCGAGCCACCCAAAGACAGCACAGTGAAAACCAATAAAAGAAAAATAAAGCCGCCGCCAGAGCCAAGAACAACGCCACCATCACCAGCACCTGTGGTAAGTACATCGCAAGGTATTGATATCGATATATCCGTACCTGGACCGAGTATGGACGATACATCATTGGACGGTATGGATAATTTTGTTATGGCGGACCATGAGGCGCGACCCATTGTGCGCGTATCGCCTAAGTATCCCGCAATTGCGGCGCGTGAAGGTAAAGAGGGCTGGGTGATCTTATCGTTTAGTATTAATGAGCTTGGGACGGTAACCAATATTGAAATATTAGAGTCTAACCCTAAGCGTACCTTTGATAAAGAGGCCAAGCGGGCACTGAAAAAATGGAAGTACAAAGCCAAGCTCGTTGACGGTCAACCGGTTGCACAACATGGTATGACAGTGCAGCTAGATTTTACATTAGACCAGGCTAATGGTTAGGTGATAATCTGTTGATTATTAGAATAATAACAAGTCGATAAAAGGGATTGCCTTTGATCAAAATATCCTCTTTACGTTGGTCAAGACGAGATGCGGGGCGCGATATGGATAACGCTAGCGCGAATACCCGCACCTCGTTTTGGCAAGGCTTACGGCAAGCATTGCACGGACTATCGTCGGCCTCTAACGAGCAATTGATTCGAGCATTTGCCAAGCGACAGGACGAAACAGCACTGCATCTGTTGGTCGATCGTTTACATCAAGATGTGTTTCATTACGTGCTTAGCCAAAGTGATAAAACACTGGCGCAAGACATCACTCAAATTACCTGGCTAAAAGTGTTGGACAAGGCAACTTTATTTGTTGATAAAGGCGGTAATAGTGGTAAAGCCTGGGTGTATCGTATTGCTCGTAATGCGTTAATTGATGAGTTACGAAGCCAACAACGTTGGCAGTTTGAAACACTTGATGAAGTACACGTGGCAAATCAAGAGAGTTTGCAAACACTCGAGCAAGATGCCGATTTACAACAGGCCTTTAATAACGTTTTAGCCAATCTGCCATTTGCTCAACGTGAAGCATTTGTATTGCAACAAGAAGGCTTTTCAATTATCGAGATCAGTGAGATTTGCCAAGAAAAATCAGAAACCATCAAATCTCGGTTGCGTTATGCCCGCAACACCTTTAAACAGCTTTTAGGAGGTTACCATGAGTAACCACAATGATAAATTTGAACAACAACTCGATGCACTATACCAAGGTCGTAAGCAAGCCAATCAGGCGAGTGGCAAGCAGCAACAACAGATAAAGGATGACCTGTCTGCTCGTATGCAAAACAGCGACGATATAAGTACTCGGTTACATCACAAATACCAAAGTTGGTCGTTGTTTAAAGTGGCTGGTTTTGCGGCATTGATGTTTGTCGTTGCGGTGCCACTGTTTGACCAACTCAAGCAGCAGTTGGATACCGTGGCGGTGAAAAAACTTGATGTGGTGGTACTTGAACAACCGGTAACAGACGGTTCGCAAATTGAAGATGCTGGGCAGCTTGCCAGTATGACATTGCCGGAATTTCAAGCGGTTAATAAGCGCCCGATGCAATTTAATGCCATTGCTGCCATCGACGATGCCGCTAAAATTGATGCCTTTAATCAGCAAGTCAGTGAGTACTTTCAAGAGCAGCAACACGTGTTTGCTGATCAACAGCAGACGCTTTATGCCAATCAGGTTGTGACCGGCCGTTTGATCAAAGAAAAGGACATGTGGTTTATTGAGTTTTGCGATAAGAATTTGCAATTGCTGGCGTTTGAAGAGGTTGAGCAATATTTGCTGGCGGAGCCGTTATTGGACGAAACCAGAGAAGGCCAGTATGTGGATTTATATGCCAATGGTAATACGGTGTTGGCGTTATTAAATAACGAACATGTGCATCAATGTGATGAAGTGCATGAATGATGCTGATTCACAACGGTAAGCATTTTCATACACCGTCTTTATCGCTGCAATCGTAGACAGTATCAATTACCTATAGCTAACAGCGCGTCAATCAGACAATGTAATTTACCAATAAAAAGGACACAGTATGAAAACGACCCATGGTGTTATTGTGGTTTTATTTTGGTTGATGTCAATCACAGCAATGCAAACAGCAGCACAAGCTCTACCGGAATTTCCGTTTGTGACGGTTGAGGTGACAAGCGAGCGTCAAGTGCAACCGAATCAAGCAAGTCTATCGTTTCAGTTGTTAACCTTCGACAATCAAGCGGATGTCGCCAGTGAACAACTGCATATGAGTGTTACCACAATGCTTGAGCAGTTAACCAAGCTTGGCATAAAAACTGAACAAATCACCTCGTTTGAAATCAGTAAACGGGCAAAGCGCAAACGTGATGATGATTATAACTCGTTGGATATACTGGGTTATGAAGTCAGGCAGGCATTTAAACTTGAACTGTCTGAGTTAAGCCAATACAGCGACATCGTCAATATTTTGTATAAGGCTGAACATGTGCAAGACATCGAATCACGTTTTGATCATAGCGAACGCGAACAGATCAGCGCCGAGCTAGTATTTGACGCGGGCAAGAAAGCCAAACTAAAAGCGCAACGTTTGGCGAAAGGGTTAGGGGTTGATATTGAGTCGGTGTTTGCTATCAATGATAGCGGCTCATTTAACAATGCCTTAGCGTCATTTGCGGTTGCCGACAGATACGTACAATACGGTTCGTTTGCTCGCAAAGCGGCGCCGATTACAGTCTTTGAGCCGCAGTTTATCGAGATATCAAAAACCATTCATGTGATTTACAAATTATCGATCTAGTTGCTACCCAGCTAGCTTTAAAAATTGAGCCTTGAAAAACACAATGCAAGTTAAACAGGCTGACACGGCTTGAGCATGCCAATATGTGGAATACCGTCTTCGAGGTACATCTCTGAGACGGTAGCAAACCCTAAGTCTTGATAAAACTTTTCTAGGTATTGCTGCGCAGAAATTTTGATATCTTGTCCAGCAAAATGCTGGTTGCACAACTCTAATGCCTGAACCATCATCTCTTTACCCAGACCACGCCCACGGTGACTCTCGGCGGTAGCAACACGGCCAATACTGACGTAATCATCATAAGACACGCCTTTTGCCAAAATGCGTAAATAACAGGCTAGGGTGTCATCATCATAGGCTAGCAAATGCAAGGTTTGTGGATGGCGATCGGCATCATCAAGTTCGGGGTAGTAACACTCTTGTTCAACCACAAAAATATCGACTCGCAATTTTAACGCGTCATAAAGCTCGTTGGTGCTCAACTGTTGAAAAGTCTTAGCCTGCCAGTACATTGTCTTACTCATTGGGGATGCATTTAAAATATTATTGATGGCGTGATTGTAATACCTTCATCACTTCTTTTAAATCAACATTTTGCTCAGCAAGCAAAACTAAGCTGTGATAAAACAAATCCGCACACTCATTAAGCAACTCGTCACGGTCGTTGGTGGCAGCAGCAAGTGCGACTTCGACGCCTTCTTCACCAACTTTTTGCGCACAGCGTTTGGTACCGCTGGCTAATAATTTCGCTGTATAACTGTCTTCCGGTTTGTCGTTTTTGCGTGATTGTATGACCTGCTCTAGGTAAGCAAGGAAGTTTTTATCCGCTATATCTTGCTCTGGAAAACATGAATCTGTGCCTAAGTGGCACGTTGGTCCATGAGGCCGTGCCAATATCAACAGGCTGTCTAGGTCACAATCGGCGACGACTCTAACTACATCTAAGGTATTGCCTGAGGATTCACCTTTTTGCCATAGACGCTGTTTTGAGCGAGAAAAAAAGGTGGCTTTATTGTTGGATAACGTTGCACTTAACGCCTCTTGGCTCATATAACCTTGCATCAATACGTTACCGGTATCGGCGTGCTGAACGATTGCTGGGACAAGATTATCCATTTTGTCCCAGGAAAGTGAATCGATATTATGGTTCGTTACAAGCATGTTGTTTCCTTTAATATGGTTAGCTCTTAGCCGCGGCGCTTGCGCTAGCTGCGCATGGCAATGCCTTGCCCGCGTAGGTAATCTTTTAAATCGTTTATGTCTATGATGCCTTTATGAAACACGCTCGCCGCTAACGCACCATCAACATCGGCATCAATAAAGGCCTCTTTAAAGTGCGCCATCGTACCGGCGCCACCTGAGGCGATAAGGGGTATTTTACACACCGCTCGCACCGAACTCAGCTGTTTTATATCGTAACCTTGGCGCACGCCATCTTGGTTCATCACATTTAGTACGATTTCGCCGGCGCCACGTTGTTGCACTTCTTTGACCCAGTCATGAGTATTCCATCGGGTTTTGGCGGTTTTACTTTCATCACCAGTGTATTGGTATACTTGATATTGACCTGTGTCTTGATCAAAATACGAGTCAATGCCAACCACCACACATTGTTGACCAAATTGTGCCGTTAAGCGTGAGATCAAATCCGGGTCGTTTAGCGCCGGTGAGTTAATTGAAATCTTATCTGCGCCCATCGCTAACAAGGTTTGCGCATCTTGCTCGGTTTTGATGCCACCGGCGACACAAAAGGGAATGTCGATAACGCGGGCTATTTTCTCAACCCAGCTTTTATCTACAACACGGGCATCTGAGCTGGCGGTAATATCGTAAAATACCAATTCATCGGCACCTTCGGCGGCGTAGCGCTGTGCTAGCGGTACGATGTCACCGATGATTTCATGATTGCGAAATTTGACGCCTTTGACCACCACGCCATCACGAACATCTAAACAAGGAATTATGCGTCTTGCCAGCATGTGATAGCCTCCTTGACGGTAAATTTACCTTCTAATAAGGCACGACCTAAAATAATACCATCGGCGCCAGATGTAGCGACTTGTTTGATGTCATTTAAGCTGCCAATGCCGCCAGATGCTTGCCAGAATATTTGTGGGAAGGCTTGTTTCATTTGTTGATATAAGTCGACATTAGAGCCTTGCAAGGTGCCGTCTTTGGAAATGTCGGTACATAAAATCTGAGCGATATTGTCGGCGCCGTAAAAGCGAATTAATTGCTCTAAGGTTTGCTCGCTTTGTTCGATCCAACCGTGGGTCGGTAAGCGTTTTTCACCAAGCTCATTTATTTGCACATCCAGCGCTAAGACAATGCGTTGCTTGCCGTATTGCTGCAACCAATCTTTAACCAACTGTGGTTGTTTGATCGCCAAACTGCCGATCACCACGGCACTGGCGCCGAGTTCAAGCAAGGTGTCGACGTCTTTTTGCTTACGCACACCACCACCAACTTGCACAGGCATAGGTGCCATGGCAATGATCTCACTTAACCGTTTGGTTTGACGATTATCACTGTTTTTTGCACCGTCTAAATCAACCAAGTGTAAACGTTGACCACCATCGCTAAAGTACTGTTCCACAAGCGCTTCTGGCGTTTGTTTATATTCGGTTTTTTGACCGTAATCACCTTGATATAAGCGTACGGTTTTACCATCGATTAAATCAATTGCCGGAATGATCATCAGCAATTCTCCATAAAGTTTTTGAGAAGTTTGGCTCCGCTTTTACCGGAGCGCTCAGGGTGAAATTGCACCCCATAAAAGTTATCGCGAACTAAGCTTGCAGAAAACGTTTGGCCATAGTGACACTGGGCAAGGGTTGTATCGCCTACAGGAGCACAATAGCTATGCACAAAATAAAAGTAATCTTGCTCAGTAATACCAGTAAACAGCGGCGAATTGGCGATAGAACCCAGGTTGTTCCAGCCCATATGAGGCATGCGTAAAGCCTGCTCTGTGGTGTTCTCTATCGCGTTTATCTGGCTATCAATAATGCCTAAACAATCAGTCGCTTGTTCATTTTCAGTCGATTGGTTGGTTAATAATTGCATTCCCAAACAAATACCGAGCAAAGGTTGGCTTAGTGTTGGAACCAAGGCGTCGAGACGCTTTTGTTTGATTCCTGCCATCGCGTAGGCGGCGGCACCAACGCCAGGTAAAAACACTTTTTTAGCGGCTTTTATGGCGTCGTGATCATCACTGACTACGATGTTATAACCGAGGCGCTGCAAGGCAAACTTCAATGAATTGATGTTGGCACAACCGGTATCGATGATCAGCGCGTCTGGCGTTGATGTATTGATGTCGGAATCTGTTATCACGTGGTGTTTTCCTATATAAAAACTATGTTAATGCACATATCGCTAAAGCCTAACCAGCTAACGTTTAAATAGCTAAGCTGAGATATCGCTAGGCAACCATTACAAAACGCCTTTTGAGCTTGGTAATGCGTCTCCACTGACCTTAATGGCTTGGCCTAACGCACGGCCGAACACTTTAAATAAACTTTCCACTTGATGATGACAGTTACCTTGGCTGGTCGAAAGGTGCAGGGTGACGGCCATGGCATCGGTCAAACTTTTAAAAAAGTGACTGACCATTTGCGTCGACATTTCACCAACACGGTTGTCGCTAAACTCGGCGTTAAACTCGATATGCGGTCGGCCAGATAAATCAATGCTGCACTCGGCTCGACACTCATCCATCGGCAACACAAAACCAAAGCGGTCGATACCACGCTTATTACCAAGGGCTTGTTTTAGTGCCTCACCTAACGCTAACGCGGTGTCTTCAACGCTGTGATGATCGTCTATATGCAAGTCGCCCATTACCTGACAATTGAGGTAAAAACCACCGTGGGTGGCGATTTGATCAAGCATGTGATCGAAAAAGTCGATGCCGGTGCTTATTTGTGAGCCACCTTGGCGATCAAGGTTTACCTCAACATGAATGTCGGTTTCTTTGGTGGTACGGGTAACGCTGGCAATACGGTCATTGCGCAGTAACTGATTGCAGATATCATTCCAGTTAACTTGCTGTCTATCGTATTTAAAAGCTCGCAAGCCCATGTTGCTGGCCAATTGCACATCGGTGTCTCGATCACCAATAACAAACGAGTTAGCAAAATTTATTTTCTGCTGCTGCAAGTAATCGCTGACCAAACCGAGTTTAGGCTTACGACAACTGCAGTTATCTTCATCAAAATGTGGGCAAATAAGCACATCAGCAAACTGCACACCTTGTGATGCAAATAACGCCATCATTTTATCGTGAGCCTGGTCAAAGTCGGCTTGAGGATAGCTGCTTGTGCCTAAGCCATCTTGGTTCGATACCATCACCAGAATGTAGCCCGCGGTTTGCAGTTGCAATAGAGCCGGAATTACCGATGGTTCAAACACCAGTTTTGCCAAACTGTCGACTTGCTTATCGATTGGCGGTTCCTCTATCAAGGTTCCGTCGCGGTCGATAAATAAAATATTGCTGTTGTTTTTTATAAAATCGAGGGCCTGACTCATGGTTATTCCTGTGTTTCTTTATTAAATAGATTGGCGGTACTGGTGCCATAGAACTGCTCGTTAAAGCTTAATACGGCGATGAAAAATTGTTGTAACTCGGCTTCACTGCCAATACTGACTCTAAGGCAATCATCCAGCCCAAGCTGTTTGGATTGGTTACGAATGACCACCCCTTGCTCAAGCAAGCTGGTAAATAACGCTTGGCTATTATCGACACGAAACAGTAAATAATTGCTGTTTGACTCAAATAGTTGCACCAGCCAAGGTTGTTGTTGCAAAAAGTCTTGGGTTTTATCTCTAAGTTGCTTGGAGCTTGCCACTCTATTTTGCATATCACTGCGTTGCGTCAGTGCTTGGCTAGCAATCATGGCAACGGGTTGGCTGATTGGGTAGGGCGCAATCACTTTGCACAACTGGTCAATGATGGGGGGATTCGCTAGCGTAAAACCGCAACGCAAACCGGCCAGAGCAAAGGCCTTACTTAAGGTACGCAATATTACCAAGTTGGCATATTTATGCAGTAATGGTACTAAGGTTTGTTCCGGGCAGTATTCGATATAGGCTTCATCAACCACCACCAAAGCGCTGTCCTTGTATAATTCGAGTGTGGTAACAATGTCGACCAAGTCGATGTTGTTACCAGTAGGGTTATTAGGAGAACAAATGAACACCAATTTCACCTTGCCAACGTGTTGCCTTATGGCACTAATATCTAATTGCATGTTGTCTGTTAACAGCGGTGCGTGACGCACATGAGTATTGTGGGCTTCGGCGCTGATAGCGTACATGCCATAGGTCGGTGGACAAATTAAAATACTGTCTTGTGCCGATTGGCAAAAAGTGCGAATAAGCACTTCGATACCTTCATCAGCGCCGCGAGTAGCGAGCAAATATCGATTGTCGATGTTGCAATAGTCACTGTAGGCATCAATCAAGGCTTGCGGTTGGAAGTCTGGGTAGCGATTGAGCGCATCTAAAGACAGTCTTATTGTACTACTGTCACCGGCTTCATTGGCATTGAGCCAGACTTTACCTTGGGATTGTTCACGTCTTGCCGATTGATAAGGCACCATATCTTTGATGTCGCGGCGCACTAATTTATTGGCAAGCTTTTGCGCCTGACAGACCTCAAGGTTGTTTTGATACTGGTTAAGGCGTGAGGCTTTATCGTCAACATTACTCATCGGCTTTGTCCTGTGCAGTTGCGTCCTGTGTCGTATTGTCCTTGATGGGCGCGTTATTTTGGTCTTGGTCTTGGTCTTGGTCTTGGTCTTGGTCTTTTGGCTTTGCTGCCAATTCACTCGCTAACTTACGTTCCACCTCTTGGTTAACTCGAATGGTGACGGCACGCTGATGGGCATCTAAACCTTCAGCATCGGTTAACTCGACGATGGTTGGCGCCAACGCGGTAAGGCCTTGTCGGCTTAACGTTTGTACCGTATAACGACGGGAAAAGTCAGCCAAACTCAGAGACGACAATACCTTTGAATAGCCATAGGTGGGTAGCACATGGTTAGTGCCACTGGCGTAATCACCAGCCGATTCAGGGGTAAAGTCGCCAACAAAGATAGAACCTGCGCCACGCAGCTGTGTCAATAACGTGTCATTATCGCGTGTTTGAATGCTCAAATGCTCTGGCCCATAAAGGTTGGATACTTCGGCGGCTTGTTGCAAAGAGTCGGTCACAATAAAGCGGCTTTGCTTAAGTGCTTGCTCGGCAATCGCTTTACGAGACAGGCTTTGCAATTGTGACTCGACGTGTTGTTTTACCGTTTTGGCAACCGATTCACTGTCGCTTAGCAGAATAACTTGTGAGTCTATACCATGTTCCGCCTGCGATAATAGGTCGGCAGCAACATAGGCTGGGTTGGCACTGTCATCGGCAATAACCAATAATTCTGACGGCCCCGCAGGCATATCTATGGCAAAGCCTGGCACCTGTTGCGATAATTGTGATTTGGCTTCGGTGACAAATCGATTGCCAGGGCCAAACACCTTATTTACCGCTGCTATCGACTTGGTACCCAGAGCCAATGCCGCCACTGCTTGCGCGCCGCCAATGGTATAAATCTCACCTATTTGGCACAACTTAGCAGCGTATATAATCTCATCGGCAATATCACCATTTTTGTCAGGTGGGCATACCAATACTACACGGCGACAACCCGCAAGCTTTGCTGGAACGCCTAACATTAACACTGTCGATGGCAGCGGTGCTGAACCAGCGGGAATGTACAAACCGACACTGTCGATGGCTTCTGTTTTTAAGATGCATTCAACACCAGGCATGGTTTCGACCCGAATATCTTGTGCCTTTTGCGCGCTGTGAAATGCTTCAATTTGACTGTAGGCGGTTTGGATTGCCAGTTTGCGTTCTGCCGATAAGCTTTGCGTTGCTTTGACAACCGCTTTGTCGGTCAAGCGTAAAGTCGCTAAGCTTACGCCGTCAAATTTTTGGGTCAGTGCAAATAGGGCGTCATCGCCGTTGCGTCTGACCTTATTAATGATATCAGCGACATTGTCTCGCAGTGTATTGCTGTCACTAATTGCAGGGCGTGCTAGAGTTTTTTGCTTGTCATTAGCACTAAGTTGAGACCAGGTGATCATGGCTTACCCCATCATCTTTTCAATTGGCATGACAAGGATGGAGTTACAACCCAGTGCTTTAAGTTGTTCCATGGTTTCCCAAAAGATGGTCTCGCTGCTGACCATGTGAACGGCAACCAGATCATCGCGCTCTGCTAAAGGCAATACCGTTGGTGTCTCGCTGCCTGGCAACAAGGCTGAAACATCATTTAGTCGATTTTTTGGTGCGTGCAACATAATGTATTTGCTTTCACGTGCTTTTAAAACACCTTTGATGCGAGGTAATAGCGTATCGATGGTTTGTTGTTTGGTTGATGAAAGGGTATTTGGGCCCTTAATTAATGCGGCTTTTGACGTGTAAATGACTTCCACTTCTTTTAAGCCATTGGCTTCTAGCGTGGTACCGGTTGATACCAAATCGCAAATGCCATCGGCCAAGCCAACTCGCGGCGCTACTTCAACTGAGCCATTTAGCTTGGCAATTTCAAAAGAAATGCCATTGTCTGTTGCAAAACGATTTAATAACCTTGGGTAGGTAGTGGCAAGACGCAAACCATCAAGACTGGCAATACCTTGATAATCGAACTCTTCTGGCACAGCAATGGATAAACGACAACCGCCAAATTGTAACGAGCAGATTTTTTCATACTCGCTGGCTTCTTGGGTTAATTGACGTTGCAGAGCGTGCTCTTCTAGCGAGTTGTCGCCAACAATACCAAGGTCACATACGCCATCCATGACTAACCCTGGGATGTCTGATGAACGCACCAACATAATATCGATCGGCATATTGGCGACATGAGCGAGTAATTTACGATCCGCTAAGTTGAGTTTCATGCCGCATAATTTAAAGAGCTTTTGCGATTCATCGCTCAAACGGCCGGATTTTTGTATTGCAATGGTTAATCTATTTTTATCTAGTGTCATGGTGTTTTCACCTGATTGTTCTATGTCGTTAGCAAATTTCGTGGGCTTTTATTTAACTCATAAAAAAGCCCCGAAAGTTTGGACTCTTTCGGGGCGGGTATTATTTACCTTGCTGAAGAGCCCATAGCCCCTCAGCGAATAACCTGAGGGCTAACCGCAAATGTGGTGATGATGGTGTAAGTTCAAGTTATTCATAATATTCTCTTAGCTATTGAGGCACGACTCATGTGTTGTGCTTGCTCTTTATACTAGTCTCATTTTAATCAAGATCACAAGAGTCTCTCTTGTATTAAAATGTAATTGCTTATATTCGTTTATCAATAAAGTTAACAGAATACGCTGCAAAGACTTGCTATTAACCTTTGATTAACACTTTATCATGTGAAAATTTTAGCGCAACCCCTAGTTGGTTCTATTTAATATTAATTCATCATATTGTCATATTTATACAGCTGACTTAACCAAAAATGAAGGGCGTTGTTGAAATATTTGTTCACAGATTATTGTTGTTGTTTAGCATTATAAAAGCGCATTAACCTTGTTATAATGCTCAGCATAAACCATTCCAATATGCAGACATAAGCGGTTGAGTAGTCAGACTTTATTTATCAAAAGCGTTCACGAATCTTTTGCCGAGCAAGGTGCTCTGGCGAAAGTCATTGACGGTTTTAAGCCACGCCAAGCGCAATTGGATATGGCCAACCATGTGGCCCGAGCCATAGAAACACAGCAACATTTGGTTGTGGAGGCAGGAACAGGTACCGGTAAAACCTTTGCTTATTTATTGCCAAGCATTCTCAGTGGTAAAAAAGTTATTGTCTCAACGGGGACCAAAAACCTGCAAGAGCAACTGTTCCATAAAGACTTGCCGGTCGTAAAAAACGCTTTGCAGTCTGGTGTTAAAGTGGCGTTATTAAAAGGCCGCTCGAACTATTTATGTTCGTTTCGTTTGGAGGAAAATTTCTCCAGTGCACCGGAGCGTCGACAAAAATCAGCGGTGACATTAGACAGCCAAGGCTTGAACGATCTGGTTAAGGTTAGAGAATGGTCAAGTCGCACCGAACGCGGTGATATTGGCGAGTTAACTGAGGTTAGTGAAGATTCGATGATTTTGCCATTGATCACTTCGACCGTCGATAACTGCCTCGGTCGTAATTGCCCTGATTATGACGCCTGTTATTTGGTTAAAGCCCGTGAAAAAGCCATCGATGCGGACTTAGTGGTGGTAAACCATCATTTATATTTTGCCGATATGGCGTTAAAAGACACCGGCTTTGGCGAGCTGATCCCAAAAGCGGATGTTGTGGTGTTTGATGAGGCGCATCAAATAGGAGACATTGCCAGCGAATATTTTGGTAAGTCATTCTCCACCCGCCAGTTACTAGAATTGGCCAGCGATTGTATGCAGCAGTATCGTGTTGAATTAACCGACGTTAAGCAACTGCTCAAAGCCAGTGAAAAACTGGCTCGCTCGGCAGGGGACTTTCGTTTACTGTTTGCCATGGATCCAAGTCGTGGCAATTGGCGCGAGCAGGTACAATACAGTCAGTTTTCTCGCGGTTTTGCCCAGCTTTATGACGATTTAAAGTTTTTATACGATGTGTTAAAAATGTGCATTTCGCGCAGCGAAGTCATTGATAACTGTTTTGAACGTTGCACTGAGTTGTTGGCCAAATATGAGGTTATGCAGGACACCCAAGCGTTTGGCATGAGCTTGTGGTACGAAACCACCCGACGTCATGTGGTCTTGCACCAAACACCGTTGTCGGTAGCGGATAAGTTTTCAGAGCACACCGACAGCAGCCAAGGAGCCTTTATTTTCACCTCGGCAACCTTGTCGGTTAATGGTGATTTTGCTCATTTTACTAAAGCTTTGGGCTTAGATAATGCGCAGCAATTGATGCTGGAAAGTCCGTTTGATTATCAGAGCCAATCAAAATTATTGGTGCCTCGTTATTTACCACAGAATAATGATCGAAATCGAGCCCAGGCCTTGGCAAATATTGCCATTCCATTAATTAATGCCAGTAAAGGTAACTGCTTTTTATTATTCACCTCTTATCGCATGTTAAATCAAGTCGCCGAGTTGTTAAGTGAAGAGATAGACAACACCTTATTAGTGCAAGGTCAAACGGCAAAATCGACCTTGCTCGATCAGTTTATTGATGATCCGCACGCGGTTTTACTGGGCACCGCCAGTTTTTGGGAAGGGGTCGATGTACGTGGAGACAGCTTAACCTGCGTATTGATTGATAAATTACCGTTTAGCGCCCCGGATGAACCGTTATTGCAGGCAAAAAGTGATGATGTTCGACGCAAAGGCGGCGACCCGTTTAAGCAAATTCAGTTACCTGAAGCGGTAATCTCCTTAAAGCAAGGGGTAGGCCGTTTGATTCGTGACGTCAGCGATAAAGGTGTTTTGGCGATTTGTGATACGCGAATTGTAAACCGTCCATATGGTGCGGTGTTTTTGGCATCACTGCCAAATATGAGCCGCACTCGTGAGCTAAATCAGGCAGTTAAATTTTTAAAATCGCTGCATCAAGATATAAAAAAGTAAGTTACAATAGCCAATATAACTAATTTTCACCCGTTTTAATAAAGAGAGAGCACACGTGAATTATCTGGCCATCGACGCCTCGACCGAAGCCGCATCTGTGGCGTTATCATTTAACGACAAAATTTATCATCGTTTTGATATGTGCCCGCAATCCCATAGTTTGTTGCTATTACCTATGGTTGATGACGTCT
This sequence comes from Thalassotalea sp. Y01, assembly GCF_012932945.1. Taxonomy (NCBI): domain Bacteria; kingdom Pseudomonadati; phylum Pseudomonadota; class Gammaproteobacteria; order Alteromonadales; family Colwelliaceae; genus Thalassotalea; species Thalassotalea sp. Y01. Next base: position 280,696 of record NZ_JABBXG010000005.1, read on the forward strand.
TAAAAGAAGCCAAGGTCAGCATCGCTGATTTGGATGGCCTTATTTTTGGTCGTGGTCCTGGCAGTTTTACCGGCGTTCGCATTGGGATTGGTGTGGCACAAGGTTTGGCATTTGCGGCGGATATACCCGTTGTCGGTGTTTCTACATTACAAGCTATGGCACAACAAGCTTATGATCATTTTTCTCACCGCAACGTATTGTCTGCTATTGATGCGCGCATGAGCGAAGCCTACGTTGGTTTGTTTCAAGTGGACGAAAACCAGCTGATGCAACCGCTGTTAAATGAAGCGGTGATGGCACCGGATTTAATTAAGGCGCATATTGACGATGTGATCAATGATGATTTGCACGGTGCTGGCAGTGCTTGGGATTCGTATCAAGACAAAATGGCCTCATTGGGAGATATTGTTGTTGATGAGAAAGTGAAGTTCCCACATGCGTTAGCGATGTTAAAGTTAGGCGCCGCGGAATTTGCCAAAGGCAATGGCGTCGATGCCGAACATGCGCAACCTGTTTATGTTCGAGACACCGTTACTTGGAAAAAGCTGCCTGGTCGCGAATAAACCAATTATGATATTTAGGAGGTGAGATGAGTCAATCAAGCAACACTACATCATCCACCTCTGTGCGCCTGTTTACCAATGTCTATTTGTTGCTTCTGCTGGCCATTGTCATCAAGTACCTACCCATCGTTTCAATTCCTTTTGAATGGTTAGAAAGCTATTTTCATGAAATAAGCCATGGCATTGCTGCCTTACTGAGCGGCGGTCATATAGTGCAAATCCAATTGTTTGCTAACGGTGCAGGCTTGTGTACCACTCGAGGTGGCAGCCCAATGTTTATCGCCTTTGCCGGCTACTTTGGCGCCGCTATTTGGGCGATGGTGATATTTTCACTGGCTAACGTGCATGACAAAATTAGTCGAGTTTTAAGTTATCTATTGGTGGCCTTGCTTGTGGCATCGATCATCTTTTGGGTGCGCGACTTTTTAACCTTATTTATCTGCCTGATTTTAGTCGGCGTATTCGCGTTGAGCATAAAAATTCAACACCTTGGTATACTTAAAGGTGTATTGCAGTTAATCGCCTTAAGTGTGGTGCTAAGTGCTATCAAGTCGCCGTTGTATTTGATGGACAACCGTGCCATTGGTGACGCCAGTGCGTTGCAGCAAATGACCATGCTGCCAGAGGTCGTATGGATCTTATTTTGGTGTGGGTTTGGCTTGTTTGCGTTATATCGTATGTTGCGCTCAGCCCATACCAGCAAACTCAAAACTAAGGCGAAAGCAGCTAAAGGAGCCGTATCATGAACTCTGTTCGTTTCATCGCCACAAGCTTACTGATTGCGTTGTTGAATACGGGGTGTGCCAACATACCTGATAGCCTAGAAGTCAACGATACAACGCGGTTGATTCCTTTTGCAGACGTTCGTGCCATGCCTCAAGGCTATATTGGCGAAACGGCACGCTGGGGCGGTATCATTGCCAGTATCGATGTCAAAGAAAATGGCACCGTATTAGAGGTGGTGTCGATGCCACTCAATTCAAACATGCGACCAAAAACAAAAAATAGCAGTGAAGGGCGATTTCGAGTCATTACCGAGGCGTTTCTTGACCCGGTTATTTACTCTGAAGGACGAAAAATAACTGCCGTTGGCGTCATTGGCGAAGGTGAAAATGACACCATCGGCGAATATGCCTATTTGTTTCCGGTGTTAAAAAGTGACCGGGTATATCTTTGGAAGAAAGTCACTAAAATCAATGTGCATACTATGCATTCTCCGTGGTGGCACTCGCCATATTACTGGCAGTATGCGCCAGTGCACCAATACCCAACTACGGTTACGGTAGAACAGCCGTAAAGCCAGTAAAAATGTTTATCGAGTGCTGTGCAATGCGATGTTAACAGCGAGAGTAACTGCGAACGCAACTGCAAAAGTAACAGCGATAACAACTACAAAACCAATCATTAAAAGAGATATTTGTGTCGACTAATAAAGCAAACAACAATAACAATCATGACATCAGCGCAATACGTTTTGACTTGCCGCAAATTAGCTTGCACGGTCTTGCGATTGGTAACCCAGATGGCAAAACCATTCTTTGTTTACATGGCTGGTTAGATAATGCCGCCAGTTTTCTGCCGCTTTTTGAGCAATTACAACAAAGCCAATCGATGTTGTTAAGCCGCTGTCGATTTATTGCCATTGATTGGCCAGGGCATGGTTTAAGCGATCACCGAGGTGGCGACGCGCATTATCATTTTGTTGATTACGTTGATGACCTATACCAATTGTTACACCATTTAAAACTGCAAAAAATAACTTTACTTGGCCACTCTATGGGCGGCATGGTGTCGACCTTATTTGCCGGCACATTTGCCGAAAAAGTAGAGCAATTGTTGCTGATTGAATCCGTTGGCCTGATCACTGAAACCGACGAGCCAGGCAAATTACTGCGCCAGGGCATTGAAAGTCGAGCCAAGCAATCGCAGAAAAATAAGACCTTGCATAAAGATATAGATAGCGCTGTTAAAGCACGCATGAATGTGTCCGATCTTGACTATGATTCAGCGCAAAAAATCGTCTCTCGTGCAACGGTTGACGTTGATGGCGGCGTGCGTTGGCGTTCAGATCCTAGACTTCGCACTGTTTCTTTGATGCGCTTCGCCTTGCCACAAGCACAACACATTGTCAGTCAGATCAGCGCACCAGTAACGCTGATAAAAGGTGACAAAGGTTTTGCCATGATTGACCAAGGTTTGACATTTTTTGGCAAAAAAATGCGCAACTTGAACACCATCACTTTCGCTGGTGGCCATCATGTACATATGCAACAAGCTCAACAACTTAGTCAACTTTTAGAGAAGATTCTGGGCTAAATTTTCGTTTTTGGACTGGTGAACAATTATCCAAACAGATGTTTTTTCTGGTCGTACCTCTTGCTTTTTCTCGCGGTTGTGGAATGATACCCCGCTAAACCAAATGTCTAGCTATCAACTATACTTGTCGGCATTATCGGAGAAAATAACCGATAAACTGTCGTTTTGACGTCACTAAAACCGACGAACTTAGGTTGATGGCAACAACAATAATAACGGGTTGCCAAGGCAAAAACCCGAGTGATCAGGAGATGGGCTGTGGAGAGAATCTGGCTTGAGAAAAGCTATCCAGCAGGGGTGCCGTTTGACATCGACGCGGATAAATACGCATCGTTAGCTGAGTTGTTTTTCAAATACACCGAACAATATGCTGACAATACCGCATTCATTAATATGGATGTGTCCATTACATATCGTGAATTACTGCAGCAAGCCAAGAGCTTTGCCAGTTATTTACAAAATCAATTGGGCATGAAAAAAGGCGATAAGCTGGCCATCATGGTACCCAATACATTGCAATACCCCATCGCGTTATTTGGTGGCTTGATTGCCGGCATCACGATCGTTAACGTTAACCCGTTGTACACCGCTCGTGAGCTTAAACACCAATTACAAGATGCTGGTGTAAAAACCATTGTCATCATTGATAACTTTGCGAAAACATTGCAAGAGGTTATTGATGATACTCCGGTTGAACATGTCATTTTAACCTCGCTTGGTGATCGTTTAGGTCTGGTGAAAGGCTTTGTCGTCAATATGGTGGTTCGTCATGTCAAAAAGATGGTACCAGCGTATAACCTTGCCAATACCATTGCGTTTAATGATGTGATCAAACAAGGCAATGCAAATCTGTTTAAAGAAACCGATGTTAACGGTGAAGACTTAGCGTTTTTACAATACACCGGCGGTACAACGGGTGTCTCAAAAGGCGCGATGTTAACCCATCGCAATATGGTCGCAAACCTAGAACAAGCCAAAGGCGCGTTAAAGCCGCTGTTAGTGCCAGGTGAAGAAACCATTGTTACAGCCTTACCGCTCTATCATATCTTTGCGTTAACGGCGAACTGCTTAACCTTCTTTACCTTGGGCGGCTGTAACCTGTTGATCACCAACCCAAGAGATATGCCGGGTTTTATTAAAGAGTTAAGCAAGTACAAATTCACCGTCGTGACTGGGGTAAATACCTTATTCAATGGTTTGTTGAACACTCCTGGTTTTAAAGACTTAGACTTTAGCAAACTTAAGGTGTCACTCGGCGGCGGCATGGCGGTGCAACGCCCTGTGGCTGAACGCTGGCAGCAAATCACTAAAACTCGCATGCTTGAAGGTTACGGCCTAACTGAGTGTGCACCTATGGTGACAACCAGCCCATACAACCTACAAGCTTACGATGGCACTATTGGTATCCCAGCACCGTCAACCTATATTCGTATTGTTGATGATGAAGGTAATGAAGTTGCCATGGGCGAGTCGGGCGAAATGCAAGTCAAAGGCCCGCAAGTGATGAAAGGCTATTACAATCGCCCAGAAGCAACCGAGGAAATTTTACAAGACGGTTGGTTGTCTACCGGTGATATTGCTTGTGTTGATGAGCGTGGTTATTTCAGAATTGTTGACCGCAAAAAAGACATGATCTTAGTCTCTGGTTTTAATGTGTTTCCAAACGAAATTGAAGAAGTGGTGGTTACTCATCCAGGGATTGATGAGTGCGCAGCTATTGGTGTGCCACATGAAGTCAGCGGTGAAATCGTGAAGATTTTTGTGACCAAAGCCGACGGTGATGTCTGTGAAAAAGATATCATTAAACACTGTAAAGCCAATCTTACCGGTTATAAAGTGCCTAAGTTGGTTGAGTTTCGTGACGAGTTACCAAAAACCAACGTCGGTAAAATACTGCGCCGCGAATTACGCTAATACAGCATAGTGGTTATTAAAAATTAACAGAGTGGCCCAGGCCACTCTTTTTATTTGCCTGTAGGTGGCAAAATTGCTCATTTTTTCGCAGTTGACAATTGCGCCCGTTCGTCCGACACTTGCCTGCAACCTATTTAATCTGAGTATATTGTGCTGTTTTCTTACATTAGCGACGAAAATGAACTCGTCCAATATTGCCAACAGGCATCCAGCAAAGACCTGGTATGTATTGATACCGAGTTTGTACGCACCCGTACCTTATTTCCAAATCTTGGTTTATTGCAAATCTATGACGGTGAGCAACTTGCCCTGATTGATCCACAAACGATTGCTGATTTGTCGCCTTTTTGGCAGTTATTGCAAAACCCTGATGTATTGAAAGTGATTCATTCATGCTCTGAAGACTTAGAAGTTTTCTTAAGAGCAGGGCAGTGTCGCCCGGTCAATATGCTCGACTCGCAAATAGCGATGGCATTTCTTGGTCATGGTTTGTCGATGGGGTATGCGGCAATGATCAAGCATTATCTTGGTTTGGAATTAGATAAAAGTGAATCGCGAACCGATTGGCTTAAACGCCCGTTAAGTCAGCGTCAGTTAGAATACGCCGCAGCCGATGTTTATCATCTCTACCAAATCTGCGATCGTGTGATCGACGAAATCAACGAAGCTGGTTTTTATCAAGCCTTGATGATGGAAAGCGAGTGGCAAGTCGAAAAGAAATTTAGCCCTATTGAGCCGCTGAAGCTGTATTTAGATAACAAATCCGCGTGGAAACTTCAGCCGCGTAACCTGGCTATTTTGCAGCATTTATTGGCTTGGCGTTATGAACAGGCGGTGCGTCGTAATTTGCCGCTAACCTTTGTTGCAAAAGACGCTACCTTGTTCACATTGGCATATAAAAATCCGAAAAGCGTTGGCGCGATGGCAAACTTTGAAGGTATTGATATTCTTGATATCCGCCATAAAGGCAAGGCCATGCTTAATGTGATGCGCAAAGTCAATGAGTTGCCAGATGACCAGTTGCCAAAGCAAATGTCTCGCTTAGACAGTTACCCTAATTACAAAAACACCTTTAAAGCGGTAAAACAAAAACTCACAGAACTGGCTGCGCAGAATAAGCTTGATATCGCCGTTGTTGCCGGTAAGCGTCAAATACATCAATTGCTTACTTGGCACTGGCAGTTGAACGAGCAAAGCGAACAAAGTGTTGAGCTGTTGCAAGGTTGGCGAGGCGAGTTGTTTGCTCAGCCAATACGTGACTTTTTACAATCTCTATAAGCCTTTTACCGTCGGGTGTTGCTGAATCTCATCAGTAACACGTTGAACCTTTGAAAAATACCTCAGTCAGAGCTATTAGCCCTTTAAGCATAAAGGGCTAGGTGATATATTGGCATTAAACCTTAAACACATTCTAAAAATTATGATTTGCGTTATATACCGCAGCTCGAAGAAAGCTGATACCTACCTTTATATTACCAAGCGAGATGATTTCTCGACCGTGCCTGAGCCATTGATGCAAATGTTTGGCACGCCAAATTTGGTTACCATGGTAAATTTAGCAAAGCGTGACAAGTTAGCATTGGCTGATATTAAAAAGGTTAAAAGTGAATTGACCGACAAGGGTTACTATTTGCAATTACCGCCACCTAAAGAAGATTTATTAAAACAACACCGCAAAGACGTGGGTGTTGAAGACAAAGATATGGAGTAATAATGATAATGAAAAAGCATCTAGCCGCATCCATACTTGCTCTGGGCAGTGTACTGGCGTTACCGCTAAGCGCACAAACCGCTGCAGAGCCGCATTCCAGCAAGAAGATGACTTTCGAACAGTATATTGAAGGTTTAAAACAAGAAGCCCGTGAAAAAGGCTTTAGTGAGCAACTCATAGCTTCAAGTTTTGCCGATGTTAGCTACCACAAACGCGCCGTTAAAGCGGATCGTAATCAGCCGGAAGTGGTCGAAACTTTAGAAACCTATTTGCCAAAACGGGTACCTGATTGGAAGGTAAACAAAGCCAAAGATATGATGAAAAAATATCATAAAGAACTGACGGCTGTTGGCAAGCAATACGGTGTGCAACCGCGGTTTATCGTCAGTCTTTGGGCGTTAGAGTCTAACTTCGGAAAAATCACAGGTAATTTTGACGTGATTTCGGCGTTATCAACCATGGCCTATGACGGTCGCCGTGAAGCGTTTTTCAAAAGCCAAGTATTTGATGCATTGACTATCTTACAACAAGGTCACATCCAAAAAGCTGATATGAAAGGTTCATGGGCTGGCGCTATGGGGCATAACCAATTTATGCCAAGCTCGTTTTTATCTTTTGCCGCCGATGGTGATGGCGATGGTAAAAAAGACATCTGGAATAATACCGCAGACGTGTTTGCATCAATTGCCAATTATTTAAGCCAGGTTGGTTGGAACAATGACATTACCTGGGCACGTCAGGTTAAGTTACCACAAGGTTTTGATAACTCGCTTGCCATACCGCAACGCACCGGTGGTCGTAAACCGTGGTTACAACATTGGAGCCGCACTGAGATGTCGTTAAGTGATTGGCAAAAAGTTGGTGTACGTCGTTATGATGGCAGTGATTTACCTAACGTTGATATGAAAGCAGCCCTAGTATTCCCTGATGGCGAGCAAGGCCGTGCCTACTTAGCCTATGATAACTACAAAAGTTTGATGCATTGGAATACGTCCTATTACTTTGTGACTTCGGTCGGGCACTTGGCTGATCGCATTAAATTCAGTCGCTAACACGCAAATCATCATTCAATCTACGCCATAACCGTGTCTGCAACGTGGTTATGGCGTACACTTTATATAGCCCTCCCATTGTATAAGAGTCCAAACGCCAGTGAGTAAAAAATCCAAAAAACGGCCAATGCACAAAGCATCAAGCAGTAAAGCCGCGAGTCGCAATGCAACGTCAGATACAGAGCCATTTTGGTTGCATAAATCACTAGAGCAAATGAGCGAACAAGAATGGGAGTCGCTATGTGATGGCTGTGGAAAATGCTGCTTGCATAAAATCATTGAAGAAGAGCATGACGAGGATGCCGATTTACCCGATGAGGGCTTGCAGGCACCAACGGATTATATTCGTGAAGGCGAAGAAATGTTGTATACCAATGTGGTGTGTCATTTATTAAACGACAAAAGTTGCACCTGCACCCGTTACAGCGAGCGCACCAAACTGGTCCCAGATTGCGTTAAGCTTACCCAAAAAAACTTAAGTGATATCTTTTTTATGCCGCAAAGCTGCGCTTATCGACGCTTACAAGAAGGTCGAGGATTGCCATCGTGGCATCCATTACTTAACAAAGGCAAAAAATCGGCAATGCACCAAGCGGGTATGTCGGTGCGCGGCAAAGTGATCAAAGACGACCAAGTCAATATGCAAAACTACGATCAGTATGTTGTCAGCTGGCCGGTTGATGATATCGACTAACGCTATGTCCCACGCCGTTAACCGTTTATATCGCTACCGCAAATCCATCAGCACCCGTGAGTTTCGCGCGAGAGGGGCAAAGGTACCTCGTTGCGAGACCTGCCGTTTGCATCAAGATTATTGTATTTGTTCGTTACGTAAGCTGAGCAACAGCAATATCGCAACAGCGTTGCTGATGCATGACGATGAAGTACTTAAACCAAGTAACACCGGCCGCCTCATTGCCGATGTGATTGACAATACCCATGCTTTTTTGTGGCAACGACAAGACATTGATGCAAGTCTTGATGCCTTGCTTAAAGACAACCGCTATCAGCCGTTTGTGGTCTTTCCCAAAGCCTACGCGATGCCAGAGCAAACCGTATATGAACGTGCGGTTGAGAAAAAAAATGGCAAGATACCACTATTGATTTTTATTGATGCAACTTGGCGCCAAGCCCGCAAAATGTATCGAAAAAGTTCATATTTACATGATTTACCCATGATAAGTTTGGATTTAACGGTGCATGATGACACCGGAAAAGGCTCACGTTACCAATTGCGCAAAGCGGTCATTGATGGTCAATTGGCTACCGCTGAAGTCGCAGCACATGTCTTGACGCTGTTTGGCGAAAGCGTCAACGCACAACATTTGCATCTATGGTTTGATGTGTTTACCTACCGTTATCAAAAAGGGGTGAAACAAAATAATAAGGGCGATCCTTTAGCGGTTGAGCGCTACCTCGATTTTATTGCTAAGCAACAACTCGAACAGAACTCCTAATAAGGTAATAATCAGAGCATCAATCAGAGTATCAAATAGGGCTCTAAACGAGAGCGGGTCAGACTAGAGCCGTCCAGATTAGGCAACCGAAAATAACTAAATGCTTGACTTTATTGTTGTATTTGTTGAAAGTGAATTTATCTTCCCGTGCAAATAAATCGTGGACACATTATGAGTCATTCTCCTTTTCCTGCCGTTAATAAAATTCCTAATCATATTGCCCGTTTGGCGCTGTTGCCAATAGCGATATTTAGCGCTGCAACCTTAGCGGTAGAAGATGACGTATATTTGGCTGAGCTGACAAACAATACGGTTAGCAGTGTCATCAATGTCACTAACCGACCAGGGTATGACAATCAACCGCATTTTTCTGAAGATGGTAAGGCATTATTGTTTACCTCCATGTATCCGGTGAGTGACAAGCTAACCGATAAAGACGCTGAAAAAGTGCAAACCGACAGCATGCGCTATCAAATCGACAGCGCCGCGATCAGCAATTTAACCAACTCTTCAGCCAGTGAATATTCGCCTACGATTACCCCTGATGGTAAGCATTTTTCCGTAATACGAGTTGGCAATGATGGCCGTCAACTGTTGCACCGTTACCCATATAAGAGCGCCGCCGATAACGCTGAATTGCAAGGCGAAACCATTCTTAAAGATGTATTCGATGTCGGCTATCACGTGTGGCTAAATCAGGACGAATTATTGTTGTTTGTACTTGGTGAGCCGATGATGTTGCAACGTGCCTCTGTTGAAACTGGCAAGACGGCTATGATTGATACCGATATCGGTCGTACCTTGCGTGCGCTGCCAGAGACAGTCGCGTCAACGCCACAGTTTAGTTACACCAAGGCCAAAAGCGACCGCTGGCAATTAAAGGTTTATCAAGCTGATACAAAAACAGTGACCGAACATAGCATGCTACCGGGTCACAACATGTATTATGCTTGGCACCCAGATGGCAGCTTGCTTTCAGCCAGCGAGGCCAAAGTGATGGTCAATCGCCAATGGCAGCACAAGGATGAATGGCAGTTGTTTGCTGACTTTGGCGAGCAGTGTCAAGGCAATATTACTCGCATGGTGGTCAGTGATGATAGCTCTAAATTAGCGTTCGTTTGTTCTGTACCTGCAGCTAAGCCTAAAAAGTAAACGCAATATTTAAAATAATAAAAAGGTTAATTATGAAAAACTTTAAACTACTCGTTACTGCTGCGGTTCTTGCCGTTAGTGTAAGTGATGTTGTTAATGCAAAAAATGATAAGCACAAAGACTTGCCACCTGGCTTAAAGAAAAAGGCTGAACGAGGCCAAGCATTACCACCTGGCTGGCAAAAGAAGCTCGAAGTAGGCCAAGTGGTCGATGAGGTTGTCTACAACCAAGGTAAGGTTGTGGCGCGAGAAGACAATGGTGTGATCACAATCAGCGTTGAAGGCGAAGTATTTAAGGTGATTGAGAATACTCGAGAGATCGTCGAAATACTGAGCTCATAACCCATTAAACCCAATGCAGCACACACCAATGTTGCTGCTACGCATTCCCTGCTTATATAGAAGAGCAGGGAATAATAAAAGAATCGAACTATGTCAGGCATCACCTAACTGCAACAGCTGTTAAGCACCATGTCGCCCAAGCTACAAGACGATGAGTTGTACTTTGTAAGGTATTTGGCGATTTATGTGACTATGCTGCTTTGTAGCTTTCATGGGGAGAGAGGTATTGTGATTTCTTCGCTTATGGTTAACTGCCGCTATAGGTACTAATTTAACGTTAACTGTTTGAAAAGGTTAATGTCTTGTATGAGCTGTGAGTTCAACTGGTGAGTGCAGCATTTTAAAGTCACCTCGAACCTGATAGAGGTTGCGGCCGTCGCCGTAATGAGGCACAGGATGTACTATTGCAAATTGTTTGCTGGGTGACGGCTGGGTTCTTTATGAAAACAAAAGGGCGGTTCAGTAAACTGACCCGCCCTTTGTTGTGTCTACCTATGACGTTTGTTGGCTTAACATTCGATGATGTTGACCGCCAAACCACCACGTGAGGTTTCTTTGTATTTCGTTTTCATATCTTGACCTGTGTCCCACATAGTCTTGATCACTTTATCCAAAGAGACTTTCTGCGTACCAGTGCCACGCATGGCTAAGCGAGACGCGTTAATCGCTTTTACCGCACCCATTGCATTGCGCTCGATACATGGTACTTGAACCAAACCACCAACAGGATCGCAGGTGAGGCCAAGGTTATGTTCCATACCGATTTCTGCGGCATTTTCTACGTGTTTTGGGCAACCACCCATAATTTCAGTTAACGCACCGGCGGCCATTGAACAAGCAACACCAACTTCACCCTGACAGCCCACCTCAGCACCAGAGATAGAAGCATTGGTTTTATACAAAATCCCTATCGCCGCGGCAGTCAATAAATAACGAATACAATCGTCATCGGAAACCGGTTTTACAAACTTATTGTAGTAACACAGTACGGCAGGGATGATACCTGCGGCACCGTTTGTTGGTGCTGTGACCACTTGTGAACCGGCGGCGTTTTCTTCATTAACCGCCAGTGCAAATAGGTTGACCCAATCCATCGCTTGTAAAGGATCGGCGTTCTTTTCAACAGTCAGCAAGCGATGTAAGTTTGGTGAACGTCGTTTTACGTTTAAGCCTCCTGGTAAGGTGCCTTCGGTAGTCATGCCACGCTCGACACAGGCATACATGCATTGCCAAATTTTTAATAATTCATCACGAATGTAGCTTTCATCATTAAGGCACTTTTCATTGGCCATCATAATCGACGAAATGCTTAACCCGCTTTCATCACACAGTTTCAATAACTCATCAGCGGTGGAAAAACGGTATGGGCGTTCGATGTTGGCATGGAACGACAATGCTTTGTCTTTCTCCTTTTCAAACTCACTGTCTTCTACGATAAACCCGCCACCAATTGAGTAGTAGGTTTTTTCCAAAACTAAGTTGTCAGCATCATAAGCAAAAATAGTCATCGCATTGGCATGCGCAGGCAATGTCTTGCGACGATGATAAATAATGGCGTCACTTTTTGGGAAGTCGATTTCACGCTCATGATTAAGCTGGATCTTTTCGCTTTTTACCGTGTTTTCGAGGATCTTGTCGATATTCTCAACGGCCACGCTTTCAGGGGCCTCACCATGTAGACCGAGAATGCAAGCTTTGCCTGTACCGTGGCCAATACCGGTTTGCCCTAAAGAACCAAACAGTTCTACTTTGATACGAGTGACGTCATCAAACACATTGTTTTGTTTTAGCGACTCGATAAAACGGTTTGCGGCACGCATTGGGCCGACGGTGTGAGAGCTCGATGGACCGATGCCAATCGAGAACATATCAAATACACTGATCATCTTGTTACCTGAAACTCTTGTTGCTGCCTAAATTTGGATGTTAGGCTTTTTGTTGAAATAATATTCGGATATTACCGTAAATTACCAAATAATCACAGCAACACTGTGGGTAAAATTGATTTTATTTGAGGTGTCGGACCAGATCTTTGAGCATCGCTGCGGTCGCACCCCAAATGTTGTAGTGTAAATATGGCATAAAATGGACGTTATGCGTAGTGCCGCGGCGACTGATGTTAAAGGATAAGTGATTACCCTCATCAATAAAATGATCGAAAGGGACAATAAACAATTCGGCCACTTCACCATGGTCAATAACAAACGGATAATTTTGGGGGACAAAACCAATATACGGGGTAATTTGATAACCGGTGATCACATGGTGTGGTTTTAACTGGCCAACAATTTGCACATCCGTTGGTTTGACGCCAATTTCCTCATCGGCTTCACGTAATGCGGCGTGTAACAAACTGGCATCGGCGTCTTCGACCTTGCCCCCTGGAAAACTGATTTGCCCTGGGTGATGTTTTAAATGCGCGGCGCGTTTGGTTAACACTACTTCAATGCGATCGCCGTTTTCGACTAATGGAATAAGTACGCTGGCTTGACGTAAGTCACCAGCGTGTTGATAGGCGTTTTCTATTTTACTCAGGTTTTGAAAATTGAATCGTTGCAAAAACTGCTGCTTGTTCATCAAAAGCCCTTAATTAAGATTGGCGTTTATCACATGATAATTTCATCATAACAAGAAAGCCCGGATACGTCATGAGACGATTCCGGGCTTAGAGGCAATCACTGTTACCATATTTTGATCAGTTGTTATTGGCCAAAATAGGCAAGATTTTGGCGACCTTATCAAAGGTTTCTTGGTATTCACTATCAACCTTCGAATCAGCTACCAGACCACCACCTGCCCAACAATGTATTTTGTCTTGTTCGCATACTAAGGTGCGAATGGTTATTGATGTATCCATTTTGCCACAGGCCGATAAGTAGCCAATCGAGCCACAGTAAACACTGCGTCGATGGGGTTCGAGCTCTTCAATAATCTGCATGGCGCGGATTTTTGGAGCGCCGGTAATCGAGCCGCCAGGGAAGGCACCTCGAAGCAAGTCGGTAGCGGATTTATTCGGGCTTAACATGCCCTCAACGGTACTGACCAAATGATGCACCGCGGGAAAGCTTTCAATGGCAAATAACGATGGCACTTTAACGCTGCCGGGCAAACATGCTTTAGAAATATCGTTACGCAGTAAATCGACAATCATTAAATTCTCGGCACGATCTTTACTGGCGTTTTGCAGTTCTTTGGCATGAGCGTTGTCAAATTCAACAATGTCAGAGCGCGGTCGCGTACCTTTAATTGGTTTTGTTTCGACGCGCTGATTATGTATTTGCAAAAAGCGCTCTGGCGATACGCTGAGAATGGCACCGTCATCGAATCGCATAAATGCTGAAAACGGCGCATTGTTGTGCTTACGTAATGTCAGGTAGGCGTCAAATTCATCGCCCTCATACAAGGCGCTAAATCGCTGTGCTAGGTTGATTTGATAACAATCACCTGACAGTAAATATTGTTGCACTTGAGCAAATTTTTGCTTGTATTGCTGTTGGCTCATATTCGCTCGCCAATCACAAGCCAAGCTAAACGGCGTGATTGATTTCGTCTTCGCGCTGCTTACTTTGTGTTTAATGTCTTGCGCCAAGGCGTCTATATCATCGTGCCAGCTTACTAGTGTATAGGTTTGCTGTTTGCGATCAAAGATGATTGCTTTGCTGTATATGCCTACCGCCATATCGGGCAAACTGATATCCATCAGTGCTGTTGCCGGTAATGATTCATAACGACGGCCTAAATCATAGGCAAAATAGCCTAATGCACCGCCACAAAACGGGATGCTGTCATGTTCTTTAATGTTGTTGGCAAACACGCTAGCGCTGGCTTGGTCGACTAAGGTAAGAGGATCGTCTTGACTGATGGTCAGCTGGTCATTGTAACGGTCATAGACTTTGGTCACATTAATCGAAGTGGTTAGGGTGATAAGCGGATCAAACACCAGAATGTCAAAGCGACAATCTGGATGCGCGCTGTCACCAGAATCTAGCCAAAAGCTCCAGGGTTCACTTGCAAAGGCGCGTGCAAGCTCAATAATGCTGATGTCGTTATCAAAACATAAAGTTCGTGTTTGATAGCTATTGCTTGTTTGGTGGTTCACGGTCGTGGCTAATCAACAAGGTTTGATATTTTCTGGCGGCTATTGTAGCAGAGTTATAATGAATTTCATCAATGTGTTATTGAGATAAACGCCTTGCAGGAGTATTATACGTGCACTTTTATATACAAAACCGACCTGCGATACCAAGGATGTCATTTAGTTGGTATGTTCACTCACTGATATGCGGGTTGCACCACGGTTCGTGACGAACGGTCACTGATAGCAAGATATAAACGAGAACACTTAAACGAGAAGACTATGACGGTTATTAAGCAACAAGACTTTATCGACAGCATCGAAGATGCGTTGCAATACATTTCTTACTACCATCCATTGGATTACATCCAAGCGCTAGAAAAGGCTTATCATAAAGAGCAAAGTCAAGCAGCGAAAGATGCAATCGCGCAGATTTTGATCAACTCACGCATGTCAGCAACAGGTAAACGACCTATCTGTCAGGATACGGGTATTGTGACTTGTTTCGTTAAAATCGGCATGGACGTTAAATGGGATAAAACGGATTTAACGGTACAGCAAATGGTTGATGAAGGTACGCGTCGAGCTTATAACAACCCTGACAACCCATTAAGAGCCTCTATTGTTGCTGATCCTGCCGGCAAGCGCACCAATACCAAAGATAACACGCCGTCTGTTGTGCATATCGATATGGTCGCCGGTGACAAAATTGAAATCATGATCGCGGCCAAAGGCGGCGGGTCTGAAAACAAAACCAAAATGGCGATGCTTAACCCAAGTGACTCGATTGCTGATTGGGTTGAAAAAACGTTGCCAACCATGGGCGCTGGCTGGTGTCCACCGGGCATGTTAGGTATAGGCATCGGTGGTACCGCTGAAAAAGCTGGTGTACTTGCTAAAGAAAGCCTAATGGATCCGGTTGATATTCAAGAATTAATTGACCGAGGCCCAGAAAATGCAGAAGAAGAATTGCGTTTAGAAATCTTTGACCGTGTCAATAAGCTAGGTATTGGTGCACAAGGCCTTGGTGGTTTAACCACCGTGGTTGATGTGAAAATCAAATCGGTACCAACTCATGCCGCGTCTAAGCCTGTGGTAATGATCCCTAACTGTGCGGCAACGCGTCACGTGCATTTTTATTTAGATGGTTCGGGCCCTGCTAATTTACAGCCACCAAAATTGGAAGAATGGCCTGAAGTGACATGGGAAGTTGGTGAAAACGTTCGTCGTGTAAATGTTAACGACTTAACCAAAGCCGATATCGCCGACTGGAAAACCGGTGAAACGGTATTGTTGTCGGGTAAAATCTTGACCGGTCGTGATGCGGCACATAAACGTATTCAACAACTGCTTGAATCAGGTGAAGGCTTGCCAGAAGGCGTCGACTTTACCAACAAGTTTATCTACTACGTTGGTCCAGTTGATGCGGTAGGTGATGAAGTGGTTGGCCCTGCAGGTCCAACAACAGCAACTCGCATGGATAAGTTCACTGAAATGATGCTTGCCGATACTGGCCTATTGGGCACCATTGGTAAAGCTGAACGTGGTCCTAGTACCGTAGAAACCATCAAAAACCATAAGTCGGTGTACTTGATGGCCGTTGGTGGTGCAGCATACTTGGTATCAAAAGCGATTAAGAACTCTCGCGTGGTAGCCTTTGAAGAGCTGGGTATGGAAGCCATCTACGAATTTGACGTAGAAGACATGCCAGTGACCGTGGCGGTTGATAGCGAAGGCGAGTCAGCGCACGTCACTGGGCCGGCAATCTGGAAAGCGAAGATTGCCGAACTGGACGAAAAACTGAGCGTCTAGTCATCCAGAAATAACATAAAAACGCACCGCTAAGAGTGCGTTTTGTTTATTTAACAATAGACATAATTCGACACAACAAACGACAAGAGTACTATGAAAACATTAATAAATAGCAGTCTAGCGCTTGCCTTGATGGCACTGATGCCACAAGCAATGGCGGATACTGAGGTTTTGACCGTTGATAAACTTAACAGTCTTAATCAAGTCCACAGTGTGTCCATCTCTCCCGATGGCAGCACCTTGGTTTACGGTATCCAAAAAGGCCAAGAACGTGGCAATAACCACCTTTATCTGCACGATGTGAAATCAGGCGAAGTACGCCAACTGACCTCTCACAAGGCATCTGAAAGCTCTGTTAATTGGAGCAAAGATGGCAAAGGCGTGTATTTTCTATCGTCTCGCAATGGCTCATCACAATTGTGGTATTTGCCACTAACCGGTGGTGAAGCGCGTCAAATAACCAACTTTCCGCTGAACGTCGAAGGCTACAAGTTAAACCAAGACGAAAGCAAAGCAGCGTTTGCGTTTACCGTTATGCCAGGTTGTGAAAGTTTTGCTTGTACGCAAGAAGCAATTGCCAAAGAACAAAGTAAAAAACACAATACCCGAGCTTATGACAAGCTGATGGTGCGTCATTGGGATGTGTGGCTTGATAACTTTAACTCGCACATTTTTGTCGCCGATATCAGCAAAAACAAAGTCACCACAGAAGCCAAAGATGTTATGGCTGATTGGGATACGGACTTTGCCGGTATGTCACAAATATCGTTCAGCGCTGATGGTGCTAAATTGGCGTTTTCAGCCAAAGCACCCGGGGTTGACCACGCATGGCACACTAACTGGGATATCTTTGAGGTTGATTTAGCAAGCTACAAAATCAGTAACCTGACTGAAGCCAATAAAGCCTGGGATGCTATGCCAGTGTATTCATCTGACGGTAAGTACTTGGCATGGAAAGCAATGCAAACACCAGTATATGAGTCAGACAAGTACACGCTAAACGTCAAAGACCTACGCAGCGGTGATGTTAAACAAGTTGCTTCATTGTGGGATCGTTCAATCTCAAGCTTCCAGTTTGACCAAGACAATCGCTCGGTTATCGCCATTGCCCAAGATTTAGGCCAACAATCAATATTTTCAATCGACATTAACTTTGGTGAAGTTACGACCGTATTTAACGACGGTTATGCCGGTAATGTATCGATTGCCGGCGATCAGTTGTATTTCACTCGCCACAACATTGCTAACCCAACCGATGTCTACAGCATTGCCAAAGATGGCTATGGCTTAAAACAGTTAACCAATGTCAATAAAGACAAGTTAGCGAACATCAGCATGGGCGAATTTGAACAATTTAAATTCAAAGGCTGGAACAACGAAGACGTACATGGTTACTGGGTAAAACCGGCAAACTTCAAAGAGGGTGAAAAATACCCAATAGCGTTCCTAGTTCACGGTGGCCCTCAAGGCAGCTTTGGTAACATGTTCCACTATCGTTGGAATGCACAACTTTGGGCAGCGCAAGGTTACGGCGTGGTCATGGTCGACTTTCACGGCTCAACTGGCTACGGTCAGGCATTTACCGATTCAATTTCAGGTGACTGGGGTGGTAAACCACTAGAAGACCTGCAAAAAGGTATGGATTACATCGTTGACAAACAAAGCTGGTTAAACCGCGATAAAGCCTGTGCGTTAGGCGCATCATACGGTGGTTACATGATGAACTGGATCATGGGTAATTGGTCAGACGGTTTTAACTGTGTTATCAACCACGCTGGCTTGTTCGACATGAAGAGCTTTTATAATGTGACCGAAGAATTGTGGTTCCCAGAACATGACTTTTCAGGTCCATATTGGCAGTTTAAAGAAAACTACGACAAGTTTGACCCGTCACGTTTTGTTGATAACTGGAAGATGCCAATGTTAGTGATCCAAGGTGAATTGGATTATCGTGTACCGTACGGTCAATCTTTAGGGGCGTTTACGACCCTACAACGCAAAGGTATTGAGTCACGTTTGGTGATGTTCCCAGATGAAGATCATCATATTCGCAAACCAGATAACCTAAAAGAGTGGTACCGCGAAGTATTTGCGTGGATGGAAAAGAATCTGAAATAAGGTCATTTCATCAGCAAAACATAAAATCCCGTCATAGCTCAGTTATGGCGGGATTTTTTATTGGCTTTTCATAAACTTGGATTCGTGCTTTAATAACTGTAAATATAAACAGTATCTGTAAGCAGATACTTGATAAGAAGAAAACCTCATGACGACAGACATGTTTTTGATGCTCATCAGCGCAGCCAGTGTGCTGCTACTAATCATGCTAACGCTTGTGCTGATGCAATTGAAGCAACTAAAAAGCCAAGCAGGGCAAAGCGATAAAGACAACGCGATATTAGCGGAAAAGTTAGAGCAAATTAATAAAGCGACAGGTCAACAAAGTCAGTTACAAAGCGCCTTTGTCACGGCGACGCAACAGGCATTAACCCAGCTGCGTTTGACCTTAACCGAGCAATTAGCTGGTCACAAAGAGCAGTTTAATAAAAATCAAATAGATGCCATCAATCAATTGGTTGAGCACTTGCAAAAGAGTACCGCACAAAACCGCGATGAGCTCAGTAAATCGATGCAGGCCAATGCTGAGGTGCTGGCTAAGCGCATGAACGAGTTAACACAAAGTACAGACAAACGCTTGCAAGATATCTCAGCGGGCGTTGAAAAGCGTTTATCAGAAGGCTTTGATAAAACCACCAAAACCTTTAATGACATTGTTAAGCGACTGGCGCTAATTGATGATGCTCAACGTAAAATCACTGAGCTATCGACCAATGTGGTGAGTTTACAGGAAGTACTTGCCGATAAGCGCTCTCGTGGTGCGTTTGGTGAGGTGCAATTGAATGCGTTGATACGTAATGTACTACCAGAAAAACACTTTGCTATTCAGCATACCTTGTCGAACAGTAAAATAGCCGATTGTATATTATTTTTGCCACAACCGACCGGTAACATCGTCATTGATTCGAAGTTTCCTTTGGAAAGCTATCGTAAGATGACAGAAGTGGGGATCAGCGACGTCGAACGCAAGGGCTACCAAAACCAATTTAAACAGGATATTAAAAAACACATTAATGACATCAGCGACAAGTACATCATAAACAATGAAACCGCCGATGGCGCCATTATGTTTTTACCCGCAGAAGCGATTTTTGCTGAAATCCATGCTCATTTCCCTGAATTAGTTGAGTTGGCCTATCGCTCTCGCGTATGGCTTACCTCACCAACGACGTTAATGGCGGTATTAACCACGGTTCGCAGTGTGTTAAAAGATGAAGCAACCCGCCAGCAAGTCCACATCATTCAAGAGCATTTGCACAAACTTGGTGGAGACTTTAGTCGTTTTCGTGACCGATTTGATAATCTCGCTCGCCATATTGACCAAGCAGCGACCGACGTCAAACAGATACACACATCGGCGAATAAAATCAGTAGTCGCTTTACTAAAATTGAACAGGTCGATTTGGCTGATAATGACAGCGACAACAAAAGCGCCAGCATGTTAGAAAATCTGGCGCCGTAAGTTAGCAATTAATTTTACTAACGCAATCTATATATTTGAAATGACGTTGATAAAAACCATCGTCAATAAGATAGGGCAGACGTAACGTAAGTAGTTTGCCCATATTTTTAACCATGGCTTTTCTGCCAGTACGGCTTTATCTGCGAGCTTGTTACCGCGCTTATAAATCCATCCGACGACGATAAAGTAGAACAGACCCATGATTGGTAACTGGAATGAATTTACCCAGTTGATCACCGCGCCAAATAAGCTATCAAAGTTAAACACTAAGGTCATACTTGCTGCCAATACAATAAGCGAGACAATACATGTTGACTTAAAGCGTGAATAATTTTTGTCTTCAACCAAATAGGCGACAGGTACTTCCGTTGAGGAAATGGTTGATGTTAGCGCTGCCATCGACATCAGTGTAAAGAATACCAAGGACACATAAATACCTATGTCGCCCATAGAATCAAATAGGGCAGGTAAAGTTGAGAATATCAGTTGTGGACCACCAATTAATTGACCATCAATGAACACTTGCTGGCCCATATGTTGGGCAACAAACAAGGTTGGGATGATCAATAAACCCGCTAAAAAAGCGATTAAAGTATCTAGCGCACCAATAGAAATCACTAATTTTCCAATATCGGCGTCTTTTTTCATATAAGAGCCATATACCATCATGCCACCGACACCAATCGACAAGGAGAAGAACGCTTGCCCCATGGCCGAGATGATTAATTTAGGATCGCCAATTTGTGAAAACTCAGGGGTCAGGTACATGGCGACACCTTCGCTCGCACCCGGTTGCTGTAGAATATATATGATCAGACCTATCAATAACACAAACAGTACCGGCATCAAACGTGATGACCAACGTTCAATACCGCTGTGAACACCACGATTAATGATTAGCGCACTGAGCACAATAAAAATAGGCGTAAACGCCAAGTTACGAGCAACACTAGAATCGGCTAGCCACGCAGCGGCACTATCAAAACCCAGCAATGACATTAACGGAGACAGAGCGTGCGACAACATCCAACCGGCAACAATGGAATAAAAGCTTAGCATTAAGATGGCGCCAAGTAAGCCAAATAAGCCGGCGTAACGGCCTAATCGTTTAGACACGTCCTGACAGGCATCTTCTAACGCACCAACCGGGTTTTTTTGCGCTTGGTTACCCAAATATATTTCCGCAAATAGAGCCGGAAACGCCAGGAGTACGGTTACGATTAGGTAAACCAAGACAAAGGCGCCACCGCCATTGTTTGCTGCTTGCGTCGGAAAACCCCATACATTACCTAGACCGATAGCTGAGCCGGCTGCCGCAAGGACAAAGCCTATTCTTGAATGAAATGAATCTCTAGTTACTGACATAATGAAAATTATTTTTGTTATTGTAATAAAGCAGTTGTCAATAACACACAATTTAACGCCAATAGGCAAGCAAAACTTAATGCTTTGCAAATAAACCGGCTTCAATTGTTGAAAATATGCGCAGATAGTAAAATTTGCTGTTGCGAAGTAAAAAGTGCTGGTCAGCGCGAAAGCGGCTTATTATCATGTTTGCCGTTAATTGGCTGTAATGCACTCATTGTATATCGACAGCTAAAAGTAAACCTGAAATATAACTGCTAGAAATATAGATTATGCTGCAATATAAAATCGTTCCTGTTACGCCATTCATGCAAAATGCCACCATTATTTGGTGCGACCAAACCATGCAAGGAGCCATTATTGACCCTGGTGGTGAAACGGAATGCCTGCTCGCAGAAGTGAGCGCATTGGGAATAACACTGAGCAAACTATTATTAACCCATTCCCATGTTGATCACGCTGGCGGCACGCAAGATATTGCCGACACATTAAACCTTCCGATTGAGGGGCCTCATCGCGACGATCAATTTTGGATTGATATTTTTGAGCAGCAGATTCAGCAATTTGGTTTTCCTGGCGCTCGTGTGTTTAGCACTAATCGCTGGCTGGAAGAAGGCGATACAGTAACGGTCGGCGAGGAAACCCTTGAAGTTTATTTTTGCCCTGGGCATACCCCCGGCCATGTGATTTTCTTTCACCGGGACAGCAAACTTGCGCAAGTAGGCGATGTTTTATTTAAAGGCTCAATTGGTCGCACCGACTTTCCAAAAGGCGATCACGCCACGTTGATCAACGCCATTAAAACCAAACTATGGCCACTTGGTGATGATGTTCGCTTTATACCTGGACATGGTCCTATGGGCACGTTTGGCGAAGAGCGTCGCAGTAACCCCTTTGTTGGTGATTCTGTAGGTTAAAATCAAGTGTCAACAGTGACACAACACCTAGACGATCAGGCAAGTATTGTGAATATGGTTAACGGTCATGTATTCAGTTAGTAAGTTATACGTCGTCAGTATCCATTTGCCCTGACATACGGCGACGAATGTGCGACCACGACATACCTATGGCTAGAATCGCTGCCAATATGATTAATATTACCCAGGTAAAGCCACCGGCTTCTTGTAAGCTGATCCAGCCCCAGGAGATAAATAGCCATACCAAGGCGCCAAAAAATACCGCAGCTAAAATTAGACCAATCGTACCAAGAGAGCGCAGGGTCGCTCGAATATAAATGATCCAACCAATCAATAACGCCACACCGGCCAGTAAAACCAACGGTGCAAAGCCCGCGTTTGCCGCCCAATGGACAAACGAAAAGCCACTCGGGTTATAGGTCAATAAAACCAATATTAAGGCAAATATGAAGCGTATACCGACACCTTGGGGGGTGATTTCTTTCATTGAATGTCTCTCATCTTTCTGTTGGCTATGGTGTTAAGCGTTAGCGGGCTTAAATAGCCTTGCAAACATACAAAGCGACTAAAATAGATAAAGTTGCTAAAAGCTACTAAGAGTTTAGTTCAGATTTTTAAAGTTGTTATTGGTAACTGACCATCTAGCTTGGGTGAGCTATTAATCTAGCTCGTCGGTTAAATATGTTTTGCTATTCTTTTCTTGTGCTGAAAGTGTATATTATCAATGTGTTGCCGTATCATCTTGGGTTTAGATTTAGCAAGCTCATTCAGTAACTGTAAGCGCTTTCTTAATGCAGGCGTTGATCCTCACTGCTTTTCTACCATACTGAAAGATATTCGCGTGTAAAAAAGGGACAAAGCAAATGACCGTTGTTGAAGTTGATCACCCATTGATCCGCCATAAACTTGGCTTGATGCGATGTGATGGCATCAGTACTAGGGACTTTCGTGAGCTAGCATCGGAAGTTGGTTGCTTACTTACATACGAGGCATGCAAAAATTTTGCCTTAGAAAAAACCAAGATTGAGAGTTGGAATGGGCCGATAGAGGTCGACCAAATTCGAGGCAAAAAAGTCACCGTGGTGCCGATTCTTCGAGCGGGTCTAGGCATGATGGATGGCGTATTAAAACTTATTCCTAATGCTCGAATTTCCGTGGTAGGCATGTATCGTAACGAAGAAACGTTAGAGCCTGTGTTTTATTTCGAGAAGCTTGCCGGCGAGATTGATGAACGCGTTGCTTTGGTTATTGACCCTATGTTAGCGACGGGTGGCTCTATGGTGGCAACGATTGATCTGCTTAAGCAACGTGGGTGCCGCAAAATCATTGCCTTAGTCTTAGTTGCCGCGCCAGAAGGCATAGATGCTTTGCTGCAACATCACCCCGATGTAGAGCTTTATACTGCTGCAATTGATGACAAACTCAATGAGGATGGCTATATCTTGCCAGGGCTCGGTGATGCGGGCGATAAGATCTTTGGTACCAAATAGTATTTTCGACATACGACATCTAGTCATACCTAAACATCTCTCAGCACCAAGCGTGCAATAAAATCCAGACAAAAAAAGAGCAGGGAATACCTGCTCTAAGTTAACTTAATTGCAACTAGCACGTTGCAGTGAACTTTGATGAAAGATGAAGTGGTCTATCCTTTAACCTCCTAGTCCAACAACCGAGGAAACAAACGCACTTTCCAGGGAATAACACGCCACGAAGGCACACACAACAGATACGGTAATTAAGATACGTTTGGTCATGTTTCTTCCTCTCCTTTTGAACACTTTTAATTGTAGGCATAGATTGCTAAAAACTGGACATGGATATTGCGAGGAATCTAAAAGCTTTTTATTGTCAGCTAAGTGTTTGTTTCTTCGATTTATAATAAAATTCTTATAGAGAAAAATCAGGTTTTCATCAGGTTTTATCTGACCTGCAGTGTAATTAATTGTGAACGGATAGATAAATGATCTGTTTTATGAAAGTTTTCATTCGCCATTCCATTGGCCGTTAAAACAATGTTAGGATCGCCGTGTAGCCAATAAACGCTCGAGAAAATAAATAACGAGCGAATCTATAAATAGCGCTAGCTAATAATGCAACAATTGAATTATGTTTGGGGAAAACCATAATGGATAAAATGCGAGTCGAAATTGACCTATCAGGTCACGATGTAAACTGTAAGAACACGGTAAGTGATGTGATTTGCCAACAACTTTTGTCTTTAAAAGACGATTTTGTTGAGCGTTTAGCGCGTGTGTCTAACCAATTTTGTCCTAAGGCTGTCGTTGACATGGACAGTTTCAACGTTGACTCAGCCGATATCCAACAAAACCAAGGCACAGTGCAAGTAGGCTTTGGCTATCAGTCTTTTCATGACTTTGAAGATGTGCAAACACAACAGCATATTAAAGAGAACTGGCGTTTTGAGCTAGCTCAACAAAAAGCCGTGTTTGAATTGGATCTTCCTGAATTGCATCCTGTCCACGAAATTTAAAGGACGGCCATCGAATTAGGTGGTATATCGCTTGAAAACTTAACTGTTCAGTTTCATTAAAGTCTTGTTTGCAAATAACGTCTTTGTAAATAAACCTGAATGGCAAGACAAGCGATACATAATCAAAATAAAAAGCGCAGCATCAGCTGCGCTTTTTTATGGATATAAACATCTACCTAACGCGCGATATTAATGACGACCACGCATGTCACCGGATAATTTATTCGTGTCTTCTAACTGACTGCCATCGAGTTCAGGACTATCTGGTTGCGGCACAGTATAGCTGCTACCGCTAAAACCACCAGCAATTATATGGCATTGATGTTCGCTCAAAAGAGTCATTGTCTTGGCTGCAGGTTTAGATGTCGCTGTGTGTGTTATTTTTGCTTCGCTAGTGTTGGTCATTCAGACCTCCTTGTCATGGTGTTTTATCGCCAAAGGTTCGTCATCCTGACAAACCCAAATGATGAGGTGTTACCTACTAAGTGTGAAATAGACTGACGTGAAGTCAATATATTAGGACAACAAAAAAGGCGCCAAAGGGCACCTTTTGATTAGATAAAAATAATCAAACGATTAGATTAGCTTAGAAACCACATTGACGCCCTTGGTTTTGTTGGTCTAACCATGCTTTTAGTGGAGCAAAGTAGTCTAAAATGGCGCTGGCATCCATTTGCTCACTACCGGTTAAGATTTTATGCGCTTGTTGCCAAGGCTGGCTAGAGCCCATTTCCAATACTTGATTCAATTTAGCACCGGCTTCCTTGTTGTTGTAAATAGAACAACGGTTGATAGGGCCTTCATAACCGGCCACTTCACATAACGCTTTATGGAATTCAAATTGAAGAATATGGGCCAAGAAATAACGTGAATATGGCACGTTCCCTGGTACATGGTACTTGGCACCTGGATCAAAATCGTCAGCAGCACGTGCAATTGGTGCACCAACACCTTGATACTGTTGACGTAATTGCCACCATGCGGTGTTGTAGTTTTCAGCTGTAACTTCACCGTTAAATACTTTCCAGCGCCACTGATCAACCAATAAACCAAATGGAATAAAGGCCACTTTCTCAAGCGCCATTTTCATTAATAAGCCGATGTCTTTTGAGGCATCCGGTACGGTATCAATTAATCCAATTTCTTTTAAATAGGCTGGGGTTACAGATAAAGCGATGGTATCACCAATAGCTTCATGAAATCCGTCATTGGCACTGTTTTGAAATAGCACGGATTGAACTTTGTAGGCGCGTTGATAGACGTTATGACCTAACTCATGATGGATAGTAGAAAACTCTTCACCTGTTTTTTGGATACACATCTTGATTCGGATGTCGTCTTGCGAATCTAGATTCCAAGCTGACGCGTGACATACCACGTCTCTATCTTGTGGTTTGGTAAACAGTGAACGTTGCCAGAATGTGTCTGGTAGTGGCGCAAAACCTAGCGACGTGAAAAAGTTCTCCGCGCCTTTGACCATATCCAATTCGCTGTAATTGTGCTTAAGCAATTGTTGAGTGACATCATAACCTGGATCGGCGTTTTCAGGTGCGACCAAATCGTAAACATTGCCCCAGCTTTGTGCCCACATATTACCCAATAAATGTGCTGGAATTGGTCCACCTTGAGGAACTTTGTCTTCACCATAATGTTCACCTAATTTGGCGCGTACGTGACAATGCAAGGCATCGTAAAGTGGTTTGACTTGGCCCCAAAGGCGATCAAGTTCTTGGCCGAACTCGTCAGCTGGCATATCATAATTTGAACGCCACATCGCGCCTAAATCGCTATAACCTAAGCCTTGAGCACCTTCATTAGCGAGTTTGACTTCACGTTCAAACAATGGTTTCATCTCTGGGCTTACGGTGCGCCAACCGCGCCATGCTTCAAGCAGTGCGTCATAGTCTCGGGACTCTGCTAACACTTTTGAAAGTTGACCTAAATTGAATGTTTCGCCTGCCTCGTTGGTGTACGTACCTTTACCATACATGCCGCCTAAATCTGAGGCGATTTTCGCCAACTCGGCACTTTTCTTAGAGTCTTGAGGTGCCGGTAAAACCAACGCTTGTTTTAAAATATCAAGTTTTCGACGTTGCTCAGCGCTTACTTGTTGACCATCATATTTAGCCGCTTGTAAGGCAAAACGCACGCCTGCTTCAGAGTACTCTTTACCTGCGCTCGCCGCTAATGCAGCGGTATCTTCAGTAATAAAATTTTGGTAAACCCATTCAATTTTCGACGATTCATTAATTAAACGCGTCATTTCTTGTTCGGTTTCGACAAGGAATTCTGCCACAGGTTGCAAGGTGTCTGCTTGGGTTGATTGGTCGGCTTTTGCAGCGATAGGTGCTTTGCTTACAACTTTATCGGTGTCGTCAGAACATGCAGTAGTTGCAAGTGCTGAAGCGATGACTATCGCCAGAGAACTTTTGATTAATTTCATAGGTATCCTGATGTTTTCGTTATGCTTGGTCATCTCGGTGAGTTATTGTTGATAACCCATTGGTGGTCATAGTAGAAGCGGGACGCCAAGCTATTTTTATTAGACGCAATGAGTATAGGATAATGGTGATGGAGGTTAAAGCGTTAGGCACAAAAAAAGACCCATTGGCAATATTGACAGATCGAGCCATTGGGTCCAGGGAGAACGTGTTCGGTTATTTAAAACCAGATTTAACACTGATTTACTAAGTATGGTTGCTGTGTATATTTTTGCTTAATATTTGTACGATTTTTTTCAATTGAATTTTGCTTGCCTGATAGAAAAAAGCATATCGTGTTTTAAGCTCGGATAGGCGCACATAAAACTTGACAGAAATAGTGCTTCCTGTCATTTTAAACAGGTGTTTGAATTAGGCCGCTAGTGGTCGTTTCACAAATTAAATAACAGAATAAGCGCACCCATGGATACGAAAACAAAAATATTAAATGCAGCTGAAATCCTGTTCGCTGATAAAGGCTTTACATCAACTTCGCTACGAGAGATCACCAGTGAAGCAGAGGTAAATCTGGCCGCGGTCAATTATCATTTTGGTTCTAAAAAAGAATTGATTAAAGCGTTAATGAAACGCTATCTCGATGAGCTGAATCCACCTTTAGTGGCGTCATTGAATGCGGTAAACCAACAAACCCCTAAGCCGTCATTGAATGACGTGTTTGAGGCATTTGTTGAACCGTTGTTATCATTGAATGAGTTTCGTGAGAACGGCACCAGTATCTTCTTACAGTTATTGGGACGAAGCTATATCGATAGTCAGGGCTTTTTACGTTGGTTTATTACCACCAATTACCCGCACATCATCGATAATTTTGTTATTGCGGTTGAAAAAGCCTATCCAGAGTTGACCCGTGAAGAAATATTCTGGCGTCTGCATTTCACAATGGGCACCGTGGTTTTCACCATGTCATCGTCTGCTGCATTGATCGATATCGCCGATAATGATTTTGGCAATAAAGTTGATGTGGCAGGTGTAATAAAACGCATTATTCCTTACGTCGCGTCAGGTGTTGGCGCTCCGATTACCCGAGATTAAACATGGCATTATTGATGGTTGATGTTGACGGCGTTGAGCTAAACGCTGAAGACAAAGACATTTTGGCGCACCCTAAAGTTGGTGGCCTTATTTTGTTTTCCCGAAATTTCACTGACATCGAGCAGTTATGTCAGTTAACCCGTGCCATAAAGCAGGTTAACCCCAAGTTATTGATTGCCGTGGACCAAGAGGGCGGCAGGGTACAACGCTTTCGACAGGACTTTTCAGCTATCCCTGCGATGGGAAAAATTTTTCCAAGCTTTGCACAAATTTGTGATCAAGCTGAAGCGCTGCAAAAATCTCAACAGTTTGCTCAAGCGATGGGATATTTGATGGCCCGCGAGGTACAAGCGAGCGGTATCGATATCTCTTTTGCGCCGGTGTTAGATCTTGATGATGTATCTGAAGTGATCGGTGACCGCGGTTTTCATCGCGATCCCGCCATAGTTAACGCACTTGGCGATGCATTTATTGTTGGCATGCATCTAGCCGGTATGAAAGCCACAGGGAAACACTTTCCAGGCCACGGCAGCGTTAAAGAAGACTCACATATTGCCATGCCGATTGACAAGCGCAGTAAACAACAAATATTTGCCAAGGATATTCAAACCTTTGAGCAGCTCAATGACAAAGGCATGCTTGATGCGATGATGCCTGCGCATGTGATTTACCCAAACGTTGATCAACACCCTGTTGGTTTTTCGCGTCTCTGGTTACAGGATATTTTACGCCAACAAATGGGCTTTGATGGCGTGCTGTTTAGTGATGATCTATCAATGCAAGGCGCTACAGGTGTCGGTGGTTTTGTCGAACGCTGTGAAGCGGCAGCGACGGCGGGTTGTGATATGCTGTTGGTGTGTAATAATCGCCAAGGTGCAATTGCAGCCATTGAGCAAGCGAGTATCAATGCTTCCGACCTTATGTCAGTGCAACGAATTCAGCTGATGTTAAATACAACACCTCGTCCGTGGTCATCACTTGGTGATGATGCTGTATGGCAATCATGTCGACAACAGTTACAGGCATTTAATGCAATGGTTTAACCGTTGGCACCGATAAATATAAAAATAATTAAAAACAAACCAATGAAATCCAGACTAGTGTTACTTATTGCGCCTTTATTGGCGCTGCTCTGTTACTTTAGCTTACTCAGCACCGGCTTAACCCATGAAGCGTCTGTCACCGCGGCGATCACGTTATTGACCGTGGTATTTTGGGTTACTGAAGCACTGCCTATTCCTGCGACATCGCTTATTCCATTTGCATTGCTTCCTATCTTTGGCGTGCTTGATCACAAAGGCGCGGCATCGGCATTAGGCTCCCATGTGATCCTATTGCTTATGGGCGCCTTTATGCTGTCGAAAGCGTTGGAAAAGAGCGGGGCGCATGAGCGATTGGCGGTGTACATGGTAAACCTTATTGGCGTGTCTAGCGCACGTCGTTTGGTATTAGGGTTTATGTTAACCAGCGCCATATTAAGCATGTGGATTTCAAATACCGCAACGGTATTGATTATGTTGCCAATGGCCATGGCCTTATTGGCTCACGTTGATAATGAACGCCTAAAGATAGCGTTAATACTTGGTGTTGCTTACGCATCAAGTGTAGGTGGCGTGGGAACCTTAATCGGTACACCGCCTAATGTAATCTTCGCCGGCATCTATGAAGAGCATACCGGTCAGGAATTTGGTTTCTTAGAATGGATGAAAATTGGTGTACCAGTAGTGTTCTTGGCGGTACCGTTAATGGCGGTTTGGTTAACTCGCGGCTTGAAACTCAATGAATCCATTACCTTGCCAAAACCAGGGGCGTGGCGCATTGAAGAATCCCGTACTTTGTGGGTGTTTGGTTTGACTGCCTTGGCCTGGATTTTTCGAAAAGAGCCGTTTGGTGGCTGGAGCGGTCTTATAGACGGTGCAGGTATCGGCGATAGCACTGTCGCTTTAGCCGCTGTGGTACTGATGTTTGCTATCAGTAATGGCAAAGGAGGCCGTTTGCTTGATTGGAAGACGGCGAAGAAAATCCCTTGGGATATGCTATTGTTGTTTGCTGGTGGTATTGTTATTGCCAAAGGTTTTGTTGCCTCAGGTTTATCCGATATGCTGGGAACCTGGCTTGCCTCGTTAGCGCATCTTCCATTGCTTGTAATGTTGTTGCTGATTTGCTGGGTGGTTACTTATCTAACCGAAATCACCAGTAACACAGCGACGGCGACCTTGTTGATGCCAGTACTGGCTGTGGCGGCTCTCTCTGCCGGTTTTGATGCCAAAGTATTTATGATCCCAGCAGCCATATGTGCCAGTTGTGCCTTTATGTTGCCGGTGGCAACGGCGCCAAATGCGATTGCCTATGGCACAGGCAAAATTACTATAGGCCAGATGGTGAGAGAAGGGGCGATATTAAGTTTTGTGGTTGCCATGCTGGTGGCATTTATCTGCTATTTATTGCTTTAAGCAAGACAATGACATGGCTCTATAGCGAGCATAGTTTCAACAGTATATTTTTAAAGTGGCGGAAGGTGACGTCCGGTTTGAGCGATACTCGGACGTTGAAATCAAGAGGGAGTTACATGAAAAAATTACTATGGACGGCATTATCAGCGACGGTCTTTTTAAGCTCGAACGTAGCTGCTGAGAACTCTCTTAACGCCCCTAAATTACCTCATGGGCAATTAGTAAGAACGGTATTTAACGATGTTAATATATGTGTATACCGAAGAACACCCGAAGATATTAAGCATTTAAAAGAAAAGTACGCTGAATCAGACGCTTCACTTCGCTCCCAAAATGAAGAATTTTTTATTTTTGATTGTGTCACACCGAAAGGGTGCTTTATTAGTTTCAAACCTAAAGGTAAGGCGGCAATAGAATATCGAAACGTTCATGAAAATGGTGGCTTGTTGGATGAGTGTTTTGGTTTAGAATATGACTTTACTGGCAGGCTATTTAATTCGAAAAGTGATAGCGATATGAATTTAAAAATACCTACGCATCACTTTGATAAAGATGGGAAAGTAATATTTCCTTAAAGGCTCAAGTGAGCGATAGCAGGTTACTATAATCAAAATGGAACTTAGTAGTGGCATTGTCTAAAAACCATAAGAAGTTAACGACTATATTTCTGATAAAAATATTCGTGATATTTTTATTATTAACTGTCGCTCTCGGTTATCAGATACTTCAATCAACATCAGAGTCTGAAATATCTTATTGGGTTGGTGTAACAAGCTTTGGCTCTGTGAATTCGACCTCAATTTTTCTAACATCAGTAGTGATATTGTTCACTTTTATTTATGGTGCTTATCAGATAATTTTTCAAAAAGACAAATTCAAGGAGTTTGAAAAAGCATCGCAGAAAAAGAAAGCGAATCCATTAAAGTTACCTGTATCACTTAAAGTTTTATTGATTTCTGTGACAACTTTTATTTTGCTAACACTGATTGTTTAATAAGTTACATTGAACGGCAGTTCATGGCACAAAACGGCCCCTCAAAGCCACCTCGAAACGAAGGGAGATCCCATCCAAAGGCATGATGGGATGACGGTGAATTCTTTCTATATATGAACGACTCCAAATGGCACAAAGCGGAAACTATTAGTTTCAAGTGATCTGACCCCTTGAAACAAGTGATCTGACCCCTTGAAACAAAATGTGCGCTATTTAGGAAACAGCAAATACAAATTTAAGTTCAATGACAATCCTTCGGGATCACCTGGCGCAGATTCAAGCCAATATTTAAAACCTCCACCAATTAAAATGGGTTGGCCGCTGACTTCGAAATATTGTGAAGCGGTTATCGTTAAAGGGATTGACCATTGATCTTCATTCCAGTTGTAATTGGACTCAGAGGTCAATTCAATTGTCATCGCAGCTTCGGTGGTGTAATCATAAAACGGTTGAATAAAAAAATTACTGTAACTGTCACCGATACTTCCTTCAGCAGAATAATACTGAGTGGCTAGGAAACCATAAGTGCGAGGGCCATCGACGGTCAATGCGATAAAAGAACCACCGATACCGTGCTCGTCAAAACCTAAATAGTCATCACTTGCGGTATCTAGCTGAACATACGGTCCATAACCCATAACCCATGATCCAACCATTGTCGGTTGGCTTAGTGGGCGAAAAGAATAAGCTTTCAGAGACATCACCAATACCGCTTTGTGATCCCGCACCTGGGAAAATATCGTCCTGCTTAATAATTGGCAAAATAGTACGTGTTATTAAGTTCCAATATTCATTAAGCTCAATAGGAATGATTGGTTGGACAAATATCGTGGTTCTGGTTCCATCATCCTCAGGGCCGATATTGTCGTTGTACTCTATTTGAATAGGCACGATAACCATCGTCGTTAAGGGGGTGGCAATCTCTTGTGCGAGATCTTTAGAATTGGATTTCTCTGCTGCACAAGCAAAGCTAATGCATCATTGATGCGAGTAAGCCAATACTAATTTTTTTGATAGTATTTTTCACAAGAATACTCTTCTTTAATACCTTACAAACCTTTGGCCCAACCATCACTTTAATTCAGATGCAATGACGCTCGGTTTTATAACGACTGGTGTTTTCTTATCTAAAAAGTTATTGAGGCATTTATTCCAGTTATCTCGTTTAAATATTACGTTAATTAGTAATACAGTTAATTAATAATGCACTTTTGATAATAGCGCAAAAATGTATAGCTAGATTCGCCAAACTAGCCTTACCAACCTAGTCCTGTAAATACCGTCGATTTAGCGGGGATAAATATTGCTAGGTGGTTATAGTCTTGCTAGCTCATGTAATATTAGTCGAGCCAGTTTTTTTGATTGGCGTGTTTAGCCAAATACAATAGGGCGACGGCAATAATGATCACCAATAAAGGCATGACCATCGCTGATTGTCCAAAGATAGCGACGCCATCATTGAGCATAAACGTATGTACGTTTTGCACAATCACGCCAAGTAAACTGAGCAACAATAAAATAATCGCCAGTCGTTTGCGCAGAGCGAGCATTAAACAGCCTAAGCTGCCGGCAAATACGGCGATGGCAAAGGCAGTCATAGCCCACGTTGGCATGGTTTGATAAAATGCTTGTTGCGCATCAGAAAGACTGGACATAACGTCAGCATTATTGACTGGGCCCATCAAATAGGCCATGACGCCCATTAAATTCCAGATCAGGGCTACAACGGCAACAGGAGCGAACCATTTCGGCGCAGGGTGTAAGGTATCATTCATAAGCAATTCCAGCTGGTAAAGGATAATCTTAGCTTATCGTATTACCCGTGAAATGGCTAATGCAGTCAATGGCTTAGCGCCATAATTAGGCTTTAGGAAAGTACTTGTTTATCAAGGCCGTTAAATCATTGGCTTTTAGCGGTTTAGCCAAAGCATCACAAATACCAGCGGACAAGCACTCGAGCTTGTCGGTCATTGAAAGATTAGCGCTAACGGCAATGATCGGTGTGCTGGAATTGCGATTGTCGGCCTTTATTTTCTTGGCGGTTTCCAGACCATTCATGCCTGGCATGCGCAGATCCGTAAGAATGATATCGAATTGATGTTGATGACAAAGCTTTATCGCTTGTTCACCGCTTTGTGCACTCATAACATCAAAATTAAGGTTGTTAAGAAAGTAACTAGGTACCACGATATTCATTTCTAAATCATCAACGACTAAGGCTTTCTTACCTTGAAAACGCTGACGTTCACAGATTCTGTGCGCTGAGCTTGGCGCGTTTTTCTGAGCAAAACTTAGCTTGAAACTAAAGCGACTGCCCTGACCAATGTCGCTATCAACACTCAGCTTTCCGCCCATTTTGTCGATAATACGACTGGCAACCGATAAGCCTATACCTGAGCCAAAGTGGCGTTCGCTTTGATCTGATTGATAAAATGCGTCGAAGATTTTATCTTGCTCTGACTTGGCGATACCGACACCAGTATC
Organism: Thalassotalea sp. Y01; assembly: GCF_012932945.1. Taxonomy (NCBI): domain Bacteria; kingdom Pseudomonadati; phylum Pseudomonadota; class Gammaproteobacteria; order Alteromonadales; family Colwelliaceae; genus Thalassotalea; species Thalassotalea sp. Y01. The sequence continues at coordinate 314,909 of NZ_JABBXG010000005.1, forward strand.
GGTCACACACACATTAAGTTGAACGTTATCTTTTTCACCTTCGCAACTGAAGGTAATGTTGATTTCACCTTGTTCGGTAAATTTAATGGCGTTGTTGATCAGATTTATAATGACTTGGAATAGTTTACTTTCGTCACCCAATAAATAGTAATCGATAGGGGTTAACGAGGTAAATTTTACGTTTACATCATTTTTTCGATTGATGGTTGCGACTACTTTTTGCAATTGCTCGAAGGTATAACCTAAATTAAATACCTTTTCATTTAAGGTTAGTGCGTTAATTTCAAAGTTAGTGGCATCAAGGATATCTTCAATGACCGTCGATAAATGCTCTGTTGTTTCGGCAATGTCATCAATGTAACGGAATACTCCGTGGTATCCCTGACTGGCAAGTGTCGAGTTAGCATTGTCTGATGATTCAATCGACGCTTGTACTTGCTGAAATTCATTTTGGGTGATCTCGGCAAGCCCTGAAATGGCATTTAACGGTGTGCGTATTTCATGACTTAGCTGCGCTAAAAATTCGGTCTTTTCTCGGTTCGCTTTGAGAAGTTCTTGCTCTAATCGCTTTTGCTTGGAGATATTGGTCGCCGAGCCGGCTAGGGCGATAACTTTATTATCTCGATCGGTGATCGCTGCCTTGGTGGTTAAAAACCAAGACAGACTGCCATCTTTGACACGTATTTCTTCTTCAATTTTAATGGTTTCAGCGTTTTTAATTAGTTTTTTATCGGTATTGATAATATGATCACGGGTTTTCTCATCAAAACTGAAAATGTCCGCATCGGTTTTGCCTATAACTTGTTGGCGATTTATACCGGTCTCTACTTCGTAGGCGCGATTAACAAACAAATGTTTACCATCAACATCTTTTACAAAAATGATTGAGTCGATCGCATCGAGCACCGACATAAATAGGTGATCATGGCTGCCTTCAATTTGGTGCTGAAAACTAAACGCATCAATATGTTTACTGATGATATCAAAAATGTGATGAGGATCTGACATTAGGGCTTAAATTATCACGGGTTTGTTTTTCATTAATATTGCCATAATATCGCCGTTGATGACATGACTTGTTATCATTTTGACTATTATTTTGGACGTTTGAGCAAAGTTAAGGCAAGGATGTAAAACTAAGCTAAGTTGTTGTGCTTTTTTGTTACCCGCTAATACACAAGCCCTTAGCCCTTAGTTAATATAAAATTATATATTCGCGTCCAACATACTTTTCATTTCATCGGCCAATATTGGCTGCGCTTTTGAGTTTGGGTGAATGCCATCGGCTTGCATCATACTTGGATCGGTGGCGACTTTTTCGATAAAAAATTCCAGTAAAGTGACCTCAGATTGCTTGGCGACATCGATAAACACTTGTTCAAACATTTGGTTATAGCGCGGGCCATAATTAGGTGGAATTTTTACTTTCGATAATAAAACCTGTACATTTTTAGCCTTAGCTTTTGATATTATTTGTAACAAGTTGTTTTTTATGAGCTTTGGTGGGAAGCCTCGTAGGCCATCATTGCCGCCCAACTCAATTAACAATATATCAACTTTATTTTGCTCTAAAATAGCGTCAATCCTAGATAGACCGCCTTCTGTAGTCTCACCACTGATGCTGGCGTTTTTAATACGATAAGTGGCTTTTTCGCTTTCGAGTTGTTGATTGAGAAGATAAACCCACCCCTGTTTTTCTTCCATGCCGTAACTTGCACTTAGGCTATCACCTAGTAGTAAAATAGTATTGTGAGCCAAAACCTTTTGGCTTAACGTAACAGTAAGTAATATGACAAGAAACAGGGACAATTTTTTAAGCATGAATAAAGATTCCGAAATTATTCTAGAATGCCGCGCAGTCAGTAAAAAAGTGACAACAGCCGCGACCAAGGGTCAAGATAATGTGCTGACCATCTTGCGAACAATTGACCTGCAAGTCAAGTCTGGTGAAAGCTTAGCAATTATCGGCGCATCCGGCTCAGGTAAAACGACTTTGCTATCATTGATGGCCGGTCTTGATGTGCCAAGCGACGGTGAAATTTATTTAAAAGGCTTACCGTTGCATCAATACGATGAAGAGCAACGCAGTCAAGTTCGTGCCCAACATGTGGGCTTTATTTTCCAATCGTTCTTATTGATCTCCAGTTTAACCGCGTTAGAAAATGTCATGCTGCCAGCAGAGCTGGCTGGCGATACTCAAGCACGAGAAAAAGCAGAAGCGATGCTTACTCGTGTAGGTCTTGGTGACCGTTTTGAACATTATCCAAGTCAATTATCCGGCGGTGAGCAGCAGCGTGTCGCCATTGCCCGTGCCTTTATCAGCAAACCTGATATTTTGTTTGCTGATGAGCCAACCGGTAACCTAGATGCTAATACTGGTGAAACCATTAATCAGTTATTGTTTGAACTAAACAAACAACAGGGCACAACATTAGTGCTAGTTACCCATGACACCGATTTAGCGCAACGTTGCCAGCGACAACTCACCATGCACGCCGGTGAATTTGTCAGTCAGCAAGCGGCAATCGCTGAGGTGGTATAATGACGATGCCTATGTGGATGCGGCATTCATTGCGCTTATTTAAGCACGAACTGAGACGTGGCGAACTGACCATTATCTGTTTTGCGATCATTTTGGCGGTTGCTACGGTATTTTCCCTTTCAGGGTTTAGTGATCAAATTCGTTCAGCGTTGATTAGCAAGAGCAACAGCTTTATCGCCTCGGACAGGGTGTTGCAATCTAGTCGTCCTGTTGACCAAGCCATATTAAACGAAGCGCAGCAGCAAGGATTAGGACAGGCCAGTGTGTTGTTGTTCTCATCTATGGTGTTCTCTGATGATGAAATGTTACTGGCATCAGTGAAAGCGGTGACTGAACAATACCCATTGCGTGGGGAGCTATTAATTGATAACAACCATCAACGTATAGTTGGCAACCAACCGCAATCAGGCACCGTATGGGTTGCGCCAAGCTTATTGGAAAAAATGAGCTTAAATGTGGGGGATAGCCTGGAAATCGGCGTCGCAACATTTACCATTAGCGCCACCATCTTTCAGGAGCCTGATACCTCATTTTCTGTCTTTACCCAAGGTCCAAGGGTATTGATGAGTTTTACCGACGTTGAACAAACACAAGTCGTGCAACCCGGCTCCCGCTTAACCTATCGTTATTTATTTGCCGGTGAAGACTCGGTCATTGAGTCATTTGAAGAGTGGGTGAAACCGCAGGTATTAGAAACCCAGCGTTGGTATGACATTAAATCTCAACAATCTCCTCTTGCGAGAGCCTTGAACCGAGCCGAAAAATATTTGGCCTTAGGCAGCATGTTGGGCATCATCTTGGCAAGCGTTGCCGTCAGTGTTGCCGCGCGACGTTACGGGCAACGTCACCAACCTATGGTGGCAGTGTTTAAAGCCATGGGCGCATCACTGTCTCATATTCGCAAATTGTATTTGTTGCATTGGAGCTCTTTAGCGCTGTTCTCTATTATCAGCGGCCTGTTACTTGGAGCATTGATACTTGGCATCGGTTTGTTTTTTATCGGTGATTATTTGCCTTATGGCAGCAGTGAACTAGGCATATACCCATTTGCGGTTGCCGTATTTACCGGTGTTATCTGTGCGTTTGCGTTTGCTATTACACCAATGCAGTCGTTAATTTCGACACCTGTATTATCGGTTATTCGTGGCTTTACCAGTTTTGATAAACGCCGCGGCTGGCTCGGTAATATTCCGCCATTGGTCGCGGTATTCTTGTTGTTGTGGCTGTTTAGTCGAGATGTGGTGCTTACCTTAGCCTTGATGGTTGGCGGCGCTATCGCCATTGCTATTGTGTTGTTACTCGGTAGCATGTTGGTTAGTGTTGGTCGAAAAATTGGCTCTCAGGCAGGTCAAGGCATGCACTTGGCTATGGCTAACTTGAAACGCAGAGGCAAACAAAACAATGTGCAACTGATCAGCTTTACCGTAGCCATCAAGTTATTGCTGTTGATGCTGGTTGTTCGCAACGATTTGCTTGATGAGTGGCAAGGTCAATTGCCTGTCGATACGCCAAATCAATTTTTGGTGAATATCAATAAGCAACAAGTCGGCAATGTTGAACAGTTTTTGGCTGAGCATAATATGAGTGCCAGCAACCTGTACCCAATCGTTAGAGGTCGGCTCACGGCGATTAATGAAGAAACCGTCAGTAAAGAAGCGTCAAAAGAAGAGCAAGATGGTTCTGATCGTGGTCGCCAAGGCATTGGCCGTGAATTGAATTTGACCTGGCATAATCAATTACCCAAAGAAAATAAGATCATCGAAGGTGACTGGTTTGTCGACGCTGAAAAAAAGGCACAGGTGTCGGTTGAATCCCGTGTTGCTGAGCGCTTAAAGCTAAACATTGGTGATACCATTAGCTTTCAAATTGGTGCACAAAACGTCACCGTACCGGTCACCAGTATTCGTGAAGTGAATTGGCAAACCATGCAGCCGAACTTCTATATGATTTTTTCGGATGCTGTGTTGGATCAATTCCCAGCAACGTATATTGCCTCGATCCATGTTCCTCATGATAAAAAACGCGAAATGCAGCGTTTTTTAAGTCAATACCCAACCATCAGTGTGATTGATGTTGAGGCGATGCTAACGCAATTACGCGATGTGATTGAACAAGTCTCTTTGGCGGTCGAGTTTATTTTGATCTTGGTGCTTGTCGCAGGGGGGCTAGTGTTGATTGCACAAGTACAAGCGAGCATGGAAGAACGCGAACGTGAACTGGCTATATTGCGTACCTTAGGCGCGCGAGGAAGTTTATTAAAGGCGGCAACACTATTGGAGTTTGTCGTGTTAGGTGCGATTGCCGGATTGCTCGCGAGCTGGGGCATGGAAGTTGCCGTGCATGTGGTGCAACAGCGAGTATTTGATATGCAACCTAATTGGCATTTCGAATACTGGTTGCTTGGTATTGTCAGTGGCGCGGCGTTTGTTGGCTTGATGGGGTTGATCAGTTGTTACCGGTTAATGAACTTATCGAGCGTGACGCTAATTCGTCGTACTTTATAGTGATTTTTTTAGCCAGCTTTTATAGTGGCTAAGGTGCTAACAAGTCGTTAAGCGCTTCTTCTAATTGCGGATGCTGAAACATAAATTCAGCATCCGTTAATTTTTTGGGAATAACTTTTTGCCCAAATAAAAATAAATCTGCCATCTCTCCAAACAGTAAACGTAAAACAAAACCTGGCATTGTAGCCACATTAGGTCGATTCAAAATTTTCGCGAGTGTGGCACTGAATTCGGCATTGGTTACTGGGTTTGGCGCAGTTAAGTTGTAGCTGCCTTGGCAGTGGGGATGATTGAGTACAAACTCGATGGCACGCACCATATCATCAATATGGATCCAAGACATATATTGATGGCCGGTGGCGAAACGACCGCCTAAGCCCATCTTGTAAGGCAATAACATTTTTTTCAAAGCGCCATGGTTTTTATCCAAAACAATGCCGGTTCGCAATAAACAAACCCGAGTTTTTGCATGGCTTAGTAGGGCTTTTTGTTCCCAAACTTTGCAAACACGATGGGTAAATTCTTGATAGCATTCATCGAAGCTTTCATCAATCTCGACCGAATTTTGTCGTCCATAATAACCAATCGCCGAGCCTGAGATAAAGACCCTTGGAGGAGACGATGAATTGTTTAAGCGTTTTGATAAGCGATGGGTTAAATTCCAGCGACTATGGCAGATATTACGTTTTTGTTGCAAGCTCCAGCGCTTTTCGGCGATGGGTTCACCAGCTAGGTTTATAACCGCGTCGTAATCATTGAGATCATCGAGACCACGTATGCCATGCAGTAGTTGAATGTTCTCATCTTTTTTAAATAGGCAGTTAACCGAGACACGCTGCCGGGTCAGCACATCAAATTGATATTTGTGCTGATATTTCTTGATAAATGCGGATCCGATCAAGCCGGTACCACCTGTTAGTAGTATGCGTTTCACTGAATCGTTGTTTTCACTCAAAGAAAATCTGTATTGCTTTAAGTGTAGACGATAGGAACATTTTTAGCACCGCTCATATACCTTTTAAGCGAACTTTGTTAAGGTAAAAACATACTAAAAAATAACTAGTTAAGTTATCAACATGACTACTATAAAGCATACTGGTGCGGTGCGCGTACTGTTAATATTAACCTGCCTTGTTGTCATCATGGCAGGCATTAAAACCGCCAGTAATATCCTTATCCCGTTTTTACTCTCTGTATTTATTGCCATTATGTGCAACCCACTGGTCACCAAGGCTGAGCAATATAAGGTGCCCAAGGCTTTGGCTATTGTGCTGATCATCGCCTTATTCGTTGGTATAGGTATGACTTTGGCCGGCTTGATTGGCAATTCATTAAATGAATTGTCGTTATTAATGCCTGAATACAAAGCTCAAATTACACAAAAATTCGCTGGCTTAATAGACAAACTCGCAGACTACAATATCAATGTCTCATCAAAGTTGTTGGTACAGTATCTTGATCCCAGTGCGGCGATGGGCTTTGCTGCCGATATGCTATCTGGCTTTGGTGGCATCATGGCCAATGTGTTTTTGATCTTACTGACTGTGGTGTTTATGTTATTTGAAGCATCAAGTATCTCTGGGAAATTGCATTTGGCGTTGAAAGACCCAGAGATGAAAATAGAGCGAATTGACCGTTTTCTTACGTCAGTAAATCAATACGTGGCGATAAAAACCTGGGTCAGTTTATTAACCGGAACATTGGTTTCGGTGATGCTTTGGGTTATCGGATTAGATTTCTTTATTCTTTGGGGAGTCTTGGCTTTCCTGTTTAACTATATTCCAAATATTGGTTCTATTATTGCGGCGGTTCCGGCGGTGTTATTAGCATTTGTTCAGTTTGACCCAAGTGTGGCATTAGCCATAGGTGCAGGCTACATGGTAATCAATACGGTGATAGGCAACATGGTTGAACCTAGGTTTTTAGGTAAAGGCCTGGGTTTATCGACCCTTGTGGTGTTCTTGTCATTGATATTTTGGGGCTGGTTACTTGGCACCGTCGGTATGTTGTTGTCCGTGCCCTTAACCATGATCATTAAAATTGCCTTGGAAAGCTCAGAAGAGGGCAAATGGTTAGCGGTGATGCTTGGTGACGAAGATGAAGTTGAAGATAAGTTAAAGCCTGAAAATGAGCTAAAACCTGACAATGAACCGAGCTAAAATGTAGGTTACAAAGCAATAGGTAAAACAACATATAAAGTAAACGCAAAGCGAGAGACTAGCTCGCTTTGGCCATTCTACAATCATATTTTATTAGTTTGATAGCTGCGTTTGTAAGGTACTCATCCGTGCCTGAGTAAGCCGAATATAACAACGTTTATATTCAATGCCTGCACCACTGCCTGGTGCCATTAACTGATAGTGCAATTGACATTGTTTTAGCCGGTATCCGCTAAACGCCTGATTAGCTTGATGCATGGCTATAACGGCATCGTCGCGACCGGTGATACTGGCAAGTTCTTTGACTTGTTTCTCTAAGGTGATGAGTAAATCTTGATACTGGTTATCTAACGTTTTGATGTACACATCGAGGCATTCAGACAAGGCAACTTGGCTGTTACTGTGAGCGTCACACTCGTGGTTATTTAAAGCGGGTTTGGCAATCGATTGAGGCGAGTAGGGCAACAAGCCCACGGCACATAATAGGCAAATAATGCAGGCGCCAGACAGTAACTTATATTGCATATCTGGCTCCTAACGAACTATCTGATGAGCTACACACCCAACACTTTTTTGAAGGGTTTTACGGTGACGTTTTTGTATACGCCGGCAGCAATGTACGGATCGGCATCAGCCCAAGCTTTAGCTGCGTCTAATGAATCAAAGTCGATGACCAAAAGCGAACCGGTAAAACCTGACTGACCTGGGTCGTCACTGTCTATGGCTGGCAACGGCCCAGCAATTAGAAGCCGACCTTGATCTTGCAATTGTTGCAAACGTGCGAGATGTTTATCGCGCACGGACAAACGTTTTTGCAGCGAATTATCAACATCTTCACTGTAAATCATGTACCACATTATTCTTTGTCCTTTTGCGGGCTGCTTTCATCGTCTTCTGGTAAATATTTAAATACTGATATCACCGATACAATGGCAAAGATAAAGGTCATTGCGGTTAGGCCAAACACCTTGAAATTGACCCAAGTTTGTTGGTCGTAGTTAAACGCGACGTACCAGTTTGAAACAGCGCAGACAATGAAAAAACCAACCCATGCAAGGTTGAATTTAGTCCATACGCTTTCAGGCAATTGAAATTGCTCACCAAGAAAACTTTGCAGTAAGTTCTTGTTAAAAACGTATTTACCAACTAGCAAGGCCACGGCGAATAGGCTATTAATAATCGATACTTTCCACTTAATGAAGGTATCATCATTAAAGATAATCGTTAGGCTACCGAAGCCAACAATAAGCGCGAATATGACCCATTGTCGATTTGGGATCGGGTGCTTTTTAATCTTTAAAAATGCCATATGGATGACGGTAGCAACAATCAACGCACCGGTCGCGACGAAAATATCGTGAGTTTTATAAAAGATGAAAAATATAATTAAGGGAATGTATTCTAGTAATGCCATAGTATTGTCATTGTCGTAAAAAAATAAAATTTCAGTCGATACATAATTGGTGATTTTCTTGTCTAACAAGCGGCTTTAATATCGACAACTTACCCTAGTATATCAGTTAGCGGATTCGAGGCTAGATAGATGCAAAAATAAATCAGCATCGATTCGCCCTCGATGGCTTGAATCGACTTTATTCGGGTGCCTGATTTTATTCCAGGCGATGACTTTGCCCGCAACGTTTATCGGTTTAAAGCCAGGGTGCTCGGCAGGTGCATCAACACCAACAAACGCACATAAGCGACCAAAAGCATCTGCATCGCTCACCTTAATCGATAATAGATCCTGCTCTCGACCTTGAAAGTAATTGAATACCTGTTGTTGATGGCGCCGATAGCAATTGGCTAGCAGCGAATCTTGTTGCAGCATATCGGCGCTGTATGGACTAAACACCTGCAAAAAACTGTGTTTGATGTAGGGATTAAAGCCACCATGTTGACGAACTAGGTTATCGTGCATTCGTTGCAATAGCCGCCTAATGGATGCAATCCATGGCTGCATATCTCGTTCTAAATAAATAAAACGACTGCCAGGAAACGCTTTGTCTAAACCTTGGTAATCGCTAAACACTGGTGTGTCTGCAATGACATTAGCCTCTGCTAAGCAACGTTTGGTATAGCAGGTGTGGGCGACGTTAAAACCTAAATCGAGCATAGCCACGCAGACGCTGGTGGTTGCGGTGCGTGGTAAGCCGATAATGAAGATTTTACCCTTCATTTGTGGTGCAGCATCATTCATGGGGGTTAGCCAGCGTGATAACCAAACGGATCGTCGATGCTATGGGCAGGCTCGGTAAACCATTTAGGGCCGTTTTCGGTCATATAAAAATGATCTTCCAAACGCACACCAAATTCACCTGGAAGACAAAGCATTGGTTCATTTGAGAAACACATACCGTTTGCCAGTGGCGTTTGCTCACTTAGCACTAAATAGGGCCATTCATGGATGTCCAGCCCTATACCGTGTCCTGTACGATGCGGCAGACCGGGTAAATTGTAGTCAGGACCGTAGCCTTGTTCGCATAAGAAATCACGGGCTGCTTTGTCGGCGACACTGCAAGGCTGGCCAATTTGCGCCGCTGCAAATGCTTTAAGCTGCGCGTCTTTTTCATCTTGCCACACTTGGCGTTGACGTTGATTGGCTTCACCAAACACATAAGTGCGAGTGATATCAGAATTATAACCATGCAGTTGGCAGCCTGTATCGATCAAGACAATGTCATTGTGCTCAAGCGCTTTAGGGTTAGCGACACCATGCGGGTAGGCAGAATCTTCGCCAAATAATACAATACAAAAATAAGAGCCTGCCGGTGCGCCAAGGCGTTTATGTGCTTCGTTAATAAACGACTCGACTTCCTTTGTTGTTATACCTTCGCGTAGAATGCGCGCCGCTGCTTTGTGCACTTCTAATGTCATATCTTTGGCACGCTGTAATAGGGCGATTTCGGCAGCAGATTTTTGCATACGACAACCTGCGGTAACCACTTTAGCGTCAATTAACTTAAGCTGTCTTGCTGTTTGCTGAATGCCATTGGCAATAAAAAATGCGGTAGACTCATCAATGGCGATATTGCCATCTTTAATGCCCATATTGGCTAACGCATCAATGAATGTTTGATATGGACTAATATGTTCGTGCCAACTATTGACCTTGCCCTTGATCACCATAAATTGTTTAAGGGTATCAATTTCAAAATGTGGAGCAATATATTCAATATCGCCATTGGCTGGAATAATCGCGCCAACCATGCGCTCGGAAGCGTACCAGCGAGTACCGGTGAAATAGTATAAATTGGTACCTGCGTTTACGTAGGTTGCGGCAATATTATGCTCGCGCATTATCGCTTGCGCTTTATTGACCCGTTGACTGAATTCTTGTTCAGTAATCGCCTCAACATCGCTGGTCATGTCGGTTAATTTTGCTAACTCCAACTCTGCTGTCGAGCCACCAATTCCGTTATTCGTCATCATCATATCCAAAATTAATTATATGCGTTGTAGAGTACGGATTTGAGTGCTTAAAGCAAGTGCTAAGGTATTAAAAATGCCATCAATTGCGTTTATTTACAGGCAAAGAGCGTTATGTTTGGGGACCATCAAATTCTTCCCACGCTTGCATCGCTTCGGCAACCGTCATAACCGATGGGCCGCCGCCCATATACATAGCTACCTCACACACTTCTTTAAATTCTGCGTAGCTTGTGCCCATATTGATCAACGCTTTTACATGAAAACCAATACAGCCTTCACAACGGTTTGCGATAGCGACTGCGGTCGCTATGAATTCCTTGGTTTTCGCCGATAGGGCACCGTCTTGCGAGCAGCCTCGTGCCATGGCAGAAAAACCGCCAAAAACCGGGTTTTGCTCCTTGCGGAATTTGTTTAATTGCTTAGAAATATTTTGTGTTGCTTCGGTATAATTCATCAATCATTCCACCTTTATCAGGACATGTGTTTTAGGTAAATAAAGCTGATTTCATTATATACCTTACATTAGATAATACTAATATTAGTTGTTGCTAATATATTGGGCTCTTATATAATACGGGAATATGACAGTATATGAGGTAGATAACATGTTAAAAACCATGCCCGAACTTATGGCCGGTGTATATCCAAACATTCGTCGCATTAGTGCAGAGCAAGCTCAACTTGAATTGCAACAAAAACCTGGCTTGCTTGTTGATGTCAGAGAACCGGCAGAGTGTGCCAAAGGAATGGCCAGTGACGCGGTGAATATTCCCCGAGGCATTCTTGAAGCAAAATTATTGGAGTTGGTTAAAGATGCAACACAGCCGATATATTTGCATTGTGCAGCAGGAGTACGAGCGTCGTTAGCAGCCGAGTCGATTATGCGCCTTGGTTATCAACACGTGACGGCGATCAGTTGTAAAAGTGATGCTGTTATTTCGGCATTTTCTTAACGTTATCTCGAACGGATATCGCGCTAAAACGAACAAGGGATCGACATGAGGTCAATCCCTTGTTCGTTTTAGCCCTTAGCCTTTAGCTCTGAGCTTTAGCCTTTTCGTTGACGCTGCTTGCGAGCGAGGTATTTTTCCATCGACTTAGCAACGGCGAAGAAGGCAAAACTGGCGGTAACATGTGTCGCCGCACCAAAACCACCGCTGCAATCGAGTCGCATTGCACCCTCATTATTTTGTTTCGCATGACAAACGCTGCCATCTTGCGCTGGGTACTTTAGTTGCTCTGATGAAAATACCGCATCTATAGCGAATTTACGCTTGCCTTCGCGCGGGTAGTTAAATTGGCGACGTAACTGATTCTTTACCTTGGCCAATAACGGATCTTGATAGGTTTTGCTTAAATCGCAAATCGCTATTTTGCTGGGATCGGTTTGCCCACCGGCACCACCTATGGTGATAATCGGAATCTTATTACGCTTGCAATGTTGAATAATGGCGGTTTTGACTTTTACCGAGTCAATGGCATCAATGACATAGTCAAAACTTTGCTGCAATAACTCGGCTAAATTGTCTTCGGTGACAAAATCGTCGACTTCATTGACCTGACAGTCGGGGTTTATTTGACGCAGGCGTCGTGCCATGACATCAACTTTGCTTTCGCCAATTGTGTCTGCCAATGCGTGGATTTGACGGTTGGTATTGGTGATGCAAATATCATCCAAATCAATTAAGGTGATGTTGCCAACACCATTGCGTGCCAATGCTTCTGCCGCCCAAGAGCCAACGCCGCCAATGCCAATAACACAAAAATGTGCATCTTTAATATCGCTCGCAGCTTGTACACCGTATAAGCGTTCAATACCACCGAAACGTAATGAGTAATCAGACATCAATAAATTCGACAAATTAGGGTAAATAAAAAGGCGGCTATTATAGCGATAAAATCATCAGCTTGCATCTGCTTGCGAGAGAAAGCGCCATTCGATGCTAATAGATCTGACCTCTAGCGAGTTAGTGTCGAATTAGGCTAGAGGCGTAAATAAATGCAGGGAAGGGCGAAAGCACATGCCACTGTCGAGATGATTGCACTTGTGCTGAGAAATACTAAACGCTGAAAAGCTATTAGAAGCGATAGGATATCCCCATACCTGGACCGCTTATTTCCATGTTATAGATAAAACCTTGGTCTTTGTAATCGACTTCCATATAGCGATAAAAGTACTTTAATGACCAATTTTCGCTGAGCTTATGATCCAAAACCGCACTAACCAGATAAGATTCATCCGAGCCGACGCCAAACCCACCGGTTTCCAAACGGCCTTGCACAGCGAAGGTGTTATTTAGTTTATGTATTACGTGGATACCCACTAAAGGGTCAACCCAGTCACTGCCTATTTGCGCTTGATTAGCGCCATTGGCGGTTTCAATTTGGATATTAGTGTCGACTTCCATACCGCGAGCCCCGATGTAGCTATATAACTCGGTGTCACTCGATTCATAGACTTTATAGCCAACCCCCATATCAAATACGTAGCCTTCGATGTCAATATGGACATTACCATCTTGAGCGCCATAATTGGCAAGAGATTGCTTGTCATTGACATCTAAGTAAATCAGCTCTGAATACAATAACCAGTTGTCTTTACGGGCGTTAAAATTACCCATAAATGCGGCATCGGTATGATCGATTAAGGTTTGAAAATCTATATCGACTTCTGATTGTTTGCCGCGCTCTTGACCTGCGGGGCCCTGGCGATAAGATCCTGATTCACCCTCATTTTTGGCACCCCATACGAAGGGGGTAAACTCAAACTGCCATTCATCTTTTTTAGTTTTTGTGGTACTGGTACCAGCCAAGGCGGAGGTCGTTGCAAAAGCAAGTGTCGCTGCAATAATTAGCTTCATGTTCATCAATCGGGCCTGTCAAAACCTATCAAATATATGGCGCTACTATAGTGATGGCTATTTATGATGGCTAATGATTTAAATGTATAGGTAGTATGCGCTATGTGCATAATGCGTTAAAGACACGCCGTGCACTGACGTTAGGCGACCTTCTTTGTTAACAGCTTGAGTATTAATGGAAATTAATGAAGGTGCTGATGCGTTTTAATAGATGCTCACGAAACCATTGATGATCTAGACTATTCTCGCTGCGGCGATGTTCAATCAACATAAATTGAATTCTTACGTCTTTGGGTAAGTCAAATTGAAAGAGAGGGGTGCATATATTGTGTACTAATGGATCTTGTAATAGGCCTTTGACACAAGGCATGACCGCATTTGAGTTTTGTAATACTTTGATCAGGTTACTGGCTTGAGTTGAACGAAATTGCACTCGGCGTTTGACGTTAAACCTTTGCATTAATTCTTCACTCGGTCCTCTAAAATCTCGAGTATTTTCATTACCGACCATAAGTTCGGCAAACGGGTATTTCGCACACTGTTCGAGAGTCACATGGCTTTGCTTTGCTAATGGGTGACCCTTGCGAGCAATAATGACCACATCTACGGTTCCTAATGGTGTACCAAGAAAGCTACTTGGCAGATCTCGTTTTATTGATAAAGCAAAGTCCAACTGACCAGACTCTAACATGGGTAATGGATTCTCTTCTGCCGGCAATTCTGAAAAACTGACGTTAGGTGCCTGCTCCATGATGGTTTGATATAGTGGCAATATATTGGTGTAGCCCATGATGGCGGGTAAAGAAATACTAAAGTGGGATTCGCATAATGCGGGGGTAAATTCATCCTTTTGCACAAATTGATTTAAATGTTCAAGTAGATCCGGCAGCATGGCTTCCAGTTGTAGGGCTTTATCCGTTGGCAGGATACCGGTGGCGGTGCGATGAAATAATGGGTCATCGAACAAATCTCGTAGTCTATTCAAGGTGCGACTCATCGCCGATTGTGAGAGAAACAAGGCATCCGCCGCGCGGGAAACGTTGCGGTATTTTAACAATACTGATAATGATACCAATAAATTCAAATCAACACGTGCCAGTTGTTGCTCAACCATTACCTTTTACCAATCCAGCTGTTTATTACACCGAAACATTTACACCGAAACATCTATACCGAAGCGTTCGCACAAAGCCTTCGCGTAGAAATATTTGCATAGCAGCGTTGTCTGCTAAGCATAAATAAAGTGTAACAGTGGACCCTGATAAGGCAAATTCATTGCCGTTTTGAGTAAACTAAAATGCTGATTTAACTAAGCAAATTTAGCTTGTTCGAGAGAAAGGGGGATAATTGACGGTAATAAAAAACCGCCGTTAATGGCGTTTTCTATTTTTACTTTGTTTAATGTCTTGCTCACGCTTATCACCGGCTCGCGGCAACGTTTCTTCAAGATCGTTTAGGCTTTTGCGACGAATTGGGCTATTACTTCGTCGCAGCAATGATAAGTTGCCAATTATGGCTGCTAGCGCCAGTAAACAAATTAGAATAATAAGCCAGTTAGGCATGGGAAGTCTCCAAGTCTGGATGTGAAGGCGGGCACACATTGACGACAAATTGTTGGCATAGCAAGTCGAGGTTATCAAGCACTGTTTGTTTGTTGTGCAGCTCACTGGCGGCGATAAGTTGATGCCAATCACTAACATCAAAGGCTTGCATATAGATCTTAGCTAATGGTGCATAAGATAAGTGCCAAGGTTCTTCGGCGACACCATTGCGATAGTCTTGATAGGGGCGATAAAAACCAAAGCGCTGCATGTTGGCATCAAGCCAACGGTTAAGTGGTGCTTGTGGTCCGTTATCTTGATATTCCCAAGGTTCTAACTGCAATGCTTGCTGGTTTTGTAAGTCGGGATCATAGACGTCGATATCGGTGCCCCAATGATGGCGACTGCCACCAGGCAAGGCTGAGAACAACATCGTGGCTTGCACGTGTTCAAGTTCGCTCAATACGCTGCAATCAATCACCTTATTCTCTCTGTTCTTGATTGCACGCTTGCCAGTCAACTTGGCATTGACCAAGTGTAACTGACGAGTAAAGTTGCGAAAGCCACTGGCAACCTGCAGATTAAAACCTGCTGCTTTTGCGGCTCGTTGCATATGATTAAACGCAGCTAGCATGTTCTTATGAATACCGGCACCATTGTCTAGCCAATGAATGTGTTCATCGGTGAGGCCATATACTTGTTCTGTTGTAATCTTGTGTGCCGTTGCCATAGTGTTTAATCAATTCATTATCTTTAATCGTTATCAACTAACAATTTTTTCATAACCAGATAATACATTTCAACCAAGTCATCGAGATCCTGACAGTTCACGCATTCATTTACTTTATGAATGGTCGCGTTAGTCGGTCCCAATTCAACCACTTGTGCACCTGTTGGTGCTATAAAGCGACCATCTGATGTGCCACCTGATGTTGATGGGGTGGCATCGACACCGTTACTTTCTTTAACCGCTGAGATAACCGCATCAAGTAATGCCCCCGGTTCGGTTAAAAACGGTCTGCCATTAAACGTCCAGTGAACATCATAGTCGAGCTCATGGCTATCAAGAATATCGACAACTTTATCGACAATGATTTGATCGTTTATCTCGGTACTGTAGCGCAAGTTAAAAATGGTATGCAATTCACCTGGTACCACATTGGTCGCACCGGTACCTGAATTTAAATTTGATATTTGCAAACTCGTTGGTGGGAAATAGTCATTGCCTTCATCCCATTGATATTGCGCTAACTCAGCTAACGCTGGCGCAACCATATGGATTGGGTTTTTCACCAAATGAGGGTAGGCGACATGACCCTGTATGCCATGCACTTGCACATCCGCGGTAATAGAGCCTCGACGACCGTTTTTAACGATGTCACCACATTTATTGGTACTCGATGGTTCCCCAACAATACACCAATCTATTTTTTCATTGCGTGCTTCTAGGGTATCTATGACACGTGTCGTACCGTTAATGAATGGTCCCTCTTCATCAGAGGTTATTAAAAACGCAATCGAACCATTATGGTATGGATAATCTTTGACAAAGCGTTCAGTAGCGACAATCATCGCCGCCAATGAACCTTTCATGTCGGCAGCACCTCGACCGTACAGCCAACCATCTTTAATAACTGGCGTAAATGGATCGGTATGCCATTTATCTAGGTTACCAACAGGAACAACATCGGTGTGTCCGGCAAAACAAAATACCGGGTCGCTATCACCGCGTCGCGACCATAAGTTGGTGGTATCTTCAAACACCATGGTTTCATTATTGAAGCCAAGTGCCGCTAAACGCTGTTTCATTAACTCTTGGCAACCTTCGTCTACTGGTGTTATCGATGGACGCGATACCAGTTCCTCGGTTAACTCTATAACTTCGGATTTATTACTCATGACCAAATAACTCTTGATACTGAGCAGCTTTAAAACCTAGGTGCAATTCACCGTTGTGCATTAATAGCGGACGTTTTAGCAAGGTAACATGTTCTAACACTGTGTTGGCGGCAACATCGCCTTGCAAGTTGTCTTTGACGTCTTGCTCGAGGTTACGATAGGTGGTGCTACGTTTATTGATCAGTGAAGACCAATCGCTTTTGCCGCTAAAGTCGGCCAATAGGTCGGCATTAAGACCATCTTTACGTAAATCGTGAAAAGTGTATTCGATGTTGGCGCTGTCTAGCCACGTTAATGCTTTTTTGACCGTATCGCAGTTATGGATACCATATATAGTTGTCATAGAGTCTATCTTACGTTTGAGTTTATTCTGTATCGTTATTAATGACTAGGTACTCGGCACGCCTTAAGGCTGAAATGGCATTTGCCAGGGTATGGTTCTTCACCAAAATATAGTCGGTATCAAATGTCGATATGGCAAAAATACTGATCTCTTGTTTTGCCAACACACCTGAAATATCGGATAAAATACCCGTCAATGAAAACCCTAGCGGCCCCAACACTTCCAAGGCTCGCCAGTCAGACTCTGCTTCTAAGCTTTGCAGCTCAAAACTGGTTGGCAAAACGATGGACAATTCATCATGGGTTTTGCCGATAAAAAACACGCCTGCGGTGAATACCTGTTCTGGAATTTTGGTTTCAGGGGTAAAGCTATGAATGGTAAACGTGTTTGCTAACACCTCTAACGTTTGTTTTGCCATACGGATCCCTTTTAGCTACCTAAATTACCTATTGATCCATACTATAACGCAGGGGCCATTTTAATGGTATTGCTTTTTCTTTTGTTACACTGCGACTAAATCGCCGTAGAAACCCGTACAAACTATATATAAGCGTGATATTAAACGACTTTTTCTATCTGTTAAGACGTTTTTTTAAACATTGGATAAACCTGTTATTATCCACAAAAGGTGTGGGTAATTGTGTATATAAGCTCTGACAACATCCGTAAGTATATGTAAATATTAGTTTATTTTAATAGGTTAAAAAACGTCCGGTTATGGTGGTTGTGTATAAAAACAACCTAAATTGATCTTTTAAAGTGTTTGTATGCAAAAGTGATCAAGTGCTTAAAAGTTGACAGTTAAACGATCCGTTTACGAGCAAATAGTTGTAAAATAAGATCAATCTTTGACCAATAGGGCAAAAGGTGATCGGCTTAAAGGATATGTTTTGTAACAATCACGCCATTAAAATTGTTACGCGTAGTTGCGATAAGTATGTTATCTTTTAACTGATAAGTTTATTTTTAAAGCCGCGCTTTATATAAGCTAGAACACTGCAACTCTTGTTGGACATCGGACAAATTTCTGACTATGCAACAGCACCTATACGAT
Source organism: Thalassotalea sp. Y01 (assembly GCF_012932945.1). Classification (NCBI taxonomy): domain Bacteria; kingdom Pseudomonadati; phylum Pseudomonadota; class Gammaproteobacteria; order Alteromonadales; family Colwelliaceae; genus Thalassotalea; species Thalassotalea sp. Y01. The sequence goes on from NZ_JABBXG010000005.1 coordinate 333,241, forward strand.
ATATATAAAACTGGCGTCAAATACATTGATACTTGGCCTAAACGTCCAGAATTGATCAATTACTTTCCTCAATATCGAGCGGTATTAGCGAGCCGGTTCGTGTTGCGTTACGCACCACCTTTGGCTGCACTGGCATTTATATTGCCGCTGATGTTTTTTGGCGTAGAGCAGCTTAAGCAAGCGTTATTCTATGGTATTTTCATTGCATCAATGCCTTTTCAAGCTGTGGTTTACATGGCCAAACAAGCGAAAGAGTTATTGCCACCTTCGTTGGCTAACTGGTATCGACAGGGTGTTGAAAAATTAAAGCAAGAAATGGAAGACCTAGAACTCACCGCGAACAAGCCAACCTATCATGACTTGGCAACCTTGCTAAATTACTCTTATAACCAACGTATGTAATTATATTGCTGTACAAACAACACTATGAACACAAAAAAACGCATCGAAAGATGCGTTTTTACGTTTAGATGATGGCTTTTTAATGTCACTGTTTTTGATACAAGCGTATCAAGAAGTCCGCTTCGCAAACAAAATTAGTCGATAATGATAATTGCTCGGTCAATTGCGCTGAGCTTTTAAAGGCAAATGGTGTCATAGCCAATAATTTAAGCGCCATTTGACCGTCATCAAAGGTCATGTCATAACGTAAACGTTGTTCATCCACTAGGGTAAAGCCCTCAATCTGACTTTTACTTTCATCATGGAGCTTGGCTTCTCTATAAATCGATTGCTTAAGTTGCCATAGGTGGCGAGCGGCTGGCGTAACCGTCAATAAGTAACCCTTGTCACTTAGTAAGCGCTTGAACTCATTCGCTTTTATCGGCGCATATATGGAATACAACCATTCTACCGAGCCATCCTCAAAAGGTAACTGGGCGATAGATGCAACACTAAAATGACACTGCGGATATTTTTTAGAGGCGATACGTACGGCATTTTTTGCAATATCAATGCCGTACACTGTGGTGTCCGTTGCCGCATGAGCCGCGGTGTAATAGCCTTCACCGCAGCCGGCATCAACAACGCATGCATTAGGCATATATTGTTGTTGCATGCTAACAATGGTGTCGCGCAATGGCTGATAATAACCCGCGTCTAAAAAGGCTCGGCGAGCATTGACCATGTCTTTATTATCGCCTGGGTTTTTAGAGTGCTTAAATTGCACCGGCAACAAATTAACGTAACCTTCTTTGGCTATGTCGAAGCTGTGTTTTTGCGCGCATTGATAGCTGTTATTTACCCTTGCTAACGGTTCGCCGCAAATAGGGCAGCTGTATTTTGCCTGCTGGATCATGATCTGTATCCGTATCTAAGTGAACAACATTAACCGCTAAAGACCGACCAAATAGGCGCATGGTCTGACGGCTTCTCTATGCCACGTAATTCATAATCAATATCTGACTCAACACATAATGACGCAAGTTCACGGGTTGCTAGAACAACGTCAATACGCAGCCCGCGGTTATCATCAAAGCCTCGCGAGCGATAATCAAACCAACTGTATTTGTCGCCTAGGTCTGGGTGCAAAGCGCGAAATGTATCGGTAAAACCCCAATTGAGCAGTGTTTGCAGCCATTGGCGTTCTTCAGGTTGGAAACTACATTTACCGGTCTTCAACCAACGCTTACGGTTAGGTTCACCTATGCCAATATCCAGATCAACCGGTGAGATATTAATATCGCCCATAACAATGACATGGTCAGTTGGTTGATGGTACTCGTTTAAATAGCCCATTAAATCTTTATAAAACTGACGCTTGTATGGAAACTTCGTTTCATGATTAATGTTGTCACCTTGCGGGAAGTAACCATTAAGGACGGTAACTTCACGGCCTTGCTCGTCGGTGGTCGTTACCATGATCATACGTTTTTGCATGTCATCGTTATCACTAGGAAAGCCTTTTTGAACTTTCAACGGTTGATTTTTACATAACATAGCGACACCGTAGTGCGCTTTTTGACCGTGAAAATAAACGTGATAACCCATACGTTCGACATCTTCTAGCGGAAATGCTTCGTCATGAACTTTGATTTCTTGCAAGCCAATAATATCTGGTTGGTGTTTGTCTATCACCGCTTGCAATTGATGAAGACGAGCCCTAAGGCCATTAATATTGAAGGAAATAACTTTCATAATGATGTTTATTTAGTGATGCGTGCAGGCATTTTAACAGGTAATGTCAGGCCTCGTTAGAGTGTCACCAAAATTATTTGATATTTTTTTAGCAATAAATTTAGTCTTTATAAATCAATTAACTAAAATGTAACCAAGGGCGAATTTTTGAACAGGGCATCGATATTTGCTGTTTCTACCTTAAGTTTGTAACCAAGGTGTAAACTGTGGTGTTGATTTGTTATCAAAAAATGTTGGTTATTTGTTAGGAATTAGCTTTAAGTCACTGTTTATAATGGTTTTTTAATGTTGCAAAAATGTAAAGTGGTTTGTTAATTAACATTATCAACTGGCAAATTTATTTGTTATAACTACGAACATATTGAAAAAATAATTACTTTTCTACCAAGTGTTTACAAAACATACGTAGATTCGTTGAACCTTTTGGAGCGATTTAAATGGCAGAAAATAAACCAAGTTTAAAAAAAATACTACTGGTTGAAGATGATCGTCAACTATCAGATTTGATCAAAGATTTTCTGGTTAGCGAAGGCTTTCACGTTAAACAAGAATTCCGTGGTGACACGGTAGCAAAGACCGTGGAAAACTTTTCACCAGATTTAATTGTCTTGGATGTTATGTTGCCAGGCAAAGATGGCTTCACGGTATGTCGCGATTTACGCCCGTCGTATAGCAATCCTATCCTAATGTTAACGGCGAAAAGCACTGATTTCGATCAGGTGTTGGGTCTTGAAATTGGCGCTGATGACTATGTCGCTAAGCCGGTAGAGCCTCGAGTATTACTTGCTCGTGTTAATGCGCTTTTACGTCGTGGTCAACTGCCTAAAGGTGGCAGTGAGAAAGCTGAAATTAGCTGCGGTAAGTTGCATGTTAATCGTAATTCTAGACAAGTTACCTTAGACACTGAAAACATTGAATTAACCAGCCAAGAGTTTGATTTATTGTGGTTACTGGCGACACGAGCTGGTGAAGTGCAAAACCGTGATTATATCTATAAAGCGGTTGTTGGACGTGAATACGATGGTATGGACCGTAGCGTCGATGTACGTATTTCTCGTTTGCGCAAAAAGCTGCATGATTCAAATGAAACACCATTTAGAATCAAAACAATTTGGGGTCAAGGGTATCTTTTCGTACCGGATGCGTGGGAATAATTAGTACCCACCAGAGGTTAAAAAATGAAACTTGGTCGCTCATTTTTTAGCCTGTATTTCTTAATCATCGCCTGTTTTGGTGTGCTCAGCTATGCTCTAGATCATATCTGGAGCCGTAGTGTTGAGCAGGATGTTGAGTCGTATACAGGCTATAAAACGGTAATGCTTGCAATCAATGAACGATTGTTAGTATTAGATAAAACTCTATGGAATGATTTTATTGACAGTGCAAATGGGCGCTTTGAGATGCCAATTGTCATTGTCTCTGAAACGGAAGTTGAAACGCTCGTTCCTGACATGAGTTATGTACAAGGTGAAGATGTCACCGTCTATTATGACGATGATCATGTGACCTTATTCCTGCCTATGGCCGAATCGGAACAAGTCTTAGTGTTAGGGCCCGTTCGATCGCCAACCCGTCCAAAAACTGAAGCCATGGTGCGAGTCGCTATTATGGTCTTACTGGGGCTTGTGGTGTTTTTCTGGATTTGGCCTGTGTCTCGCGACCTCGATAGGTTAGCCGCAACCGTTACCGCATTTGGTGATGGTCAATTTGACGCAAAAGTTGAAAAAGCAGATTCTGCGCTGGTTCAACCTATGGTGAAAACCTTCAATATGATGGCTACGCGCATTAATAATCTGATTGAGGCTCACAAAGAGCTCACCAATGCCGTGTCTCATGAGTTAAGAACACCATTAGCACGCAGCAAATTTGCCTTGCAGGTTTTGCGTGGTGCAAAAGATGACGAGACCAGAGAACGTTATACAGATTCAATCAATACCGATATCTGCGAACTTGAGTCGTTAGTAAATGAGCTATTGGTTTACGCGTCGTTCGAAAGTGAACAACCGAACATGACCATGGAACAAACCGATATCACTGCATTGGTAAATTATCAGGTGCATAGCTTTTCTCATTCGTGTGCAAACATAAATGTTGACGCGCAGCTAGATCAACAATTGATTAAATGTGACCCTCACTTTATTAATCGTGCGCTGAGTAACTTACTCGCAAACGCCATAAAATATGGTAATGGTAAGGTGTTGATCCGAATGTATGAACAACAAGGTCAGTGTTGTATCGATGTAGAAGATGACGGCGATGGAGTCGAAGATTCGTTTAAAAGTATTATCTTTGACGCCTTTTCACGGTTCGATGAAAGTCGTGGTAAAGACACCGGTGGTTTTGGCTTAGGCTTGGCTATCGTCAGTAAGATCATGCTTTGGCACAATGGCGAGGCCAGTGTCTCAGACAGTGAGCTGGGCGGGGCTAAATTCAGTATTAAGTGGCCAACGCAATAATAGCTCTCTTGTAAAGATTAACGGAGAGCTACGGCTCGCCGTTTTTATTTGCTTGTTTGTTTGCATTACATGAAAGGTAAAAGCGTTTTCTAGCGATACAGTTATTGCCCGAGCTAAAAGACTTAACTGGTTTTATTTGCCGTGACAGCGTTTAAATTTTTTGCCACTTAGGCATGGGCAAGGTTCATTGCGTCCAATGGTTTTGACGACATCATGGTTGATAATATCACCGTCTAAATATCGCCAATTGCCATTTTCTTGCAAAAAACGTGAATTCTCGCGCATCTCACAGAGTTGTTCACCATGTAAATAACGCACGACAAATTGCACATAGTGGTAGGTGTTGTCCGTGTAATCGGTTTGTTCGACGTTTAATGATAACCATACTGTCTCATCCATCCATGCTTTGATATCCGCTTCGCTATTTTCTGCTTGTTTGGCAGCTGCATAGGTATTAGCGACGTATTTAGAATCGCCTAGGGCGTAGGCGGTGAAACGCGAGCGCATAAGCTGCTCAGCCGTATTAGCTTGCTTAGCACCGTTAATAATGGCTTGGCAACATTGGCCTAATTCTTGTTGTGAACCGCATGGGCATAAATGGTTTTGCATGATCAGTGACGCAGGACTTAGTTATATAGAATGGTCATCAAGCTACTATAACAAAATATAATAAAATTTGCCTTGTCGGCTTATTGGTATTGGCTAAAGCTAAAGGGAATTGGGCGGCAAGGTATTAGCTAATGGAACTACTGAACTGGAGGGGCTAATACCTCACCTAAAACTTGTTGTGTGCACTCAATACCGGTAATCAATATCCACAAAGAAAAGACCTTCAAAGAAAAGACTGACAAAGCAAAGACCTACCAAGAAAAAACATGTAAAGAAAAACGAAGTTAGAAAAACAAAACCGTTAGTGCAATACGCTTTTTGCTGAATTTACGATAATACACTCGGTATTGCCGTGTTTTGCGCAACTTTGCAGCATTTGCAACTGACTTTCGCTAAATGTCTGGTCCCAGATGATCACTGTAGAACAGTTACCACGCAATAAGGTCGTCGCGATTTTCTCAAACGCGAGAGGTTGGTGTTGACCATTGACGCGCAATAATTTTGAACAATCAATTTTTTCAGCCAATGGCTGGATATCTAAATCATCACTATCGACACATAAAATCCAACGCTTTTGTTGTTGGTTATGTTGACATAACAATGCTAAGTCTTGCGTCATCGCCTGAGCATTTTCAGGTGATGTTATGGTCAACCAACGATTGTTATGGCCATTTAATATTGCGTCTTTGTTTAATAATTGTTGATTCATTTGCTGGTCTCCAGTCGTTTATATCTATACTGTATGAATAAACAGTATATGTTTTTTAAAACTGGGTCAAGAACTTTAACTGTTTATTTATACAGTGTTGGTTGGGTAGCCTACAATCTAAATAGACTATCGGGCTCTACAGTATACTGTACTTGACAGTCAGCGAACTTGATGGCTTGCAAAGGGCGTTAATAAATAAACGATTAGCATAAAAAAACGCAACCTTGCGGTTGCGCTTGCATAGATTTTACCAATTGAACGTTTTAACTAATCGGTAATTTTTCGATAGATAGCCCGTCCTATCATACGCATTTTAGTCGGCAACGGCATACGTTTTAAATTGGTTTTCACAATGCCTTCAGTAAATGCCGTTGCTTTTGAGTAATCGATATTGATGTCTAAAATCACAGGTTTCTTTTTAGCGGCAATTTCTCGGGCTTGACGGATACCATTGCTGATCTCGCTGTCATTTTCGATGCGCACATAAGCTGCGCCTGTGGCACTGGCGATGCCTTGGATTTTCGTTTTTGGCAATACGGTACACGTTTTTCGGTTATAAGGGATTTGCTGAGCTTGCGAAATTTGCGACAACTCACCGTCATTAAATACGCCAATGATACAGCCAATTTGGTGTTCTACAGCGGTGGCGAGTTCCATACAGGTCATCATAAAGGCACCATCACCAACCACACTTACTACTTCGTGTTGCGGATTCGCCAGTTTTGTCGCAATAGCAGCAGGCGTCGCGTAACCCATACAATTAAAATCTGTCGGAGAGATGAAACCAAATGGTTTATGCACTGGCATAAGTTCAGCACTTAAAAACGTATGGTTGCCATCATCAACGACGATAAACGCGTCATCGTCTAATTGCGCCCGCAGTTCGTCGAAATAGCGGGCAGGGTTTACTTTATCTTTACTGTCGTGCTGATACCAAGCTTGGCGATAAGCTTGCTTGTTTGCAGCAATAGTAGCTTTTACTTTATCGCCATCAACAGATGATTTGTGAGCGGCTAACTCGGCGACTAAGGCGGTCAATATTTGTTTGCTATCACCTTCAATAGCGACCTTAGTGGCAAAGTTACAATCGAACACCTCGGGATTGATATCAATATGAATCAAATTTACTGGCATGTTGCCACCAAAACTGCCAGTGGCAATTTCACCAAATCGAGTGCCAATGGCAATAACACAATCCGCATCATTGATGGCTTGCTGCGCCGCAGGTGCTGCTGCTGGGCCAAAACAAAAACCTGCATGCAGTGGATGGTTTGCGGCAAATGCGCTGATACCTTGTAACGTGGTCGCTACTGGCGTTTGCATGATATCGGCCAATTGGGTCATTTCTGCATTAGCATGCACAGCGCCCCAGCCAGCAAAGATTGCCGGTGATTTACTGCTCTTTAATAACGATGCCGCAGCGGATACTTGCGCTAAGGTTTGATCTGATAGGGCAGGATTGGCTTTCGCTTTATACTCTGAAAACTCACTGACGTCACCTTTATTAAGTTGCAAATTGACCGGGATCTCAACAAATACCGGACCAGGTTCGCCGGATGTGGCAACCTCGTATGCTTTGTATATGGTATCGATGACTTGATCATGTGTCTCTACTTTAAAGGCTGCTTTGGTGAAACCTTCAACCAGTTTGATTTGATCAAGTTGGTGTAATTGATAGTTAAATTTAGAATCATTACGGATACCACCAGAGATAACCAACATTGGAATACCGTCAAGATATGCTTCTGCAATGCCACTGGCGGCGTGGGTGACGCCAGCAGCGGGAACAATGACCATGGCGCCAACACTATCGGTGGTGCGAGAAATAGCGTCTGCCATAAAGCCACCATGGCCTTCATGCATAACCAAATACGGGTGTATGCTGTCTGAGTTGTTTAACTCATCATAAAGTTCGGTATTATGGACTCCCGGGATGCCAAACGTGTATTTTACGCCAATTTGCTCCAGTGCGTATCGAGCTAGCCATGCTGCTGTTTTCTTCATCTTAGTGATCTCGTCGTCTATATTATTCTAGTTATTCGTTAATGTTCGATTGGCAGATATGTTTCGCCGCTTGTTTTGCGGTAAGAATACACCCGGATAAGAAGGTGCCTTCTAACGAGCGTTTGCCACTGGCACCGCCACCGCCAAAGCCGGCTGCTTCGCCGATTGCATAAAGGTTAGCTAAAGGTTCACCGCCATTGCTAATGACTTGTGAGTAGATATTGGTTTGAATACCACCTAAGCTTTTGCGACTGATCAGACTGACTTTTATCGCAATCAATGGGCCATGTTTACTGTCCTGAATTGGATGAGGTTTACAGGTTCGTAATCGATCGGCTTTCCATTTTCTGGCGTGTTCAATACGGCGGATTTGATCATCGTTAAATTGCGCACTTGGCCGAGCCAAGTTGGCGTCATAATCCGTTAATGTCTGACTTAGTATCGTTTCATCCATGTCAATTGTATCGGCTAATTGATTCATTTTGCTGACCAGCTCCGAGACCGTATCGGCGACAATGAAATGATCGCTTTGCTGTTGCATTTGTTTAACCAAACGATGATTACCAAGCAGTGTTTCTTTTATAAAGGTAACAAACTTTTTATCGCGGATCATTTGGTTGTGCTCGGCGCCAGAAATGGCGAACTCTTTACTGGCTATTTTCCAATTTAACACCTGCCATGCGTAACCATGTTGTTGTTTTGCCATTTGTTTGCATAAATCTCGGGTATCAAAGCCTGTCACTAATGGTTGCGGGCCAATACGCTCGCCATTGGCATCGAGCCATAAAGCGGATTTACACGGTATCAAACTCAAGCCATGTTGTTCAAAGAGTGGTTCAGGGTGGGGAATGCCTGCAGCATAATTCCACATTTTATCTAAATGGGTTAACCGTCCGTGATGACGGGCGACTTCATCGTGCATTTTACCATCACAACTCGGACTGGTGCCATTTAACAATCGCGTCGGTTTTTGCCAATGCACAGGCCAATGTGCTTTTACCATATCAAGATTGCCGGTAAATCCGCCGCTGGCTATAATTACGTTGCAGGCTTCAAAGGTGACATCAACGCCTTCATTTGTCGTGGCAATACAACCGTTAATATGGTCAAGCTCGTTTGTGGTTAAACGGTCTACAGAATGCTCAAATTTAATCGTTAATTGCGGTGCTTTAAATGCTGATAACGCATCTAAGGTTTTATTAACCAGTTCCAATGATGTGCCCCACATCACATGATAGCGGGGTAATGAGTTACCATCGCCGTACATGCCACGTTCAACCCAATTAACGGCAGGTAAAAATTTAATACCTAATTGTTTTACGTGTAGGTAAACATCTTGATAACTGCGTTGACAATAGAGCTGCGCCCACTGTTTTGGGTAATCATCGTCATCATTAAAGTCGGCAAAATTGTACCAGTCTTGTAAGGCAATATCGGCATTATCATCTATCCCGTTACGTTTTTGTTCTTCGGTACCAACCAATGCCATGCCGCCAAATGCACAACGTGCCAGGCCGCCGACCATTTCTTGGCCCTGTCGCTCTAGTATGACAACACGTTTCCCTTGCTGACATAATTCCAACGCCGCGGTTAAGCCAGCAATGCCAGCACCGACGATCAGTACGTCGCAAGATTCAACCTGTTGGGATGTTTCATTGTTGCGCATAGAAAAATTAATCTTTACCAGAGTGTGTATGCTTAGCATAATGGAGAAAAAATAAAACGCTATGGTAAAAAATACCTAATGGTGATGTCGAACGTTCACGCAAATGCTGAACAACAGCAGATGGCTTTACAACGCTTTATCAGTGAAATTTATACCGATATTGGCAAGATAGACTTGGCAGAATACCGCCAATATGCGCTTGGCCGATTACAGCAAGTTATTGATTTTGATGGTGCTATATGGAGTAATGGGCATCAGAAAACGTTAACCTTTCACAATCAAACACTGTTTAATGTAGCTCAGCAGTTATCTCATGATTTGCTGCAATACCTTGACATAAATCCGTTAGCGGACGTGCTGTTGCAGCAGTTAGGGCAACCAATTGATATGCGTGATTTGTGCCCCGATAGCGAGTTTTACCAGTCGCAGATATATCAAAAATGTTTTAGTCAACACGGCATTGAGCGGATTTTATCGAGCATTCATTTAGATGAGCAAAGCGGCTTATTTACCTTGTTAAGTTTGTATCGTTTTGATCGCCAACGACCGTTCTCTGAGCAAGATAAGAAAATACAGCAAATAGCCTTATATCATTTACTTACCGCCGCCAATCACGCCTTGTTTATGGCGTTACCGGATGACAAAAATCAACCTGGATTTTCTGCAATCTGTGACGACAAGGGCTACTTACACCAAGTGCAGAGTGAGTTTTTGCCATTACTGGCACAATTTGCCGATAATTTGCCTGCCGGGCGCTTACCTTTTTTGCCGCAAAATCTTGCCGACATTGAAGGCTTATCGATGTCGGTGGCACCATTTGATGACCGTTATTTGGTGCAAATAAGGGCAACAGGGCCCTTGGCCAGTTTGTCAGAAAGAGAGCAGCAGGTGGTGACCTGTATTGTCCAAGGGCAAACCTTTAAACAAGCGGCAAAGTCATTGCAATTGTCACCATCTACGGTGTCGAATCACCTATATCGAGTCTATAAAAAGCTCAATATAGGTAGCAAAAGCGAACTCATTGCTTTAGTCAAACAAAGCGATTTATAACGGCAACATTCCAACCCATTATTAATGGAATTACCATGGACAATAGCATAAAGACACTGACAGGCTTTGGCGATGACGACGCAACAATGCGGGTTTATTGTCAAAATAGACCGCCGCTGGCCCCATTTGATGCGCCTGAGGGGATTGTGCCGCTGCAATCCGGTGATATCCATTATATCGGCAAACACACCTCAAACCATTGGCGCAAAATCTTTAATGTTTATGCCAAGCTTGGCTTTGATTTGTCGACAATAAACAACACAAGTAACGCAAGTATAAAGGAACAACGCTGGCAAGATTATCGTGACCACAGGTTATTGCAACAAGGCAGTAATAGTGCCTTGTTGTTTGCGCAACAAGCCGAGCAACTCGACGTTCGGCAACGATTGCATATTGTTATGGGCAAAGCCTACGCAACAAATTTACTAGGAGAAGGGTTTTTACAGCGCTGTTTTTGGCCAACAGCGGATATCGCTATATGTGAGAGTCGATCAATTATTGTTTGTCCATATTTCGATTATAGGCAATTAACAAATGAGAAAATCAAAATTTTACAATCACTTATAATAAATATGACGGTTGTTAAAAAGTTGTAAATTTGCCTGTTAAAATTATTCCAAATCAATAAAATCTCGATATTATTATCTATACTTCAAGCATCAACATAACACTTAGTAAGGTAATCTATGTCTGAGCAAACCGTTCTGGTAATAAATTGCGGCAGTTCCAGTCTGAAATTTTCACTAATCGATCCCGACAGCGGCGAAGAATTTGTTTCTGGCGTTGCTGAGCGATTAATGACGGAGCAGGCGTTTATCAAAATCTCTCATCAAGGCAAAAAACAGCAAACTGCGTTATCAGAACCTTTTGACCATCAAATCGCGGTTAACTTTATTGTCGGTGTGTTAGAGCAGGTCGGGTTAGCAGACAAGGTCAGTGCCGTAGGGCATCGGGTCGTGCACGGTGGTGAGTCATACTCGCAACCAACCATGATCACCGACGAAGTAAAAGCCTCTATTGCCGAACTCGGTAAATTAGCGCCTTTGCATAACCCGGTTAACTTAGTTGGCGTTGAAGCGGCAGAACAAGCATTTGAAGACACGCCGCAAGTGGCGGTGTTTGATACCGCATTTCATCAAACCATGCCAGAAAAAGCCTTTATTTATGGTTTGCCATATCATTTATACAAACAACATGGCATCAGACGCTATGGCTTTCATGGTACCAGTCATTTCTTTGTCGCCAATCAAGCGGCAAAAGCTTTGCAACAGCCTATAAATGAGACCAGTGTTATTACCGCTCATCTTGGCAACGGTTGTTCCATTAGTGCCATTGAAAACGGCAAAAGCGTTGACACCTCAATGGGCTTAACGCCATTAGAAGGCGTAGTTATGGGCACCCGATCCGGCGATATCGATCCCGGTATTGTGTTTCACTTAATTGAACAGCTCAATTACACCCCAGATAAAGTGAATAGTTTGTTGAACAAAGAAAGTGGTTTATTGGGGATTTCGCAAATGTCCAATGACTGTCGCACCATTGAAGAAGCAATCGTTAACGACAATGACCAACATGCGGATCTGACCATGGACATTTTTTGCTATCGCATTGCCAAGTCGATTGCCTCGTTTATGGCTGCATTAAGCCATTTTGATGCCTTGATCTTTACCGGTGGTATCGGCGAAAATTCGAACTTGGTGCGTTCAAGAGTGGTGCGTTCATTAGCTTTGTTAGGTTTGACCATCGACCCGCAACGAAATAGCGACGTGCGATTTGGCAAGCAAGGGCTTATTTCTACCGATGACAGTGTCAAATGTTTGGTAATACCAACTAATGAAGAGCTGGTGATCGCGATGCAAAGTGCGCAGGTTATCGCTGAACAAGCGCAGGAATAGGAGACAGTAATGCCTAGACGAATTATGCTAACACCAATTGGCTTTGGGGTCGGACTTACCAGCGCCGCCTTTGGTTTATACCACAAATTACAACAACTTGGTGTGGATGTCGGTTATTTTAAACCCATTAGTCAGCCATCACGAAACATCCTACAAAGTGCAATAAGCTCGCCGCCAGAATTTAACAGCATTATTGAAAACTCTATTCCAATCAGTACGGTGGAAGAAAAGGTCGGTAATGATCAGCTCGATGTGGTGTTGGAAGAGATTGTTGGTAACTTTGAAAGCATCGACAAAGATATCGTGATAATAGAAGGCATGATCCAAACCACCAAGCATACCTATGCGGCTAAGATTAATGCCGAGGTTGCCAGTGCTTTGTCTGCTGATATTATCTTTGTCGCAACCCCAGATAACGACACGCCAGAACGATTTCAAGATCGTGTCGAGGTCAGTGCAAAAACATTTGGTGGTCTGAAAAATTCTCGCATTAAAGGCATGATCATTAATAAAATTAATGCACCTGACAAAGATGTGATTGGTTTGCTGCCAAGAGAAGGTGAGTTCACTCAAAACAGTGACATCAGTGAATGGGAAAATTTAAAAATATTTGCTGATAAAGAGATCAAGCTAATTGGTGCGCTACCTTGGGATATGGACTTGGTTGCGCCACGAGTCGAAGAGGTTGGCAAGTATTTAGACGCAACGATATTAAATCGTGGTGATATGGAGCATCGCCGTATTCGCAGCATCAGCTTTTGTGCGCGAAGTGTGGCAAATTTAATGAGCCATCTTGAGCCCGGTCGATTAATCGTCACCCCGGGCGATAGGACGGATATTATCATCGCTACCTGTTTATCGGCGCTCAATGGTACCAAGATGGGCGCCTTGCTGCTCACCAACGGCTATTTGCCAAATGATTCGGTACTTGATTTATGCCAACAAGCATTTAAAACCGGACTGCCGGTGTTGTCGGTAGAATCGGATACGTGGGAAACCTCACGCAACTTAATGGGCTTTAACCCTGAGATCCCAGAAGAAGACATTCAGCGCCAAGATAGAGTGAAACAGTTTATCGCCGACAGATTAAACCAGACCTGGTTGGAAAAATATATTGGCAGTAAAGTCACCGGACAATTGTTATCACCGCCCGCGTTTCGTCACAAGCTTACCTCATTAGCTCAATCGGCCAATAAGCTTATCGTCTTGCCTGAAGGTAACGAAGTTCGCACCATAAAAGCCGCGGCTATTTGTGCCGAGCGCGGCATTGCTCGTTGTCAGTTATTAGGTAAAAAAGACGAGATCATTATGTTGGCAGAGCAACAAGGTATTACCTTGCCGCCAGGGGTGATCATTACCGAGCCGAAACTAATTCGAGAAAACTATGTCAATCCGTTGCTGGAATTACGTAAGCATAAAGGCATGACCGAAGTCGTGGCTAAAGAAGAGTTGAAAGACAATACCATGTTAGCGACTATGATGTTGCAACTCGGGCAAGTCGATGGTTTGGTATCTGGCGCAGTCAATACCACCGCCAATACCATCAGACCGGCGCTGCAATTGATCAAAACCGCTCCGGGTAACTCGTTAGTCAGTTCGGTATTTTTTATGCTGTTACCGGATCAGGTGTTTGTTTATGGTGATTGTGCGATTAATCCAGATCCTAATGCCGAACAATTGGCTGATATCGCCATTCAGTCCGCTGAGTCGGCGCAACAATTTGGTATTGAACCTAGAGTAGCAATGATCAGTTACTCAACCGGCAGTTCAGGTTTTGGTGCTGATGTAGAAAAAGTGGCTGAAGCGACGCGTATAGCACAACAAAAGCGACCGGATTTATTGGTTGATGGTCCTTTACAGTATGACGCAGCAGTAATGGAAAATGTGGCTCGTAAAAAAGCCCCTGACTCCAAAGTGGCAGGGCAGGCGACGGTGTTTATTTTCCCTGACTTAAACACCGGTAATACAACATACAAAGCCGTACAACGTTCTGCTGACTTGATCAGTATTGGTCCAATGCTACAAGGTTTGAATAAACCGGTAAATGATTTATCTCGTGGGGCGTTAGTTGACGATATTGTTTACACCATAGCGCTCACGGCGATTCAAGCTGGGCAAAAAAAGTAGCCCTAAATAAACCGTGATATAAAAAGGCTCCACAGTGATAACTGCTGGAGCCTTTTTAATATATTGTAAGTTGTGCGCAATTGTGGACAAAAAGCCGCGGTCTTACCAGTGCTATATATCAATAGTATGCGTATCAACCTGCATTCAAACAGGTCAATCAGTGATAAAATTGATCGCTAATATGAAAGATTTCAATGCATCAACTTAATACTTCGACGTATTACATCAAAGTAATGCATCAGATTTACGCAGCAGAATAAAAAACGAAAGATAAACAATAACTTAACGCTACTTACAACTAAAACGAAAATAAAACCTATGACAAACATAATAGATGGAAAACTTGCGGCTCAACAGATACGCGAGCAATTAAGCGCTAAAGTCGATGCCTTCGTTGACGTCAATGGCATTACCCCAAATTTAACCGTTATATTGGTTGGCGACAATCCCGCAAGTCAGGTGTATGTGCGAAATAAAATTCGCCAAACACAACAAGTCGGTATGATTTCAAATGAAATTAAACTCGCTGATAATGTAAGCCAAACAGAGATTCTTGCTCATATTGCTCGCCTAAACGCCGATCACAATGTACACGGTATTTTGGTGCAGTTGCCATTACCCAAGCATATTGATGAACATGCCATATTAGAAGCAATCGAGCCGCACAAAGACGTCGATGGTTTTCATGCGTTAAACTCAGGGAAATTGTTCAGTGGTTTGCCTGGAGGGCTTGTCCCGTGTACGCCTCAAGGTTGTGTCATTCTTGCAAAAAAAGCCTTAGGGGATAATTTAAGCGGTAAACATGCGGTGGTTTTAGGCCGTTCGAATATTGTTGGTAAACCTGTCGCGATGCTGTTATTACAGCAAAACTGTACTGTTACTATCGCTCATTCTCGTACCGAAAACATCGCACAAGTGGTACGTGGTGCAGATATTGTTATCGCTGCAGTTGGCATTGCTAACTTTGTTAAAGGTGATTGGATCAAGCCCGGCGCAACCGTTATCGACGTCGGTATTAATCGCATTTTTGATGAACAACAGGATAAATATACGCTGGTGGGCGATGTTGATTTTGCTGAAGTAGTGAAAGTCGCTGGCGCTATTACTCCGGTTCCAGGCGGTGTTGGTCCGATGACCATTGCCTGCTTGTTAGAAAATACCTTTCTCGCCGCCACACATAGCCTGTAGCGCGATTAATCCTGTTTCAAATACAGGTGGCACGGTGAAATGGCCACCTTTTGGTTAACTTGTGTGAAAGTTTTCATTTACGCTTTTAACGTTTCAGTAATACCTATTCTTGAGTTGTAATTGATTGTTTTAAAGGGTTTTTTACTATTCTCTTGATTGCCGTTGGTTGTTATAACGTCACTCCAAACATTAGTGAATGACAAAACAACTTAGATTTAGGCAATTAAGATGAAAACAAAACTTGCGACAACTTCGGTACTAACAGCATTGGCGACCGTGCCGTTATCCTCATCCGCAGTAGAGGTATACGATGATGGTAAAAACACCTTTAATATTGGTGGTTACTTTGAGCCAAATATGGTGTTTGCCGATGGCACAGACGAGGTTGTTGACGGTGGCTCTCGTATCAATCTTAATTTTACTCACCAGTTAAAACACGGTTGGACTGCTTTTGCCACCGCAGAGTGGGCAGTACGCTTGGTAAGTAATGATTCTGATTTAACTCTTGGTGGTGATGCCAGATTGGCGCAAGGAGAATCTTCAGATACCTTGTCTAATCGTCTTGGTTTCGTTGGTGCTCGCCATGATAAATGGGGTAGTGTCAGCGTCGGTAAGCAATGGGGTTCTGTATACCAAGTTATCGGTGTGACCGATAATCTTAATGTCTTTGGTGGTGACGCCGCAGGTGCCTACGCCCTAGGTGATGGTGGATATGTTGGTACCGGACGAGCAGAACAAGCGATTCAATACAATAATCAATTTGGTAATTTAGGTCTTAGCGCTCAGTTTCAAGGTACCGAGGATACTGCGGTGTTGAGTGAAGAGTTGCCGCCACCTTTTGACGTATTAAATGATGCGGAAATCACCTATGACAATTCATATGGTGTGGCTCTGACCTATCAATTGCCGTGGCAATTAAAAGTCGGTGCGGCTTACAACCAAGCATCGGTAGAGTTTAGTGCAATCGACGATACCTTAGTGCGTGAATTAGATGACACCTTATCGGCAGTTAGTGTGACCTATGGCACTTTAGGCAAAACCGGATTATACGCAGCAGCGGTCGCCGTTGAGACAGAAAACCATGAATTTGATAACCGTGGTGACTTACTTGAAGAAGCCAGTGGTATTGAATTGATGGCCTCTTATCGTTTTGATAATGATGTTGAGCTTTTGGCTGCCTACAACAGTATGAGCAGTGATGATGCCGACAATGATTACGAGCGAGCTTATTACGTCGCCGGTGCTGCGTATCATATGAGTAATCAGTTTGTGGTTTTCTCTGAGTACAAGCTTGATGAATCAAAAAATCACGATGGCAGTGACCTAGAAGATGCAGATACGTTAAGTTTAGGTGCCCGCTATAGCTTTTAATGTTGCGCTTGTATCACTGCGCAAGTAACGATGCTCAGCAATGTATGGCAAGGGAACGCTAGTCGTGCCCTTAGCCAATATAGGCAGTTGTTTCTGTAAATTCGCAACAAGTAACGAGTAGCCATTAACTCGTAGCTAATAACGAGTAGCAAGCGAACAGTCGCTTATTGGGGTTTAGCTTTAATTGTTTTAGGAGATACCTAGCAAATTGATTTATGCGTTTAGTGCATAGTGTTGTTGCAATAAAGTCATTAGGGCGTTGCATTGCTGATCCGTATAGTAGCGGCATCTTTTATGGTTACCGGTTATTGGTCGCGAAACACGGCCAGCATGCTTATATGAACAAAACGCAACTTTCACAATCAATGACGTTATGGTCATTTTTTAAAAGCAAAGCTTATTCGATCACCGTGACGCTTATTTTGTTGTGCTTAATTGCCATGCTGATGTTTAAACCATTACTGGTTGCTTTTGTGCTGTCACCAGTACACCTGAGTTTTGACGCTGTTTTATTGCACGAGTTAATATTTGCTTTTAGCGCGCCATTAATATTGGTGTTTTGCTTACAAAGACTTGTGGTAAAGCAGGATGTAAAAAAGCAATTTTCGAGTGTGGTTACCTTGGTTTGGTTGTGGGCATTATCACGCCTGCTACTGCTTAGCGATGTCTATTTAGGTTTGTTTTTGTGCGTTGTGGCGCAAACTTGGTTCTGGCTATTGGCGACAAAGTTAATGCGTCATTTGTGCCGATTACGCGGTCAGGAATTAGCCAAGCCAATCGTCAGTATTTTAATGACCTCGCTAATGTTTAATGATGTAATGATAGTGACAGGTGGGTTGTTTTTGCCATTAAATACTCTAGTTTATCTGTCTCTGGCATCGATGCTGTCGTTACTATTATTAACCTTGTTAACGTTTACGCTAACGTCACAAATACAGCAAAAACAACAGCAATTAGTCAACAAACCACTGTAGCTATTTATACTGGATAACGCTCCTGTGAGCCGTTATTTTTTAACACCCGGTTGTCATCTGGAATCCAGTCTGGGGGCAACCTCCCTTCTTATATACATTTCTTGAATCTTTAAGCTCATATTGTTGAATGTTTTATGTAAATTATTTGTATCAACTGTGGTCTGATGAGCGTTTTTTTACACCCTTGAATATTGATGTAACTATTTGTAATTAAATGTAATTGATATTTACTTGAGGTTAAATTGACACTGATTTGAGGAGCTGTCTGTTGTGTCTTTAGCCTAGCTTATTTATTAATCATGCAACCCCGATGTTTGTTGGTATTACATCGACAAGAGATCGGATTTATAAAAACGCTTAATAGCATAGTAGGGGAGTGGCATGATTTTTAAATCATCGACTTTGGCTATGTTGATAGGAGCGGCGCTAGCAAATACTGCACACGCCGAGCAAGCACAAGATACAAATAATAAGCTATCTACCTATCAGCACGGTTCAACACAAGCGCAAACTGATCAACAATCAAGTTTTGCAAAAGCACACGAAACAACAGGTGTGTATCTTTTCATTTTGTCAGAAAAAAGTGCACTAGACAGTACCTATAGCGCTCAAGGAAGTGATCGCTCAGAGGTCGTTGCCGTAATCGAACAACAACAACAAGATATTATGGCAGCTATCCGCAACCTGGATGCTAATGCTGTGCTTACTCGTAAAGCACGTTTAACCGAGAATGCTCTTTATGTGCAAATGACGCACGAAGCAGCAAAAACTATTCGCGAAGACTCTCGTGTTATTCTTGCTGAACTGTTAAACGAAGAGCCAAACTACACTGCTGAAGATGAGTTTGCTCGTTTTCCTTTCTTAAATGTCAAAGATGCAGGTGATGCCGTTACCGTTGCTATTATCGCTAACGGTATTGACTACACCCACGCAGCATTAGGTGGAGAAGGTACTGTTGAAGCGTATGAGCAAGCTTGGGCAAACCGCCACAATGCTTGGGATGGTTTCCCAACTGATACCGTTATCGGTGGTCTGGACTTCGGTGCAGAAGGTTACCACTATATCGACTACAACCCGCTAGAAATGGCTGGTGATCCGAATGTTGAAAGTGGTGCTCTACCATCAGGTACCGTGATCGCGTCTCAAATTCTAGAACAAGCACCTGATGCAAAAATCTTGTCGTACAAAACTTACGATTGGTCACACGCCTATTTCTATCCTGTACTAGACGTTATTGTCGATCCTAACCAAGATGGTGATATTAGCGACCGTCCAGACGTTATCGTTATGAACGCATGGGGTAACAACGCATTCTACGTAGAAGGTGACACTCAAGGTTCTCAACCAACTCGTGATATTGGCTTGGTGCGTCGATTAAGCGCGACAGGTTCATTATTGGTTGTTGGTGCAGGTCAAACCTATTATGACCAATACTTTAATCTTGCTTGGCGTGGTGCTGTTCCTGAAGCACTAACCGTTGGTACCGTATCTGTTGACGGTGAAACCATGCAACTAAGTGATTTTACACCTGCAGGTCCAGTTCGTGGTGGTCACCTGTTAAAACCAGAAGTTGTAGGCCCTGGTGAAAACATTGAAGGTCCTCTAGCCGGTTCTGGTGCAGATAACCTAATGGTATCACCACACTCAAGTTATGCCGCTGGTTATGCAGCCGGTACGGCCGCTCGCATTTTAGCGCAATACCCACAATTAAGCCCAATTGAAGCGAAAGCTTTGGTAGCAAATACCGCAAATGCCGAAGGAATTGTTGGCAACACCGCCTACATCGAAGAATTTGATGTACACACACACAAACTGGCTGAAGTACCATTTATGGGTACCGGTATGGTTGATGGCGAAAATGCAGTAACTGCTAACGCGGTTGCGTTTGAATCATCAAGCTATCAGCCTGGTCTTGCGTTCGGTTTTGTTGAAACAGCAACCAAAACAAGCGTAACTCGTTATGTAACCTTGAAAAACTTAACTCATAAAGTTCAGTCTTACACTATTAGCCAAATGGTCAATGGTGAAAAGACAAACAATGCTGCAGTAAGTTTTGTATACCCTGAAGTGGTTAACGTTCCTGGTAACCGTTCAGTTTCGTTCCCGGTTACTATGACCTTGGATGCGAGCAAGCTAGCAACTGATCCGCTAATGTCGACAGAAGACTTCACCATTGAAAACTGGTCAAAAGCGTCTGTAAACGGTTACTTAACTTTCACTAGCACCAAGCACAACGCTGCCGATTTGGCCATGGCTTGGCAGGTATTCCCAAAAAGCTCTGCTGAACTATCAAAAGACAACTTTGGGATCACAACTCGCCTTCCATATGATGGCGGTAAGATGGTTGAGTTGAGCAATAGTTCTGGTGAGTGGATCGAAAGCTCATTGGTTGATGTTACTAACAACACCGCACAAACGCGTGTTCTTCATACCTTACCATCGATTGTTACTATTCCAGTCAAAGAACCAAGCAAAGCGGGTGGTCAAGGTCATTTGTATAAGCGCATGGGTGCAACGATTTCAGCGGATGATCGCTGTGAATCAAATGCCATGTTATCTATGGCAGTGCAAATGTTCGATAAGTTCGATGTGCCTGTAGCAGAGCACTTTGATAAAGCAGGACACGTATTGTCGTACTTTAGTATCTATTCAGAGGCGATTACAGAGCAATACGCAGATGACCCATTTGCCCTAGATCGAAGCGCGACAGATGCTGACAAACTGGCATATTTTGAAATTATCACTGTTGATAGTGGCTTACCGAAACTGAAATACATTGATTATTCATTGGAATTCCGTTGGTGGGATCCTCTTTATCGCGTGAAATACAGCGAATTCCCGGTAGATGTATCTATAGGCGACGATACTGCGGTAGGCCATATCTGTGTTGAAGATCTATATCACCACGACTATCAGTCTGTTGATGCGTTCGATGGCAATTTAGGCTGGCAATTTGCATCTGACCGCGATGCTCAATCTCCAGTTAGCGGCAACGTAATTCGTTATAACCCAATGATCAATGGTCAATATTTCGAAGAAATTGTCGACCACACTGGTGAAACTGGTTATCCAAATTGGTGGGATACCTGGACGCCTTGTGCAGCAAAAAGCTGGGATCCTGATTACTGTATCGAGAATAAATCTACGTTGTTAGCTACCACAGGTAAGATTGCTACGTTAGATGACGAAGGTGAAGCACTAAGTTGGTCAAACCGTAAGGAAATCGCTCCTGGCGAAACCGTACGTGTATCTGCTGGCGCAAGCTTACAGTGTAACCCGAACGTTGTTTCAACCGGTATCTGGGTGACCCATGAAGATTGTCCGGAAGGTGTAATGATTTTTGAAACCGGTAACGACCAGTTCTACATGTCGGGCGCAACCTTTGGTTATGACGCAACCGTTATTGAAGGCCAATCATTCATTGTCTATGAAAACGCTGAAAATGGTGCCGTTGTTGGCAAAGTTGACATGAATAGCCGTAACTTCTTCCAACCGGAAACGGCGGATGGTGAAATTTACTTGGTTAATGCCATCCCAGGTACACCTTTTAGTGTAGCAATCGACGGTACTATTTCTGTTGCTAATGCTGATGCTATTAACTACGAAGATAACACATCTTTTACTCTTAAACTGCAAGCGGACTATGTAAACCGTGATTCTAAGCTAGTAGAAGTAACCGTTATCGTTAACAACGTTAACGATGTTGCCCCTATGCAAGTGAAGTTAACAGACAGCATCATCACTCGCGTTGGCGACACTGTGAATGTTGACTTGAACGGTACCTTTGTAGATGTAGAAGGTGACGGTGTTGCTTACTACTCAGATAATCTTCCTCAAGGTTTAACGATTTCTGCCTCTGGCGTTATCTCAGGCTCTGCTGAAATCGCTGGCAACTACGACGCAACCATTGTTGCGACGGATGGTGCTAACGAAGCTACAGCACAGGTAACTGTTGAAGTTGCACAAAGTGCTCAGGGCTCTGATAAAAAACAAGAGCAAAATCAGGAAGAAATCGCAGAAGAATCTGACGACTCATCTGCAGGTAGCACAAGTTTTGTGTTTGCCCTGTTAACCCTGTTCGGCCTTATCTCACGCCGCGTGTATAAATAATGAAAATGAGAGGCCTCGTGCCTCTCATATGAGGAAAAAATTGTGAAGTTTAAATTAAACAAAATAGCAATGGCTTTGCCATTGGGTATGATGACGCTTGGCGCAATCGCCGCGCAGCAATACCCGGATGATATTCCGAACGTGCAAGCCAATATTGCCGATGTGAATGCGCAAGCAAAAGCAACGGTACAAAATCAAAAAGCCCGTTATTTCGTGTTACTTGAAGACGAGCCTGTAGCACTTTATCAAGGTGGCATCAAAGGCTTTCAGGCAACAAACGTAGCGGCATCTAACGGTGTAAACACTAATGCTAGTGGTAAGCTTGATCTGAATAGCTCAGCGTCTGTTGTTTACCGTAATTATTTGTCAATAAAGCAAAATGAAGTGTTTGCTAATGTACAAGGTAAATTAAATCGCAGCGTTAATATGCTAGGTCGTTATCAAGTAGCCCTTAACGGTATGTTAATGGAACTTGAAGAACACGAAGTATTATCACTGCGCAAAATGCCTGGCGTTTTAGCGGTACAAAAAGACGAGCTTAAGCAACTGATGACCGATGTGGGTCCACAGCATGTTGGTGCGCCAACGATTTGGGATAACGCTGAAATCGAAGGCTCAAAAGGTGAAGGTTTAGTTATCGGTGTTATGGATACTGGTATCGCTTCTTTCTTGAAACAAGGCTGGAGTTGGCGCGGTGACGCAGCGTTTGATGGTGTACCTCATCATCCGGCATTTGCTGACATTGGCGGTGACGGTTATGATCACACCAACCCATACGGCGAAGGCGTGTACTTTGGTGATTGTGTTGATCAACCATTTTGGTGTAACGATAAGGTAGTCGGTGTTATCGGCTATGACAACATCAGCTTTACGCACGCATGGTCAACATCTGATATGCGTTATCTAACTGGTCAGGATGGTCATGGTCATGGTACCCATGTTGCTTCAACCATTGCCGGTAACGTCGTACATGGTGTGCAATACCCAACGGTTTATCCACACATGGAACAAACCTGGAAACATAAGTACTACAATTCTGAAATGACTACTAGCATCAGTGGTGTTGCACCACACGCTAACATCATGTCATATCAAACGTGTGGTGTTGGTGGTTGTTGGGACCATGCTGCGGTTGAATCAATCGAGCACGCGATTGCCAATAACGTTGATGTATTGAACTACTCTGTTGGTGGTGGCGCCCGTTCTCCTTGGTACTCTGCGGATTCATTAGCGTTCTTGTCGGCTCGTGAAGCCGGTATTCATACCGCTGTATCTGCAGGTAACTCAGGTGCTCGTGGTGAGAAAACCGTAGGCTCTCCAGGTAACTCACCTTGGGTAACCACTGTTGCAGCATTTACTCATTCTCGTGACTTTACTGAAGAAAAAGTAGCCACTTTCACTGGTGGTGACACTGATTTAGGCGAGCTATTTGGTAAAGGCGCAACATCAGGTGTTGGTCTTGATGGCGCTCTTGAAGTGGTATATGCCGGGAATGTTGAAGACGAAGCTCGCGCAGAGACCGCCGGTATGGTTGGCGCATGTGGTGACAGAGCCTTACCATCTTCTTGGGCTGAAGGCAATGTTGCAGGTAAAGTTGTCGTCTGTCGTCGCGGCGGTGTGGATGCCGATGGTCAACCTTTATCTCGCTTGTCAAAAGGCGCGGAAGCATTAAGAGCAGGTGCGGCTGGCATGATCTTTATCAATTCTGACGATGAATTTGATAATGTTGTCAATGATTTGCACGTATTACCTGCAATTCACCTTACTAAAGAAGACGGTGATGTACTATTAACCTGGTTAGAAACTGGCGAAGGCCACAGTGTGAGCTTCACTGATTCTGAGCTAGAGCTTAATGAAGACAAAGCTGATATCACGGCAAGCTTTACGTCACGTGGTCCTGATTACTTCACAGGTGATTATCTATTACCAGATATTGGTGCTCCAGGTGTTGATATTCTTGCTGGCGGTTTAGGTCGTCGTATGCACAGCCGTGCAAACCCTGTGTATGCGCAAATCGATGGTGACTGGCGCTTTATGAGCGGTACTTCTATGTCATCGCCTCATATTGCTGGTATGTACTTGCTTATGAAAGCGGCGCGTCCAGACTGGACACCGGCGGAAGCGCAATCGGCTCTGATGATGACCGCATTCACCGACGTTAAAGAAGACGATGACTTTGATGGCGAAATGAATCGTGCTGACTTCCACCGCACTGGTGCTGGTAGTGCCCGTGTCGACGTTGCCATTAATGCCGGTCTTGTTTTGGACGAAACTCGTGCAGGCTATGAAGCAGCTAACCCATATGCCGAAGAGTATGGTCAGCAAGATGAAATTGCTGGCTGGCATGGTGAACCACATCAAATGAACATGCCAAGCTTGTCAAAAGGCAAATGTTTGATTGATTGTGATTGGACTCGTACCTTTAAAGCAACCGCGACGACTGATTACACAGTAAGTTTCATGTACTATCACGAAGGTTTTGAATTGTCAGCGGATAAGATGACATTCAGCGCTGTAGAAGGTGAAGAGACTGTTGTTAAGTTCATGGCTAATGCGGGTGAAGGCCTGAAAGATGAGTGGGTAAACGCACGCGTTGTATTAACTCCATCTGATGCATCTCTGCCAACATTGACCATGCCGGTAACGGTTAACTTTATTGCTGGTATTGTTCCTGAGCAAATTGATATCGATGTTCATCGTACTAACGACTCTGTTAAAGTTGAAGGTATCATTACAGCAGGTACTAACGATCTACAACTTGAAAAATCAGGTATCGTTAAAGCGGACCAATACGATTTTGAATTGATGCGCGATGCGACCAACAACGAGATTTTCGATTATCGTGATGAAAACAACCCGACCATCAAAACCATTCCATTAAACGTTCAGGCTGGTACTAAGCGCTTATTGGTTAGTATTGATGAAACGACGTCTCCGGATATGGATGTCTTTATCGGTATCGATGCCGACCTTGACGGTAAGTTATCAGCCATTGAAATGGGCTTGATTCGCTATATGAGTGCGAGTCCTGATTCAAACGAAGTAATCGATATTCTTGATCCTATCCAAGATACCTACTGGATTCTTATCCATAACTGGGCAGAAGGTCCTGCACCATTAGAAGAAAACCAAATGGTGTGTGAAGAAGGCCAGGAAGCAGACGAAGGCATGGAGTGTGCGGATGCACCTATCATGGATAACGTTAAGCTAACTGTTAACAACATCCTTTATGATGAAGACAACATGCTAGTTCATGTACCTTCAGAAGCGGCTCCTCGTGAAGAACTTGATGCGCGTGTTGAGTGGGATCAAATGATGAATGAAGGCGACAAATACCACGGTGTATTCTGGTTAGGTACAGATGCTGAAGTTCCAAGAAACATTGGTTCCGTGCGTGTAAACATGAGTCGCGGTGCAGATGAGCTTAAAGTGAAGCCTGCATCAGTATCTGGTGATGTTATCTCTTTCGCTATGCATTTAGCTGCAAACAATAGCGGTGAAGATCGTCACTATGACTTCTCAGTTGATTTAGCTGACAACGTTGGTATTGATTTACTGGTTGTTGATCAGGTTATCGATGGCGTTGGTCAAACTCAGTCAACCAAAGATTTGGCTTACAAATTTGAAGCCAATGAAATGAGCTTTGACTACGTTCACCCAGCTGGCGCACCAACAACGGTATTTAACGTTGTATTAAACGCTAGCGAAGTTATCGGTATGCAAGATGCAACACCGGTTGTTCACTCAATGGTTGCATCAGCAACACAAGAGCAACTAGACGTTGTTGAAACAACCGAAGGTCCAGTATTTATCGCTGGTCGTCCAACGGCTGAAGTGGTTAGCACTGTTGCATTGATTGAAGAGGGCGAAATCGTGTCTGTTCAAGCCAATATGGTTGATGCGGTTATTGAAAACCCACAAATCAGCTACCGATGGACGCAAATCTCAGGTCCTACAGCACAAATCACGACTGTAGATAACGGCATGAGTTTTGAAGCACCTAAAGTAGATGAGTTGACTACCCTTGAATTTGCTATGGTGGCATCAAATGGTGAGAAAGACAGTCAACCTGTTAACTTCTCAGTTGATGTTGAAGAAAAGCCTGGTGATGGTGGTAGTACATCAATGGTTATGTTGTTACTAGGTATGCTTGGTTTAGGCCGCAAACTAGCGAAACGCAAATAATCATAATGATATATCGTTAAGCAAACTAAAAAGCACCTGTTGACTATGTCACAGGTGTTTTTTTTATGTCTATCAATTAGCGTAATTAAATGATGAGAAGAAAGAGTAAAAATGTAATTAAGGGGGGTGATAGACGCTTGTAAAAACATATCTAGACCTGTTATCTGCAAGTCGACAGCGGATGACTGTACTATATCGATTTTTGCAATTTCGCTCAGCTTGATGTTTACCTCTTTGTAATTGGCTGTATACGAAGAGTCAATATTAGAGATAAATTGCTGGTTTATTCTCGTACCCACATCTCAACCACATCACCATCCATTGTTGCTATACGAACCTTATTACCAATTTCTATATTGTCTTGTACTATTTTGCTGAACTTTTCTGCATTTTCAATTTTCAATTTTCGATTTTGCATCGCATATCGCATATCGCATTTCGACATGCCTCACATGCTGTGAAAAACGCACAACGCAATGAGATATCACTAAAATGGTTAAATAACGTTCTATTTGTGTGGTGCGAGAGAAAGGCTATCAAGTACAATTAACAAAGACAGAAAACTATAAGGAAGTGATTAATTAGTTTGAGGTTACTCGGGTTCTCTGACTCCTTGTGGTTAGCGGTGATGCTCTAACCATAGCTTGGCACCGAAAAATACACAGTTGTCACACTATCGATTTAAGCACCGATTGCAACATTACTATCGCCGGCGGTGCCTGTTTTTTCGAAAGCAACACCAACCTAGCATGTCGTTGTACCGCAGTGAGCGCTGTTGTCTATTATTTATTGTTTTCTTGTGACTTGGTCATAATATCTTGATAAGACTCCAAAACTTTTTTCGCTAAAGCACCGTATTCAGGGTGACGTTTGACCAAAGCCATGACTTGATGGCTGTCGTGAAGAATTTGTTCTAAATACTCGAGATCGCGCTCATCAAGCACACCACCGTCATCTACTTTTTTTTGCAGTGCTTGCATTTTAGGGTAGCGCTCGGTTTCAAAACGTTTTAGAAGTACCGCAATGACGCCATGATCTTTTTGATTTAGGTCCATATTTCACCCTATTAATTTTGATTTAATATTTTGAGTATAGAGTATGGACGGCAAAAAGGGCTATTTCCAATTAAGCAGCAAGCGTTATCGTCAAAATGTTACATTATGGGCGTTATCAATAGCTTATATATAATGACCGGAAATAACTGAGCGGCTATAGATTGTTAGCCGCTAAATTGGATCATATTAATATCCGCATCAGGAATATTATTTAAGGTTAATAAGTAACTGTGCTCATCTGCTGGCGATAAGCCAAAGTATTTACGCACGCTGCCCCGTGGGAAGCGATTAATAATCGACTCCGTCGCATCTTGATTTTGCCTTATCACGTAGTCGTATTCGTTATCTCGCTTTAGATAATACAAATTGTCATCCAAGATGAAATAGCTGCCATAATCAGCTTGCGCCAAGGTATCATTTACTTGGCTTTCTGTTTGGCTTTTTAGATCAATTTTCCAAACACCAACAGCAGTTTCTTTACTGACGTACAAGGATTGATTTTCAAAAAACAGGCTCTTAACTTGTTGGTCACTGACTTTGGTTAAGGTGCCTGTACTAAGTTGCAAATGATAAATTCCTGGGCTATTACCAGTAACATTGGCAAAATAAATGTCATTATCTGTCTGTCCCCAGGTAAGGGCTGTTGGCTCCATACCAGGTAGCACAATAGGGTTGAGGGTCTTACCTTCAACATCGCCTATATATAGCGAATAGATACTTTCATGCTTTGGCTTTATCGTCGCGATAAATCGGTCACCAGATGGTGATATCTTAGGCTGTAATGTGGTGCCGAGACCTTTGGTCAAGTTCATTGACTTATTACCTGATCTTCGCCAAACGTCCCAGTTCTTATCGCGATTTGACATAAAAATGATGTCGGAACTGGCTACCGAGTATGAACCGTACATATCTCGATAAGACGACGATACACGGTTAATTTCTTGACCATCGCTGATTGTACGCTGACTGATGTGTTCCTTAGTATTGTACTGGGCATAGAACAGACGGTTATTCTTACTATCAAAGCTCAAATTAGCAGGCGACTGTATTTGCTTTAACACCGTATGTTCTAGACTATCGACGTTCAGTTTATATAAGTGATAACTGCCTTTCTCAAGAATGTTGGTATAAATACGTTCGCCTTTTGCGTCCCATGTAAGGCCAATAATAGAATCTTTATTATCGACAACGATTCGCTCAGGCGTATTCATGGCCACATGAATGATTTGTGCCTGCTGGTAGCCTTGTCGAATAAACACAATTTCGTCACTATTTTTTGCGAAACGCGCAAGTACATCTTTTTCTGAGTTTTCAGGGAAACTCATTTGTTGCATGTGTTTGCTTTGCAGATCGAAACGAAACAGTGCTTGTGCTTCAGCCATCACTTTGCCAAATAGCAGATAACGACCGTCTTTACTCCAGTCAAGGTTACTGCGATTGCCAGAATAAACACAGTCATCTGTGATGATGTCGGGGCGCATCGACGCTAAGTCTTGAATGACAATTTGACAGCCGTTATTCGCGGTTTTCTCAATAAACGCGATACGCTCATTGTCAGGTGACCATGCCGGTGCTATCTGATCGTTGTTTGAGTTCGACAGCAAGCGGATAGGCGTATCTCGATCGGCGAGATTTTTAATATAAATTTGTCCTGGGCGATTAAATTGGCGCCAGCTAAATGCCAGTTTTTCGCCTTTACTGTCTATCGCAGGGTGATTTTCGATACCTTGAAAGATGGTGATTTCTTTCGGTGTTTCTAATTGCGATAGTTGCGTTTTTGATTCACCTTTAGTGAGGTAGTGAATGATCAATGTAATCGGTAGTAATAGCGCAATGCAAATACCTATCAACAGAAATTTAGGAGTATTAATCGCCTGATTATTATTGACTTTTAGTATTGGTGCGGCTTGTACAGGAGTATGTTTTACACTTTCCGATTCTGGCTCTATAAGCAATACGTAACCCACTTTACGTATGGTACGAAAAACTTCTAATTGGCCATTATCTAGATCAGAAAAAGACTTTCTTAGATGCCACATTGCATTGGTAAAGCCTCGCTTACCAACACCAACATTCCCTTGCCATATGCGTTCTATCGCTTTATCGACATCAACTTGATGTGATGGCTCCGATATAAATAGTTTAAGTAACTGAAATACCTTGACCGGTAGGACAACGGTTTCACCGTCGTAGGAGATCGCATTAGACTGGCAATCCACGGTAAAATGACCAAGTTTGTATTGCTTATTCTCAAGCTCAATCATGTTTGTAAACCCTTACGCAGAATAATTAGACCTATGTTCAAAAATTTAGGATATGTATAGTGCCCAAAATGACAAATTTATTCAATTATTTTCGCCTAAGTTAACAACTTTATTCAAATTTTTCACAAATATATCTTATCAATTGAGCAACAATGTTCGATTAAGTCATTGTTGTTACAAACCTATGCCTTTTTTACATAATGCATATGTATGTTATTCATTAGCGAAAACTTAACAAAATCCTTACTATTCGCCGCATAATTTGAATTGAACGTCTTGTTGACACCGCGGCATCTATTAAAAGCTGCAGAAATGGATAGCAGTATTGATTTCGGGGATGATTGAAAACGCCCTGCATTGTTAGAGTTGAGTTAGGTATGTCAGTTGTCGGTTATAGATCGTAAATCCCAACATATAGAACACTGAACACGATACACAGCGCACTGCTTTAGCTAAACCAGTGTAAGCCTGTGCACAGCTCTATTAACTATATCGTTGCCACAAGCTGTAATTGCCATTTATTGGCAATTAGCAAAGAACTCTTAGGGGAGAGTAAACTTTGAGTGCCGGCCTTTGGGCTGGCCTTTTTTTTGTGTCCAATCTAATTAAGCCCGGGTTAAAATAGCATTAACCGTTCAATTAACCAAAAACTCGCCAGAGTACCAATGCCATACGCAGGTACTTGCTGACTCCATTTGGGCAATAACGACAACCATTTTTTAGCTGCCGTAATGACCACCAGCATCGCACATACGAAGGTCAATTGACCAAGCTCTACGCCAATATTAAAGGACAATAGCGCCAGTAAGACTTCATTTTGTGGTAAACCGATATCCCCCAGAGCACCCGCAAAGCCCATGCCGTGTAATAAACCAAAGGTGAATGCAACGATCCATGGGTAGCGCGCGGTAATGCTGTCATTGCCGCGATAAACATAAATTAATTCTCTGGCAAGAAAGACGATAGACAGGGCGATGATCGCCTCAACTGGCGGACCAGGTAAGGTAAACCAATTAAGAGTCACCGAGGCGAGGGTAATACTGTGAGCTAGAGTGAAGAAGGTAATGGTCCAAATAAGTTTCTTCCAACCTACAACCAACAAAATCAGAGCTAATACAAACAGCAAATGATCCAAACCAATTAATATGTGTTCAAAGCCAAGTATGGTGTAATTGCTAAACACATCGAATTTGGCCATGGTCAAGGTTGTCGGCACGGCATACTGATCATTTTCGGTGTTCAATACCGTCGACAATAAGTTACCGTCAGGGGTGATGATGCGCAAGATAGCCTCGTAGCTAGAGCCTTTTAATCCTTCAATGGTTAGGGTTAATCCGCCAATGCCATGCGCTCTGCTAATTTTCCAAGACTGGATGTACGCAGAGCCGAGACTGCGAGTACGAATCGGTGACTTTTGTATTGTTTGATCATCGAAGATTATCGCAAACGCTGGCGCCTTGTTATTTTTAATAGGCACTTTCCAAAGTACTTCATATTGAGATTGGTCAATGGCTTGTATGGTCAATGATGCAGGGCGAAAATCATCAGCAACACTGACAAAGCTTGCCAATAAACACAAACTTGCTATTAGATAACGCAGCATTATGAATCGCCCTGTGGTTTCTCAATATTGATTTGATATCGCTCGAGCAATTCACTTTCGTAGGCTTGTTTGAAGCTTTGTGCCATATCATATTGCCAATCGTACAAGACAGTTTCTTTTACTGTTTCATAGTCGCGCGGCGCCGCCGGTGTGTGTTCACGAACCATAACAAAATGCTTACCGTAGCCAGAATCTATCGCCTGACTCCACGTGTTGAGTGGCAGCTGTTTTAGCTTATCGCTAAATTGTGCACCAAATTGGCGTTGTATTTGAGCACTAGAGCGTTGTTCAAATTGCTTGGTTAGCATACTTGCATCACCTTGCGGCAACAGTCCTTGGGCAATTCGTTGTTGCTGTTGTTTTAATGCGTTATTAAGCTCTTGCTCGCTGCGATCTATGGAGATATAGACTTGGCTAAAACTGTAGGTTTCTTCTGCGAGATATCGGTCACTATGCTCCTGATAATATGCTTTTAATTCTTGCTCTGACGGTGATTGCACTAACGCCATTTCTTCGAGCAAGTACTCCATCTTTTGTCTTAATCGACGGTCAATGACTCTATCGCCTTTATTCAAACCAAGTTCTCGCGCTTCTTTAAGGTATATTTCGTTCAGCGCATAGCTTTGAATGGCGATATCGAGTTCTTGTGCGACAGGTTGGCGTTGCTTGCGATCAACAATGTCATTTTTAAGTTGTTGGACACGGCCTTCG
Organism: Thalassotalea sp. Y01; assembly: GCF_012932945.1. Taxonomy (NCBI): domain Bacteria; kingdom Pseudomonadati; phylum Pseudomonadota; class Gammaproteobacteria; order Alteromonadales; family Colwelliaceae; genus Thalassotalea; species Thalassotalea sp. Y01. The sequence continues at coordinate 365,354 of NZ_JABBXG010000005.1, forward strand.
CTTACCACAATCATGTAGTCATCGTTTTGTTGCTGATTACGCCACTGATAAACCAGCAGTATTGTTGCTGAAAGAAGGAGGAAATGGAGCAGGGGATCGCGAATTATTCTTTTTAACATATAGCTACCACGTATCACCATGACCAGATTTTAAGCTGGTCATGGTGTTATTTTGTTATTATTTTGGTGAATACCAAATAGGTGATGTGTACGCACGCTCTTGGGTAAATACTTCTGACTCATCAGGGATTTCAGCGCCCAGGCGAACTTTGTCATATAGCACCCAACGCGGTGTTGGGATTTCCAGAACACGGACATAATAAAACGCCGATTCTGAGGCATCAAAATCAGGATCTGTCCACACTGTTGCCAATTGGGTATCACCAATGCTGTTGCTGTAAGTCGCGGTGTCGGCATCAACGGTATTACCTACCGGCGTTTTACAACGACCATTGCTGTCAATCTTGCGACCATCTGATACGGCAACATCAAAGATGCGTTCATGTGCTTTACCGTCTTTGTCTACCCAACCTTTAATGACCTGTATACGGTCAAGGTTGCCGCTCATCGGATCTTTTAATGCGGAGATGATGAAGTTTGGTGCTTTACCAGCAGCACCGAGTAAATCGCCGCCCATAGGCACACCTTTGGCATAGCCTATTTCAGCAACATTACTGGCATAGGCATCGTCTTGTGCATATTGCCAACCACCGAAAAATCTTACTGTCATACGAGGACCGGTTGTAGCGTAGGTTTCTTTTCGCTCAATGGCATCGTATATGGCTTCTCGGGTGTTATCTGATGCCCATACTCCGGTATAACCTGAAGCGGTAATCATGTAGCCTTCAATGGCACCTAATTTTGATTCAATAAATGGGTGGTTAATACGCTCTTTGCTTGGCTCTACGCTAACCGATTTGCTGAAAAAGTTATCTTCGTCAGCGGTTGCTAATGATGTGTGGCTGTCCGTTGCACCACCAATACCAAACTTGTATGGATTAACACCAAATTTTTTCTCTAACAACAAGCCTTGTTTTAAGGCTTCTCTGCCATATTCGCCTTTTAACATTTCTGGTTTTTTCAACTCAGTAATATCTAAATTACCGACATCCCAGGTTTCATAATCAGCAAATTCGTCATCTGGTGACAAATAAGGGTGAGTCTCACCGTCACCTTTAATTTGGGTTATTTCATAATGTGGTTCCCATTTAGCTCGAGCGCTGACGTATTCCATATCAACTTCGCCGCCATGATAGGTTTTCTCTGTTGGAAACATCCAACCATTTGATAGGTTACCGTTGTGGGCGAAAGCGAATGCTTTACCGCCTGTGGTGTTTTGGTAGTCTTCGAGCCACTTGTATAATGATTTAGGGTCGGTGCTACCTTTGGGTTTTTGCGTCACCGCAGGAACCACTTGCAATGCTTTGTCGGCATTGTCTCTAATAATGACATTGCGGTGCAAATTGAAACCTTTAGGCACTGATGTCCACTCAAAACCTATAAACGCTGTGAATAGACCCGGTTCGTTGTGTCTGTCGGCGGCTTCAACGATATCTTTCCATACACCATCAAATACTTCAGAGCCAGGGCTGTAATCTTCAAGGATTTGTTCAGGTAAGGTCATTTGAGCAAAGTTAGTGATCAAATCGAACGCCGCTTTACCTGCTTCGCGGCCACCTTTTTTAAAGCCTTCGTGCCACTCTTTGCCCTTTGGATCCGCAAGGATGTTATCGGTACCGGATTTTATATCGGTGGCAATACCCATCAAATCGGTGTGGTCAGTAACAATCAACCAATCTAAAGGTCGCGCGAGTTTTACCGGTAAGCCTGTAGATGAGGTAATTTCCTCGCCTTTGGCTAAGCGGTATGCTTCGTCTAATCCCACGGTATTACCGAATAAACCGGCATCGAGCGATAAACCCGTATGCAAATGGGAATCACCCCAGTACACATTGCGTGGCATATCTGAATTGGCAGGAGGAGAGAACGACTTGGCGTTTTCATCTTTGTTAGCGGCCTGCACACTTTGTGATAGACATAAAAACAGCGACGCAGCCAATAACGAGTAGTTAAAGGTCATGTTTGACTCCCTTGTTATCGATTATTTTTGTTCGACAATTGAGTATTTAATTTTGATGTAAACACGGCTTTAGATTACAACGCTTGTTGAATAAATTAATAATAGAACGAGTTTGCTAACTTTGCTAACTAACAAATGCATTTAATTAGCTGATAATAATAGATTTTTACAATATTCAGCGATGGCTAAAGATGAGGTGAGCCCAGGGCTTTCTATGCCAAATAAATTAACCAGTCCAGCAAAGCCATGCTCAGTCTTGGATTGGATCATAAAATCGGTGGTGCCGGTATCGGGGCCAACAATTTTCGGACGAATACCAGCAAAGTCAGAGTGTAATTTACTGGGGTCAAGGGCTGGATAGTAGCGCTGAATCTGGTCGATAAACATCGCTTTCCTTTCTTCACTGACGTCGTAGTTTATATGGTCTACCCATTCAACATCAGGTCCAAACCGTACTCGTCCTTGAAAGTCGACTAATGAGTGAGCGCCTAAACCTGCGCTGTTAGGCAGTGGATAGATAAGGTGATTGAAAGGAGATTTACCTTCTAAGGCAAAATAGTTACCTTTGGCTAAAAATTGATTGGGGATCAAGGCTTGTGGGAAGTCGGTTATTGTTCGAGCTAACGATTGCGCCCCTAGACCTGCCGCATTGACCAGTTGTTGGCATTCTAATGGGTAATCCTCATAGGTATCAGATAACTCATCTTTCACTGAAATGTGCATGAGAAAACCTTGCTTGGTTTTTTCTACGCTATCGACTCGACTATGGTAGGCAATAATGCCATCGTGACGTTCAACATCAGACAACAAATTAACCAATAAATCATGCACATCGATAATGCCGGTCGACGGAGAATGCAAAGCGGCGATGGCGCTGATGTTAGGTTCGAGCTCTTTGATCTGCTCAGAGCGAATGATGTTTAGATCGCTCACGCCATTGACCATACCTTGACTGGTTAATCTATCGAGTTTAACCATGTCTTGTTGATTCGTGGCAACCACTAATTTGCCAATACGTTTATGCTGGATGTGGCGTTGTTGGCAGTAGTCATATAATAACTGCTTACCTCTAACGCATAGTTGTGCTTTTAGACTGTTGGTCGAATAATAAAGCCCGGCGTGAATTACACCTGAATTGCGACTGGATACTTGAGTGCCAAAACTTTCCGTTTGCTCTAAAATAATTACCTGTTTGCCTGCCATGGCCAACTCGCGGGCTATGGCAATGCCTATAACACCGGCACCAACTACAACAGTGGGAAGTTTATCACTCATACGGGCTTCTTTTTTTTGTTCCTCTACTTTCACTTTAGACGCTTTTTTGCGGTTTAAAAAGGTAATAGCAGACGAAAACAGAACAGTATTAACGAGTACGAATTAAAAATATGTTTGGATTGCTGAGATATTAATCGATGGCTTTATTAGGGGGGAATGTTGTTCGAGCCACCCAAGAATACGCACAAAAAAATCAGCTCAAGGCTGATTGATGTATTATCATTCTTAGTTTAATGAGAATGGTGGGTGTGACTAGATTCGAACTAGCGTGGCGCTGGAGTGATCGAGAGTAGGTAGTGTTTTTTCTTTGGCTGTCTAGCTAATTTAAAACGTCTTAGTATTCCAAAAATAAGGCACAAAAAAATCAGCTCAAGGCTGATTGAAGTATTCTCATTCTTAGTTGAATGAGAATGGTGGGTGTGACTAGATTCGAATTAGCGTGGCGCTGGG
>NZ_JABBXG010000006.1:0-93203 GCF_012932945.1 Thalassotalea sp. Y01
TCGAACCCCTGTTACCGCCGTGAAAGGGCGGTGTCCTAGGCCTCTAGACGAACGGGACACAGAAATCGCTTTACGAATCGTTGATTCGTATTTTTGTGTAAGCAGTCAAATTTTTCTACGTAAAATTTGATTCATCCTACACTGCAATGCTATGTGTCTGGCATTTAAGCCGGGCACTAAGAACTTGTACAACTTATTTTAGTCGAATATTGGCATCCCGTAGGGGATTCGAACCCCTGTTACCGCCGTGAAAGGGCGGTGTCCTAGGCCTCTAGACGAACGGGACGCTGAGTAGGTACAATATGCACCTTTATCAACAACTCTAACGTTACAATGTAAGAATTTGGTGGAGCCATGCGGGATCGAACCGCAGACCTCTTCGCTGCCAGCGAAGCGCTCTCCCAGCTGAGCTATGGCCCCTCTTCTTACCTTCAACGTTGGCCTTGGACTGTCGTTGAAAACGAGGCGCATTGTATGGAGTCCTAGAAAAACTGTCAACATCTTTTTCAAAATAAAACGTAAAAAACTGTTCGTTCGCTCATTAAACGATCGTATTGGTTAATTTTTATATTCTGACGCCTATTTTTTGCCAAAATTGACGCACAAATGCAGGTTTTTGAAATCCGTTAATTTTTGGTTTTATATAACTATTTTCTCACGTTCCATAGGTATTCATTTGAATTGTTCGGAAAATAATGGACAATTGTCTACACTATTAAATACTGAAAACGAAAAATAAACAGTGCCCTACTCGCTACTAATAAAAATAAGGGGCTTTGGCGTAAGCCAACTAATAACAGGATTATATTGGATGCGATTACAATCTCTCAACGTGGTTGCCATTGGCGGCGGTCATGGCTTGGGTCGAGTTCTTTCGACACTTTCATTCTTAGGTGACCAGCTCACCGGCGTGGTTGCTACTACAGATAACGGTGGTTCTACCGGAAAATTACGAAAACGTACCAGTACTATAGCTTGGGGTGACCTAAGAAACTGTCTTACCCAATTAACAGATGACGATTCTGTGGGCAGTAAATTATTAAATTTCCGATTCGATGGTAAAGATGAATTAAGCGGCCATAACCTGGGAAACCTAATTTTATATGCGCTAAATGACATTCATACTCGCCCTCTTGATTCAATTACCCTGATACGTAACATGTTACGTGTTAAGACCCGCGTTCATCCTATGTCAGAAACGCCTACTGATTTAATGGCGTTTTATGCTGAAGGACGCTGTAAGGTTGGCGAGTTATCCGTTGATGATATGGCGACAATGCCAGAGAATATGATGTTGGCGCCGCTGGTAAAAGCACTACCGGAAACCATAGAAGCGATTGAAAACGCAGACCTTATTATTATTGGTCCGGGCAGCTTTTTAACATCAATTGTGCCACCTTTGCTGGTTCGCGATATCACTAAGGCGGTGAAAAACAGTAAGGCGCATTGCGTGTTTATCGATAATATCGCCAAAGAGCATTCACCAGCAGGTGAATTAACCATCGACCAAAAACTAGAATGGCTTGCCTTTAATCTCGGCTGTCAGCCAATTGATGCGGTAATTACCGAAAACCTGAAAGAGCAATCAAATTCAGTGCAATTGATTAAACAATCATTAGCAAGTGAACAAGTTGAGTATTTCCACGATAAGGTTAAGTTGGTAGACGCGTTAGAACAAACGGTGCGCTTGTTAGAGCAACAAAAAGCACAAGGGCTAAGTTCGGTGACAGTTACCGATAAAGTCGTTAACAGCTAACTTACAATAGACACAAAAAAGCCCGCATCATTATGCGGGCTTTTTTTAGCAATAATTAGTTACGCTTCGGTTTTATCATCTTCACTAATGCGACTGGCAACAGCACCCTGTTGACCTTTGTATTTCGCATCTTGGCGCTTATTGTATGGGCGCAATGCTTCACCTGACATGGTTTCAAAGTTCAATGCTGCAATCTTCATGCGTGGACGCAATGCCAACGGTAGCTTACCGGAGTTATAAAACTCCAAAACGATTTGTCCTGACCAACCTGGATCGATACGGTGCGCGGTTACATGAACCATTAAACCAAGGCGAGCAAGTGATGAACGACCATCTAACCAACCGACGATGTCTGCTGGCAAGGTAACAGATTCATGCGTCACGCCTAACGCCAATTCACCAGGGTGCAAGAAAAACGCATCACCATCATCAATATGGATCTCGTCGCTCATTACCGTATTCATGGCTTTTTGAACTTCGTCTTTAGGGCCACTCAAGTCAATATACGGGGCATTATGATCCTGAAAGACACGAAACTTATGACCCAAACAAATATCAACACTGACACCGGAAATCATCGATTCGTCAGGACGCGGGCTAATTCTAATTTTTTCTTGATTGAGTAATTCAATTATATCGTGGTCAGACAGTCTCATGATTGTTCTTCTATTACTTGTTGCTTAGTTATTCATTGATAACGGTTATTTGCGGTGTTTGTGGGCTTTTCGCATCGAGTTGATAAAACAGATTGGCCGCTACATTGCCAGCTATTCTACGGTAGTTTGCCCCTACATCGCTAGCAGAATTTTCATTTATTAAATTTTGACCATTATCACTGTATTCGCGGATATCAACATGCAATGGTAACTGCCCTAATACCTCGACGTTGTGATCATTAGCCAAACGTTCTGCGCCACCTTGACCAAACAGATGGGAGTGATGATCACAGTTTTCGCAAACGTGATAACTCATGTTCTCAACAATGCCCAACACAGGTACCTGTACCTTATCGAACATAGCAATCCCTTTAATGGCATCTTTTAAAGCAATATCTTGCGGTGTAGTCACTACCACTGCCGCTGCCACAGGCACTTTTTGCGCAAGGGTTAACTGAATATCGCCGGTACCTGGTGGCATATCAATCAGCAAATAATCGATGTCTTCGCCTTGCTCAGTCTGCCAGTCGGTTTCATTTAACATTTGTGAGAACGCAGAACTTGCCATAGGGCCACGCCAAATCGTCGCGTCTTTATCAGACACTAAAAAGCCAATCGACATTGCGGTGATACCGTTGGTAAAAATAGGCATCATAGTTTTCCCATCAACCGACACCGGACGTTGGTTTTCAATACCTAGCATGGTTGGAATCGAGGGACCATAAATGTCCGCATCAAGAATCGCCACATTGGCGCCCTGCTGTGACAAGGCATACGCTAAATTTACCGTGGTTGTCGATTTTCCAACACCACCTTTACCTGAGGCAATAGCGATGATGTTGCGAACACCTTTAACTTGATGGGTACGCACCGGCGCTATGTCGTATTCAAGTTCGACTTCAACGTTAACATTAAACTCAGTTACAAGATCTTTAGCCAATTGTTCCAGGCCTAATTGGCAGGCAAACAATGGCGTAAATGACAAGATAATACTGTCGTTTTCTATCCTCGCTTGCCAATCTTTCATTGCAGCGTCTACACCAAAACCAAACGGTGCTGTACGGTAGTTCTTGATAAATTCAGTAACTTGATTGAGCAATTGGACATCCTTTTTTGATGAAGAAAACAACTTTTTAAACATAGTCGACAGTTTTTCTTATAATTTATGAGAATTGTAATGAAAATATGCCTTAAATTTTGTACTATCCGTGGCCATATTTCTATTAAATAATTTAATAATCAGGCAAATAGTCAAATGAGTGATAAAAATCGCAAAATTTTGGTGACCAGTGCCCTGCCATACGCCAATGGCCCTATTCACCTAGGTCACCTTCTTGAGTATATTCAAACCGATATCTGGGTTCGTTTCCAGAAAATGCGTGGTCACGAAACATATTACGTTTGTGCCGATGACGCTCACGGCACGCCTATCATGCTTAAAGCTCAACAATTAGGCATTACGCCAGAGCAAATGATCGCTCAAGTTCGCGAAGAGCATATGGCTGATTTCGCTGACTTCCACATCGAGTTTGATAATTATCACTCAACACACAGTGATGAAAACCGTCACTATGCCGAGCTTATTTATAATCGTTTAGATAATAACGGTTATATTAAACGCCGCACTATTTCGCAACTGTTTGATCCTGAAAAACAAATGTTTTTACCAGATCGCTTTGTAAAGGGTACCTGCCCTAAATGTGGTAGCGAAGATCAAAACGGCGATAACTGTGATAATTGTGGCGCAACATACTCACCAACCGACCTGGTAAACCCTAAGTCAGTGGTTTCTGGTGCGACGCCGGTTATGAAAGATTCAGAGCATTTCTTCTTTGACTTACCTGCGTTTGAGCAAATGCTTAAAGACTGGACCAAGTCAGGTTCATTGCAAGAAGAAATGGCGAACAAGCTAAACGAATGGTTTGAGTCAGGCCTTCAGCAATGGGACATCAGTCGTGATGCGCCATATTTTGGTTTTGAAATTCCAAATGCACCTGGCAAATTTTTCTACGTTTGGCTTGATGCCCCAATCGGTTACATGGGCAGTTTCCAAAACCTATGTGACAAGAAAGGCATCAATTTTGATGAGTTTTGGCAGTTAGACTCGGAAGCTGAGCTTTACCACTTTATTGGTAAAGACATCATTTACTTCCACTCACTATTTTGGCCTGCCATGCTAAAAGGCGCCGGTTATAGACAACCAACGTCGGTTTATGCCCATGGTTTTGTTACCGTTAATGGCACCAAAATGAGTAAGTCAAAAGGTACCTTTATTAAAGGTCGTACTTACCTTGAGCACTTAAACCCAGAATTCTTGCGTTATTACTTCGCGGCTAAGCTAACCAATCGCATTGATGATTTAGATCTGAACCTTGAAGACTTTGCCCAGCGTGTAAACTCTGACTTGGTTGGTAAGGTAGTTAACATTGCATCACGTTGTGCTGGCTTCATTACCAAGAAATTCGATGGCATGCTATCTGAAACCGTTGATGACCAAGCCTTAGCGGATGACGTTATGGCAGCGGGCGACTCAATCGCGGCATGCTACGAGAACCGTGAATTTGGTCGAGCGATGCGTGAAATCATGGCATTAGCGGACAAAGTAAACGAATACATTGCTGTTAAAGAACCTTGGGTATTGGCTAAGCAAGAAGGTAAAGAGCAAGACGTTCAAGACGTCTGCTCTATGGGCATCAATTTATTCCGTATCTTGATGATCTACCTTAAGCCAGTGCTGCCTGAGTTGGCACAAAAATCTCAAGCGTTCCTTAATGACGAATTGAACTGGCAAGGTCATACACAGTTATTGACCGGCCACAAAATCAATAAATTTAAAGCGCTAATGCAGCGCGTTGATATGGATAAAGTAAACGCCATGGTTGACGATTCAAAAGAAAACTTAGCAGCAGCACAAACGGCGCCAGTAAGTGGTCCATTGGCTGATGATCCTATTGCCAAAGAGATAAGCTTTGACGATTTTGCCAAAGTAGATTTACGAGTGGCGAAAATTGTTACCGCTGAGCATGTCGAAAAAGCCGATAAGTTGCTACGTATCGAAGTTGACCTAGGTGGCGAGAAACGTCAGATTTTCGCTGGCATAAAATCGGCCTATCAGCCGGAAGATTTGGTGGGTAAATTAACCGTTGTGGTGGCTAATCTTGCACCTCGTAAAATGCGCTTTGGTATGTCAGAAGGTATGATCATTGCCGCAGGTCCTGGTGGAAAAGACATCTTTATTCTTAACCCTGATGACGGTGCTCAGCCTGGTATGCGCGTAATGTAATCAGCAAGTAGTTGATTTAAAAAACACTAAGGGCAGCTCAGGCTGCCCTTTTTATTGCCCAGATATAATTTGCGCAAAAATTGACCGCAGGTCATATAACCATTATGTTTGAATACAACGGCACTCGAACATTGGTAATTATGAGAAACGGCTTTGCCCATATAACTCAACCCACAATCTTGCTTAAACGGCTAAGCTTGTGCGCCGTTGTTGGTTTTGCCGTAATTGCCCAGGCCAAACAAACTCATCAAAAAACCATGCCAAGCCAAGAAGTTATTAAACTCTGCCACAGCATTGAAAGTACAGTAGGTGACAATGTGGAAGCCGTAACCAGTCGGTTTGGCATGCCGGACAGGTCTTCACAAAAACAAGATGTTAGCCCACATGATAAAAGCTATATAAACCAAAGAGTACAACTACATTATAAAGACGGTGTGGTGAGCATTTATCAAGTCCCCAACGCCGATAAAAGTTTTTTAGAATTCGCCATATTTACACCGGCATTTCAGATTGCCGCAACCAGCAACCTAATAGGCATCAGTAAAAAGCGTTTGCAAGAAGAGCTCGGCGCGCCTGATAAGTCAAACAAAGATAAAGTCATCTATTACTGCTCTATTGAAAGTTACGACCTACTGGCGTTCACCATTACCAATCAACACGTAAGTAGCATCATCCTTAGTAATCATATCGATTAGCGTTAAAACTATTTTCTTGTCTGTCGACAAGTAGTGCATATCATCAATAGACTTAATGTACATGAGAATATACGACTAAAATTGGCTTTCGCATGGATCACCATCATTATCGCCATCCATTTTTGTCGCTGGACAGTTATTAATAAAAAACACCGCTTCTTCGTAGGATGTCATTTGACTACAATACTGACGACCATCACAACTATAAAGTGATTTTGAAACATTAATAGGCTTTAATTTAACTGGATTCTTTGGGAAATTAGACGTATTCAGCGCTTGAGCGTTTTCACTTGAAGCTATTGGTTGTTTTGCAAGATTAACGCGGTTGATGTAACCGGAGACTTCTGAATAAATAAAATAACCGACTGTGCACAACAGCATAACTGTAAAGATGGAACCGACGATGGAACTTGATTCGCTAGTTTTAGCTCTTTTTGATGAGTTCACTTGTTTGGATTTAACGCCTTCAATTCTCGCTGACACAGCTCGTTTTTTGCCATCTTTTAGCGCTATGTCAAAATAGATGAAATCTCCAGACTTGGGTTCTCGACTCATGTGTTTTAATTCTGATATGTGAATAAACACATCAGAGTTAATTTGATCACAATTGATAAAACCAAAGCCTTTTTCGTTATTCCAACGGACTAATTTTCCATATTTTTTCATCTTTACGCCTGATTTTTAAATGTCTAAAGACTAGCTTGTCTTCGAGTATTTTATTGCACCAGCTAAATTTTCAATCTCGTTAGCTTGGCTTATTTGTTTTGCAATATCAGATATCACATAGCTTCTTTTTGCAGAAAAACGTAACAGTGGTAACCCCACAGTTTCGCAAGCAAAATTTACGAGTTTATCTCGCGCTTTTGTTTTAACGGAATTATGCGACCTATCGTCGAGCTCTATCGCGACAAGGACTTCTAATGTATTTTGATTACAAAGCAGAGATATGAATATCCATTCCATAGATATAATCCATTTAATATGTAGAGTTTTGAATTGTAACTAGTTTAATTTAAAAAGGGAACTCACTGACTAGAAAGTAAAAGCAATGCTCCCTTGTATTTTTATGAAAGAATGTTTTGGCTATGCTGTGTTATTCACGTCATATTTATGCCGTTTTGCACGACATTACCACTCAATTTTTATGCGAGTGCCGGTATCAACCAAGTCCATAAATTCATCCATTTCGGTATTGGTTAAGGCAATACAACCATTGGTCCAATTAAAGCGTTGGATCATTTTAGCATCACGATTATCACCATTGCGTTGACCGTGCACCATAATGAAACCGCCTGGACTATCACCTCGATCTTGTGCGCTTGCCACATCATTGGCATTGGGGTAGCTGATGTGCATCGAACGATAATATTGTGAGTCTTCTTTTTTGTAATCGAGAACGTATTCGCCCTCAGGGGTTCTGTTATCCCCTTCTTTATTTTTATGGCCTTTAGGGTTATCACCTAGGGCGATGTGGTACTGTTTGATAACCGTCTCACCATCAAGCAAGTACATAGTACGAGCAGATTTGTCTACTTTAACCAAGTCCACTTTAACATGCTGGGTATTGGCATTTGCCTTCATCGTCATCAATATTAATAAGCTACTGCTTAGCGCTGTTTTTAATTGTCTCAATGTCATATCTGGAAATACTCGATAACACTTAATTACAGTTAGTTTAATGAAAACAACATTTGGCGCAACCGACTGTTACATTTTGACGAACTGTTTGCACAAAATTAAATCAAATCAAATCAAATCAAATCAAATCAAATCAAATCAAATCAAATCAAAAGCAAACTACATAATAAAAACCCCGCTTACTATGCTGGGTTTTATCTGTTGGTCATTTTTAATGCGCTTTATTGCAGGTGCAACAGCAATTGAGCGGCAAGTTTTTGTTTGGTTTGCTCATCAAAAAAATGATCATCCTCGACGCTTAGATGTAAATATTGATAGCTAAAATTATGCGCCTGCAGTCGCTTTACGATTTGTTGCGACATAAGCTTGGATGGCCATATATGGTCATTTTCAGCTGAAATGAGCAATATGTCCGCCTTGATTTGTTCGACAGGAATAAATTCATTGGCATCACTCGTTAGTTGTTGCAATGCGTTACTGGCTCGTTGATAAATCGGCGTTTCACTTTGTCGAGCGAAGCTAAGGCTAGCGATAGCGTTATTCTGATAACGCCACGCGGTGGCTGTGCGTTGACCATGCCAGGTCACTGATGACGGAACGATGCCAATCACCGCTCCAACACGATGATCCGTTGCCGCGCTCCAAAGCGCCAACTCTGAACCACGAGAAATACCAACAACGCTAATTTTTAGCTTGGCATCACTACTGAGTCCGCCTTTTTGATAACCTGATTGTAAAAAGTCGATGGCGTCACTAACACGTTCAATGGGAATATCATCGAGAGTGTCAGAAAACCCTGCAGCATTAAAATATGCGATAGCCAACACATTTTGGCAATGTTCAGCGATTAATTGACTATAGCTTTCATTCACTCGGCCACCTGAGCCGCCTATGACGATGACATACTTGTTGTCCGCTGCACATGATGATTGATACAGCACACCTTGTACCAATGGGCTTTCAATCTTGCAAATGTTGACTTGCTTTGCTTGTACGGCAAAACACAAAAACAACAAACAACTCAAAATCTGCTTCATCATCGACGCCTACTATTGATTACCGTAACTTTTTCAATAACATAAAATCGGATCAAAAAAGGCGGTTATTAAACCACCTTTTTACTGTTTGATTTGATTATGCCATGTGCATCAGCATGTTTGTAGGGTCTTCTAAGAAAGACTTCCACAAGTTACTGAATCGCGCAATGGTGCCGCCATCAATAATACGATGATCGCCAGACCAGCTCACTTGCATAATAGAGCGTGCTTCAACTTCACCTTTGTCGTTAAAGCGAGGTAGAGTTTGTAGCTTACCAAGTGCAACAATCGCAACTTCAGGCTTATTGATGATTGGTGTTGCCACCGTACCACCTAATGCGCCGATATTAGAAATGCTGATGGTGCCGCCTTTCAAGTCTTGCGTACTTACACGACCTTGACGAGCATCGTTGGTCAAACGTGTCACTTCTTTTGCGACATCAACAATCGACATGCTTTGCACGTTCTTGACGTTTGGTACCAACAGACCCACTTTGGAATCTACCGCCATACCAATATTGTGATCATCAAAGTAAGTAAGCTCAGTGCATTCTTCATTTGGCTTTGAGTTCATCACTGGGAATTGCTTAAGTGCAAGTGACATCGATTTCATGAAAAATGGCATCATGGTTAATTTGATGTCTTGCTTGGCATACACTTCTTTAAGCTCAGAGCGTAAAGCAATCAGTTTGGTCATATCAATCTCTTCACAATAGGTGAAGTGAGGGATAGTAGATACCGAAGCAACCATAGCTTTTGCCATCGCTGCTTTCACGCCACGGATTGGCTCAACACGAGTACCACCGCTAGTCGCCTCCGTAGCTGCTTGCGCTGGTTGTTGTGCGACCTTGTTACCGCCTTCAATAAAGCTGCGTACATCTTCTTTAAATACACGTCCTTTTGGACCAGTACCTGGTACGTCATGAATATTAACACCAAGTTCACGGGCGACACGACGCACCGCTGGGCTTGCTAACGCTTTACCATTGCCAGCTTTTTGTGACGCAGGTTGTTGTGCGACCGCTGGTGTTGGCGCTGTTGTCGGTGCAGCGGCTTTTACTGTTTCGACCGTGCTAGCTTGTGCCGCAGCAGCTGGTGCTGAGGCGACAGTACCGGCAATTTCGATTGCAAATAATGGCTCATGTACTTTGGCAATTTCACCTTTACCATAATGAAGCTTAACCACAGTACCAGCGTATTTAGCAGGAATTTGTACCAGTGCTTTGTCGGTCATTACATCAACAACCGGTTGATCTTCTTCAATGATTTCGCCTTCGGCAACCAACCATTCAACAATTTCACACTCAACAATACCTTCACCAATATCTGGCAAGATAAAATCTTCTATTTCACCACCGGTGGCAGCGGCTGTCACGTCGGCAACAGGTGCTTGCTGTTCAGCTGCACTCGCTTGCGGCGCAGGCTCTTGCGCAGCAGGTGCTTCGCCATGTGGTGTCATGGCAAACAATGGCTCATGTACCTTGGCAATATCACCTTTACCGTAATACAACTTATCAACCACACCTGAGTGCATTGCAGGGATTTGGACTAATGCTTTGTCAGTCATAACATCACATACCGGTTGGTCTTCTTCAATGTGCTCGCCTTCTGACACTAGCCATTCAACGATCTCACATTCAACAATGCCTTCACCAATATCCGGTAGAATAAAATCGATACTCATTGCCTAATTCCTTAGTAATTTACTGAGGCCATGATAGCTTCAAACGTTTTTAGCTCATCTGGCATGTATTCTTTTTCGTGAGATAGTGGGAATGGAGTATCCAAACCACATACGCGTGTAATCGGCGACTCAAGGTGCAAGAAACACTTGTCTTGAATAGTCGCAGCGATTTCACCAGCAAAACCACCGGTTAATGGTGCTTCGTGGTTGATCAACAAACGGCCGGTTTTACATACAGATTCGGCAACGGTATCAACATCCCAAGGCAAAATTGTACGTAAATCGATAATTTCACAAGAAACACCTTGTTTCTCTGCCATGTCTGCGGCTTTTTCTAGGGTCTCAATTTGCGCCCCCCAACCAAGTAAGGTGATATCTGCACCAGATTTAACCACTTCGGCTTTACCTAGTGGTAATTGGTAATCTTCTTCAGGAACTTCACCAACAGAGGCACGATATAGTTTTTTCGGTTCAAAGAACACTACAGGGTTGTCATCACGAATTGAGGCCAGTAACAAACCTTTTGCTTGATATGGATTACGTGGAACAACAATTTTCAAACCTGGTGTGTGGGCAAAATACGCTTCAGGTGATTGCGAGTGATATAAACCACCAGCAATACCACCGCCGTATGGGGTGCGAATAGTCAATTTACCAACATCAAATTCATTACCTGAGCGGTAACGGAATTTAGCCGACTCGTTGACGATTTGATCAAACGCTGGGAAGATATAATCAGCAAACTGGATTTCCGCAATTGGGCGAGAACCTTGTGCCGCCAAACCGTTAGCAAAACCTAGGATCCCCTGCTCAACCAATGGTGTATTGAAACAACGGCTTTTGCCGTACTTCTCTTGCAAGTTTGACGTTGCACGGAAAACACCACCAAAGTGACCAACATCTTCACCAAAACATAACGTAGAGTCATCTTCAGTCATGGCGATATCTAGGGCGTTGTTAATCGCCTGCAATAAATTCATTTGTGCCATTATTTAATTCTCCCTGCCGTCACTGGATACGCTTCTGGATATTTCTTGATATGCTCTTTTAAATCGCTAAGTTGCTGCTCTAGTGCAGGTGTCGGCACGTCATAAACGTCACTGATCAAATCTTCGATAGGTGGTTTAGCAATGACTTCAGCGACTTTAACCGCAGCAAGAACTTGCTCTCGGTATTGATCTACTAGCGCATTATCTTGTGCTTCATCCCACCAGCTTTGCGCTAGCATCCAGTTTTTCATGCGTAAAATAGGGTCGTGCTCGGCGTATTTGGCTTCTTCTTCTTTGGTACGGTAACCACTTGGGTCATCCGACGTAGAGTGAGCGCCTAAACGGTAAGACATGGCTTCAATAAGCACTGGCTTACCTTCTTCAACAGCGTATTTACGTGCTTCTTGGGTCACTTTAAGTACCGCTAGAATGTCGTTGCCGTCAACACGAATGGTTTTAATGTCATAACCTACACCGCGAGATGCAATACCATTACCGGCATATTGCTCGGTTGATGGTGTCGAAATCGCATAGCCGTTGTTACGACAGAAGAAAATAACAGGTGCGCCATGTACGGCAGCCATATTTAAACCGGCGTGGAAGTCACCTTCTGAGGCAGCACCTTCACCGATATAACAAATAGTGACGTTGTCTTTGCCTTTAAGTTTTTGGCCATAAGCATAACCCGCAGCTTGTGGTACTTGTGTACACAATGGCGATGAGATGGTCATGTAATGCAATTCACTTGAACCGTAGTGAATTGGCATTTGGCGACCTTTACCCAAATCTTTCTCGTTTGAGAACATTTGGTTCATAAAGTTTTCCAAACTAAAACCACGGTAAATAAGTGCACCTTGTTCACGGTATTGCGCCATGATCATGTCTTCGTCTTCTAATGCTGCTGCACTACCAACACTCGCTGCTTCTTCACCTAGCGCAGCCATATAAAAGCTCAAACGCCCTTGACGTTGAGAGGCAATCATACGTTCATCTAGTACGCGGTGAAATGCAAGACTCTTGTAGATTCTCAATGCGTGTTCTTGGTCTATAACAGGCATTTCGGCACCTTCGTACAAGCTGCCATCCTGTTTAAGAATTTTTAGAATTGGAATTTCTACAGATAGGCCATCGATGTATTCAGGTTGGTGAACAACCCGGCCTTGTTGATACTTTTCGGTATTCATAAGCTTCTCTTTTGTTTTCTGCAGCCAGCCAATGTATATACAATACATTAACAAGCCATCAAAACTTGAAATGCAAGTCTCTATTTTAGCGCTTAATCCATACTATATGGGCGCGACTTTGCTGTTATTTTTGATAGGCTGAACTTTACATTCAGGTATGGCTTGTTGCAATTTTTTGCCAAAATTTAGCGTCTTGTGAACATTGTGAGTGGCAATTTTGCTTTACAAAAAAATATAGCTAAGCCCGTTCACTGCAATCTAAGTTAAGCATACCCTTCTAGCATGTAAAATTTCCCTGCCATAATAGCGACTTGATAGGCTCTGAAAATAAAAAAGCCTGTGACAAATAGCACAGGCTTGCAAAGCAAAGACACAGCGAATAGCAGTACGGCCTAATTAAGCGTACTCGGTATCACCGTTAATAAAGCTCTTTGACCTAAGGCAACGTTGGCGTTAGGGAATATAATGGCTTCACCATGGGCGCTGACGCGGTGTTCTTTATCGCCATCAGTGGCTAATAAGTAATCCAATGGGTAATCGGTAAAGTTAGGCACATCATCGGCAAAATGCAGGATAAACTCTTCGTTGTCACGGTTAATGGTTTTAAAAATTTCAAACAGATTGAAATCAGCGTCGTCATACTCTTTCAGTTGCAGGTCTTGGCCTGACAATAATCGAGATAAAGTATTCTGACAGGCGGCAAAATTCGTCATGTCATTTTCACCAAACGGTCGCACTTTACCTAACTCAACGGTAAATGCATGTGCCTGAAATTCATTCACCGAAAAATAGCTAAAGGTTGTGGTCGGTGCGTTAGATAATAAGATGGTATTAATGCCACAAGCCAATAAAATTTGTAGTTGCTGTTTGTTGTGAGACTTGCCATGTAAATATGGATAGACCGCAAATTTGTCATTTTTCGAGCCACGAATAGCGGTATGTAAGTCGTAATGTAAACGAGTGCGACCAGCATCGATACTGCCACCTTGGTCAAAGAAATCACGGACAAAGTCTTCAAGCATTTTCGCGCGTATGCGCTCATCATTGCATAAGCCAGGGCCATCGCTATGGGCGCCACTAAATAAGCGATTTAAGTTTTCTTCGACAAAACGTTTACCAATATTGATTGCCGCAGGATTTCCAAATAAAAACAACACACGTTGTTGCAGGCTCAATTTGCCGGTAATAATCTGCTCAAGAAGTTGCTGACATATTTCAATCGGTGCGGTTTCATTACCATGTACAGCGCAAGACAATATGATGTCGGTGTCGGTTTCCTGATTGACCGGCTCAAAACAGATAACGCCAGTATCAAGAACACTCATTAATACTTGCCGTTGGCCATCCTCAAACGTTAAATGTTCAGTAAAAGGATCAAGAGAATCAGGGTTTTGACGGGTGATGCTAAGAAAGTCGGCTGTGGTCATTAATTGTTGCTTGATATCAGACACGGAAAACCTAATAACAGAAGAATGGTGTCCTAAGTTTAGGTGAACTCCCCCTATTAACACAAGTGTTCAACGATAAGGTGGTGAGTGCCATGCGTTGCTATTTGTCGTGTCTGACTGATTAGCACTAGGTAATTATTCGTCGAACAAAGATTATTATACTTCCATTTAACGCAAGGCGTACACACATCGTTAGCATTATGGGGATTACGCAAAGGGAGCTCTAAAAATTACTCGCGCATAATTATTCGTATGGTAAGCGACTAATATCATTATAAAAATAATTTGAATTATTGTTGACGCCTAACTTTACCTGGTTGTTTTTTATACCGAAAAATATACACACCACACAAATGTATTGGTTAAGGTTTGCGCATGGCTTAGCAAATAGGTAATAAAAAAGACTCTATTCGCGTTAATTGTTGAGGTGCCTGCCAGAAATGCTAACGGCAGCTTTGTGCCATTAACTGCCCTACATTCCACCGTTTTTCCAAATTAAAGTTGCTGTATGAATTGGGTAGCAAGACGATACCTCAATTTTATCAACCTCTGCATCGACAGGTACTTTTTGAAAGGTATGAAAAATAACATTACCGCTACTATCCGCTCCAGTTTCATCTAAAGTAAAAGTGCCATCATCTTTTGTATGAACCTTTGCTAGAAGACAACCTTTAGGGAATTTTTCTTTAACTTTATCAATTTGTTCTACGACATTATCGTAGCTACCAACAATATGGGTTACTTTAATTTGTATTTGTACCCTGTGGTTTAATACTGAAATTTCCTCAGCAGGTTTTATTTCAATTGGGTTATCATTTATTTCTATAGGAGAGTTGTTTACTACGGTTTGGCTACTAAAAAGAATTATTTTAATTAAAGCGTATAGTCCTTCTAAAAATTCCATTTTGTGACCTTTCCTTTACTTCCGTTATTCGCTCTAAGCGGACATGTGATACCGCCACTTACGAATCTAATTTACTGATATAAAGAGAAAAGTCAAAGAAAAGTTAGAAAACAAAAATTAACACGAATAGAGCAATAAAAAAGGCCCCGTATGGGGCCTTTCATCAACGTGCGATTTGCAGTTTATAAACCGGCATTTTTAAATGCGCTGGATACCAAGCCCTTGGCATCATCAAAAATGCGCTCTAAATGGGCTTGATCAATAAAGCTTTCGCCGTAGATTTTATAAATTTCTTCGGTACCCGATGGACGAGCAGCAAACCAACCGTTTTCGGTAACGACTTTCACCCCACCAATGGCAGCATTGTTGCCCGGTGCATGACTCAAAATGGCTTTAATAGGTTCACCGGCTAACGTATCTTGGGTAACGTCGTCTTTTGATAACGAGGTAAGCACCTGTTTTTGCTCGCTGGTGGCAACCGCTTCTACACGACCATAGCTTGATTCACCGAGTTCATCCGCTAATTGCAAATACCATTGATACGGATCTTTACCGGTGACCGCCATAATTTCAGCCGCCAATAGACACATGATGAAACCATCTTTATCTGTAGTCCAACAGCTGCCATCTAGCGCTAAGAATGATGCGCCGGCGCTTTCTTCACCGCCAAAACCATAACTTGAGTCTTTTAAACCATCGACGAACCATTTAAAGCCAACAGGTACTTCACTTAATGGCTTGTCTAGCTTTTCGGCCAGGCGGTCAATGAGTGAGCTTGATACTAAGGTCTTGCCTATTTTGGCCGTGTCAGGCCAACTGCGATTGGTAAATAAGTAGTTAATTGAAACAGCCAAATAGTGATTCGGATTCATCAATCCACCGGTCTTGGTCACAATACCATGGCGGTCAAAATCAGGGTCATTACCAACGCTGATATCGTAATCATCTTTCATGGCGATCAAGCCAGCCATTGCATATGGTGATGAACAATCCATACGAATTTTGCCGTCTTTATCTAATGTCATAAACGCAAAACTGGCATCGACAACCGGGTTAACCACATCAATATCAAGATTGTATTTTTTCGCAATCACAGGCCAATAATCGATACCCGAACCACCTAATGGGTCGACACCAATTTTAATACCAGCTTTACTGATCGCTTGCATGTCGATTACTTTGCCCAACTCATCGACATAAAATTCTATAAAGTCTTCTTTGCTTAACAAGGCTGATTGCAGTGCTTCGCTGTAATCAAGCTGTTTTATGTCGGCATGCTCATTCGCTAATATTTCATTGGCTCTTTGTTCGATAAGCTTGGTGATTTCACCTTCTGCCGGGCCGCCATGTGGTGGATTGTATTTAATGCCACCATCGCTGGGAGGATTGTGCGATGGGGTGATGATCAGACCATCTGCCTGATCAGCAGAATGTGCATTATGATTGATGATTAAGCGAGATATGACTGGAGTCGGTGTAAAGCCTTCATCGGCTTGAATCACCACGGGTACGTCGTTAGCAATTAGTACGCTGATAGCGCTGATAAATGCCGGCTCAGACAGTGCATGGGTGTCCTTGCCCAAATACATAGGACCTGTAAAGCCTTGTTGCTTGCGATATTCAGCAACGGCCTGACAAATAGCGATAATATGATGTTCGTTAAAGTTGCGCTTAGTGGCACTGCCTCGGTGGCCAGATGTGCCAAAGGCGACACGCTGCGCGGCAATGCTGACGTCCGGTTTTAGTTGATAATAATCACTCACCAATTTGGCAATATTAATTCTATCTTCGGCTCGAGCCGGCTTACCGGCGTGTTCATGTACGCTCATTAACTATCCTTTATGCTGTAACGACAAACCAATCAAAATTATCTGTACCATCATTATACTCAATAAATATGTTGAATTAATGACAGAACCAAGCTGATTATAGCAACTCTCGAATACGTTCGGAGTCGCTACCAGTGTAGCCCAAAGCGATGGCTACATCGGTTAACATGCGCTTTTTCTTGGTTGTGTTTGAATTAGTGATAACCCAATAGTTTGAGTTTGGAA
The DNA here is from genome assembly GCF_012932945.1 of Thalassotalea sp. Y01. Lineage (NCBI taxonomy): Bacteria > Pseudomonadati > Pseudomonadota > Gammaproteobacteria > Alteromonadales > Colwelliaceae > Thalassotalea > Thalassotalea sp. Y01. The sequence goes on from NZ_JABBXG010000006.1 coordinate 17,329, forward strand.
TCAGTTTTGGCTTAGTAGAGCTACCGTATTCCCTTAACTCTTCTTCGCTTTTGGCAAAATACAAACGGTCACGACCACGAATATCAAGTACTTGTTCGAACTCACCTTTGTGTACTCGGTATAAGTTAGACAAGATCAACAAAAATCGCCCAACAGCGCCGCGCTGCATTGCTAACTCTTCTTTGTTAATCAGATCAAATAGGTTTTGCTCAGGGCTGACAACTGAAATTTTTTCAACTGTGTCGCTTTCAATATCTTGAACGGTTTCAGTGATTTCGATTGTTTCTGCGTCTACAACCTCTGCTTTTGCTTTGTCAACAACAGCGACAGGTGTATTGTTATTTTTGGCTTTAGCCGTTGCTTTCGCCTGCTCTGCTTTGCCTTTAGATACTTCTAACAAACGACGAAGAATGTCTGATGCACTCTCACCGATATACTTAGTGTTGCTGGCGATGTATTGATACAACTCGTCATCAATTTCGATGGTTTTCATGAAAATCCCGAAAATTTTATTATTGTGGCATTCATCACGCGTTTGATTGCGCCAAAAGCCGTCATTACTGGAGATGCTACGCTAAATTTGGACAATTAAATTTCGATAGTTTAATTTCGACAATTCAATATCGCCAACTTAGGCAATACCTAAATTTGCGCAGATTATAAAATTAGTGCTCCGATTATAACCACGTTATCGACAACTCTCTACCCTGTTAACCAGCGATTTTTAAGATTTTTTGTAGTCGGTGAAAAAAGCAACAATTTCTGCGTGTTATGAGGATTGGTATTCTCTGACATTTGCTTTAAAATACGCGGCAACAAATCAGTGTGAGTAGCGCAAAAACAATGGAACACAATCAATCTTTGCATTATCGAATTATTGGCCAAGGTGAGCCAATTGTTTTAATACATGGTCTATTCGGTAGTCTAGAAAACCTAAACATGGTCGCCAAGCCTTTAAGCGAACAGTTGCAGGTAATAAGCGTTGATGTACGTAACCATGGCAAGTCATTCCACAGTGATACGATGACCTATGATGCGATGGCCGACGATGTTATCGCCTTATTATCAAAGCTTAATATCGATAAAGCGCATTTTCTTGGTCACTCAATGGGCGGCAAGATAGCGATGAAAATTGCACTTAACCAGCCCCAGTTGGTTGATAAGTTGATCGTTGCTGATATCGCCCCAGTTAATTACCCACCTCATCACAATGAAATCATTAATGGTTTACAAGATATTGATATGAGCACGGTGACATCACGCAAAGACGCTGATCAACAATTACAGGCGGCGGTAGCTGACGCCGGTGTCCGTCAGTTTTTATTAAAGAACTTAGCGAAAGGCGACAACGGCTTTTTTTGGCGCGTAAATCTAAACACCATTAAACAAAAATACGATGATATCGCCATTGGTTTCAACGAAGGTCAGTTTCTTGGTGCGGTTTTGTTTATTAAAGGCTCAAACTCTAACTACATTCTAACGGAACACCGTGCACAAATAGGCGCGTTATTTCCAAATGCAAGTGCAAAAATCATCCAAGGTGCCGGTCACTGGCTACACGCTGAAAAACCAGTCGCCTTTAATAAAATCGTTATCGACTTTATAAACGGTTAGCGATAGCGATCGCAGCAGTGCTTTATCGCGTAAAATAGATAGGCGCAGATCGAAAAAAAGCGGCGTTGGACAGTACATTTACCTGTTATGTTGTGCTATAGTGCCGCCGTAATTTTATAGGATGTAGTATGCTTTCCGAACACTTAGAATTAATCGAGTCAATTGGCCTTAATTTGTTTTTCGTTGCCATTTTCTTTTTTATCGGCATGTCGATACATGACGTAATGAAAAAAAATGATGTACCGAAAAAAGGCAAATATATCGTTTACTTCGTATTATTTCTCGGATGTGCCGGTTTTATCGCCAAAGGTGTTATTCAGGTGATATGGGAAAGCAAGGGAATAGGCTAGAATTATGGCTAAAGAAGCTGCAGATTTGACAACAATCGATCTGTTCGTTGACGAAAAACGTCCTGGTCGGCCAAGAACAAACCCTTATCCAAGGGAAGTTCAAGTAAAAATAAACAAACGCAACCAGGTTAAACGAGATAAAAACAAAGGCCTCAAACGAGTTGAGTTTAAGATTCATCAACAGTTGTTTGAACAACTGGATGAAATGGCAAAAGATAAAGGCGTGAGCCGCAGTGACCTTATTGAATCACTGCTTGTTGACGCATTAGAATCAAAGACGAAATAAAGAAAAGGTTTTAAATACATGGCAACTGTCGGTCTATTTTTTGGTAGCGATACAGGCAACACTGAAGCTGTTGCAAAAATGATCCAGAAAAAACTGGGTAAAAAGAATGTCGAAGTAAAAGATATTGCCAAAAGTACCAAAGAAGATATTGCAGAATTTGATTTATTAATTCTGGGCATACCTACTTGGTACTACGGTGAAAATCAGTGTGATTGGGATGACTTCCTACCGGAACTGGAAGAAATCGACTTTACCGACAAGTTAGTTGCCATTTTTGGCTTAGGTGATCAAGAAGACTACGCTGAGTACTTCTTAGACGCCATGGCGCCATTGCGTGACATTGCCGAATCAAAAGGCGCTATCATGGTTGGTGGTTGGTCTACTGACGGTTATGAATTTGAAGCGTCAAAAGCTCTTATCGATGACAATACCTTTATCGGTTTAGGCCTTGATGAAGATCGTCAACCAGAGCTAACCGAACAACGTGTTGATGCCTGGATTGCGCAATTGATGGATGAAATGTGCTTAGCTGAGTTGCTTGATTAAGCAACAAAATGAATCCTGCAAAAAACGCCCTTTTGGGCGTTTTTTTATATCTGCAGTAATCACGTTAACGAATGACAATTTGACCAAAGTAAATTAGATATTGGATTAACACTTGCCTAGATTCACACAGCCCTTTTTATTTAGGCGCAGTAAACTTTACTTTTAAACGAGTCACGGTTTCATTTGAATCAATTAGGTTAAGTCATTGTTTAACTAATGTGCAATCAATGGCTAATCGCAAATAATTATCAATTAGGGGTTTTAACCTGCTTTGTTAGCCCCTATAATCGTTTGCTAGAGATTTATTTAGAAGTATCAAAAATGCCAGATCAAAACGAAGAACTAAAAAAAGCTGGACTGAAAGTTACCTTGCCTCGTGTAAAAATCCTCGAGATTTTGCAACAGCCAGATAACCAACATATCAGCGCAGAAGACGTGTATAAGATCCTCTTGGAGCAACACGAAGAGATTGGTTTGGCTACTGTTTACCGAGTATTGAACCAATTTGATGACGCCGGCATTGTGACGCGTCACCATTTCGAAGGCGGCAAATCAGTATTCGAATTATCACACAAAGCGCATCACGATCACTTAGTTTGCTTGAAATGCGGTAAAGTTGTTGAGTTTGAAGATGATGTTATCGAACAACGTCAAATCGACATCGCCAACAAAAACAAAATCAAACTAACCAACCACAGTTTATATCTGTATGGTGAGTGTGAAGATGAAGTGGCGTGTGAAAAGTATCGCAAATCACAAAGCTAGCCAGCGAGCTTAGGCAATCTGCAATAAAGGTCAGCAACGCTGGCCTTTTTTATTGGCCAAAATGGCCGATACCCGCGATAAGCAGATAATAAAAAACCTCGCAAAAGCGAGGTTTTTCTAGTCAATGATACGGTCAATTACCGTCAATCACTCTTAGCGATTAAGCGTTGATTTTTGCCCATGTATCACGCAGGCCAACGGTGCGGTTAAATACCAACTTGCCTTCAACAGCGTCTTTGTTATCAAGGCAAAAGTAGCCTTGACGCTCAAACTGGAATGCTTTTTCAGGCTCAGCGTTTGCTAATGCGGGTTCAACACGTGCTTTGTCTAAAGTAATCAATGAGTCTTCGTTAATAACTGCTTCGAAATCATCGGCAGCACCAGGGTTCGGCACCGTAAATAAGCGGTCGTATAAACGAATCTCAGCTGGCAAACTTTGCTCTGCACTCACCCAATGAATAACGCCTTTTGGCTTAGTACCATCTTCAGGGTTCTTACCTAAAGTGTCTGGGTTGTAGCTACAGTAAACCGTGGTGACATTGCCATCTGCATCTTTGTCACAACGCTCTGCCGTAATCACGTAAGCACCACGTAAACGTACCGCTTTACCTAGTACCAAACGCTTGTACTTTTTGTTTGCTTCTTCACGAAAATCTTCCGCTTCAATAAACAATTCGCCGCTAAATGGCACTTCACGTGAGCCTTGTGATTCATCATTAGGGTGATTCTTGACGTTTAAGATTTCAACTTTACCGTCTTGGTAGTTTTCAATCACGACTTTAATCGGGTCAAGTACGGCCATAGCGCGAGGCGCTGCTTCGTTTAGATCTTCACGAATGGCTGACTCAAGTACACCCATTTCAATGGTATTATCCATTTTCGTCACACCAATACGTTTACAAAATTCCCGAATTGATGCCGGTGTATAACCACGGCGACGGAAACCAGCGATGGTCGGCATACGCGGATCATCCCAGCCTGATACTAGCTTGTCTTCAACTAGGGAGTTTAGCTTGCGCTTACTCATCACCGTATACTCAAGATTCAAACGAGAGAATTCATATTGACGTGGTGTGCACTCAATTGAGATGTTTTCGATGATCCAATCGTAAATACGGCGGTTGTCTTGAAACTCCAACGTACACAACGAGTGACTGATCCCTTCGATGGCATCAGAAATACAGTGAGTAAAATCGTACATCGGGTAAATGCACCACTTATCACCGGTTTGGTGATGATGGGCAAATTTTACTCGATATAACACAGGGTCGCGCATACACATAAAGCTCGATGACATATCGACTTTAGCTCGCAAACAACATTCACCCTCTTTGTACTCACCGTTTGTCATTTTTACAAAATGAGCTAGGTTTTCCTCAGGTGTAGTGTCACGATATGGGCTGTTTTTACCTGGTTTTTGCAGGGTACCACGATATTCACGGATTTCATCTGTGGTCAGAAAGTCAACGTACGCCAAGCCTTTTTCAATAAGCTCAACCGCATAACCGTGCAAACGATCAAAATAATCCGATGAATAGCGCACATCGCCATTCCACTCAAAGCCAAGCCATTGCACGTCTTTCTGAATTGAATTTACATAATCAATGTCTTCTTTTTCAGGGTTGGTATCATCAAAACGCAAGTTACACTGTCCCTGGTAATCTTGAGCAATACCAAAGTTAAGGCAGATGGATTTAGCATGGCCGATATGCAAGTAGCCGTTTGGCTCTGGCGGAAAACGCGTTTGCACCTGTGTGTGCTTACCGCTTTCTAGATCAGCATCGATGATATTGGTAATAAAATTACTAGGACGGGTTGGTGTATCCGACATCTAGGAAACCTCTGAAAAACTAAAATAAATGGGTGAAAATTAAGAATAACGACGCATTATAACAACTGCTCGCTAAATTAAAATATGCTGGCTCTGATTCCAAGCATTTAATCTTGAAAAACGGCGGTTACTAGGCAATCTGTATTAGTGTTGCCGGAAATTACTGATAAATTCTGCCATCCGTTGCTCAAGCTGCTGCTGAGTAAGATCTTCTTTATGGGTACCAATTGTCCATACATGGCCAAATGGGTCTTTAACGATTGCGGTTCGGTCGCCATAAAACTGGTCGGTCAGTGGTCGCAATTCAGTTGCGCCAGCAGATATCGCTTGTGCGAACATGGCATCACAATCATCACCGTACAGCATTAAACTGACTCCCGCACCGCCAAGTGTTTCAGGCGACACAAAACCCATTTCGGGATGCTCATTGGTGAGCATTATATGTGAATCGCCAATTTTGATTTCAGCATGGGCAATACGACCGTCAGGCATATCAAGGCGTAATACCAATTGCGCGTTAAATGCTTGCTGATAAAACTCAACGGCCTTTTCAGCACCGTTGCATACCAAGTAAGGCGTTATTGAATGAAATCCTTCTGGGATGGCTTTAACCGACATAGCTGTACCTTAGCTAACATAACTTATTAGTTAAGGTATAGGTTATTTTATCAGGAGTGCATAACCTAGTGATTAACCTTGCTAGACATTGCGGTTAACCGCGACAATCACCAGATAAAAACTGTGGGTCTACATTGGTTTTATTTTCGCCGACCGCAAGCAAACCTTGCGCCGGTTGATCGTAGCCACACAACCAACTTATTGGACTCGTTGGGCTACCATCAACGACCATTGGTCTAAATGTTAAATACTTGCCCTGTAACGGTTGTGGCACATCATTACCAAGTAATATATGAAACGCGCCATTATCAACCGTCACGCTTTTGATCTTGTTGGTGATCAATTTATCAGCGTCAGGTAAACCGGCATCACTGTTGGTTTTAGGAAAGGACAAATTGTCGCTGTAATACTCTGTTATCGGCAGACGTAAATTACCAGCATAGGTCATCGGCTCTGCCATGTGTGCTTTTAGGGTATAGGTTGAATATGCCGGTAGCGCGACCGCTGCTAAGATGCCAATAATGGCGACAACAATCATCAACTCAATTAATGTAAATCCTTTTAACTTCATTATATTAACGCTCCCATATTAAATATTGGTTCATACATAACACTTATCAAATAACCTATAAGTACGTATAGGCTTATTTCAATAATCCTAAAGCATCGTCCTAAATACTTTTCTAATTGAACGGTTAGACTCTGCCCTTTTTCGCTTAACAAGGCGGGTAATTCAGTGTCCACATCGATACCTGCCGAGCGCAATTTAGCCAGCTTTTTCATGGTCGCTTGTGTACTATTTTCTGCCGTTAAAACAGGCGAAAGCAGTAACGTTGAAAAAGAATCTAACTGCCTATTTAAGTTTTCTGAAAATAACCATCGTTCGCGGCGTTGCCTCTGCACAAAAGACTGTTCAATGTTGATAATTTGTCGACGCAATAAATAACAAAATAGGATCATAAATGGTGCGGCAATTAGCGACAACATATAGACACTGTCAAAGGCTAAAAACTTAGCGGATAATTGGCCACCAAACATGCTATACATATCAACAAAACTAGGCAGTACATACCACTTAAACAAGGTGGCAATGAGCAGATACATGACCGTTAAAATAACCATGTAGTTTATTGAACGCAGATATTTTGACTCTGTCACAGCATTCACCGTAACAGAATTTATATCGAGCTGATTATACGCAGATAAAGCTGTTAACAAACGATTGTGGTCAGGTAAAGTGAGTAACCGTTGCAAGAGTTGTTTCGGTGCGCCAGATAATTGCGCATTGTTGTTAAACAACTCGCTTAAGTCTAACTGACGTAGTGTGTCTAGTGCTTGTTGCTTCGTTGCCCCTTGCTCTAATTGCTTATGCAGATAACGACAATGAAAATGAAAAAGTGCCCAGCTCATAAATCCCTTTATTCTGATGTCATTTGAATCGCTAAGTTAACGCACTTTCTTTATTCTGACAACGCCAAGTTTACGTTACATCCGTTTATTTAGGCTGTGACTTAAACGGAAACATTTGCTGTTTAACCATACCGTCAGGCACATAATCACCCACCACACCGTATTCATCAGGCCACTCTTTCTCATCTTTTACGGCGGTACCCAATAGATAATCTAGAAACGAAAAATGCGCAGCATAGTTACGATCAATGGCGGCTTTATCGGATGAATGATGCCAATGATGAAATTGCGGTGTGACGATTATGTATTGCAACCAGCCAAACTTGATGCGCACATTAGCGTGATTAAACACTGCCTGAATGCCAACAATGATTACATAAATATCGATCACCGCCTTAGAGAAACCAAGAATAAAGATTGGTGTTAACACTAAACAGCGAGTCACGATGAGTTCAAGAAAGTGCTGTCTTGAACCAGCTAACCAGTCCATTTTTTTGGCACTGTGATGTATCGCATGAAAGCGCCAAAAAAATGGCACTTCATGATACAAACGATGGGTTACGTATTGGAAAATATCCGCGACGAGAATAATGAACAGCACCTGCAATACCAATGGCATTTGTTCAATCATCGATTTGATTGAGTCGCTTTGTGCCCAACCAAAAGCGCCATGGACAAAGTGGTTAGTTACCAATAAAACAAAGCCAACCAATAGATGATTGACAAAAAAATGGTGTAAGTCGGTTTTCCAATCATCACGTAAAATAGGCTGTTCTTTTCTATGCGGTAATAATTTTTCTATAAAGATAAAAATTAACGTTGAGCCGAGCAAGTCAAGAATAAACCAATCAAGGCCAATATAAGGGGTATTATCAGGAAAATCGCCTATTTCAACCGTGTGACCACCAAGCATCATGGTAATGATGAGGAATAACCACGCCACAGCCCCCAAGCGCTTATTGGTATTGCGAACGAAGTTTAACAAGCCAAGACTGCCGGATAAGACCATGCCGTAAAACATCACTTGCCTAAGTATCTCAACATCGTAATTGGCTCTTAATTCTGGGGTACTAAGGTATTGAGGAAAATGAAACGCAACGACCCCAAAAAAGGATAGTATTGCCAACATGCATGCAAGATAGCCACTGATAGCGCCTTCACCAAAGCGAAATTCAGTAGAGCGAAAAATTTTATCCGATAACTGTCTCATGGGTGTCCCTATTATTGTTATTCGTTCTCAATCCATAATCATTGACTAGAAAAGATACAAAACCATATTATCGAATCGCTGAGCAATGTCAAAGCTTGCACACCAGTACAAAACCCACATCTGAATCTCTAACACTAAACATTTTAGAGACAAATATATTTTGTGATGAGAATCAGAACACTAACTCAACATCACGATTTAGTGGTGATTGCGACTGCTATAATGACCTTACAATGGATCTTTTCGCCAAGTTCGGACGTAATAACAATATGAACTTTTTATCTCCTTTATTTTCTTCTGCCGTGGTGACCGGTATGATTTTTTCGCAAACAGTCAGTGCGGCCTCGCCGGTCACAGAAAGAGCGTGGTACGTCATTAACGACGGTGTGATGGGCGGCCTTTCCCACAGCCAAGTTGATATTCACGAAAACACGCTGATTTTTAAGGGTCATGTGTCGCTCGAGAACAATGGCGGTTTTGCTTCTATCCGAACCATCATGACGGCCATTCCCGGTAGCAGTCAAATTCAACTGACCTTGCGCGGTGATGGCAAAGCTTATCAACTGAGATTGCGCACCACAGAGAGCTTTGATGGACCGGCATTCGTGCATGAGTTCACGCCCCCTAAAGGTGAATGGCAAACCTTTACTGTTGAAGCCAGTGATTTTCACTTGCAATATCGAGGACGAAAACTGCAATCGGATCGTCAATTAAAACTCACTGACGTTAAACAAATAGGCTTTTTAATCGCTGGCAAACAACAAGGTGACTTTACCCTACATATAAAATCATTGCGTTTTTTATCAAGTATTTAGACTATACCTGCGCTAAAACAAAGGCCGCAAATGCGGCCTTTTTTACGCTAAAGCTTTAGTCATTAATTTAGTGATTTAACACCCATATTGTAAAGCGTGAAGCCAAAGATATCAGCATACTGCTCGATGCTCTTGCTCACTGGCGTACCTGCACCATGGCCTGCATTGGTTTCAATACGAATCAAGGTTGGAGCATCGCCCGCTTGCTTGGCTTGTAATTCCGCCGCAAATTTAAATGAGTGAGCTGGCACAACACGATCATCGTGATCCGCTGTGGTTACCATGGTTGCAGGGTAACTGACACCGTCTTTAACATTATGAGTTGGCGAGTAGCCTTTCAAGTAGTTAAACATCTCTTCACTCTGTTCTGAGGTGCCGTAATCGTATGCCCAACCAGCGCCCGCAGTGAACGTGTGATAGCGCAGCATATCCAATACACCAACGGCAGGTAAGGCAACCTTAACTAAGTCAGGGCGTTGAGTCATAACCGCACCCACCAATAAACCACCATTTGAACCACCGCGAATAGCCAGATAGTCACTTGAGGTATAGTTTTCACTGATCAAGTATTCGCCGGCAGATATGAAGTCATCAAATACGTTTTGCTTTTGCAGTTGAGTGCCTGCTATGTGCCATTTTTTACCGTATTCACCGCCACCGCGAAGATTGGCAACCGCATAAATACCGCCTTGTTCCATCCAAACCGCATTGGCGACAGAAAAGCTCGGCGTTAAGCTGATATTGAAACCACCGTAACCATACAAAATGGTTGGGTTGCTACCATCGAGTTTTAGGCCTTTCTTGTGGCTGATGATCATCGGTACCTTAGTACCGTCTTTTGATGTGTAGAAAATTTGTTTCGAGACAAAGTCATCGCTGTTCACTTTCGCTTTTGATGCCATGTAGACATCTGACTTGCCACTGTTTACATCAAAGCTGTAAATCGTTGACGGTGTGGTGTAGTTATTAAACGAATAATACAGGGTTGTTTCATCTGTCTTACCAGATAAGCTGCTTGACGAACCAACACCAGGTAAGCTCACTTCGCGTACCAATTTGCCGGTCATATCGTATTGCATCACTTTTGAGATAGCATCAACCATGTATTCCGCAAAAATAAAACCACCACCAACCGATGGAGCTAATACATTGTCGGTTTCAGCGATCAAATCTTTCCAGTTTTCGCTGGTCGGAGACTTTGCATCAACGATAACGACTTTCTTATTTGCCGCACCTAAGTTGGTAACGAAATACAAAGTATCGCCTTCACTATGCAGCAATGATGTATCCGAGTCAGTGTGATCTAATACGGTAACCAATTCACTGTCAGGCTTGCTTAAATCTTTCATATAAAGATCGTTACCTGATGTTGAAACCGCACCATAAATAAATAAGTAACGACCGTCTTCTGTGACTTCACCAGAGACATAGCGACGTTTTTGCTCGTCTGTGCCACCAAAGATTAATGCATCTTCTGATTGTGGCTTGCCTAGCTGATGATAATACAGTTTGTGTTGATCGGTCTTAGCCGACAATTCACTGCCTTGTGGTTTATCGTAACTTGAATAATAAAAGCCTTCGTTATTAAACCAAGAAATACCAGAGAATTTGACATCAACTAACGTATCACCCAATTGCTTGCCGGTTTTGGTATCAATAATAATGATTTTACGCCAGTCACTACCGCCCTCAGAAATTGAATAAGCCGCTAATGAACCGTCTTTTGAAAAGCTAACTTGTGACAGCGAGGTAGTGCCGTCTTCACTAAAGGTATTTGGATCGAGAAAAACCTCTTCATTTCCGTCAGCGTCTTTGCGATATAAAACGTATTGGTTTTGTAAACCGTCATTCTTATAGAAGTATTGATATTCGCCTTCTGTGTACGGCACGCCGACTTTTTCGTAGTTCCATAATTCTTGCAAACGTTGCTTTAATTGTGCGCGATACGGAATTTGCTCTAAGTAATCGAACGTCACCTTGTTTTGGGCTTTAACCCAAGCACCAGTTTCTTCACTTCGATCGTCTTCTAACCAACGATATGGGTCAGCGACTTTAACGCCATAATACTCATCGACAACGTCTCCTTGACGTGTTTCAGGGTAAACCAATTTGGTGGCGACTTGTTCGCTCGCTTTTTTTTCAACAGCAGTATCTGTAACTACAGGAGCCGGTTTTTCAGCGGCTTTATCGCCACATGCAGACAAAAGGACTGCTGCAACGGTGATTGCCAGTGATTTTTTCATCATTATTATTTCATTAATCGTGAATGGAAGACCAAGAATATATGCGAATGAAGAAAATGTCTAACTCTATGAATAGGATAATGATTGGTTAGATTTGATTGGATAGCTGTAAGACAACGTCAGGGTTACAACGATGTCATGAACGCCGTAATGCCATACGTCATTGGATAAAATAACCTGCATAATCTCAGGTCATCATAACGCATCAAAACACAGAGCCAACTGCGTACTTAGTTTGAACTTAACAATATGAGTTATGTGAAGATGCGCTAGCTTAGGCTAATTAATCAGCTGCTAGCTTTGATATTTTAACTTTTGCGCCGCTTGTGCGAGTGCTTCGGTATCTAAACCAAGTTCGCTGACCGCGTCTTTGATTAACGCTGGGTTGCTCATCACTTGCATTAAGATCGGTTGCAGCCTGTCTTGAGGGATATCCAATTGGGTAATCGTCGCCATCGCTACCATCGGGTTCTCGGTCATTTGCTGGAACAAATCAGTGATCTGTTCATCTGAAATATTTTCCTGTTTAAGTAGTGCGATAATTGGATTCATAATCTGTGTATTCCTTTTAGTATTCTTATAATATAGAAGTGCCTAGGACGTTTTTTCAAGGCAACTAACGAAATAAAACCGTAACCATTATATCTTTTCAAGGGGTCAGAACTCTTGAAAAGCTTTTAGACAGAGCTTTGGCTATTACGACTGGTAGTAAAAATACCTACATTTATTTAACGATGTTCTATTGTTGTACGAAAGTGCCGATTAATCCTATTATATGCTGCTCGATTTACTCCCGGACTTACTTTTTAATCTTCTTATGATTGTTCTAGAATAGCCCAGAGGAAGGTCGAATTAAGTGATTAGGCATCTCTACCAGTGTGCTGCCACCTTGGAAAGTAAAAATAAGTTTCAAGTGTTCTGACCCCTTGAAAATAATGTGGGCATAAAAAAGGCCGCTTACGCGACCTTTTCTTGTAAAACAGGAGGTGATTACCAGCCTGTTTTCTCTTTAAGTGCTACACCGATGTCAGCTAGGCTGCGTACAGTTTTAACACCAGCAGCTTCAAGCGCTGCGAATTTGTCGTCTGCAGTACCTTTACCACCAGCAATGATGGCACCAGCATGGCCCATACGCTTACCAGCAGGCGCTGTAACACCAGCAATGTAAGAAACAACAGGCTTAGTTACATTAGCTTTAATGTACTCAGCCGCTTCTTCTTCAGCAGTACCGCCGATCTCACCGATCATAACGATAGCTTCAGTTTGAGGGTCGTTTTCAAACATCTCAAGTACGTCAATAAAGTTAGTACCTGGGATAGGGTCACCACCAATACCAACACATGAAGACTGACCGAAACCAGCATCTGTTGTTTGTTTAACGGCTTCATACGTAAGCGTACCTGAACGAGATACGATACCTACTTTACCTGGCTTGTGGATGTGACCTGGCATGATACCAATCTTTGACTCGCCTGGAGTGATAACACCTGGACAGTTAGGACCGATCATGCGAACACCAGTTTCTTCAAGCTTAACTTTAACGTCAAGCATGTCTAGCGTAGGAATACCTTCAGTGATAGTAACGATTAGTTCGATACCAGCATCGATAGCTTCTAAGATTGCATCTTTACAAAATGGCGCTGGAACGTAGATAACTGTTGCCGTTGCACCAGTTGCTTCAACCGCTTCACGTACGGTGTTGAATACTGGAAGACCTAAGTGCTCTTGCCCGCCTTTGCCTGGTGATACACCACCAACCATTTGCGTACCGTATGCAATTGCTTGCTCAGAGTGGAAAGTACCTTGACCACCAGTGAAACCTTGACAGATAACTTTAGTATCTTTGTTAATTAATACAGACATTATTTGCCCTCCGCAGCAGCAACTACTTTTGTAGCAGCGTCGGTTAATGATTCAGCAGCGATGATATCAACATCAGAGTTAGCTAATACTTCACGGCCAGCTTCAGCGTTAGTACCTTCAAGACGTACAACAACAGGAACGTTTACGCCTACTTCTTTAACAGCACCAATGATACCTTCTGCGATCATGTCACAACGAACGATACCACCGAAGATGTTTACTAATACAGCTGAAACGTTGTCATCAGAAAGGATGATTTTGAATGCTTCTGCAACACGTTCTTTAGTTGCGCCACCACCAACATCAAGGAAGTTAGCAGGCTTGCCACCGTGTAGGTTTACGATGTCCATGGTACCCATAGCAAGACCAGCACCGTTAACCATACAACCAACGTTACCATCTAGAGCTACGTAGTTTAATTCCCACTGTGCAGCATGTGCTTCACGCTCATCTTCTTGAGATGGATCGTGGAAAGTACGGATTTTTGGTTGGCGGTATAGCGCGTTTGAGTCAACGCCGATTTTACCGTCTAAACAGTGAAGGTTACCTTCTTCTGTGACAACTAATGGGTTGATTTCTAGTAGATCAAAATCGTGATCAGTAAACATGTTGCCTAAACCCATGAAGATTTTAACAAATTGCTTCATTTGAGTTGGGTTTAAACCAAGTTTGAAACCTAGTTCACGTGCTTGGTAGGCTTGAGGACCAACTAGTGGATCGATAGCAGCTTTATGGATTAGGTGCGGAGTTTCTTCTGCAACCGTTTCAATATCAACACCACCTTCCGTTGATGCCATGAATACTACGCGACGAGAACCACGGTCTACAACAGCACCTAGGTATAATTCGTTAGCGATGTCAGTACAGCTTTCAACTAAGATTTTAGCAACTGGCTGACCATTTGCATCTGTTTGATAAGTAACTAGGTTTTTACCTAACCAGTTTTGTGCGAACTCTTTGATTTCTTCTTTTGAGCTTACTAGCTTAACACCGCCAGCCTTACCGCGACCACCAGCGTGAACCTGAGCTTTTACAACCCACATATCACCGCCGATCTTGTCAGCAGCCTCTGCAGCTTCTTGAGGGGTATCGCATGCGAAACCTTCAGAAACTGGTAAACCATATTCAGCGAATAATTGTTTCGCTTGATACTCATGCAAATTCATGGTGTTTCCCAATTGCTATATGAAATGAACTTAGTGTATGAAAATCAACAGAAATTGAGTAAATACACTAAACGTTTATAATTTTGCCGCTGATTATATAGATAAAACACGGCAGTTTAAAGCCCCATGTAACAGTTTCATAACGAAACATTACATTACACAACACATTTCCCGAAACCCCCCGCAAAATCAGGCGATATGACACCCTCAGCAAGTGGTTTGACGAGTTAAAATAAGGTGTGTGATTGGATGAAATTTTTATGATAAAGACAAGTCGAGTGTCGTTGACTACTTATGCGCTTTTTTGCTCCATGGGCATAGCTTGGCTATCAAGCAGCTCAAGGTTCACCGATTGACGCTTGTTTACAACCTCGCCAACGATGATCAATGCAGGCCCTGCCAGCGAATACTTACTCATATCGGTGGCAATATTGCTCAACGTCGAGCACACCACTTGTTGCTCACTCAAACTACCCTTATCAATGATGGCAATGGGCATATCATCGCGCATACCGTGATCGATCAGTCTGTCGCTTATGGTCGCGACTTTATTAAGGCCCATATAGAACACTAATGTGTCTTGTTCGTGCGCCAATAAACGCCAATTTGCTTCCTGGTCTTTGTTTTTTAACGACGCAGTGACAAAGCGAACCGACTGAGCGCAATCCCGATGGGTTAATGGAATTCCAGAATATGCAGCACACGCTGTGGCTGCAGTAATACCGGGAACAACGGCAAAATCGATATTATGCTGCTGCAAGATTAAGGTTTCTTCTGCAAGACGACCAAAGATACTTGGATCACCACCTTTTAGGCGAACGACACGTTTACCTTGTTGAGCTTTAGCTAACAAAAGTTGGCAAATCTGGTCTTGTTTTAAGCTATGTTGACCACACTTTTTACCGACAAAAACTACTTCAGCATGTTTGGGGAAATATTGATAAATATCTTCGTTTACCAACCAATCGACCAAAATAACCTCAGCACTTTGTAATATGCGATAGGCTTTAAGGGTTAACAATTCGGCATCACCGGCCCCTGCGCCAATCAAATACACTTTCGCATTAGCGCCATGACTAGACTTATCTTGGTATGCCGTTTTCGGCGGCAATGACAAGCGTTTAATGTTGTCTGTCATCGCTTGCTTTACTGAACGAAACGCAGCCACTAAATCGATGTTGTCTTTAAATAACGTGGTAAGTGTCATTGGCATTTCTCCATTGCGATAAGGTTTGTGTCGGCGCTCGCTAACATGCGGCTTAATTCAGGTTTGCAACTGCCACAGCCAGTGCCACATTGCAGCTTCTCGCCAAGCTCTTGCACCGTGTTTGCACCTTGCTCTATGGCCTGACTTATGTGTTTTTGATAAACATTGAAACAACTGCACACTTGCTCACCATTAACGAATTTGTCGCCAACTTGGCCGGTCAATAGTGCGGTTTTATGTTGATTTTGCAGTTCATTACGGGCAAACAATTCACTTAACCATTGGCTATTGGGTGGCGCGGTAACGGCGTTATTTTCGAGCGTTTGATAATCAACGTAGATTGCAAGTTGGTCGCCGTGCATGGCAATCAAGCGTTGCTGACCATCTGCCGATGACATCAAGCGCAACCATTTTAGTTGCGCTTTAAATTGATCTTGTAAGCAGTCAATCAACTCAGTAACACAGTCGCTCTGCTGCTCTTGATATAAACTAAATTGAACGAAACCTTGTTGCGGACAACGCTGCGAAAAAGACAATCTATTGGCATCAAATTGCTCTGCCAATTCTGTCGTCATGGCGATATGCAGCTGAGCACTGACCAAGACTTTACTTGCGTGCGCCAATACTTGCTTACTCTGAGGTTGAGCCGATACCGGGTCGACTACGGTGCGATATAAACTGGCGGCATTAGCGTGAGAAGCAAACTGTCTATTCCAATGAATCGGCATAAAACCTTGGCCCGGTTTTACGTCAGAGGTAATTTGTGCCGACAGCACCACGCGTTCAGCTCGCGATGTCAGTGCAATAAATTGGCCGTCATAAACATTAAGTCGCGCCGCATCCGTTGGATGGATGCTTAATTGCGGACTGCTGGTGTGGCGGTTAAGTTGATGAGCTCGAGCCGTGCGAGTCATGGTGTGCCATTGGTCGCGCACTCGACCACTATTAATCAATAATGATATTTGCGCTGTAGGTGGCGTGTCTTGCTGTCCCTTAGTGCGCAGTGCGGCTTGAGGCGCTGTCAATTCAGGTAATACTGGCGTCACGGCAATAAAATGTGCTTTGCCGTTTGTTGTTGAAAAACGGCCATCACTAAACGGTCTGTGAGACTGCAGTTGACCGCTTTTATCTGCCTTTAATGGCCATTGTTGTGGTTTAAGTTTGTCGTATTGCTCAATGCTATGACATTGCATGGCACTGATATCAAACAAGCGCTGACCTTGATTTTTCTCACCCGTCAAACGACAAAACTCATCAAATATTTGCTGTGGATGTTGATAGTCAAAGCCTGAGAAATTCATCGCTTTGGCGACGTCACAGATAATTTGCCAATCATGCTTAGCCTGCCCGGGAGCCTCAATCATGCCCCGTTGGCGAGAAATACAGCGTTCAGAATTGGTCACGGTGCCATTTTTTTCAAGCCAACCGGTCGCTGGAAACTTAACGTTGGCGTATGCCAAGGTGTCATTTTTGTCGACGCAGTCAGACACCACCACCAAATCGCACTGTTGTAGTGCTTGGATAACTTTATTACCTTCAGGCAAACTGACGACAGGGTTAGTCGCCATAATCCAAATGGCTTTGATTTTACCCGATAACATTTTATCAATAATCCCTGTTGCACTGGCGCCGGCTTTATCGGCAATGACTGGTGATTGCCAAAAATTCTGCACTAACGAGCGGTGCTCTGCATTATCAATATCAAGGTGTGCGGTAAGCTGATTGCTTAAGCCACCTACCTCTCGCCCGCCCATGGCATTTGGCTGTCCGGTAATCGAAAACGGACCACTGCCCGGTTTGCCTAAAGTCGCCGTCGCTAAATGGCAATTGATGATGGCATTACATTTATCGACACCTGAATTTGATTGGTTGATGCCCATCGAATAGAAACTGACCACCTTGTCGGTCGAGGTAAATAATTGAAACGCTTGTTGCACTTGCTCGAGTGGCAATTGGCAAAATGAGGCGACTTTTTCAGGCGTCCAAGCAATGGCTTTTTCTAATGCGGCAAAAAAATCATCGGTGTGTTCGCTGACAAAACGGTTGTTAATAAGACCTTGGCAGGCGATATAAGCAAGCAAACCATTATAAAAACCTGCATCACTGCCTGGCTCTAACTGTAAATGCAAATCAGCCATTTCGGATGTAGCTGTCACTCTAGGGTCAAGCACGACAATGGTCAGATTTGGGTTGTTTTGTTTCGCCAACTGCAAACGTTGAAACAATACAGGGTGGGTCCACGCGGCATTTGAGCCGACCAGAAAAATCACATCGCATTGTTCAAGATCACGGTAATCACAAGGCACCACATCTTCACCAAAGGCGCGCTTGTAACCAGCCACCGCCGATGACATACATAAACGTGAATTGGTATCGATATTGGCACTGCCAATATAGCCTTTCATTAATTTATTGGCGACGTAGTAGTCTTCTGTCAGCAATTGCCCTGATACATAAAAAGCCACAGAGTCGGCACCGTATTGGGCAATTGTTTGTGCAAATCTTTCGGCAACATAATCGGTTGCCTGATTCCAGCTTACGGTTTGCTCATTTATTTGTGGCGCAAGCAAGCGACCATGTTCACCCAATGTATCGAGCAGATGCGTGCCTTTGACACACGTTCTTCCCGCATTTGCCGGGTGAGACTCAGCGCCTTGTAATTTAACCGCTTTGCCATTGTGAAGTTCTATATCGAGTCCACAACCGACACCACAATAGGCACAGGTTGTTTGTTTTCGCTCGCCATAAAACCCCTTGTTGCTTGCACTCATATCAGCTCAATACTCCGTTACAACAAAACTTCAACCATGTCGTTTTCGATGCGAACATCAAAGGTTTGCAATTGCATGTCATCTTGTTGCAAACATCGACCATCGGTCAGTGCAAATTGTTGTTTGTATAACGGTGAGGCGATAACCGGCTCATCATTAACCGAACCTAAGATTCCTCGGTATATCACCATGGCTTTGCCAATGGGATCGTAATTGGATACAGCAAATAACTGCTGTTGTCGTTCTAAATGAAAAATGGCGATTTGTTGTTGCTTGAGCAAGGCACATACCCCTGCATCTTTTAATAACTCGGTTTTCGGACAAACCGCATACCAGCTTTTATCATGTGCTTTGGCGATACTTATATCAGTCATAAATGCTCCTTGGCGATATCAATGGCGTCACGTTACGGTTCAACAACCACAGCAATACGTTCGGCCTTTTCCTCTTCCCGTGCTGGGCGAATCTGCTCTCGTTCATTAACAAACACGATGTTGTCATCCGCTTGTTCGGTATTTACAAAAGACTTAAAACGCTTCATAGCAATCGGGTCGGCCAGTGTTGTTTTCCATTCACATTGGTACTTACCAACGATGTCAGCCATCTGCTGTTCCATGTCTTCACCCAAACCTAGGTTATCGTCGATAATCACTTGTTTAAGGTAATCTAGACCACCCTCTAAGCTCTCTAACCACACTGAGGTACGTTGTAATCTATCAGCGGTTTGGATATAAAAAATTAAAATGCGATCGATATATTGAATTAGGGTTTTATCGTCGAGATCGGTGGCAAATAGATCCGCATGGCGAGGACGCATACCGCCATTACCACACACATACAAGTTCCAACCATTCTCAGTGGCGATTACACCGATATCTTTACTTTGTGCTTCAGCACACTCGCGAGTACAACCAGATACGGCAAATTTCAATTTGTGAGGAGAGCGAATGCCTTTGTAGCGATTCTCTATATACAGCGCCATATCGAGCGAGTCTTGTACACCGAAACGACACCAGGTCGAACCAACACATGATTTAACGGTACGCACCGCTTTACCATAGGCATGACCGGTTTCAAAGCCAGCATCAATCAGTTCTTGCCAAATAAGTGGCAGTTGCTCTACCCGAGCACCAAACATGTCAATACGCTGACCACCGGTGATCTTGGTGTACAGGTTGTATTTTTTCGCCACCTGGCCCATGACAATCAATTTGTCTGGGGTTATTTCGCCACCTGGAACCCTAGGCACAACCGAGTAGGTACCGTCTTTTTGCAAGTTAGCCAGGAAGTTGTCATTAGAGTCCTGCAACGGTAGATGAAATTTTTGCAGAATATATTCGTTATAAATCGATGCCAATATAGAGGCCGTGGTCGGCTTACATATTTCACAGCCCAAGCCTTTACCATGCTTTTCTAGTAGCTCATCAAAGGTTTTAATTTTCTCAACTTTGATCAAATCAAACAGTTCACGGCGCGAATAGGCAAAATGCTCACAAATGTCTTTTTTAACCTCAACACCACGGGCGCTAAGTTCGGTTTCAAAAACATCTTTTAATAGCGCTGAACAACCACCACAGCCGGTACTGGCTTTGGTACAGCTTTTCACTTGGCCAAGTTCGGCACACCCCTGCTCTACCGCATTTATAATGTCGCCTTTGCTGACGTTATGACACGAACAGATGGTCGCGGTATCGGGTAACGCACTCGCACCTAATGTAACGCTGCCTTCGGTCGCAGGTAAAATCAACGACTCAGGGCTGTCAGGTAAATCAATACCGTTTAACATGTACTGCAATAAGCTGTCGTAATCGCTGCAATCTCCGACCAACACCGCACCGAGTAATTTCTGTTTATCGGCACTGACGATAAGCTTTTTGTAGATGCCATTAGGTTGGTCATCAAAGGTATACGACATGCTGCCCGCGGTTTTGCCGTGCGCATCGCCAATTGAGCCAACATCAACGCCCATAAGCTTGAGCTTGGTGCTCATATCCGCACCGGTAAAGCTGTCTTGCTCACCACAAATATGTTTCGCGGCGACTTTAGCCATGGCGTAACCCGGCGCAACCAAACCAAAAATAAAGTTATTCCACAGTGCACATTCACCAATCGCGTATATATTTTCGTCGGACGTTTGACACTGATTGTTAATGACAATACCGCCACGCTCGCCAACGGCTAATTCAGTGGACTTTGCCAATTCATCATATGGTCTAATACCGGCAGAAAATAACACCAAATCGGTTTCTAACACACTGCCATCGGCGAACTGCAATTGATAACGGCATTGCTCTCCTTTAGCGATATTTTCGGTAGCCTTAGAGGTATGAACTTTAACGCCTAACTCTTCAATTTTATTTTTTAATAATTGACCGCCACCGCCATCAAGTTGCACCGCCATCAATTGCGGTGCGAACTCAACCACATGGGTCTCAAGGCCAATTTGTTTTAACGCATTGGCCGCTTCTAGCCCTAAAAGACCGCCGCCGATAACCACACCAACCTTGCTCGATTTTGCGCTACGTTCGATGGCTTGCAGATCTTCAATGGTGCGATAAACCAAACAATGCTCTTGTTGATAGCCTGGAATCGGTGGCACAAATGGGTACGAACCGGTGGCTATAATCAACTTGTCATAACTAAATTGTTCCGACGTTTCGGTGGTGACACGCTGTTGCTGCTTGTCGATGTTGGTCACTTTCGCGTTAACTCGAAAATCGACCGCTAAATCGCGATACGACTGCGGTGTGGTCATGGCCAAATCGTCGGCATTTTTACCACTAAAAAACTCCGATAGATGAACCCTGTCGTATGCCAGTCGAGGTTCCGCTGACAATACCGTCACCTCTAATTGCGGTGCACCATCCAGCTGCTGTTGAGCCAATAACTGCTCAACACAGTGGTGCCCCACCATACCATTACCAATAATGACAATTTTCATTTTCTCTAACATCTTTGTTCCTTAATTTGTTTTCTACCGCACAGCAACAACTGTCTGAATTTAATGCTCGATATTTAGAATCGAGCGCCAACCCATATCCACACTTTGTCGGTATCTACCTTGCCGGCTTCATTGTCACCGGCGCTGTAGTTCGCAAACTTGATACCGGCATTAAAATTTTTCATGAATTTAGTCGCGTATGAAATATTGATTTCATCACCTAAGTCATCGACACCATTGGCCTCTTCATTGGCACTGAAATCGTGATAGGCAAGCATGACCGAACCAGACAATAACTTGCCGGATACACTGACATAGAGATCATCTAAGCCTTGTGCTGGCGTTGACAAAAATTGGTCGCTCCAACCATTAAATTTATGCAGCGTCGCCAGCGGTGTACTAAAGCCGTAATCACCATCATCACTACCAAGGGATTCAAAACCTAACTTAACGGTAAATTTGCCCAAGCCTATACCGGCTTCGACATTGGCATATTCAGCGTCGTATTCGCTATTGCCACTTTCCATGGTTTGCGTTGCAATTTCGGCACGATAGCTTACTGGCTTTGAAAACAACTTGGTCTTGCCATCAAAGCTGGCACCATAAGTATCAAGGGCATTGTCAGTACCGTTATCCATTTCCAATAAATAGCCATAGGCAACAAACTTACCGAACGAGGTGCTATAACTGGCATTGAGTAAGTGATCTTTTGAGTCAATATCTTTTTCTTCAGCAAAGATACGATTGCGCTTATCTAAGTAGGCATAACTAAGCGATAATGCGTCGCTTTTATAGTTAACACTGGCCGCATCAAAGGTTTGTTTATCTTGACGCCAGCCGACATGACCAACATAGCGATGGCCGTCAAAAGTGATTACTTGGCGACCAAGTTTGGCAGTGAAACCTCTGCCTTTGTATTGCACAAAGCCTTGATCCAGCTCTGTGGTGTTTGGATCGGCTATTACCGAATATTCGGTGTTATTACCTATGGTGTCGTTGTAATCTTCAACACCCATAGCATTTCTTGAGTCTTCAAATTCAACTACCGCACTAAAGCCATTAAATTGTTTGGTTTGATAGTGCAATAGGGTTCGTAAGGTAAGACCTTCGGCATCTTTTAATGCATTATCTTGGTCAACCGATTCAAAACGCAGACGAAAATCGACAAAAGCTTTAGCCTTGTTCTCTTCAGCTGGTTTAGGGCTTGCTTGTTCAGCGTGTACCGGCGTGACAGCGACACCTGACAACAAGGCCAGAAGTGGTATATATCGATGGTTATTTTTATTGTTAATTTTCATAATGTATTCCCTGACAAGCTGATGCTTGGATAACGTTTATCTTAGGCAACTTCGGTATTTGGCGATGTTGATGTATCGCCTTCCGTTGTTGCAGCCTTATTAGCAATGACCTCAACCTTGCGTTGTTTCTCATACAAGAAGGTCAATACAGCAGAGCGAAGTCTGTTGTATTCTGGATCATTAGCGAGTGCGATTCGGTCGCGAGGGCGAGGCAACGTTACCTCAAGAATTTCGCCTACAGTGGCGGCAGGACCATTGGTCATCATCACGATTCGATCGCTCAGTAGTACAGCTTCATCGACATCATGTGTGATCATGATCACGGTATTATTCAATTCATCTTGAATTTCCATTAACGAGTCTTGCATATGCGCACGAGTTAGCGCATCAAGAGCTCCAAACGGTTCATCCATTAACAAAACTTGTGGTTGCATAGATAACGCACGAGCAATACCTACGCGTTGTTTCATACCACCGGATATTTCGTCTGGTCGTTTGTGCATGGCATGTTCCATATGCACAAGTTTCAGATTGTGTTCTATCCACTCTTTCATTTGTGCGGCATTCATTGTGTCACTAAACACTTGCTTAACCGCTAGTTCGACATTCTCATATGCCGTTAACCAAGGCAGCAATGAATGGTTTTGAAAAACAACAGCACGTTCTGGACCTGGTTCAAGCACATGACGATTATTCAGCAGCACCCCGCCTTTGCTTGCCTGATATAAACCGGCAACGACATTTAATACCGTTGATTTGCCGCAGCCTGAGTGACCAATTAGGGAAATAAATTCACCTTTATTGATTTTCAGATCGACATCTTTCAACGCAGTAAAGTCACCTTTTGGCGTAGGAAACACCATGTCTATTTTGCTGATATCTAAAAAGCTACTCATCTGTTACTCCTTTATGCCTGGTTGAAATTGATTAACGACTTGCACTTGCTTTGTCCCATGACAACCAGCGCTGTAATAGCAACATGCCGCGGTCCAACATATAGCCGATTAAGCCGATAACAAATACTGCGGTCATGATGCGAGACAATGATTGGGAACTACCATTTTGAAACTCATCCCAAACAAACTTGCCAAGGCCAGGGTTTTGCGCCAGCATTTCTGCGGCAATTAATACCATCCAAGCAATACCTAACGAGGTACGCATGCCGGTGAAAATAGCAGGTATCGTCGCCGGTAAAACAATCTTGCGCACGTGAGTTAACGCCGGAAGACGTAACACTCTAGATACGTTGATCCAGTCACTGTTTAATGACGCAACACCAACAGAGGTTTGAATGATCATTGGCCACAAACAACACAAGGTGACGGTGATCATGGAGTTGATAAATGACTTAGCAAACAACGGATCGTTTGACACATAAACCGCACTCACAACCATAGTGACCAAAGGCAGCCACGCCAGCGGCGACACAGGTTTAAAGATTTGGATCATCGGGTTGATAGCACTGTTCAGTGCCTTGCTCAGTCCGATAGCAATCCCCAGTGGAATGGCGAGAACAGCCGCCAATAAAAAGCCTGCTAATACGGTAATAAGACTGGTTGCAATTTGATCGACAAACGTCTCTTTACCTGTATAGGCTCTTACTTTGACAACATAACTTGGGTCTTTGGCCAGACGTTCGGCATTACGTTTTTCTTGGCGCTGATAAAACGCCTCTTCTTTACCTCGTTCACTAACATGTTCGTTATACAAGTTTCCGACCTGAGTGACGACAGCACCTGGTCCTGGAAATTTGCCCAAAGACGTCTCAATTTGACTGGCCGACAATGACCAAATAAACAAAAAACAAAGTACACCAACCAAAGGCATCAGCATGGCGGTCAATTGTTGGCCAAGCTTTGCTGACATTTCGAACTGTTGGTTGCGATTAAAAAAGCCAACATCTGCCAGTTTTGTATTTACGATTTTTGCGATTAATAAGCTCATTGGTGCGTCTCCGGGCCTAGTTAGTGTTAAATCTTATCGCCAGCTTTTAAGCCGATTGAAAATTTATTGATGTATTCGTTTGGTTTGGTTCCGTCATAGACAATGCCATCAATAAAGTGGGTTTGAGGGTCTCTAAAACCGTCTTCATTCGCTAACGTTGGGAAGTCTGAGCTGGACATTAATTTTTCATCAATTAATGACTGCGCTGCTTTCTCATAGATATCTGGGCGGTAGACTTTCTTAGCGACGTCCATGTACCAGCTGTCAGGCTTGTCACTGTCAATTTGGCCCCAACGACGCATTTGCGTTAAGTACCAGATAGCGTCTGAATAATATGGGTAGGTCGCGTTGTAACGGAAGAAGACATTAAAGTCTGGAACCTCACGTTTATCACCCTTCTCATATTCGAAGGTACCTGTCATAGAATTGGCAATGACTTCAGCATCAGCACCAACATAATTTGATTGAGCTAATATTTTTACCGCTTCTGGGCGATTGGCATTGTTGTTTTCATCAAGCCATTTTGCGGCACGAATCAACGCACGAGTAAGGCGAATAGTGGTATTTGGGTACTTTTCAGCAAACTGTTTAGTAATACCGAATACCTTTTCTGGGTTGTCTTTCCAGATTTCATAATCGGTTACCACTGGCACACCAATACCTTTAAATACTGCTTGTTGGTTCCAAGGTTCGCCAACGCAATAGCCGTATATCGTGCCTGCTTCCATGGTCGCTGGCATTTGTGGTGGTGGTGTCACAGATAGCAACACTTCAGCGTCTAATTGACCAGAGGTGTCGCCTTTATGTGGTGCGTAATAACCAGGGTGGATACCACCAGCGGCAAGCCAGTAACGCAATTCATAGTTGTGCGTCGAGACAGGGAATACCATGCCCATATTAAACGGCTTACCTTCATCTGCGTACTTCTCGACCACAGGTTTTAAGGCATCGGCTTTTATTGGATGTACCGGACGACCATCAGCCATTTTTGGAATATTGACTTTCATTTGACGCCAAATATCATTCGATACGGTGATGCCGTTACCGTTTAAGTCCATCGAAAACGGGGTGATGATTTCTGCCTCAGTACCATAACCGATAGTTGCTGCTATTGGTTGACCGGCCAACATGTGGGCACCGTCTAATCGACCGTCAATGACACCGTCAAGTAAGACTTTCCAGTTCGCTTGCGCTTCGATGGTGACATACAAGCCTTCATCTTCAAAAAAGCCTTTTTCGTATGCGATGGCAATAGGTGCCATATCGGTCAATTTGATAAAACCAAACTTAAGCTCTTCCTTTTCAGGGTAACCCAGTTCAATTTTATCAGCCTTAGCCATAGCACTTAGTGATGTCAAAGCAACTGACGCCGCCAATATGGCCTGACATACGTGCTTATGTATTTTTTTCCATGAATGTTTCATTACATTTCCTCAGATTAAAAAAACAAAAAGCCCGTCACATCCACAAATCGGGATCTGACAGGCCGCTATGCCAAACTAATCGGAAACTACGCCGTTGCAGTTAAATTAGTTTCGTTAAATTGTTATGCGCAAGTTATACGTTTAACTTGCTATGTCGCCAACCCTCGCTGTTGAGGTCATCAACGACTTTTATTGATTCTCTTATTGTGAATCTGTGATGCCATGTGTTTGTGGTCACCACGTTGTGCCAATTGATGATTGATTTATCATCAACCGACTATTAATACTAAGCAGATACTGTGCCAAGTAATAAAACCCCTATAATACAAGGCATTAAAAAGATTTAAAAAGTTTATATTTTGCTTTTCGCTTTATATTGCAGCAGCAATTACCCGTTTTGGTGCAGTACTTACTTAACTAACCGTAAAGCCGAGTTGCTTTGCATACGCCAATTCGTTGAACGGTCGTATAGCGCTGTGCTGTAAATATCTTCCAACTTCAGCTGCAGTAAATGTTTTTGGTCAAGCTGATCAGCAAAGCTTAATTTAAAGTATCGATACAGCTGACTCATATCATGATTATCAGGTCGATTACTGCCTTGTTCATGACAACAAGTAAAGCGGTTATACGCTGGCACGCTGCGCGGCTCCGCGCCTGGAAATGTCAGACAACTGCCTAATAAGCTTGGGGCAATAATATCGATTGCGGTATTTAGGTAATCACGCTTGCTAAGCATTCTCGCCGCTTCGAATCGATTAGCCGTCACTTCTAACCAGCGACAAGCGCGCTGCACCGCTTTTAATAGCGCATAGGCGGTATCCGGTTGCTGCAAATACCAATGCTTTTTAAACGCCAAAACTTTTTCCGGTAAATCAGGCCAAATATCGATTGATGTCGCCACCGTAACGCCAATACCTTCGCGCACGGCTTTGGCGTTGTAGGGTCCACCAACACAAAAGCCATCGATGTCACCTTGGCGTAGCGCACTGACCATGTTACTCGGGGAGATGATAACGATATTGACATCACTCTGCGCAATACCCGCTTGCTGAAAATAACTTTGCAACTGCAGATAGTGACAACTGTATGGGTAGACGGTCGCAAAAGTGAGCTTTTCGCCTTTTTGTTTTAACTCATGGATCAGCGGTTTTAAGTAACTGGCTTCCGAGCCTTGATGAAAATTCAAACCTATGGCGCTTTTTGTATGTAAATCACGACTGATGGTAATGGCATTACCATTGCGGCTAAGGACAAACGGTGCAATCAAGTTTTCACATTGCTTATCAAGACCTAACGCCCCTGCCAACGGCATTGGTGCCAATAACTGGCCCATATCAATGACTCCAGCCGATAACTTATCTCGCATACTGGCCCAGGAGTTTTGCTTTACCAATTCGACATCAAGGCCAAATTCTTTAAAAAACCCGAGCTCTTTGGCAACCACTAATGGCGCGCAATCCGTTAACGGCATAAAGCCTATTTTGCATTGTGGTGTTGGCATTGACGTAAAGTGTCCGTGGTTCATGATCAGCTAACTCCCTCTTTGCTAAACATGGAGGCCATTGCCAACATGTTTTTGGCGACATCCTCCACTCGTTGGCTGTTATCCATCGCGGTTTTGCGTAAAAAGTGATAAGCATCGTTTTCATTCATGTTACGTGATTGCATCAACCACAATTTCGCTTTTTCAATGTTCTTTTGTGACGACAGCTTTTGCTTGGTTACTTTGAGTTCGTTACGCAGGTTTTGATATTCGCCAAAACGGGCGACAGCGATATCGACGATGGACTTAACTCGAGCTTTATCAATGCCGCCGATAACATAGGCGCTTACACCGGATTTGACCAATTGATTGATGGTCGACTCATCTTCTTGCTCAGAAAACATCACCACAGGTTTAGGCGCGGCGTGGGAAATGCGGTTCAGACTTTCCAACATGTCACGGTCGGGAGATTCCATATCGATAATAATGATATCGGGCTGTGATTGTTCCACTTGCTTTAACAGTGACATGCCACCAATGCTGACTCGCTCAATTTCATAATAGGCACGCTTCAAGGCATCCTGAAGGATCTGCGCTTTTTCATGGTCTGTTTCTACCAATAGCACTTTTAATTTATTTGTAATGGATAAGGTATTGTTGTTTTTCATATACAAAATAGAAAATTGCGACAACTAGCCATTACTATTCAAACTTTGTGCCAACCAACAAAACCTATATTTTATAGGGCATTACGCGACATTCTTGATATCAAGTTACTCAAAGTGTGTCAAAATAAGGCAAAAATCGCCCTGTTCAGGTGCAGGCCAATTTTTATTCAGTTTTTGTTACCTGTGCAAGATAATGCTCAGCCTCACTCAAAAAGTGACTGAGCACTAATACATGTTGAGCCATCATGGTATTAACACGCTCAGGGAATATCTGTTGCAAGGTGTCGATATCATCGTACTTGGTATGCCATATTTCGCCCCACTTGCGCTCTTTTTGTCGATCACAAGCACTGAGTTTAGTTTTATCAAAGCAGTCCCAAAAAGCGTCGTTTATGGTTTGTGAGTAACCATCATTGCCTTGTTTACCATTTAAGTGGTAATTGGTTGATTCAATAAAAGCGATCGCGATCCCTGCACAAGCAAACACTTTATGATCACTCCAACCGCCCGCTTCGCCTTTAGGATTGTTGGGGTAACCTTTATGGATCTGATAAGCGTTGTCTTTTAATTGTGCTTGTGACGCCATTAATAGCGCATCTCTCATGTAGGTTTGTTTACTGTATTGCTGGCCTAGTGTTTTACTGCATTTATACGGCGTTGAATGTGCGCTGTGTACATAGCTGATGTCACCGCCAGCGATGGTGTCGAGGTTTATCATGCCGACAACATGGGTAGCTTGTTCGGATTGCAACAATTGCTCCACATAATGACGAGAACCGTGTAACCCGTTTTCTTCTGCACCAAAGGCAATAAAACGAATATTAAATGACTGGCCAGATTGTAGTTTTGCTAAGCGAGCAACTTCCAGCATCACGGCAATACTGGACGCATTATCAATGGCCCCCATCGAGCCGCTGCCATCATCGACAGAGTCAAAATGAGCACCAACAATGAGCGTCTTTTTTAGGCTTGGACTGCTATCAACGATGACATTTTGTGAACTAAATGACGTATCCCCTTTAGTGATCGTAAATCCTTGCAGGCTTGCTTTATAGCCGTATTGCGCAAATTGACTGACGATATAAAGCGCGGCTTTGTTTTCTTCTTCACTACCTGCAAAACGGGCACCTATGCCGTCTGTTGGGTGCGCTAATTGCACTAGATGTTGCTGTACATTGACACTTATATCCGCATCATTGTCGCTATTCATTGCTGAGTTAGCTGCCATAGCACCGTGACCGATTAGTAACATTGCCGATACAATCAGCTTTGATATATTCATTTTCAATTCCATTGCATTTACAGGCTGAGCGCCTAATATTTAATACAAGTTTATACGTAAATAGCGGTTATAAAAGGAATAAAAAATGAAAAAGCTAAACATTGTCGTTATCGCCTTGTCTGTGCACTCACTGAGTTTTCAAGCTATTGCTGAAGACAAAGAAGCTGCACCAAGCAAAGAAGACGTGGCCGAACAAGTGGCGCGCTGTTATGTCGCACACCAAAAAGCCCAAAGCGACTTTTTTAAAGCCGGTGAAGCAGAAAGTTACAAGCCATTAATGGCCGAATTAATAGGTAAAGATGAGGTTCGGGTAACGTTAAATCGTGCCGACAGCCGTTTTATGAAATTGGTATTTGATAGTGAAAGCAGTAATCAAAACGTTGGTAAAATGGAAATAGAAAGCCAGTGTGGAGATATAGATCAGCAATTGGAAAAGTTGCAAGCCAAAACGCCAGAATCTGAATCCAAATAATGACGGCCTTGGTCTAGCGTTACATGTTTAGCTAGAACAAGGTTTTGACATTAAGACGTTTATTTTTCGCTTGTAGATTGGTCAACATCAGAGCAATCGTCTGTACTTTGCTGCTGTTCAAGCTCCGCTAATCTAGCTCGCTCTGCTTTAGAAACATACTTCGGCTTATTGACTTTATGCAGCTTGGCGTTGGCTTTTTTTTGCTTGGCTAACAAGGTCGACTTTATTTTCTTCTTGCGGTTCATTGTATCTTTGCACTTTCTCTCGGCGCATTGTTGCTGCGCACGGTAAACGAATAGCTTAATTATACTGAACTAAGACGACACATGTTAGCCAAGATCTCAGATTAGTTGACCAAGGTAAAGCTATTGGCTGCAGCAATCACCTCTTTACCATCACTAAAGGTCACCGTGACACTTGTATCGCCGTAGTTATAAACCACGTAAGTTATCACCCCATCGTTACTGAAGGCTATCGCACTCGGATAATTAGCGGTGATGGCATTGGCATCAGAGGTAAGTTGCCCTAACTCTTGCAAAGTATAAATCCAATGATAGGTATGCGCTTTGCTCTCTCCGGCTTCGGTATTATAATTGCTCATCGACTTATAATCGGTAATAGCGGCATCTGCATCCGTCATTGCCCACAAGTTCCACCAGATATCACGCCACTGGTCTTCAATTAAACCAGACGGCTTGCCATTAGACGATTCGGTCAATCCTAACTCAACGTAATCTTGCATGTAATCAGCGTGCAAACCAACGTGTAAAATAAGCGGATTGATTGGCAAGCCTTGAATACCCAAAATGTGCGCGTAGGCTCCACTAAACCAGGTCGAAAACGCCGAGCCTTCGCCCCAAATGATTGAGGTGGTGATTTTATCAAAGCCTGCTGGGAAGTTATTGTCATCACTGCCGGTGTTACGGTAACCATCAATATTGTTCCAATATTGCCAATAACTTGCAGCCGTTGACGCATGTAAGTACATACCCCGCTCTGTGAGCGTATCGTTACCGGTGATCAAACCATATAAGACGATGGCGCCATAGGCATTGGCCGCTTCCGAGGTTGATTCATTGTTGTTACCGCGGGCGAAATTCATATTACCCGATGCCCAAGAAAAACCATTGGCTGGATCAAAGTTACGCAAGTATGGAAACATATCGTCATCCTTGCCACCGGCATAGTCACGGATCAACAATTCAATCATCGGACCGTATTGTTCCGCGCTACACCAATTGGCATCGGTGCGACAAATTTCTGCAGCAGCGCGGATCATATAACCATAATGAAAATGGTGATCATTTAATTGCTGATGAGAGGCAAAAGATTCTTCCAAGGCCAATAACGTTGTCCACTGTTCATCGTAAACAAAATACTTCACTTCATCGAGTGAGTCATTTGTCTCTGCACTAAACCAGTCTGACAATTCTTGTTTAAGCCAATCACGCAAGGCAGTGGCTTCGGTTTGCATATCAATACTGTCGGCTATGGCGATCAGCTCGGCCACCTTACCGTAATTCTTGCCAGACCAATAGGCGTCGGTATGGGTATTCCATTGAGAGCTATCCGTGCTAGTAAAGTCTCTCACTAATTGCTCGAGAGTGGATTTATCAAAAGTATCGTCAATTGACGGTAGCGATGGCAAAACACCAAGAAACGGCAAGGTGTAATCAAAGCTATCGCTTTGCGCGAATTTAATCACCCCACGAGCACTTCTGATTTTATAACTTGATGTGGTTTGCTCTGAATGTTTCCAATGCAACGGATGCAGACCAATGATGGTATCAATATTCTCACCTGCCGTATCCAAATACTTGTGTGTCACCGTCACTTGGTTGTCACTGCGATCAACGCTGTAATCAATTGCAACTTTGGCAACAACATTGCGGGCATATTGATTAAAGTATTCAATCATACTGCTGCTGACACTGGCATCCACATCCGGTAAGTAGGTTAAAGTGAAGGCATTAGCATCATTACTTATTGTGATGGCATCACCATCGGCATTGGTAAAACTGGTATCTGCATCACCGGTGATTAAAAAGTTGTTGTGGTTACCGGCTACGCTTGTCCAAACGCCTAGGGTATTATCTTGGTTATAGAAAATGCCTTTCTCGCCGCTATCTACCGCCTTAGTTTTAATGATGGCTTCGCCTTCATAGACATTAAAATATACATAAGGCGAGCCATGTACTAACGTCGCGTCCATTACCGCGGTGGCACCACTTTGCCACTGCACGGTAACACTGCCGTCACTGTGGTCTTTTAAAAAGGCATCTAGGTCACTGTAGTCAGAATTGGCAATCGCTATGCCATCAAACACTTCACTAAATGGGTCTGGGATGGTGTAACCAAACCCCGTGCTATGGGCAGATAAGCCATTGCCAATCCCCATTATACGAATACCTCGATTGCTAACCCGAGCAATCATTGGATCCGGGGTAATATAAGACGCTTTGTTTGGATCGCCTATGGTCATTTCACCCATAAATGGAATCGAACCCCACCATTTATGGGTTGGAACCGGTTTATTAACTGCGCTTCCGGTGAGTTGTGGTGCCATTTTGGTTGGCTGGCCAACGGGTGTGCCGGTTGCGGTATCACAACCACTAATACCTGGCTCGACGACACCGGCATTGTAAATCCAATTACCGTAGTCATATACACAACGGTAGCTTGCCGGGTTTATGGTGTCTGATACGCTGCCAGCACCATAAGCGGTAATATTGTATTCTACATTCGGTGGGTTTGAACCGTTGCCTTCTTCTGGTGGCTCTTCACCTTCGGTGATACCGGTAAAGCGAATGTTGTCTAACAAAAATACGGTGTTTTTTGCTTGGCTTGCCCAAATCACAATACCGGTATTTACTTGTTTAATATCCAAACCCGCGCCGGTTAATGTCGCCATAGAAACCTCAACGGTTTCCCAGCCGGCACTGCCCTTACTGCCAATCGGTTGATCACCAGACGAGCACGGATATAAACAATCAAGTTTCATGGTGATATTGCTGTCACCACTAACAACTTTGATATCAAAACTTACGCTGCCATTGCTGTAAGCGCTTAAATCGATGGTACCGTCAATAGCAATAAACAATCCTGCTAAGGTATCAGAATTGGCATGGGTAACTTGCAGTACATTTTCGCGCTCACTGTCATTAACAATTTGCCAAGCAATACTTGGGCAACCTGCGCCTTGGTCATTACTGCACTCACCCCAGCCGATGGCCTCGTCAAACGCATTAATGCCGCGATCCCAAATGCTGTTAACAACGCCATCTGAAAACACCATCAAATCGCTTTCTTCTGCAGCGCCTACGACACTCACTGTTCGGCTTACTTGAGCTGTGTTTCCGACGCTATCGGTTGCGCTATATGTCAAGGTATAAGTACCGATATCCGCAGCAACGCTACCTGTTATTTGCACGCTAACGTCACCGTCAACCAAATCAACAGCGGATGCACCTGGTTCATTAAATTGCTCACCTTGATTGATGCTATAAGATTGCTCACCGTTTAACGTGATTTGCGGTGCCAGGGTATCTTTGACAGTTACCGTGCGTGTTGCACTTGCCTCGTTACCTGCGGCATCTTTAGCGTGATAGGTGATGGTGTAGACACCTGCAGCATCATCAACACTGCCGTCAACGGTAACCTCGACATCGCCATCGACTGTGTCACTGGCGCTGGCGCCAGAATCGACATAGTCTGTGCCCTGCTCATGCTGCACCTCGGTGCTACCAACAATGCTGATCACCGGTGCCGTCGTATCGGCTGTGTCTTGATTTTTTTCTTGCGGCTCGGATGAAGATGATGAGCCACTGCCGCCACAGGCTGACAGCATAATACTGATCAAAAAAACGGATAAACTTGATGTTATTTTTGTTTTCACGGTTAGTTCCCAGATGATTTTTCTCTGCCAAATAACGGCAGCATTCATACTCTCCCCAGAATATGCTGTCATCACTTACTTGTTATCGAGACAAACAACAATGTAAGCGCTTACATTTACTTTACAAATGTATCAATTAAATAACAAGCAATTAATCCGTTAATTTAAATTTGCCGATAAAACGTTAATCAACGACATAAAAAAACGCGCTTCGGATTAACCAGAAGCGCGTTTTCAAAATTAGATGATTAATCTAGATTAGACATCCAATAATAGACGTGCAGGATCTTCTAGTAGCTCTTTAATCGTTACTAGGAAACCAACAGACTCTTTACCGTCAATTAGGCGGTGATCATAAGATAATGCTAAGTACATCATTGGACGGATTTCAACTTTACCGTCAATGGCAACTGGGCGGTCTTGAATCTTATGCATACCAAGAATTGCAGTTTGTGGAAGGTTCAAAATCGGCGTAGAGATAAGTGAACCGAATACACCACCGTTAGTGATAGTGAAGTTACCACCTTGCATTTCATCCATGGTTAGCTTGCCATCACGACCTTTAATAGCAAGATCTCTGATGCCATTCTCAATTCCAGCCATGCTCAATGTATCTGCATCACGTAGTACCGGTGTTACCAAGCCACGTGGTGTTGATACAGCAATAGAGATATCAAAGAAGTTGTGATAAACGATGTCATCACCATCAAGAGATGCGTTTACAGATGGGTAACGCTTCAATGCTTCTGTTACCGCTTTCACGTAGAAAGACATGAAACCTAAACGCGTGTTGTGAGTTTTCTCAAACAAGTCTTTATACTGCTTACGAAGATCCATAACCGGCTTCATATCAACTTCGTTAAACGTCGTTAACATAGCGGTTGAGTTTTTCGCTTCCAATAGACGGTTAGCAATGGTCTTACGAAGACGTGTCATTGGTACACGTTTCTGGCTACGATCGCCGGCACCAACAACAGGTGCTGTCGCTGCTGCAGCAGGTGCTTTCGCTGGTGCTGCTTTTGGCGCTTTCGCCGCCGCAAGATGCGCTTCAACGTCTTCTTTGGTGATACGACCACCTTTGCCAGAACCTTTTACTTGGCTCGCTGATAAACCATTTTCGGTCAGTAAACGACGCACAGATGGTGAAGCAATTTCATCACCTGATTCATCTTCACTTGCACTTGGTGCAGCAACTGGTGCAGATACGGCGCCAGCACTTAATTGACCAATAACCTGTTCACCAAGAACAGTTTCGCCTTCAGCAGCAATAATTTTGCCGATGACACCATCTTCTTGTGCAGGTACTTCAAGTACCACTTTGTCTGTTTCAATATCAACAAGGTTTTGATCACGAGTAACCGCTTCACCTTCAGACACATGCCAAGTTGAGATAGTTGCGTCTGCAACTGACTCAGGAAGCACTGGAACAATGATGTCGATTACTTTAGCAGCAGCGGTCGCCGCTGCTGGTGCTGCGTCAGCTTTTGCTGCTGGTGCTTCAGCCGCCGCGTCGCCTGCTGATAACATACCAATAACTTGCTCACCCAGTACGGTAGTACCTTCATCTTCGTTGATGGCAGCGATAACGCCATCCGTTGGTGCAGGTACTTCTAGAACCACTTTATCAGTTTCAATATCAACCAATACTTGATCGCGCTCTACTTTGTCGCCTACTTGTACATGCCAAGTTGCAACGGTCGCGTCTGCTACTGACTCTGGTAAAACTGGAACCTTAATTTCAGTTGTCATTTTTATTCCTTAACAAAAATCTTTTTTAAAGCGTTAACGCATCATGGACTAATGCTTGCTGTTCTTTTACGTGCAAAGACGCGTAACCACATGCCGGAGCAGCAGAAGCCTTACGGCCGGCATAAATAAGAGGAGCAGTGTTACCAATTACATGACGGAAATGATGCTGTGAACAGTACCATGCGCCTTGGTTTTGCGGCTCTTCTTGACACCAAACGAAGTCTTTTACGTTTGGATATTGAGCGATAACGTCTTTTAATTCTGCTTCAGGGAATGGGTATAATTGTTCAACGCGAACAATGGCCACATTCTTCTGTTCGTTCTTACGACGTTGATCTAGTAATTCGTAGTAAACTTTACCCGAACACATAACAACGCGTTCAACATCTTTCGGATTGATTTCATCAATCTCACCGATAACATTGTGGTAACTGCCTTCCGCCAAATCTTCTAGTGAAGATACGGCCAATGGATGGCGAAGTAATGATTTTGGTGACATGACGATAAGTGGACGACGCATAGGACGCACCACTTGTCGACGCAGCATGTTAAATACTTGCGCAGGTGTCGATGGCACACACACTTGCATATTGTGATCAGCACACAACTGCAAGAAACGTTCAAGGCGCGCTGACGAGTGCTCTGGGCCCTGGCCTTCGTAACCGTGCGGTAACAACACAGTCAAGCCACACAAACGACCCCACTTTTGTTCACCAGACGATAAGAATTGATCAAATACCACTTGTGCACCATTCGCAAAGTCACCAAATTGAGCTTCCCAAATGGTTAAACCTGTCGGCTCAGCGGTTGCGTAACCGTATTCAAATGCCAATACTGCGACTTCAGATAATACCGAGTCGTAAACTTCGAACGGGCCTTGATCTTTGCGGATGTGCTGCAACGGCATAAAGGTGCTGGCATCTTCTTGGCCATGCAAAACCGCATGACGATGGAAGAAAGTACCGCGACCTGCGTCTTGACCGGTAATACGAACACGTTCGCCACGGTCAACAATGGTTGCATAAGCTAGGTTTTCTGCAAAACCCCAATCAAGCATTTTTTCGCCGTTCGCCATCTTCTTGCGATCGTCGTAAATCTTTTTAACACGTGATTGTAATTTGTGCTCTTCTGGGTAGTCAGTAATCGCATGGGCTAGACCTTTCAATTTGTCTAGATCAATATTGTGCTCGTACTCATCGTCCCAGTCGTGACCTAAATATGGTGTCCAGTCAACAGAATGCTCTGTCATTGGACGCCACTGTTCTACCGTACACTGACCTTCATCAAGTAATTTACGATAGTAGCTCACAAGTTCTTTATTTTCGCCGTCAGATACGACACCTTCGCCAGCAAGTTGCTCAGCATATAGCTGACGTGGCGTTGGGTGCTTCTTGATTGTTTTATACATCAGCGGCTGTGTTGCACTTGGCTCATCAGCTTCGTTGTGGCCATGACGGCGATAACAAACAAGGTCGATAACCACATCACGTTTAAACTTATTGCGGAAATCAACGGCAATTTGTGATGCAAGAATAACCGCTTCAGGGTCATCAGCATTAACGTGGAAGATTGGTGCCTGTACCATTTTAGCGATATCGGTACAGTATTCTGTCGAACGAGTATCTTCTGGTTTCGAGGTAGTGAAACCAACTTGGTTGTTGACAACGATACGAATCGTACCACCAACCTTGTATGCGCGCGCTTGCGACATATTGAAGGTTTCTTGAACAACACCTTGTCCAGCTACAGCAGAATCACCGTGAATGGTAATTGGCATCACCAAGTCACCTTTGTCGCAATCACGACGATCAAGGCGAGCTCGGACCGAACCGATGACAACCGGGTTAACAATTTCTAGGTGCGATGGGTTAAATGCTAACGCCATGTGCACATTACCACCTGGGGTAACGAAATCTGATGAATAACCTTGGTGATACTTAACGTCACCAGAACCAATTTGATCAACCTTACCAGCGAATTCATCAAATAATTTAGTTGGGTTTTTACCCATAACATTGATCAATACATTCAAACGACCACGGTGCGCCATACCCAATACCACTTCTTTGGTACCGTGTTCACCCGCACGGGTAACGATGTGCTTCAACATCGGAATTAAGCTGTCACCGCCTTCAAGAGAGAAGCGCTTGGCACCTGGGAATTTTGCACCCAAGTATTTTTCAAGGCCATCGGCTGCGATAAGGTCTTTTAAGATTTCTTTTTTCAAATCTTTTGAGAAATCAGCTTGAGAGCGAACAGACTCTAAGCGTTGCTGTAACCAGCGTTTCTCAGTGGTTGATGTGATATGCATATACTCAGCACCAATAGAACCACAGTAGGTTTCTGTTAGTGTTTTATAAATATCACCCAACTTCATTGATTCTTGACCTACCGCCAAAGAACCAACGTTAAATTCTTTTTCAAATTCAGATTTTGACAGATCGTGATGCGATAGTTCCAAATCACGAACGCGCTCACGTTCCCATATATTTAATGGGTCTAAGCGCGCATTTTGGTGTCCACGAAAACGATATGAGTTAATCAATTGCAATACGCGAACTTGCTTGGCATCAGCTTCAGAGCTAACAGCAACATGTTTTACGTTTTGTTTTGCTAATTGACGAAACTCGTCTTGGATCACCGAGTGATTGGTTTCAACCTCAACACCATCTAATTTCGGAAGCTCATCGAAAATCTTGCGCCACTCGTCAGATACCGAGTGAGCGTTTTCAAGATACATTTCATAAAGCTCTTCAATATAAGCAGTGTTATTACCACTTAAATGGGAAGACTCTAACCAAGTCTTCATTACACCTTCTGGCATTGCCTAATCCTATGTATTGGTTACGACCAACAACGCCAACGTCTAATCAAGTGATTAGTCATTGGCCATTTGTTTAAACGAATTGAGAGAAACATATATCTTACGTAAATAACTTTATAAGAAAATGTTATTAGTCAACTCTGTAAAACTAAAATGCCAGGCCCATTTTCATGGGCCCGGCGATATACCGTCATCCACAAGCTCAGCTTGCAGCTTGAGTGGTCTGGTTATACCGCTCGTTGTAACAACATCGATTTAATAGAACCGATGGCTTTTGTCGGGTTTAAGCCCTTAGGACAAACATCGACACAGTTCATGATGCCGTGACAACGGAATACGCTGTATGCATCTTGTAGGTCGTTTAAACGCTCATCGGTTGCCGTATCACGGCTATCGATAAGGAAACGATATGCGTGTAGCAAACCCGCTGGGCCAATAAATTTGTCAGGGTTCCACCAGAACGATGGACATGATGTAGAACAACATGCACATAAAATACATTCGTATAAACCATCCAATTTATCACGCTCTTCAATTGACTGAAGATGCTCACGTGCTGGTTGGTCTTTACCGTCGTTGATCAAGTATGGTTTGATCTTTTCGTATTGCGTATAGAACTGACTCATATCAATGATAAGGTCACGAACGACTGGCAAACCAGGTAGTGGACGAAGAATGATCTTGCTACCTTTAAGCTCTGATAATGGCGTGATACACGCCAAGCCGTTCTTACCGTTCATGTTCAGACCGTCAGAACCACATACACCTTCACGACATGAGCGGCGGAATGAAAGCGTTGGATCTTGCTCTTTTAGAAGCATTAATGCATCCAATACCATCATGTCTGAGCCTTCTGTAATCTCCAGCTCATAATCTTTCATGTAAGGCGCATTGTCTACGTCTGGATTATAACGATAAATCGAAAACTTCTGTTTCATCCTAATGCTCCTTAGTATGTACGTGCTTTCGGTGGGAAAGCATCGCGGTGTACAGGTTTCATGTTAACGTCACGCTTAGACATCTCTTCGTTGTCAGGCGTGTAGATAGAGTGGCATAACCAGTTCTCGTCATCACGATCTAGGAAATCTTCACGAGAGTGAGCGCCACGAGATTCGGTACGGAAATTCGCTGCTTTTGCTGTACAGTATGCGGTTTCCATCAAGTTATCTAATTCTAAACACTCAATACGTTGTGTGTTGAATTCTGAAGACTTGTCTGCAAGGTGAGCGTTTTGTAAACGTTCACGGATTTCAGCCAACTCTTTCATACCTTGAGCCATGGCTTCACCTTCACGGAATACCGAGAAGTTAAGCTGCATACATTGCTGTAGGTCTTTACGAATTTGTACTGGATCTTCACCACCAGTTGAGTTTTCCCAACGGTTGTAACGAGCAAGTGCTTGTTCAAGGTTTGCATCACTTGCATCACGACCTGACTCAGTCTCTGCAAGGTATTTACCAAGGAAGTTACCAGCAGCACGACCAAATACAACAAGGTCAAGTAGTGAGTTACCACCTAGACGGTTTGCACCGTGTACTGATACGTTAGCAATCTCACCTACGGCAAATAAACCTTCGACTACGCTGTCTTCGCCAGTTGCAGGGTTGAATTCAAGTGCCTGACCATTAACGTTACAAGGTACACCACCCATTTGGTAGTGACATGTAGGGATCACTGGGATTGGCTCTTCAGCCGGGTCAACGTGAGCAAACGTTTTAGATAAGTCACAAACGCCAGGTAGACGTAAGTTAAGCGTTTCTGCGCCCAAGTGGTCAAGCTTAAGTTTAATGTGCTTACCAAATTGAGGATGGTCACAACCACGGCCTTCACGAATCTCTGTCATCATTGAACGAGCAACAACGTCACGAGACGCTAAGTCTTTCGCGTTTGGCGCGTAGCGTTCCATGAATCGCTCGCCATCTTTGTTTAGAAGGTAACCACCTTCACCACGACAACCTTCAGTAACAAGTACACCAGCACCGGCGATACCTGTTGGGTGAAATTGCCACATTTCCATGTCTTGCATTTGTACGCCAGCACGAAGTGACATACCAACACCGTCACCAGTGTTGATGTGAGCATTGGTTGTTGATGCGTAAATACGACCTGCACCACCTGTTGCTAATACGGTTGCACGAGCCTTGAAGTACACTACTTCACCAGTTTCGATACAGATTGCCGTACAACCAACAACGTGACCATCGTCGTTTTTAACTAAATCGAGTGCATACCACTCAGAATAAACGTTGGTTTTGTTTTTCACGTTTTGTTGGTACAAACAGTGAAGAAGCGCGTGACCGGTGCGGTCAGCTGCGGCTGCTGTACGAGCGGCTTGCTCGCCACCAAAATTACGTGACTGACCACCGAATGGACGTTGATATACTTTACCTTCTTCTGTACGAGAGAATGGTAAGCCCATATTTTCAAGTTCGATGATCGCTTCAGGACCTGTTTTACACATGTATTCAATAGCGTCTTGGTCACCGATAAAATCAGAGCCCTTAACGGTATCGTACATGTGGTATTCCCAGTTATCTTCATGGGCATTACCCAAAGCAACAGTGATACCACCTTGCGCAGAAACTGTATGAGAACGAGTTGGAAATACTTTAGAAATCAAGGCACAGCTTTTGCCTGATTCAGAAATTGCTAATGCGGCGCGCATACCTGCGCCACCAGCGCCAATTACAATGGCATCAAATTCACGAACTGGAACGCTCACTTATACACCCCACACTGACAATAATACCGCTGCGACATATACAAACAGGGTAATTGTGAATAAAAATTGTAGTACGCCACGCAAGAACACTTGCTTAACGTAATCTGTTAGAACTTGCCAAATACCTAT
This sequence comes from Thalassotalea sp. Y01, assembly GCF_012932945.1. NCBI lineage: Bacteria > Pseudomonadati > Pseudomonadota > Gammaproteobacteria > Alteromonadales > Colwelliaceae > Thalassotalea > Thalassotalea sp. Y01. The sequence continues at coordinate 58,855 of NZ_JABBXG010000006.1, forward strand.
CCATGCGTGGAAAAGTACTGCGACAACAGCAAGAACGGTGAAAATCTTCATGCCAAGATTGGCGAATAGACCGGTCCAGACTTCATAGGTTACTTCTGGTGTTGTTAGAAACCAGCCCAACATAAATACACTGTATAATGCCAAGATAACGGCACTTGCGCGAAGCAGGATAAAATCATGAACACCGCTTCTGCCTAGAGTTGCTGCGTTATTTACCATACCCAAACTCCTGCTAATACTGCTAATACAACCCAAAGAGCAATAGCAAAACGAGCACTTGCTTGGCCTGAGCCTTTCTCTTCAAGATGACCTAAATCCATAATCAAGTGACGAATGCCACCGACAAAATGATATGCAAGGGCGGTAATGATGCCCCAAACAATGAATTTCCCCAGTGCACCAGTAAAACATTCTTTTACTGAGGCGAAACCTTCTGGAGATGAAAGAGACACAGATAGTGCCCAAATTAGGATACCCACGCCAAAAAACATCATCACACCACTAACACGGTGAAGAATAGATGCTTTTGCAGCAGCCGGTAACTTGATTGTTGCTAAATCAAGATTTACAGGTCTTTGTTTATTCACAGTTATCTTGCCTAAAACGTTATTTTCTAACTTAACAAACCAAAGTGCTCTATATTTTCGCCTATGAAAAAGCAAAAATGTAGTGAACTTTAGAAACAGTTCTTGAACGACATTGATCCGCATGAGCATGCTTTTTAAATATTTTTACCCAATTTTGGATCGTGGGGATTATATATATCTGCACTAAGAATTACAATTTAATCGACTCTTTTATTAAACTTTGTTAGAGTATTTGCACAAATTTCACGCAAAAGTATAATTTTCTAGCGATTTGTACACTTTTGAATTGACTTTGCACCCTGCTTTTAGAGTAGAATAGCCGTCAATTTTTCGTCGCTGATTATCGACAGAAAATGCATATCGAATGCATAACAATTGATTTACATCATTTTTAAGCGCTGTTTATCTGTTTATTATCGAATAAATATTGTGCGCTAGTTCCTTGGCAAAAACGTACAGGGATCGATAATCCGCAAATTAAGACAAATAAAACTTAAGAATATAGAGGAAGAACTATGGCTGAGAACAAAGCCACTCTGAGCGTAAACGGCGAAGAGATCGCAGAACTACCGGTATTATCGGGTACCGCTGGCAACGATGTAATTGATATTCGCGCTTTAGGAAGTGCTGGATACTTCACTTACGATCCAGGCTTTTTAGCTACAGCTTCTTGTGAATCAGAAATCACCTTTATCGACGGCGGCAAAGGTGTATTACAACACCGTGGTTATGCTATCGATGATTTAGCAAAGAATGCCGATTACTTAGAAACCTGCTATCTCCTTCTAAATGGCGAAGCGCCGAGCCAAGAAGAATACGATCACTTTGTATCAATCATTACTAACCACACTATGGTGCATGAAAAACTGGCGAACTTTTTCCGCGGTTTCCTACATGACGCTCATCCAATGGCGATGGTTTGTGGTGTTGTTGGTGCGCTTTCATCTTTCTATCACTCAGATCTAGACATTGCAAATCCTGCAGCTCGTAAACGTTGTGCGCATCGCTTAATCGCGAAAATGCCAACCATCGCTGCAATGGCATATAAGTACAGTTTAGGTCAGCCATTCGTATACCCACGTAATGACTTGTCTTACGCAGAAAACTTCTTGCACATGATGTTCTCGGTACCTGCAGAAGAATATAAAGTTAACCCTATCCTTGCTAACGCGATGGATCGTATCTTTATTCTTCACGCCGACCACGAGCAAAATGCTTCAACGTCTACTGTACGTCTAGCGGGCTCTTCAGGTGCTAACCCTTATGCCTGTATTTCTGCTGGTGTTGCGTCACTATGGGGCCCTGCTCACGGTGGTGCTAACGAAGCGTGTTTGAACATGCTTGAAGAAATTGGCGACGTTAGCAAGGTTGACGAATTCGTTGCTCGTGCAAAAGACAAAAACGACCCATTCCGTTTAATGGGCTTTGGTCACCGTGTTTATAAAAACTTTGATCCACGTGCAACCGTAATGCGCGAAACATGTCACGAAGTTCTTAATGAGCTAGGTATCGAAGATCCATTACTTGACGTTGCTATGGCATTAGAGAAAGTTGCTCTAGAAGACCCATACTTCATCGAGAAGAAGCTTTACCCTAACGTAGATTTCTACTCAGGTATTATTCTTAAAGCGATTGGTATTCCAACCAACATGTTCACCGTAATTTTCGCTCTATCTCGCACGGTAGGCTGGTGTGCACATTGGGATGAAATGTTAAGCCAACCTGGCCAAAAAATTGGTCGTCCTCGTCAAAACTACACTGGCGAACTTAACAGAGAATTTAACCCACTGGATCGCCACGAGTAATTCAGGGTTTACCCAACATAAAAGCCAGCAGTACGCTGGCTTTTTTATTGCCTGAAATTTAATCCTTACCAGAGGAGCTAAACGACTTTATCAATTTGTTACAGGCTAAGCAGAAAACCCGTTATTACAGGGTAAACATTTGCTTTATTTAGATTTTCGCCATAGATTTAAACTAATTAAAACCCCGTAAAATAACGACACATAGGCGAAACAAAAGCGTGAGCGAAGAGAGAAAGCATACCATTTTGGTTGTTGATGATGAGCCAGGCAATATTGATCTGGCGTCAGCCCTGCTAAAGGAAAAGTACAAAGTTAAAGCGGCGACAAACGGTAAAGTTGCCTTAAAAATTGCTCAAGCGGACAATAATATCAGTCTGATTTTATTAGACATTATGATGCCCGAGCTTGACGGGTATGAGGTTTGTGAACGACTTAAAGCAGATCCTGCTACGCAAAACATACCGGTTATATTCCTTACCGCCAAATCAGAAATCGCTGACATTACCCGCGGCTTTCAACTCGGTGCTGTTGATTACATTACCAAGCCTCTCAAACCAGAAATTCTCAAAGCACGAGTGCGCACCCATATTAGCTTAAGGCAAAGCCAAATCGCACTCGAAAAGCAAGTCGAAACCTTAAATGAAAACATGCATTTACGCGAAGATATTGAAAACTTAACGCGGCATGATTTAAAAGGCCCGCTTGGGGTCATTCTATTTGAAACACCGAAAATAGAAAATCGAGAAATTGCCGATTCAATAGAAGAGTCAACCAACAATGTTCTTAACATGCTCAATAACACCCTAGATGTGTTTAAAATTGAACGAGGCACCTACCCATTTAGCCCTGATATGGTTGATTTAAATGCCTTGGTTAATAAAGGCATTAAGGCGGTGAGTCGCCTTGCCAGTAAAAAGAACATCTCATTTAATGTTGAGTCTACGCACCATAACACCTATATCGACGCTGAAGAGCTGTTGTGTTTATCGATATTTAATAACCTGATCAAGAACGCAGTTGAAGCGTCACCAGACGGTGAAAGCATCTACATCCATATAAGCGAGCAAGGTGAAAGCGTTGAGTTTCGTATGAAAAACACCGGCGCTATTCCACCAGAGTTACGCGGTAACCTATTCGAGAAATATTCCTCATCAAACCATTTACGCGGTTCTGGCTTAGGCGCCTACTCCGCTAAACTGATGACCGAAGCACAAAACGGCAGCATAGCGTTTAATATCATTGATGAAACCTACACTGAGTTTATCGTCAAAATGCCAGCGTACTAACGCAACTAGCTGCACTAAACTCATTTAAAAACTCAATTAAAGACATTAAAAAAAGCGCTCATAGAGCGCCTTTTGTGTGTTACATCATAGTGATTTAGAAGTCTTCATGTTGACGCACATGTTGCCATGTTTCGCCTAAATCGTTTGATTGATATATATCGCTACTTACCCCTTCACAACTGACAACCAATGCGTCGGTGACTTCGGTGATAATGCTGCGGCAATATTTCGCAGGTAATTGCAACTCAGTTCGTTGCCAATTAGCACCGCCATCAAGGGTCTTAATGATTTCATATTTGGTTTCTTTTGGTCCTGTCCAAAAATCATAACCAGAAAACGCTACGATACTTAGCGCTTCTTTCTCGCCGTAAAACCAGGGATAAGAGACAAAACTAAAGCTCTCTTTTTTGATTTTTACTTTTGTCTTATCTTTCATGCAGGACTTGGTTTTCATTGCATAACCTTCAGGACATGTTCTGATACTGTCCTGGATCATGACTTTGCTGCCGCTATTTGCGTCAAAGTAATAAATGCTTGGTTGGCCTGTCCAAGACCAATACCCAGCTTGTTCAACGAAAATGGTATTTTTACCAGCAGTATATTGCGTCGCAAAAGTCTCATTGATGCCGATTTTTTCAAGAATATTCCAATCTTCATCGATAACGAATTGATCTTGTGTTCCTTCTGAAAACACGCTCAATTCACGTTTATAACCGCGGCTGATCTCAACATACTTTTTACCATCTTTAGTCGCCGTTCGAACGCCTAAGATTTTAGTTCGTTTAGACTTCTTCTTTTTCTTCTTTTTCTTATCGATGTCTTCTTGAACGATTACGTCATTGCCATCAGCATCACGCCAGCCTTTATTGACCGCATAACTGCGAACAACTTGCCATTGAAACTCGTCATTGCTGAAACCACCTTGCAATACCTTCATTTGCTTGTCGTCATATGTAAGTAACTCAAAGCGGTTATTTTGCAAACTATTGATTTCGCTAATGCGTAGATTTTGAGTTAAAGATACGTCTTGCCACTCATCATCCTCTGCCGCTTTAAAGAACAATCGCCCTTCATCACCACCAATCAGGATGTCGCCGCTGTCATTGTCAGCAATGGCATGCAAATCGTTGTTACTATCAACCGCTTCTAGTTGCCATTCACCATCGTCTGTTCGGACCAATAACACACCCAGTTTGGCTAACATATAGAAATCACCGTTAGCAGTTAAATATTGTTTATTAAACGCCAAAGGGTTTTGTGCGATTGACGAATACAGTGAAAAACGTTCCTCTTCTGCGTCGTCTTCATCCCAGCCTAAAACCTCTTTATTGATATCGATAAACGGAAAATATTTAATCAGGCTTTCACCCGCTTGTTGATCGGCGATACGTGATAACACGTTTAAAAATCTATCACCGTCTGGTTTAGGGTAATAAATAATGATCCCTAAGTCCGTTACTTGATTCGCTTTAACATCGAATGTACCAAACTCAATATCGGCTCCGGCACCGCGTATAAAATAATAATCACCTTTGACAAAAAATGAACGAATATCAGATAAGCTATAACTGCCGGCATTCACCGCAGAGGCAAAAATGGTGCTATTTGTGGTTGCTGGTAGCAAAGACTCTAAGCGTTGATATTTAACTTTTTTTGACTCATTCACATTCTTCGGTGCAATGGTTATAAAGTTATATGGTAGTGGGTAAGCACTGGTATTGATGATTTGTACAGTAACAACACCTTGGTTTTCCGCAATCGGTGTTTTTGCGGTCAAGGGTTCTACCAGATCAACATTACTGGTAACGCAACCAGTAGCCATAAACAAGCAGGTCAGACCGATAAGTGCTGGTCTGATGAAAGAAACAAAGTGCGTCATAAATTCTCTTACTTTTATTGTTATAGAAAGGTTAAATTTGCATGCAGATTAGGTTACCATAATTCTAAAATTGATGTCATTACAGATCAGTATATCTGTCTCAGGAAGTTATAAAATATGGAACGTTATCGCCAAGCGGTTGCTTTAACTTTGAAATTCATTTTGGCAATTTGGTTTCTCAGTGCTTCATTAGCCGCCAATTCACAAACGCTAAAATACAATCTAAAGCCCTTAAGCCAGATCAGCGAACTTGGTAACAAAAAAGGTGTCGCAATACTGTACCTAAAAGCACAAGGTACCGCGCCATCGATGATTATTAAGCCGGTGTCATTAACCGCAAATCAGAAATTCCAACGCTATAAAGGTAGTACCGATTATAAAGTAAATTTAAAAGGTTTTGAGCCAGGATTTTACCAACTGACGTTACCTAAAGGTTCGTATCAAATTACCGAAATAAATGCGCCGTTTTATGACCTACCGTTTAGTAAAGATACCAATAATGACATAACGTGGCGCTTCACTGTAAAGACGCAGATGCTGTCCTACATAGGCGAGCTGCAAATAGACGGTGAGCGAAGCAGAAACCACGTTGAAATCAACCTTTTCAACCGTTATGCAAGCCAGTATCAACCATTAAAAAAATTAGTCACTCAATTGCAGATTCCATATCCACTTATAACCGGTCAAGCCTATCACGATGACTTTGCCCGTGACTTTGAAGGAAGCGAATAATGAAAGCCCTACTCACCTTTATCACTTGTTTGTTGTTGGCTTTTCAAGTTTCTGCGGTCAACTTACAGGCCAAAGATTTTTTTGCCGCACCACATTTATTAGCCGCTAAGCTCAACCCTACAGGCGATAAAGTCGCCTTATTAAAACAAGAAAACGAGCAGCACATTGTTTATGTTCTTGATGTAAATAGCGATCAAGAGACCGTGTTTGTAAACCTCGATCAATACGCATTTGAAGAATTCAACATTAATGAGTTTGGCTGGGTTGATGACGCGCATTTAGCGGTGCAGTTTACGCAAAAGCAAAAAGGCATAGAGCAACTTATCGACAGCAAGCGCAAACAGCGCTTAATCATTGCCAAATTACCTGAAGACAGCACACAGCAAGCAAAAATACTGCAAGTTAAAACCAAAGGTATCATGGTTCACTTGTTACCTAAGCAGCCTGGGGTGTTTCTTTATTCAAAGCCAGGAATCAATTCAAAGGTCTATAAGGTAGACGTCAATAAACTGGACGTGTTTGGTCAAAAAAAGAAAAGTAAACTGGCTAAAATTGATGGCGGCCAATTCAAAAAACGCAACGTTGTAAAGTCCATTAAGGGGTTTGCGACACGTTGGTATTTTGATAATGACGGCAGCATTTTATCGGTGCTGCATATGAAAATGGACAGGCAATTTCATTTAACCAATGTCAGCGAAGATGAGCCACAAGAATTACACCAGTGGACACCAGAAGAGCTCAATTTTGATAACAAAGACAACCAAGTATTGTTACCTATCGCGTACGCAGGTGAAGGCAATCGTTTTTACAGCATAGATGTCAATCAACAAAATAAGACCTCGTTGTATGTCTACGATTTTGACAACAATACCCAAGAAACCGTTTATCAGGCAAAAGCATTTAAAATTGTTGACGTATTACTCACCGATGAACATGAATTACAAGCCGTCAAAGTCATCAATGATGGTAAGTTAACCACCGAATACGTCAATAATGAAGCGATAAAAGGCAGCTTTAATTTACCGCGTAAACCGTCTTTAGTCAGCTCGGTGAATAGCAGTGTCGATAAAGCCAGTCAGATTTATTACATTGAAAATCATGACATTCCCGGTGAGTTTTATTACGTATCAGCGAACTCTAAACATCCACGATTAATTGGCACCATGTTTCCTAACCTAACCAACAAACTATCGTCGATGATGCACGAAGCCACGGTTAATGTTAAAGGGCTTGATATCCCCTACCTGCTGACAACACCAAATCAAAACAAATCAACATACCCGCTTGTGGTGATGCCACATGGTGGCCCAATCAGTATTTATGATAATCGTTACTACAATCCACTAAGCCAACTGCTCGCAGCGAATGGTTATGCGGTGTTACAGGTCAATTTTCGCGGCTCTGGTGGTTATAGTGAAGAGTTACAAGAAGCAGGTATAGGCCAATGGGGCGACTTAATGCTAGAAGATATTTATCAAGCATTACAACAAGTGACGGCCTCGCCGCACATTGATGCCAATAACGTCTGTATCTTTGGCATTAGTTACGGCGGCTATGCGGCGATGATGATGCCAACCATTTACCCTGATGCATTTAAGTGCTCAGCCAGTTTTGCAGGGGTAAGTGACGTAAATCTATTGCTGCACTCTACTCGTATCAATGATGCCCAACAAGAATGGTTAAAAAAATATGTCGGCGATAGAGTACTGGAACGTGAAAAGTTCAAACGTATATCGCCAGTGTATAACATCGACAAGTTACATATTCCATTGCTTATTGGCCATGGTGCAAAAGACAAAATTGTCGATGTAGAGCATAGCCATCGCATGAAGTTGATGTTAAAGAAACATAACAAAGAATTTATTTGGTATGAAGATGAAGAGGCAACGCATAGCTTTGGCTCTGCCGAGCAATCTGCTAAATATTTTGAAGCATTATTAGCGTTTCTCAAGCAACATACCAAGCAATAACACAACAAAAATAGGTATCGTGACCAGTGTTATATAAGATTGCTTAAAACGCTGGTTTCGATACCAATAACGCTATCGATAAGCGCACCGACAGCGCAATATAGAAAAACCATATAGAAAACAATACTGATAAAAACCATCAAGTCAGTGATGTTAGAACCATAAAACAGGACACATAAAAAAGGCGCTCATAGAGCGCCTTTTTGGATATCTATAAAGCTTACTTATCTAAACGATAACGCTGGCTCTAGCACTTCGAAGTTCTTCTTCAGTGATTCGTCACCCAAGTTATTGTTTTGATCATCGGTAATAATCAACTCGGTTTTGCCATCACTGTCTTTCAATTTGAAACGATAGGTGCCATCAGGAAAATCAACAACAGGGGCATCATCTCCCCACATGGTGTCCCATACACTTGCTTCTACGTAAGTATATTCAACATCAAAAACGAACTTATCTTCGTCGATATCGGTGATGATAAAGTTATACTGCTCAAAGAAACCAGGCAGATAAGACCATAGCTCATCACGAGGGTAATCAATAATCAATGCAGGCTCACCGTCTTTGCTTTGCCCTAACTCAACAATTTGCATGTTGGCACGAGCTAAACGATCATCACGATTATTAATGCGATATTGATAATCTAGCTGTCCAGTAACTGCATTTAGCATCGCCATTTCAACGCGCTGTTTTTCGATTGGATCAATTTTCTTGGTTGAGCCTTTGTCATTGGTCAGCATGTAGTCGACCAGTTCAACATTTAGACCAACACTACGACCATGTGGTTTAGTAACCAAGGTATATTTAAAACGCCAGCTTTCAGTAATATCGACGCTTTTCCAAAACAAATAACCGCTTTCGTCTTCTACATGGAACCAGTCTGACTCAAACAAATTATTGCTTACATCTTCAACGGTTAGTGCAACGTCTTCTGTTTGCAAGTAATCTTTAATTGCTTTGACAATTTGATCACGTAGCTCACGGTTATCATCGACTTTATCAAACCAAATAGCTGCGGTTTTATCGAACTCATCGATTCGGCTTCCGCTTGCTAAAGGCAATACTTGCGCAGGAGCTCGTATATCAACGGCTTGGCCTACGGCACCATCGGTATTTTTCAATTCTGGTACGGCAAAAAGTTGTTTTTTGGCTGGCGGTGTCATACCGTCAGGTACTTTAAGCTCTGCTTCTGGCTTGAAATTTACGTAGTCAAAATCCCCTTTCGCTTCTTTACGCGTTTCAACATTAGAACATGCGCTAAGTGCCAGACCTAAAAGGGATAAATAAATTACTCGGCGATCCATTAATACTCCTGAGGGAAATGCCTTTTTACTTTTCAAATAAACCAATACTGATAAATTCGATAAAGGGATTTTATTTTTGCTTTTCGATTGACTAAGCAATCAATAGTTCCCGAAAACTTTCATTTTAATCGTTGTTAATGGGGAGCTAGAGCAATATTTAATAGCGGTTAATGGTACTTGCCCTAATCTCTAAACACAAGCTTTGTAAGTAAAATCTGAGACAAAAATTTGAGCCTTATAATGATTGTCAAAAACAATCTTTCTTGTACCTCTACTAATTTACAAAAAAACGCCCTAAAATAAGACGTTTACAAACAATATTGACTCATGTTTTATGTCTGCATCTATCGTCTTTACCGCATTAGGCAGTGACCGAACAGGTATCGTGAACGAGATCACTAAACTCGCCAGTGATTTCGGCTGTAATATTGATGACTCCAGAATGGCTATTTTGGGGGACGAGTTTACCTTGATAATGTTGCTCAGTGGTTCCAAAAATGCCATTAATCAGATCGAAACACGGCTACCTTTATTGGCGCATTCATTGCAATTAATGACCATCAGCAAACGCACGCAAACCAACAGCAAATGTCAAATACATGAATGTCTGGAAGCTAGCTTAAGTGGTGAAGATGCGCCTGGTCTGTTAAGCAAAGCAACACAGTTTTTCGCCAAGCAAGACATCGACTTGTCGTCATTAAAATCGATAACCAACGGTAAAAACAATATTGTTGATATTCATATGCTCATCAATTTGCCGAAGCACATTGATAAAGTCGCGTTGGATGATCAATTTCAACAATTATGTCGTTTATTGAACGTTCAAGGTGAGATCAGAACACCACAAAAACATATTTTTTAAGGAATAGCATGAATACTTTGCAAGTTGGCGACAAAGCGCCTTTGTTTTCTCTTCAAGACCAGAATGACAACACCGTAAACCTTGCTGACTATATCGGTAAAAAACGTGTACTTGTTTATTTTTACCCAAAAGCAATGACGCCAGGCTGTACGGTTCAGGCACAAAACTTACGTGATAGCAAAGCCCAATTAGACGCGCTAAATACCGTGGTTTTTGGTATCAGTCCAGATGCCGTTAAGCGTCTCGATAAATTTTGTGTACGTGATGAATTAAATTTCACCTTATTATCCGATGAAGATCATAAAGTGGCCGATGACTTTGGCGTTTGGGGCTTGAAAAAGTTCATGGGCCGCGAATACGACGGTATTCATCGCCTCAGCTTTCTGGTTGGCTTGGATGGCAACATTGAGCATGTCTTTAACAAGTTTAAAACCAAAGACCACCACGACGTAGTACTTAATGTCATCAACGAATTGGCATAATCAAATCACCGTTTGCTGACGATATAAAACAAAAAAAGGCAACGTAACGTTGCCTTTTTTTGTGCTTATTCTCGGCGATGATAATACTGGATATTACGCTTGCGCTTTTGAGGTCTGGTCATTTTGCTCAATAGCCGAATTTGGCCAAGCATTAATAACGGCTTTAACCAAGGTCGCTAGCGGGATTGCAAAGAATACCCCCCAAAAGCCCCACAACCCGCCAAAAATGATAACCGCGATAATAATCGCGACTGGATGTAAGTTAACCGCTTCTGAAAATAATAACGGCACAAGAATGTTACCGTCAAAAATCTGAATTATGGCGTAGGCTAACATCACATAACCAAACTCTGGTGTTGCTCCCCACTGAAATAGCCCCACTAATACCACAGGAATGGTAACCACGGTTGCGCCCACATAAGGCACCAATACCGACAAACCGACCAATGCGCCAAGCAAGATGGCGTAGCGCAAGTCCAGTAACCAAAAGGTGATCATCGACAAAAAGCCAATTATCATTATTTCGACCACCTTACCGCGAATGTAATTATGGATTTGCTGGTGCATCTCTTTACCAACTTGTGACGTCAAACGACTTTCTTTTGGCAGAAAACGTTTGGCACTTTCCATCATGGTCTTTTTATCTTTAAGGAAGAAAAACACCATAATTGGTACCAAGATGAGATAAATGATCAATGCCACTACATCAGAAATTGAATTTAAACTGGCTTGCAATATGGTTTGGCCAATCAAAACTATCTCACTGCGAATGGTATTGATGATGCCGTCGATTTGTTCCGTTTTAATAATATCAGGGTACTTTTGTGGCAAGGTCACTAAAAACTCATTACCTTTAACCAACATATCCGGCACTTCAGCAACCAAATTACTGGTTTGCTGCCACAACAGTGGCATTAAACCGAGCATGGTCGCCAAACTCACACCAGTAAACGCTAGCATCACCATAACCACGGATTTATTGCGACTCAAACCAAAGTTACCTAGGCCGCGAACCGAAGGTTCCAGTAAAAAAGCCAAGGCAACAGACACTATAATTGGCATCAACAAGTTGCCGAAGAAGGTTAACACCAAAAAGCTAAGCAACATTAATAAGGTCAAACTGACCACATGCGGATCGGAAAATTTATCCTTGTACCAATTAACTATGTAATTAATCATTGAGCACTACTCTTTTGTTATCGTTAAGGTAACACTGGCGTCAGCGTTAGTTATCTGGCAAATACGGACACGTTGTGTTTGCAACCAGGCGGGAATATCAGCCAACGAGCCAGGGTCTTTAAGATGAACAACGGCCTTTTCTCCGCTTGCTAATTTTTTTAGTAACAGCTTCGTTGTTACTAATGGTAGCGGGCACTTGTCGTTACGACCATCGTAAACGAGAAAATCAGCCATTAAAATCAAACCTTTAACATTGGATCATGAAAATGATAGCAAGTGCACCGGTGTAAGGGAATAAAAATATCACAGGCCATTTAACACGCGGATTGTATTGTCAAAAACGTTAATTTAATTCAATATAGCAATATTAATATCAATAAATACAACTCAAGCATTAGAACAATCGAAAATTCGCTGCAACTAACTGTGCTTCGCAGCCTCTAATGAGTTAATTTGAGTGTAATCCGCCCTTTGGCTGAAAGTGGAATTAAATGAAAAAGGTTTTTAGGTTCAAACCTATCAGTATCGCCTTGATGGCAACAAGTTTGTTGTTTACAACAACCGCGTCGGCGTATGCCGATGACAAAAACACCTTGCCTGAAATTGGTACCTCTGCGGTAAGTACATTGTCTCTGGATAAAGAGCAGATATACGGCGACGCCATGATGAAATCGATTCGTGCATCGCAGCCGATGATTCATGATCCCGTTTTAGAAGAATACATTAATGATTTAGGTAACCGTTTGGTTAAAAGTGCCGACAATGTGCATTACCAATTCAATTTCTTTTTGATTAACAGTAAGGAAATCAACGCCTTTGCGTTTTTTGGTGGCAATATCGGCACCCATTCAGGTTTGCTGACTATGGCTGACAATGAAAGTGAGTTGGCATCGGTACTTGCGCATGAGATTGCGCACGTTACTCAACGTCACCTAGCCCGCCGTATGGAAGAGCAAAGTCGCAATACACCTCTGACTATTGCCGGTATGATATCCGGTGTTTTGTTGGCGCTAGTCAATCCTCAAGCAGGTATGGCAGCCTTATCGACCACCATGGCAGCAAGCCAACAAGCGGGTATTAATTACACCCGTGGCAATGAGAACGAAGCCGATCGAGTTGGCATGGAAATCCTAGCTGACAGTGGTTACGATCCAAATGGTGCACCAAACTTTTTCAAAAAGCTGGCTCGAAAATACCGTTATACCTCCAAGCCACCTGCGATGTTGATGACTCACCCATTGCCAGAATCGCGAATTACCGACTCCCGCTTACGGGCGACTCGCTACCCGAATCGCCTTTTACCGCCTAATATAGACTTTGAATTAGCAAAATCTCGATTAAGAGCGCGCTATGAAGGCAATGGCAAAGACAACATATCGACCTTTAAAGACGAAATTCGTTTAGGCAAATACGATATCAAACAGGCGGCTCAATACGGCTTGGCATTGAGTTATTTCGCAAACAAAGACTATGAGCAAGCGGAGAATGTGTTAAGACCGTTATTCGCCCAAGCTCCTAAAAATCTATTCTATGTGGATGCGATGACCGATGTGTATTTAGAGCAAAATCGTTACGATGATGCGTTATCTATGTTGGCTGAATTATACCTGATCATGCCACACAACCAGGTCGTCACCTTAAACTATGCTAACGCCGCATATAAGGCAAAACAGTACAAGTTGGCAGAGACCTTATTACAAGACTTTTTATTGGTCAGTAAAAACCATTTTTTAGCTAACGATCTGTTAGCTGATATATATAAGGCACAAAAGAAAACCGCACAAACCCATGTGCAAAATGCTGAAGTATTGGCCTTAATGGGGTTATACCCAAAAGCGGTTGATGAATTGCATACGGCCTACAATCACAGTCAGAAAAACTCCTTGATGCAAAAGAAAATTAAAGCGAGAATTCTGCAGTTTCAAGAACAAGAAAATCAGCTAAAACGCCTGTAGCTTTAGCTGCTTTACCTACGACCTATATAGAGAAAATTATGTCTGCATTAACTATTTATCATAACCCTCGTTGTTCAAAGAGCCGACAAACCCTGCAATTGATCGAAGCCGCTGGCAAAGAGGTCAATGTTGTTGAGTATTTAAAAACGCCGCTAACAAAACAACAATTACAGCAGGTGCAATCGCTACTCGGTGTTGAGCTTCGAGCAATGATGCGCACCAAAGAAGATGAATATAAAGCACAAGGTTTGAAAGACGCCGCAGTTAGCGACGAGCAATTATTGCAAGCGATGGTCGATACGCCAAAATTAATGGAGCGCCCTATCGTCATTTCTGCCAATCAAGATAAAGCCGTTATTGGCCGCCCGCCAGAAAACGTAAATACATTATTTTAATTGGTCGAGTTTAATGTCTAAACAAACTTTCAGTACCCCAACCCTGCGAAAAATAGCAACCTTTGGTTATCTAGGTTTATTAGGGTTTATGCCGCTTTGGTTATTGGTATTATCACCAAGTGAAGCGTTATCGCCGACCCTAGCGTTGGTGATGTTTGTATTACCTTTATTGTTTCCTCTCAAAGGCATTTTACAAGGTAATCCGTACACATTTGCCTGGGCAAACTTCATTGTGTTAATTTATTTCCTACATAGTTTGACGACACTTTGGGTGTCCGATGGTGAAACTTTATATGCCCTAATTGAGTTGCTGTTGGCAAACTTGATGTTCTTCCCTGGGGCATATTATTCAAAATATCGTGGTCAAGAATTGGGCCTGAAAATACGTAAACTTAAAGACGACTTAAAAGACGAACGCGAAGCATTCGAAACGAAAGACAACAGTTAAGCCGTTATTTTAATAATAAAATGGCCGTGAGCCGATAATATGATGGTAATCACGGCTTGCAATCCAATTTTCACTTAACAACGTATTAAGAGTTAGGGTAAATTGGGGATAGATAATTTTTATACAATAACCATAACAATAATAACGATGCCGCTTAGGCGTACTTATGGGATCAAACGATGAAACAGCATTATTTAGCTTTAGCAATATCGTCGGCAATGTTGCTATCTGCATGTGGTGGCGGCTCCGACAGCGACAATGACACTAACGACGACTTGCTTAATTTCGACAATATAGCCTCTGAAACAGATTACATGCAGGGGCAAAATCCTGACTTGTTATTATTTGCCCCTGGGGATGAAATCACCGATATTCAGTGGTCACAAACTTCAGGCCCGGCAGTGACGTTACTGGCCGATAAAAGCAAAGCTATCTCCTTTGAAGCGGAAAATGCGGGTCAATACACCTTTTCAGTCAGTTATAAAAGCAATGGCACCTCAGTAAATGAAAGCGCAACAATTTCGGTAAGCGAAGCATCACCAAAACTGCGTTTATCTCGAGGTCACTCTGTTGTTGAAACAGGCAACGTCTCATTGCGCTTGTTCGCTGATTCTGACATCGAAATGGATACCATAAGCTGGCGTCAATTATCGGGACCTACCATCAGCTTTGATGAAAATAACATCGACCCATTATTGGCTATATTTACCGCGCCAGTGGTCAATCAAGATCAAATCATTGAAATTGAAGTCACTGCAGAAACCCGTGACGGTGACGTGTATAGAGACAAGGCCAGTATACTAGTTGAAGATCGCCCAAGTATCGCTGGTGGAGCCTATTTTGATGATGGCCAATTGGCTAACGTCTACGTCTATAACCAAGACTCGCCATACAAAGACACTTTGGTTGAGTGTGTTTACTCAAATCAATTAGATAACTCATGTCGATTAGGCGATTTACCTTTATTAGCCACCGACAGTAACGGTGCGACGCCAACCATTGACCAAATCATGGATCGCGTCGTCGTATCCCATGACTGGATGGCGGTGAACTTTAGAGCGTTTCTTGAAGCGTACGATGATAACGATGATTTTAAAAACCTGTTAAGAGCAACAACAGGTATTGTCTTATCTTATGATATCCGCCCTTCTTTTTACTGGGCAGCAACCGGGGCAATTTATCTTGACCCGGAAAATTTATGGCTTTCTGCGGCGCAACGCGAAACCATAAACGAAGCACCGGATTATCGCAGTGATTTTGGTAATGACTTACAATTTGTTATCCCGTGGCGCTACGTAAAAGACAACGATTACGTATCACTATATTATCCGCCAGAAGATGGGTTAAGCCGTGATTTAAGCGATATGCGCTTTGAGCTAACCGACTTATTGTATCATGAGCTGGCTCACGCCAATGATTATATGCCACCGGCTGAATGGGATTCCTACGGTGACTCTACTCGATTCTTAAACGCTGCCGTTGAAGAAGATGAAATCTCAGATGACTTAGACCGTTTATACCCATTATTAAGTGATGATATGCGTGATTTGGCTGAGGTACGTTTCCTTACCGGCGACTCTAACGCCACACAACGCAGTTACATGCCTGACGACGTGGTCGGTTTTTATCGTCCAGATCGCTCTAATGGCTTTTACAATTACACCAATGAAAAAGAAGATTTAGCGATTTTATTTGAAGAGCTAATGATGTCTGTTCGATTTGGTATCCAGCGTGATACGGCAGTAACCAGTGTGCCGGTATACGATAACAGCGGCGACTTGATTCGTAGCCAAAGCTACATTGTCTCATGGGGACAACGTGGCCGTGTTGCAGAAGACAGTGTCAGTGCTCGCGCAGAATACATTACTGAGCGTCTGCTACCAGAAGTTGATTTGTCATTGATAGACAGTCTGCCAGAGCCTTTAGAGATGAACGCAGGACAAAACTGGTGGGACAATCTAGGCATCAGCCCACAACCACCAACCCCATTGAAATCAATGGCTGGTTCTAAACTGCCAATTAGTGGAGCTTTGCAACCGAAGATGTCGAGCTACCGTCAAGGCCATATAAAAGCCTTACCAACGCGTAAGTAGCATCTACAGACAATAAAAAACCCGGTGACACTATGTGTACCGGGTTTTCTTTTGTCTGTGACTTTTTTTGTCTGTGACTAAGTGCTTATGCTGTTTACCGCTCGGTGCTTAATAAACAAAGCACAGCAATAAATGTGCTCTAAAATAATACTTCTTTGATAAACGGAATAGTGATTTTTCGCTGCGCTGTAATAGACGCCTTATCTAAGACATCGAGACTTTCCAATAGCGAGTTCATATCACGCGATACGCGATTTAATAAAAACTTCACCGTCTCATCTTGCATTTCAATACCACGACCACGGGCACGGTGCTGAAACGCCTGCACCTTATCTTCATCTGGAAGAGGTTTAACCTGTTCAGTAAAGCCCCAACTAATGCGAGAGACTAAATCAGGTAAAGTGATCAATAAACTGTTAGCAGCATTATTACCGGCAAGGATGATCTTTTTATTGTTTTCGATGACTCGATTGTACAAATCGAAAATACCTTGCTGCCAAGCTTTATTGCCGGCAATTAAGTGCAAGTCATCGAGACAAATCAAGTCTACTTGTTCGAGGTTATTAAGCACCTCAACAGACAAATGCTTTATCTCACTTAATGACACACACAGACTCGACTTGCCTAACTGAGAGGCAAACGCTGAGCTGGCATGTAATAAATGAGACTTACCAACACTGTGTTGGCCAAACAAATAAAAGCCATGGGTGCTATGGTCGTCACTTTTAATAAAGGCTTTTAATTGACTGACGATCGCACCACTATCGAGAGAATAAAAACTCGTAAAGGTTTCATCATCAGGCAGGTGTACTGCCAAAGGTAATTGTTCAGTGTTCGGCATTAACCTTTCCAATAAAAACTTACCGGTTCACTCGTATCTTGAGAAACCAATGGATCTTGATTAACCACTAAGTTTTGTTCTAACTTAAGAGCCCGCATAATGGCATCAACATTCGCTTTGGTGTGCAAGCGAAACAGCATTTTCGTGCCTGAGACTTTAATCATGACAACATCGTCGACCAAACTGACATTACTAAAAAAATCACTTACAGCGACAAAGTCTTTCATCGTTGTGACATTGGCTATTTCAATATCAATATAGGCATCGCTGTCGCTGCTGACAATCACCGAATATTGTTGGTGGAGATTTTCAGCAACGTCAAGTACCAAGGACTGCAGCAGATTGTCTTTATCTTTACCTTGTTTATTATTGGCAAGGTTTAAATCACCACTCCACAATTGCCAATCGCCAGCTAATGGCGAGGTTTGACAATTGTTACCACACGAGGTGATGTCAGCCTTATCAATTAAAGTTGAATCGGATATTCTTAATACCAATACCGCTTCGGCCATATAGCGTTCGGACGCAAGCAATAAACTTTGCTCAAATCGCCCCCAAACATCACTGTAACTGATGGCCATAGCGTCAGTTAAATCCATAATAGGAAAGTTAACCGCAATACCACGCTGATTAAACCAAAGTTGCAATTGCTTTTTGGTTTCTTCATTGGAGTCGTCGATAAGCGTGCGTTGGCTGCCCTGCTCGTCGATCATCCAAACCGTTACCAGTGGTCTATGCTTTCCCCAAATACCAGCGTTGACTTGTTGCAATAACTGGTCGACTTTGGCGGACTCAAAATTAGCAAATAAAAACGTTTGCTCATCTTGGCTATCAAAACGATATTCACTTAAATACGCATTCGGTTTATTGATGGCTTTTTTTAGCTCTTCGCTGTCGTTAACAAAATCACTACCGGCGAGCTTAACCAAGACCTGCTTAAACGCTTGTCGATACGCTTTTTCACGTCCACCGTTGTCACCAGAATATGCTACTTTTGCTTGATAAAGATCGTCAATTTCAATGGCTTGAGCATGAAAAGACGACGTCAAAGACGCGAAAGCACAACTGCTGACAAAAGGTATTAGTATTTTTCTTAATTTCATAGGGCGAATATTATCATAAAGATTAGCCATTTAGGCTAGAAAAAAAATATTTTCTCGCAAACATTTTATATCTCTCTAAGCACTGGTAGAATACGCGCCAGTAAAAGTTCGACAAATGTCTCAGTTTGGCGATTATGCCGCTTTGACAGTAAAACATTTTAAGGGTTCATCGTGAGCGAGCAAAAACAATCATTAAGCTATAAAGATGCAGGTGTTGATATCGATGCAGGTAATGCCTTGGTTGAAAACATTAAAGGTGCTGTGAAAAAGACAACTCGTCCAGAGGTTATGGGCGGCTTGGGTGGTTTTGGCGCAGTATGCCAATTGCCATCTGGTTACAAGGAGCCAGTATTGATTTCAGGTACTGACGGTGTAGGCACCAAATTACGTTTAGCAATCGACTTGAAAAAGCACGACACCGTAGGTATCGACTTGGTGGCAATGTGTGTTAACGATTTGCTTGTATTGGGCGCTGAGCCTCTATACTTCCTAGACTACTACGCCACAGGCAAACTAGACGTTGATGTTGCATCAGACGTTGTTAAAGGTATTGCCGAAGGTTGTATTCAATCTGGTTGTGCCTTAGTTGGTGGTGAAACCGCTGAAATGCCAGGTATGTATCACTCAGGTGATTACGATATCGCAGGTTTTTGTACCGGTGTTGCGGAAAAATCAGAGCTTATCACCGGTGACGATGTTAAAGCTGGCGACCAATTGATTGCCCTAGCGTCTTCTGGCCCTCACTCAAATGGTTTCTCTTTGATTCGTAAAGTTCTTGAAGTAAACAATACTGATCCAGCAGAAATGCTAGGCGACAAGAGCATTGGCGAACACCTACTTGAACCAACACGCATTTACGTTAAGCCTGTATTAGCCATGCTTAAAGACGTTAAAGCCCACGCACTATCGCACATTACCGGTGGTGGTTTCTGGGAGAACATTCCTCGTGTACTTCCTGAAGGCAGCAAGGCGGTTATTGATGGTAACAGCTGGCAGTGGCCTGAAGTGTTCAATTGGTTACAAGAAAATGGCAACATTACCACTCATGAAATGTACCGTACCTTTAACTGTGGTGTTGGTATGATCATCGTTGTACCAGCAGAACAAAAAGATCGTGCTTTACAGATATTGGCTGAGCATGGTGAAAATGCATGGCACATTGGTCATATCGAAAACGCCAATGACGGCGACGAGCAAGTGGAAATCAACTAGTCATGTCAGAGAACAAAAACATTGTTGTTCTGATTTCGGGTAGCGGCAGTAATTTGCAGGCGATTATTGACGCCTGCAATGACGGAAAAGTCGCAGGCTCAATAACAGGCGTGTTATCAAACAAAGCTGATGTATTTGGACTAGAGCGCGCGAAAACCGCGGGTATTGACGCTCAGGTACTATCACACAAAGAGTTTGATTCACGCGAGCAATACGATCAGGCATTGATTGCAAAGATTGATGCTTGGCAACCAGACCTTGTTGTACTTGCCGGCTTTATGCGCATTTTAACCCCGGAATTTGTGCAGCATTACAAAGGGCGTTTATTAAACATTCACCCTTCTCTGCTGCCTAAGTATCAGGGCTTAAACACGCATCAACGAGCACTCGATGCAGGCGATGAAGAGCACGGCGTAAGCGTGCATTTCGTCACCGAAGAGCTTGATGGTGGCCCGGTCATATTGCAAGCTAAAATCCCTGTGTTTGCAGGTGATACGGCGGCTGACCTACAAGCTCGAGTACACGAGCAAGAACACCGCATTTACCCTCTTGTTGTTGACTGGTTTTGTACCGATCGCTTAACAATGCGCGAAGATTGTGCCACACTTGATGATAAAGTGTTACCGGCTAACGGCTACGCCAGCGAGTAACAGGTACCTTCAATCGGCAAAAATTGAACTTAGCTCTGCCTGTTCACTCCAACTGACAATCAATAAAAGTAAGTCAAGGGACGTTTATGGGCAGCAAGTTTTTATCTACACTCGTTATCACATCCAGTTTAGCGATGAGCTCCGCGTTTGCCGAGCAAGCGCCGGTATCATTTATTCCTGACTTTACTGCCAACTATAATATCGTTCACGATGGTGACATTGTTGGTAAAGCCAAGCGAGTATTAAAAAACCTTCCTGACGGCACCGTCGAATTTAGCTATAAAACCGACATTGAATGGATGATTTTTTCCGATCATCGCAAAGAGTTCACCACCAACCGTATCGTCGATGGTCAAGTTATACCATTGAGCTATAAATCCGATCGAGAAGGCACCGGTAAAGATAAGTACTATCATTGGTCGTTCGATCAAGAAAAGTCTCAAGCGGTTAATTTACTAAAGAAAAAAACCAAAGACATTGAATGGCCTGACGGTTTGCAAAGTAAGTTAAGCTACCATTTGCAGTCGCGTTTCAACCTTATAAACGACGTGAAAGACTTCAAATTTAAAACCCTAAGCACGTCGGGTAAAGTCAAAGATTACAACTACGAATATGTTGGTAAAGAAGAGTTGATGCTGCCCTATGGTGTGGTCGATACCGTAAAGTTGGTGCGCAGAAAACCTGGCAGCAAACAGACAACCTATGCCTGGTTCGCTCCCAAGTTAAATTACTTAATGGTTAAATTGCATCAAATTGACGGTAGTTTCCAACAGTTTCAAGCGGAATTGGTTGGCGTTGCCAGTAAAGGCAATGCTGCGGTTAATACTGACAGTCAAACCGACACCGCTGACAAAAAAAATTAATGGTTTTTCTCAGCCATTAATTGCGCGTGTGATTTCACCTTAGGTGCTTGTAATTGACCTTGCGCCATCACTTCGCCACCAACAAATGCACCCCATTGACCTGGAGACATTTTGTGCCATGCCTCATCACAGGTAAGAGGCTGAGTGGCTATTACTGTAACGATGTCTTTTTCTGTGGTTTCCTTTTTAAAGTCAATCGCGACATCGGTGTCAATAAGCTTAGCGGGGCCAAAAGGCGCCCTACGGGTTATCCAGTGTAAATTGTTATAGCAATACGCAAACACAAAGTTACCGTCGGACAAGATCAAGTTAAACACACCAAATTGGTTAACGCGCAGACTCAATTGCGCTAAATATTGGTAAAGCTCTTGGTCGTCAGGTCGCTCGTCGCCAAAATGAAGACGAAGTTGCTCCAATATCCACACAAATGCCTGTTCACTATCGGTCGAACCAACCGCTTTTAGTTTTTGTGTCTGCAAGGTCTGCTGATAATCAGCAAGTTGACCATTATGAGCATAGGTAAAATTACTGCCCCATAGCTCGCGAATAAACGGATGGGTGTTTTCCAGACAGACATTACCGACATTTGCTTGGCGTATATGACAAACAACCGCTTTGCTTTTAATAGGATAATTACTGACTAGGTTAGCGATCTCTGATTCAAAGCTTGGTTTTGGGTCTTTAAAACTGCGACAACCTTTACCTTCATAAAAGGTAATACCCCAACCATCTTTATGTGGCCCAGTATTACCACCGCGCTGCATTAAGCCGGCAAAACTAAAGCAAATATCTGTCGGAACATTAGCGCTCATCGCCAACAATTCACACATACACAACCACCAGTTATAACTAAACGAAATTAAAATGCTATTTTAATAACCATTATATTCAATTCGAAACTTTTACCAATAAATTCCCGTCATAAATTCGAAATAAATTTAGAGTAAATTATACTAATTAAGTATATGGCAAAGGATTTTCTCGGCTTGGCAAGTATGTGTTGGCAGCAATAATCCAGGGATCACCGACGTAAAAAAACGCCTCTCCCCTTATCCAACATATTCTAGCGCAAGCAAAAAAACGTAAATACCGATGAAAACATTTGAAAATGTTTGCAATTGTATTTATGCTTAAGTAATACTGGTATGACCTCTTACCATAAACTAAAAATACAACAGGAGTTAATGTGGAATTTTTAATTGGCTTACTCGTCCTTATAGTGGTAACGAGTTATCTGGCATATGCTCGGGCCTCTCTAGGTTTATTCACAGCCGCTTATACCGCACTGATGGTCATTGCGACTGCTTTTTCCCTAGTCGGTTTTATTGGCTGGTTATTGTTTATCGCGGTAGCCGCTGTTTTTAATGTGGCGAGCTTACGTCGTCAACTGATCAGTAACAAATTACTTCAGGCATTTAAAAAGGTTATGCCTGAAATGTCTTCGACTGAGCGTGAAGCATTAAATGCTGGTACCACTTGGTATGAAGCAGAGTTATTTAAAGGCGCTCCAAGTTGGGATAAGTTACATAAATTCCCACAACCTCGACTAACGCAAGAAGAACAGGCCTTTATGGATGGTCCGGTAGAAGAAGTCTGCCGCATGGTTGATGATTGGGAAATAACCCATGAATTAGCCGATATGCCGCCACATGTTTGGCAGTATCTGAAGGACAATAAGTTCTTCGCGATGATCATTAAAAAGCAATACGGTGGCTTAGAATTCAGTGCTTACGCACAGTCACGTGTACTGCAAAAGTTGAGTGGTGTGTCAATTGTTTTGGCCAGTACGGTTGGTGTTCCAAACTCTTTGGGCCCTGGCGAATTGTTGCAACACTATGGTACCAAAGATCAACAAGACCATTACTTACCACGTTTAGCGACGGGTGAAGAAATCCCTTGTTTCGCACTAACTAGCCCTGAAGCGGGTTCAGACGCTGGTGCCATTCCTGATTTTGGTATCGTTTGTAAAGGTGAGTTTGACGGTAAAGAAGTGTTGGGTATGCGCCTAACGTGGAATAAACGTTATATCACCCTAGCACCGGTTGCCACTATTTTAGGTTTAGCATTCAAGCTTTACGATCCAGACAACCTGATCGGCGAAGAAACCGATTTAGGTATCACCTGTGCATTGATTCCCACAGATATTGACGGTGTTATTACCGGTCGTCGTCATTTCCCATTGAACGTGCCGTTCCAAAATGGTCCGACACAAGGTGAAGAAGTATTTGTACCATTAGACTACATCATCGGTGGCGCTAAAATGGCCGGTCAAGGCTGGCGTATGCTGGTTGAATGTTTGTCTGTTGGCCGTGCCATCACCTTACCTTCAAACTCCGCTGGTGGCATCAAGCAAACCGCGTTAGCGACCGGTGCTTACAGTCATATTCGCCGTCAGTTTAAGTTACCTATCGGTAAAATGGAAGGTATTGAAGAAGCACTAGCGCGTATTGGCGGTAATGCTTACCTTATGGATGCCGTAACAACCATGTCTACTGGTGCCGTTGACTTAGGTGAGAAGCCTTCTGTTGTATCCGCTATTTGTAAGTACCACCTAACCGAAAAAATGCGTGAGTGTATTATCGACGCTATGGATATCCATGGTGGTAAAGGTGTTTGTATGGGGCCAAGTAACTATTTGGCACGCGGCTATCAAGGCGCTCCTATCGCAATTACCGTTGAAGGTGCTAACATCCTAACCCGAAATATGATTATCTACGGTCAAGGTGCTATCCGCTGTCATCCATATGTATTGGCAGAAATGGAAGCGGCAAGTAACAAAGATATGTTGCAAGGTCAGCATGATTTTGATGAAGCACTATTCGGTCACATTGGGTTCACTATTTCAAACTTGATCCGCTCTAAGCTGTTTGCCATATTCGGCACCAGTTATATCAAAGCGCCTTTCAAAGATGAAACGCGTCACTACTACCGTCAAATGACCAAGTTCAGTTCAAACTTAGCGTTGTTGTCAGATTTGTCCATGGCAGTACTTGGTGGAGATTTAAAACGTCGTGAACGCATGTCTGCGCGTTTAGGTGATGTATTAAGTTACTTGTACCTTGCCTCAGCAACATTGAAACGTTATGACGACGAAGGCCGTCAACTTGCTGACAAACCACTTATGATGTGGGCCGTTGAAGATAGCCTGTACAAGTGTGAGCAAGCGATTAAAGAGCTTTGTGAGAACTTCCCTAACCGATTCATCGGTAAAGCGTTTAAATTGATGGTTATGCCATTTGGCACCTCATTACGTAAACCTTCAGATAGACTTGATCACAAAGTATCACGTATTCTGCAAGTGCCAGGCGAAGCTCGAACTCGATTAGGTCAAGGCCAATACTTGAATAAAACCGATGGTTCTTTGTTTGGTCAACTTGAGTTAACCCTTGAGAACATCATCAAAGCTGAAGTGATTGTCGATAAAATCAATGCTGCAAGCGGCGAACGTCACCGCATCATTAACCTTGATCAACTGGCAGAAATGGCATTAGAGAAAGGCTTTATCGGTGAAGATGAAGCGAAGCTGCTTATTGAAACTGAAGCACAACGTAAAGCCGTTATTAACGTTGATGACTTTAACCCATATGAGCTTGTCGCGAATAAAGAAAAGCACTTAGCAAACCTTGAAGCAAATAAAGGTGAGCGTGCTGCTTAAATAACGCTTATAAGACTACGACACAAGTTACCGCTTGAATTACGTTGTACGTCACAGCAAACAAAAAGCCGAATCATTTGATTCGGCTTTTTTTATCTTGTTTTCGATATTGGTTGCAGTGCCCTATCCTATGCACTCAACGGGTCTTTGTTAATCCAAGATTTGATAATATGCGCCGCTTGGTGGCTCGCCAAACAAGCTCATTGCCGCTTGCATATCTTCTTGGGGAAAGTTGGCTAACGAGGCTCTGTGCGACTCTACATCTTGCCATAATTCAATGACCACAAAGGCACAATCATTGTCCTGATTGCGCAACAGTTGGCATTCAACACAGCCTGGACTATTGGCTATATAGTTTTTTAATTCAGTTAGGAAATTGAACATTTGCTGCTGCTTTCCATCTGCAGCTTTTAAATGATTTACTCTTGTTATTGTCATAATTAGTACGCCGTTTCTGCAAAACTCTTAAATTGCTCTTGATACTTAACAGATTGTTTTTTAAACATTCCTGGCATTAATAATGCCATGAGTCGAACAAAACCGCTGCATTTAAATTCATTTGTGCAAACCCAACGGGTGTTGCCATTGCCCAAATCTATAAAAGAGTTTTCAACCAAATTCCAGACATTGTCTGTTTCGTACACACCGGCAAATATTTGCGGTAAATCTTTTCGAGTAATGACTTCGGTCATGACGACTTCTCGATTGCCCATTTGATACACCAAACGCGCTTCACTACCAACTTGTCCCGGCTTGCCGCTGATGGTTTCAAAGCTAAGCAAGTCAGGTTGCCAGTGTCGCATATTTTCGCTGCTATCGAATAAATCGATGACTTTCTCAATAGGCACTGCGATGTCAATCTCGACCGTATATTTCATACAGAGGTCCGCTAAATAAGGTATCTACACTATAAGATAGATCACTGTAATTACAAGTTTTCAGAACACACAAAAAGGCCCTGATTCATGTTAATCACAAATCAGGGCCAGTCTTGAAAACAGTATAACCTTTAATCGTTTTTAGGTTATTTTAAGTAGGTTTGTAAAAACTTCAGGTACGCTTCTGAGGCGCTAATACGATTCTCTTTTTTCGCAAAACCATGACCTTCATCGTCAAATAAAACGTATTCAACCGCAACACCGTTTTTCTCCATTTCGGCAACCATTTCATCGCTTTCAATTTGCAACACCCGTGGGTCATTTGCACCTTGCACAACCAACACTGGATTGCTTATTTTGTCAGCATGAAACAATGGTGATATACGTGTTAAACGCTCTTTGTCTGTTGCAGGGTCGCCAAGCTCTTCATACAGAGACTTGCGAAATGCTTCCCAATACGGCGGAATACTCTCTAAGGTACGAACCCAATTAGTAACACCAAAAATGTTAATACCAACCGCAAACTCATCGGTAAACGCCATGCCGGCCATCGTTAGGTACCCGCCGTAGCTGCCGCCTATCAAACCTATTTTTTCAGAGTCTACCCAATCTAACGTTTGTAGATATTTTTTCGCATAGACAATGTCTTGCAAGTCATCTTCACCATGTTTTTGATCGTCTAAATGATAGAAGGTTTTACCATAGCCTGAAGAGCCACGGTTATTGGCGGCAAAAATAGCATAACCATTATTGATAAGGTGTTGACGCAAGGCACTGTAACCGGTGCGAGATTGTCCACCAGGGCCACCATGAATCATGATCAATACAGGTACTTTACTGTCCTTAGACGCTTGTTTTGGTTTAAACAACAACCCTGGGATCTGCAAACCATCGAAACTTTCATAACGCACGACGCGGCTGTTAACCAGTACCGACTCATCAATGGCGGGGTTAAGAGAGTCTGTTAATCGACTTAAGCGCTCTTTACCAAGATCATAAACATACAAATTTGATGGTGAGGTATCAGAGTTGATCATGAACGACATCTGTTGTTCATCATTAGAAAAATTAACACGCAACACATCACCCGGTGGTAAGCCATTTATATCAACTTTCTTACCGGTTCTGGTGTTGACAATTTTTGCCACTGTTTTTGCATCTTGATTGATGTAGGTAACTTGGTAACCATAGTTTGGTGAAAACATGGTGCTCCTAGCATCCCACTTGAAATTGCTCAGCTGTTTATGCTCACCGTTGGCAATAACGTACTCAAATAACTGCCTAAATTCACCTTGTTGATCTGATGAATAGATCAACGATTTATTGTCTTTCGTGAAAGTCACCGCAGAATGTGAGGCATCAAGATCAGGCTCAGATACATTAACCAGCTTTTGCTCGTTAATATTGTATAAGTAGATATCGTCATCGGTGTTGCTGATGTTTTTAGATAATGCCAGCCATTGACCGTCACGGGACAAGGTATTTAACGACATCACATCTTTATTCTCAAACACCATTTCACGTTGATAGTCGTCGCTCGCATAGCGGTATAAATCAAACTGTTTATTGTCTCTTTCATTGGTTGCCACATAAAAGTGACTGCCATCTTGATGCCAGCCAGAGAAGTAGGCTTTGACATTGTCACCAGGGGTTAGGTCGACAACCTTACCGTCAAGCTCCTGCACAAAAACATGATCGAGTTCATCACCGCCTTTATCTTGTGCATAAAGAAATCGATCATCATTAGGAAACCAGTCAATAACCCAAACGGACTCTTCTGTTGAATGCGTCAATTGGACAGGCTCTGCCCCGTCGATTGGGTATCGGTAGGCATTAAAAATACCCGTTTTGTCACTGTGCACTAATATGGCACTACCATCATGGTTAATACTGGTGCCGCTAATGGTCGTGGTTTCAAAAAATTGTTTGGCGCTATAACTGCTAAATTTTACAGGTGCAGGCTCTTCATTGCCACTCGTACAGGCGAACAATAATGTTGCACAAGTCGCGAAAGCCACGCTCCGCATGATGGTTTGCTTCATAACACATCCTTAATTATTAGTATTATCTTGCTTTCATTTTTGAAAGCCAGTCTGATTTAACTTAGCTGACTGGAGCAAGTGATGCAAATATAAGCAGTTAATAAGTAAGGAGAAAAAACAGTAAGTAAAAGAGAAGAGAAATTATATTGTTGCAGAAACAAAAAAATCGCCTTTCAGCGATCTTTGATTATCTTCAATCTTTTGTGAAGATAAGTGGCGGAGTGGACGGGACTCGAACCCGCGACCCCCGGCGTGACAGGCCGGTATTCTAACCAACTGAACTACCACTCCGCAACAGGGATACTTCAACGCAGCTTTGACAAATCGTGGCGGAGTGGACGGGACTCGAACCCGCGACCCCCGGCGTGACAGGCCGGTATTCTAACCAACTGAACTACCACTCCGCATAGGATTTGTTTGTTTATATCGTTGGCGGAGTGGACGGGACTCGAACCCGCGACCCCCGGCGTGACAGGCCGGTATTCTAACCAACTGAACTACCACTCCGCATCGATAAAACGCGCAATCAAATATGTGAGGAAAATGTTGGCGGAGTGGACGGGACTCGAACCCGCGACCCCCGGCGTGACAGGCCGGTATTCTAACCAACTGAACTACCACTCCGCTGCACTTTCTTCAACATGCTGTCGTTGAATGCGGAGCGAATAATAAGGGTACTGTTCGCACGAGTCAACAACTTTTTTGAATAAAAATGTTCAACTGAACATTTGTCATACAATCAGGCGCTTTTAAACGCAGAAAGTTGCATTTTTAAGCAAGCATTTAGCGCTCTGCAGCCCGAAATGGTTATTCGCTGGCGACTTCACCACGCCAAATACTTTTACCCGCTTTTTTCTCTACAATCGCCAAGCGCTCATCGTGTGCTTGCAGCTCGTCATTACTGGCAACGACGACACGTAAAGCCGGACGATTGCTGTCTAAACGACGAACACTTAAACCGTCGCTACCATCTTTGTCTTCTTGTAAAGACAGAGTGTTTTGGTAGCGCGTCATTTCAATGTAAACGTATGCTAATAACTGGGCATCAATCAAAGCGCCGTGATAGGTACGGTCGACGAGCTTTTCGACGCCATAATGCCTTGCAAGAAAGTCGAGTGTTTTTGGTGAACCAAACTCATCTCTTGATGTTTTCAAGGTGTCGGTCACGGTACATATATCGGCCGTCATCGGCAAACCACGACGGGTCATTGCAAACTCATGATCCATAAAGCCAACGTCAAATCGGGCGTTATGAATGATTAATTCGGCACCACGAATAAACTCGATAAATTCATCTGCGACTTTGTTAAACAGTGGTTTGTCGGTTAAAAACTCGTTGGTCAATCCGTGAACGTCGATAACCTCTTGGTCCATATGCATCTGCGGGTTAACGTAGGCATGATATGTACGTCCGGTGAACTTACGGTCAATAAGTTCCACACAACCAATTTCAACAATACGATGGCCTTGTTTCGGGTCTATACCGGTGGTTTCCGTATCAAGTACGATGAGTCGTTCTGCTTGTTCTTGCATAATGTTTAGGTATCAGGTTTATTTATTAACGATGCTATATCCTTGCCATGTTACCTGATAAACTGGCTTTAAAAAACAAGGATTGCAAAACAATATGAGCAAAGTCGTGCAAATATATACCGATGGTTCCTGTCTGGGAAATCCTGGACCAGGTGGTTATGGTGCGGTGTTAATTTATAACAAGCATCGTAAAGAGCTTAGCCAAGGTTATAAACTGACCACCAACAACCGAATGGAGATGTTGGCCTGCATTATCGCTTTAAAAGCTCTAAAAGAACCTTGTCAGGTGACATTAACAACGGACAGCCAATATGTACGTCAGGGCATCACCAGCTGGATCCATAACTGGGTGAAGAACAATTGGCGCACCGCCAGCAAACAACCAGTAAAAAATGTCGATTTATGGAAGACGCTATATGAGCAAACGCAAAAGCATAAAATCGAGTGGAAATGGGTTAAAGGACACAGTGGCCACCCCGAAAATGAGCGATGCGATGATTTAGCAAGAACCGCTGCCGAACAAAGTGATTTACTTGAAGATAGCGGCTACAAGCCGAGCTAAATAAAGCGCACCTATTATATAGGTATGGCTTGCGCTGGAACAATAAATTGCCATTTTACTGCAATAATTGCCGGTTTTTAAGTGCATTGCTCTTGCTCAACATTGAACAATAATGCAATATCCGTGAAAAAACATAAATCACGCAACGATACAACAAGAGCAGATTATGGCATTACAAATTCAACACTTTTTCCATAAAGCATCGTTTACGCTGACCTATGTCGTTTTTGACGATAGCAGTAAAGAATGCGCCATCATTGACCCAGCGCTCGATTACGACCCAGTAGCCAGTCGAGTCGATACCGTGTATAGCCAACAATTAATCGATTATGTTGATGCGCAACAGTTATCCGTTCGCTATATCTTAGAAACGCATGCTCATGCAGACCATATCTCCAGTGCCTTTTATCTGAAACAAAAGATTGGTGGTAACATTAGCATTGGTGCCAATATTCGCAGTATCCAAAAAACCTTTAAAACGGTGTTTAATTTAGCAAAAGATTTTAATACCGACGGTATGCAGTTTGACCAGTTACTAAAAGAGGGTGATAGCTTACCTTTAGGTGAATATCAAATTGACGTATTGGAAACTCCAGGTCATACAGCGGACTCATTAACTTATATTATCGCCGGCCATGCCTTTGTTGGTGATACATTGTTTATGCCAGATTCTGGTTCAGCGCGCTGTGACTTTCCTGGCGGTGATGCCGCCCTATTGTATCGTTCAATTCAAAAAATATACGCTCTCGGTGATGATACTAAGCTGTACATGTGCCACGATTACCAACCCGGTGGTCGTGATTTGCGTTTTGTCACCAGCGTTGCCGAACAAAAAGCGGACAACATTCAAATCAGTGACGGCGTAAGCGAGCAAGATTACGTTAAAGTTCGCCAACAACGTGATGCGACTTTGGCAAATCCAAAGTTAATTTTCCCGTCTTTACAATGCAACATTCAAGCTGGCGATTTGCCACAAGCAGAAGAAGACGAACAGCATTACTTTAAGACGCCAATACAAGGCATTGATAAGCTAAGTTAATTGTTTTATCAGGCAATAAAAAATCGAAGCACTGGCTTCGATTTTTTGTTTATATGAGCTGCCATAGAGAGGTTACTCTATGCGACTTTTCATTAGCAGGTGTTGATAAGCGGTTAAGCATGAGCGAAGTGTCGAACATGCAATGCTCTGTGTCATATGCCTAGGCTTATCTTAAGAAAAACTTGCGCAACAATTTATGCATCAAGTCCCTATTCTTCAATATAAAACGGTTCTTCGGTAGCCATGAACTTGAATGCAGCACCGTTTTCGCTTTTGAAAACGTTAAAAAGCCTTCATGACCATGATAATGTCCGATACCCGAATTACCGACACCACCAAATGGCGCATCATCCGCCGCCACATGCAATGCCGTGTCATTAATAGAGACACCACCACTGTGGGTTTGTTCTAGCAAGGTGTTAATCACCGTGTCATTCATCGACATAATATAAAGCGCCAATGGACGTGGACGCTCATTAATATAGCTGATGACGTGTTCAATGTTTTGGTAGGTCATTACCGGCAAGATAGAACCAAATATCTCTTGCTGTAATATATCCATCTCTGGTGTCACGTTAGTCACTAAGTGCGGATATACACGATGACCTTGATCTGCCTCGACCTCTTTTACCGAGTGGATCTCGCCGCCCTTTTGTTTAGCATCCTCTAAAAAGCCCATTAAACGACTATGTTGTCTGTCGTTAATAATATGAGTCTGACTATTCACGTCGCCATTTGATAGATGATATTCACCATAGCGTTTGAGAAAGGTATAGATAAACTCCTGCTCTCTATCTACCGGTACAAACACGTAATCAGGAGCCACACAAATCTGCCCAGAATTAAGCGACTTGCCGACGATAATAGCATCAACGGCGATATTGATATCAATACTGTCATCAATAATGGTTGGTGACTTACCGCCTAACTCCAAGGTCACTGGCGTTAAGTTTTCGGCCGCCGACTTGGCCACCAATTTTCCAACTGCAGATGAGCCGGTAAAGATTAAATGATCGAAAGCTAGCTGTGAAAAAGCCGCTCCAACCTCCGCTTCACCTTCAACGATTTGCACATGCTCGGCAATGCTGGAGACAATATTGCGCAAGACCTTATTGGCATTAGGCGTAAATTCGCTCATTTTAATCATTACCCGATTGCCTGCCGCTAAGGCTTGCACCGTTGGCCCAAGCGCCAAAAAGAATGGAAAATTCCATGGTGTAATAACGCCAACAACACCAAGCGGTTGGTAATGAACTTTAACCTTAGAAGGCGCAAGCAGTAAGCCAGCATGACGCTTGGACGGTTTCATCCATTTTTTCAGGTTTTTAAGAGCATAATTAATGCCAGCAACACTTGGCAAAATGTCGGCAATTAAACTATCAAATTCACTGCGATAACCGTAGTCTTGTTTCATTGCATCGTAAATAGCCTGTTCATTAGCGATGATCGCAGTTTTCAGTTTGTTGAGAACAACCTTACGCTCTGCTAATGACGGCGCAGGATGCTGACAATAAGCCGATTTTAATTGCGCAAAATTTGCTTGAAGTTGATGGGGCGTTATATTTTCTGCAATCGTCATAAAACTCTCTTTAAACCTCTGTGGAAATGCTATCGATCATCAGCCTTAAATCGTGATCAAACTGCTCTTTAGTGCGTCTTTCTAACATCAAGCCTTTACCGGCAGATATAAGGGTAAACGCTACACCATTAGAGCGTTGTGCGCCTACCATGTTTTTACTGACCAGGAAATCGGCAAGTCTTGCACGAAACCTTAGTGGCCAATCTTCTTTTGATGCATGTGTCGCTTTTAAACAATCATTAAAGACTTCGGTGCCATGGGCATTGGTCACAACCTGCATAGGTTCACCAATAAAGATATTAAACACATTGAATAGTGTTTCTGCGGCTTGTTGCTGTTTATTGTCTAACTCGGTAAACACTCTAACGTACATATCAGCCAAATAGGTGTGAATAACACACTGGTAACAGCGTTCTTTAGAACCAAATTTTTTATATATGGATTGCCTTGATACCGCAGCGGCATTAGCAATATCTTGCATCGATGTTTTTTTGAAACCACTATGGGAAAACGCAATCAGTATATTCTGCGCCATTGTAATGGTGTCACTTTTAACTTCTGTCATGATTTGGATTTTTTTCTACCCTAAAAGCCTACAGATATTTCACCTGTTGGTCGTTAAACATGCGGCGCCAAGCCATACAGCAAGCCTCATGTTATGAGGCACCAGAATAAACAAAAGCAAGGTTAAAGGTCAACCTTTAGTTGACACTTCAAGACCATTTTGTAAACCAAGTGTATCTCGATAACATAATCAACCCAGATTCATTTCAGTGACGTTTTGAAATTATTTAGAACGATTTGACGTTAAAAGATTGAAAAGGTTAAGGTCTTCTTAGCGCGAATAGCAGTCCGATATATTCTTAGAAAAAGAGCGCTGTCATCCTACCATGTTTTTGCGTGGGACCTCTTTCTGCATATAGTGAATATGAAAATCGATTTACAATAGTTCCTGATATAAATCTTTCCACTCAGGATTTACTTTTTTAATAAGTCTTTCTTTCCATGACCTTTGCCATCGTTTCAGCCTTTTCTCTCGATAAATAGCACTGTCCATATCATCATACAGCTCGAAATGAACTAACTTATCTAGATTAAACCGTTTGCTAAAGCCTTTAGTAAGCTTCTGTTTATGTAGAAATACTCGTTGAAGTAGGTTGCTAGTAACGCCAACATAGATAACAGTATTGGATTCGTTTGTAATAATGTATATGGCTGGTTGTTTCATATTTGAAGTCCTTTTCAAATGTATGAATAACTATAGTTGATTAATAGATGTTGGAGAAATATAGCCACCTCGAAGCTGGTGAAGATCCCACCCAAAAACATGGTGGGATGACGGCGAAATTTTTCTGATAACGTGTACTGTTCTCTGGTGCAATCTTTCTAATTATGTGACTGACTCTTCTGGCACA
>NZ_JABBXG010000006.1:93270-107379 GCF_012932945.1 Thalassotalea sp. Y01
AATTATTTTCAAGTGATCTGACCCCTTGAAGCACAAAAACATGGTGGGATGACGGCGAAATTTTTCTGATAACGTGTACTGTTCTCTGGTGCAATTTTTCTAATTATGTGACTGACTCTTCTGGCACAAAGCGGAAAGAATTATTTTCAAGTGATCTGACCCCTTGAAGCACGACACTATTTTTCTTGTTCGATAAGTTCGGGGAACTCTTGTAAATTAATATTCGCGCGACGATCTCGCTTTAGTATCACTAACAATAATATAGCTAATGCGGTTTGTATCAACGCTTGCCTACTATCGCCCCAACCTAGCAAGGCATACATTCCCCAAGTAAGTGCCATATCTATCAACATAGCAATCGCTACGAGCCAATAAAATCTGGGCCATATGCGTTGTACCCAATTTGCTGCATTAGGACGTCGAGCCATTAAAAGCGCGAACAATAAAAGTCCCGGTAAGCCCACTAATAAACTGGTATAAAAAACTTGAGGATCTGGATAGACATAACGAATAAAGCCGAGTTTATCGCGCATATTGCTTAAGCTAAGCAGCGCGACAACATAACCTTTAACTAAAAATGCCAAGGCCAGGTAATACCAAATCGATATCTTTAAACAGTTATGCTTGTCGAAGTCTTTAACCGAAAATTGTGAAAACGGGTGAGTCATTACAGCAACAAAAATCCAATACTACTTACTTAAATGCGATAGCTTGGCAGCGTTTTGTTGCCAATTTTGACCATCAAATTTATCTATGGGCCAATTCTGCCAATCATCAGTATCTAAACATCTCGCATTGACACTATAACCATCGGGATTAGACCGAGGTATATAGAAGGATTCAACACCGCAATGTTTACAAAAATAATGTTTAGCGACCTTACTGTTAAACCGATACAACTGCAAGTCGTGCTCGCCAGATAGTAAGTTAAACTGTTGCTTGGGTATGATCAGATGAATAAAGCCGGTTTTAGTGCACATAGAACAATTGCAATCGGTGAGATACGGTTGCTCTTCTACCTCAATCTCAAATCGCACTGTTTGACAGTGACAGCCGCCTGTTAACGTTTTCATTGGCAGTGTTTTTCCAAATCAATGATACCGCGTTGAATCGCACGTAATGTTTTTGAATGAAACTCACGATAATACAAGACACATACCACCATTATACTAGCAGCGATAAATATCAGCGGATGAAAGAACCATGACAGTGCCGCTAATGAGAAGTAATAAGAGCGTAATCCATAGTTATACGAGTGTCCCGCCTGATCCTGAAGGATACCCATTTGTCTGGCGTAATCGAGTAAATGGGCTTCTTCGGTTTGATAGGCAACCGGGGCTGCACCTATCATGATGTTAAGAAAACCATATTGGCGCATTGACCAAGTAAATTGGAAAAAGGCCAACACAAATATTAACGCTAATAAGCTCAGTTTAATTTGCATGGTTACCGCTAATTGCGTTGGCGTAATGGGGATGGTTTGCAATACCGCATTAACCTTGTCAATTTGCGTGAATAAGGTCAGCACACCGGCTAAAACAAGCAATGTGGTTGATGCAAAAAACGCCACATGACGTTCAAGGTTAGCGAGCAACCCCGCATGCGAGACCCTGACGTCGTTATCAAATATCTGACGCATCCAATGAATACGGTGCTGATGTAAAACCCGTGACAAACAAGCGGTATCCTTAGCTTTTATGCGCGAAAACTGGGTATAGCCGATCCAACAGCTGAGAAATATAATTATCGCTAAAATATCCATTACACTTAATATCACTACCACCCCCTTCAACGCATAAAAATATCAACTAAAATCATAACGTTACACCAAAAACCTAAGTTAACCCTATGCTTTAAACGTTGACATACCAAGCCTGTTTGCGTTATAAATCATTTGTAAATAAATGTTAATAT
Organism: Thalassotalea sp. Y01; assembly: GCF_012932945.1. NCBI lineage: Bacteria > Pseudomonadati > Pseudomonadota > Gammaproteobacteria > Alteromonadales > Colwelliaceae > Thalassotalea > Thalassotalea sp. Y01. The sequence goes on from NZ_JABBXG010000006.1 coordinate 95,185, forward strand.
TTTTGTAACAATAAGCCAATCTTTATTATTGCTTATTGGTTTTCCAGACATTTTCATAATAACAAGAGCAAACATAGGTCGTAGTCATGATTTTGCCGGTTCGCAAAACGCAACACCCACAGGCCAAGGTTGGCCATCAAGGCTGGTTAAAAACGCCATCAATCGTTACGGCGTTGTTCTTTTCGTTAAGTGCTAATGTCAAAGCCAAGCAAGACCCTATAACCTATGATATCCCTAACGTAACAGCCGAAATCACCTTTGATGGTGAATTGGATGAGTCGGTTTGGCAGCAAGCTAAAAAAATCGATATGGATATCGTTAATTACCCTTATGACAATACCAAAAGCCCAGTAAAAACGACGGCATACCTATTTGAAGACGGCGAAAACCTGTATATCGGTTTTATTGCTGAAGATCCTCATCCTGAGAAAATTCAAGGCTTCTATCGTGACCGTGACGATGCTTTCTCCGATGATATTGTCGGTATCAAGCTAGATACATTTAATGATGACAGGCTGGCGTATAAGTTCTTTGTCAATCCTCTTGGTGTGCAAAATGATGGTATCACCAATGAGATGACCGGCGATGAAAACAACCTTTGGGATGGTATTTGGCCTGCGTATGGCAAGATCACCGACAAAGGTTATCAAGTGGAAATGGCCATCCCTTATCGTGAGCTTAATTTCGATGAAAATATCGATATTAAAACTTGGGGTTTTGAACTGATCCGTATTTACCCTAGAGACACCATATTACGCATATCCAATATGCCTATCAATAAAAATGATTATTGCTGGGTCTGCCAAATGGATGATCTGCGCGGTTTTCAAGACGCCAAGCTCGGTAAAAACCTGTTAGTTACACCGTCACTGGTATATAGCTATGAAGAAGAGCGCGATTTATATGCCCCTGATGATGCAGGACAAGAGTGGCAAGACAGCGACGATACAGATGTCGGTGTTAACGTGCGTTGGGGCATCACTCCAGATATTCTCCTGAATGCAACGATTAATCCCGACTTTTCAACGGTCGAAGCAGATAATGGTCAACTATCGGTTAACAAAACCTCGGCGTTATTCTTTCCTGAAAAGCGCCCTTTCTTTCTTGATAACTCAGAATATTTTTCAACACCGTTTAATCTGGTCTATACCCGAAACATTATCAACCCTGATTGGGGAGCAAAATTAACCGGTCGCTCTGGCAATCATTCATTTGCAGGTTTTGTAACCAATGATGACAGCACCAGTTTAATTATGCCGGGTAATTTATTTTCGACCGTTGCCAATATCGATGAAGAGAGTTTTTCAGGCGCATTTCGTTATCGTTACGACGTCAATGATGATTTATCGTTTGGTGCCATCACCACCATTCGAGATTCAGATAATTATGAAAACCTAGTCGCTGGTATCGACACTAAGTACAAAATTACCCAGAGTGATACCATCATCGCCCAATTGCTGCATTCTCAAACAACTTACCCGCAACAACTGCTTGATAGCTATTGCCCAGGTGGTAATTGTTACCTTGCCTCTTTGGTGGGAATTGACGATGACGAATTTGATGATATCGCTTATCAGATAGAGTACGAACACAGTACAGAAGATTGGCGTTTTCACAACAAATACGAAGACATTGGTAAAGAGTTTCGCTCAGATCTAGGCTTTCAGGTGCACAGCGATTACAACAAGTTTTCCAGTACGCTAAACCGTTTTTATTATAGCGATCAACATTGGTGGTCAACGCTTACTTTTGGTGCGCAATACAGCATTTCTCATAACGATGACGATGAATTAATCAGTAAGACGCAAAGCATCAGTGCGAGCGCTGAAGGCCCGTGGCAGTCTTTCTTTGATTTAGTACTGACTCATGAGGATCGTGTTGGCCTGCGTTATGACAGTAACGATGCGAGTATTGATGATAACACCACTCGTTTTTCATTAAGTTATGCCGACTTTATCGCCGAAGCACAGCCACTGCCTAACGTGTTTGTTGGTTTGTCTGGTCGAGTTGGTGAAGGTATTGATTATTTAAATGATCGTGAAGGTGACATCTACGAGTTAGCGCCATTTATAAGCTGGAACGTTACCGCTCACTTAGAAACCGAACTTACTTTGGTGTATGCCGAGTTAGAAGCAGATGGCGATTTTGTTTACCGTGAAAACATTGCTGATTTGCGCATGACTTATGCGTTTGATATCAACAACCTGCTACGACTGAGTATGGTTTATACCAGTGCTGAGTATAATCAAAACAATAATCCGCAGTTGTTCGGCATCGATGGTGATGAAGATAATCTTGCCACCGAGTTAATTTATTCCTATAAGCTCAACCCACAAACCGTATTCTTTTTAGGTTATTCTGATAACTCTATTGATAACCGAGAAGTCGGTTCGTTAAAGCAAAACCAACGCAACGTATTTATGAAAATGAGTTACGCTTGGATGTAACAGTTATTGCGCTATTGAGTACGTGGGCTTAATACAAAGTCGATACAAAAGTAGAATATAAAATGGAGCCTTTAGGCTCCATTTTTAGTTGGATTGGTCGGCATACAAGGTTTCGCTTAAGCACGCCTGACGTTCGAGATAGTTTAATTCTGCGTACCGCTGCGACTCACTATCTGCTCAGCTGTGTGTCTTGCCGTTTGCCTTAGCTGAGTTTTCTGCACTATTTGATACACAGGCAAATAAGGTAAGCACAAACGACATATTGATTAACAACAAAAGCAAATGCTTCATTTTGACGCCTCAGCTGTGTGAATGGTGATCATCTTACACTGAGGTTATAACTGATGAATCAAGACTCGGCGCTAGCTTGTCCTTTTTTTTCTAACTTCTCTCTCGCCATAGCAATGACGGCTTCATCAACCTTTTTACGCTCATCAATGACCACCGTAGCCGATATTTTGTCATGAATTGCCTGGCGATTAGGATCCCAATAAATTTGGAAAAAGCCCAATAAACCAGTTGCCAAGCCTGCACCATAACCACCATAACGACCAAAGCTATCCCATATCGACAATGGCGTACCATCGAGTTGTAACACCCTTATTCCCATTAAACGTTTACCTGGTGTCTGTCCTTGCCACCAACTGGTAAACACAGTGAAATAAAAGGCAGCCCAACCAAAACCTAAGCCAAGGTCATCGATAATCGCTTTAATATACTCCATCATCGAATAGATAGGTTTACGCGGTTGATCATCACCCGCCTCAGCCTTAGCTTGACGCAATTGGCCTAACTCAGTGTTTTCAATGGCGCTGCTGACATCTTCTGGTTTCGCTTGGTCGTCCTCAGTAGCAGCAGGCTCTCTTGCAGTTTGACTGTTATCACTACTTTGCATGTCGTTGCCCTGCTCATTTTCGGCTGCGATTGTTTGCGGTGTATTTGACGCCGTCTCAGCCCCATGGTGCTCTGCATATAAGGCATCAAAGTCGTTAGATAGTTGTGTTTGCAAGTCAGGGCGTATACCACCATCGATATCTAAGCTATCAATAATGTCGCCAATAAGTTCTGATGCTTGCTGGTTATTTAAATCCAATTTAAGCGCATGCTTAGGCACATCTTGCAGTATGTCGTACCAACACTGGCGATCTTTACATTGTTTTTCCGATGCTTCGGATGCGACTTTGATGATGTAACCGGTAACCTGCAAGGCCGTGCCAACACCGACTTCTTTGCCAATATCTTGACCGTTATTGTTCTTGGTCTTAGCAACTTTGTCTTGCCAATTAGCGCCGTTATTTTCTTCTTGCCACTGTGTGTATTCCTGCCATTCGGATTTGGAGCTATCAGCGGTAAATTTATTAACCATAGGAGCAAAATTGTCGAGCAATACCACCAAGACAATAAAAGCCCCGATTAAGCGCATTAACGCTCGACGTTTATTGCCTTTAACTTTGCCTTGCTTTTGCGCTCGCTTTCGACTGCCCAAGCGAAACGCCATAATGGATATCGCAATCGCCAAAAATTCACCGCCAGCATTGCTGAGCATGGCAATCAGTAATAAATCGATTAGGATGGCAATACCACGTTTGTATGGACTGGCAATAGGCGTACCAAACAAGCCTTCATTCATGGTGAAAGCAAATGGCGTGATGATTTCCTGAGTCTCATCAAATGTTAATTTTTTTCTGGTTTTACCAAAAAGCTTTTTCATAGCCATACCTAATTATTTTATTGTTATAGTAACTCTTTTATCGCATCAGAAAGCCCTGCTATGGTCATAGGGTACATTCTTGACGACATAATTTGCTTAATTAAATCAATAGATTGGTAATAACTCCAGTAATTTTGTGGTTGCGGGTTTAACCAAATGCAATTATCAAAATGATTTAGTATCCGTTCCATCCACACATTACCCGGTTCTTCATTCCAATGTTCGACACTGCCGCCTGGATAGGCAATCTCGTACGGACCCATAGTGGCATCACCGACGAAAATGATTTTATAGTCTTTTGAGAAGCGATGCAGGATATCCCATACATCAATGGTTTCCTGATAGCGGCGACTGTTGTCTTGCCATACTTTTTCATAGACGCAGTTATGAAAATAAAAATACTCCAAATGTTTAAATTCGGTATGCACCGCAGAAAACAACTCTTCACAAACTTTAATGTAGGGATCCATTGAGCCGCCTACATCAAAAAACATTAATACCTTGATTGCATTGTGCCGCTCTGGTTGCATTTTGATATCCAGATAACCGGCATTTTTGGCGGTTGCACGTATGGTATCGTCAAGGTCTAGTATGGTATCGGCGCCACTGCGAGCAAATTGACGCAGCTTGCGCAGCGCCACTTTAATGTTGCGTGTGCCGAGCTCAACATTGGCATCAAGGTTTTTAAATTCGCGTTTATCCCAAACTTTGCTGGCCGAATAGTTACGGTTGCCATCTTGGCCAATGCGAAATCCACCGGGATGATAACCGTGCGCGCCATATGGTGAGGTGCCGCCAGTGCCTATCCATTTGTTGCCTCCTTGATGACGCTCCTGCTGCTCTTTTAAGCGCTCTTGCAAGGTCTTCATCATCTCTTCAAGACCACCCATCTGTTTGATTTGGGCTTTTTCTTCGTCACTTAAATGACGCTCAAAACGTTTTTCCAACCAATCTTTCGGGATTGAGGATAGATCCAAGTCAATGCTTTCAACCCCTTCAAAATAATCGGCGAAAGCGCGGTCAAATTTATCAAAATGACTTTCATCTTTTACTAAAATCACCCGCGATAGCGCATAAAAGTCATCAATAGAACAAAAGATGACCCGTTGCTTCATGGCATTGAGCAAATCTAAAAGCTCTCGCAGAGTACAGGGCACCCGATACTCACGAAGCTTAAAGAAAAAATCAATCAGCATTAGCGTTCTCCGCGATGCATAAACGCCAGTTTCTCAAACAAATGTATGTCTTGCTCATTTTTTAATAAGGCACCGTGTAACGGCGGTATCGATTTGTTAACACTGGTTTCGTGCAATACCTGTTCAGGAATATCTTCGGCGACAAGTAATTTTAGCCAATCAATTAACTCAGACGTGGATGGCTTTTTCTTCAGCCCTGGTATATCCCTTAAATTGAAAAATACCGCAAGCGCTTCATCCAACAAGCTTTGTTTTAGGTTTTCAAAATGGACATCGACGATACGTTGCATTTCGTCTTTGTCAGGAAACTTAATGTAATGAAAGAAGCAACGGCGTAAGAACGCATCAGGCAATTCTTTTTCATTATTTGAGGTAATGATCACAATCGGACGTTGTTTGGCTACCACGCGTTGCTGAGTTTCATACACATAAAACTCCATTTTATCGAGCTCGAGTAGCAAATCATTGGGAAATTCAATATCAGCCTTGTCTATTTCATCAATCAATAACACCGGGCGTTTGCCGGCAACAAATGCTTGCCACAGCTTACCTTTAACAATGTAATTGCTAATGTCTTTAACACCGTCTTTGCCCAATTGCGAGTCTCTTAATCTCGACACTGCATCATATTCGTACAGGCCTTGCTGTGCTCGAGTTGTGGATTTGATATGCCATTGCAACAGCTCGGTATCAAACGCTTTAGCTAACTCTTCTGCCAGCATGGTTTTGCCCGTACCGGGTTCACCTTTGATCAACAAAGGCTTTTCTAATGCAACGGCAGCATTAACAGCAAGCTGTAAATCATTGCTGGCTATATAATTATCAGTACCTTTAAAAAAAGTCATAGTATATCCATTGGTAAATTCGTTATTCCAAATAGAAATAGAGGTTATAAAAAATTAAGTTATTAGTTATAGCTTTCTGTTTCTTGGCTAAATCGAAAAAGGTCAGTAATCTTATCTATAATTAACGAAATATTAACGCTTTTAAAACGCATTTCCTAGGAATAAACAATGTCACACTTATATCAAGACAATCCACAAACCATTGGTAACACACCGTTGGTCAAATTAAATCGAGTTACTTCAGGTAATGTTTACGCCAAAATTGAAGCAAGAAACCCAAGCTTTAGTGTTAAATGCCGCATAGGTGCGAGCATGATTTGGGACGCTGAAGAATCAGGTAAATTGACTAAAGACATCACCATTGTTGAGCCAACCAGTGGTAATACCGGTATTGCATTAGCCTTTGTTGCAGCCGCTAAAGGCTACAAACTGATACTGACCATGCCAAATACCATGAGTCTTGAGCGTCGTAAGCTTTTGATCGCACTTGGTGCGAAACTTGAGCTAACTGAAGGTGCTAAAGGCATGAAAGGCGCGATTGAAAAAGCAGAAGAAATTAAAGCCCGAGATCCTGAAACACATTTAATTCTTGGCCAATTTGATAACCCAGCAAACCCAGCGATTCATGAAAAAACCACTGGCCCTGAAATCTGGGAAGACACCGACGGCAACATTGACGTATTTGTGGCAGGTGTTGGCACAGGCGGTACTATCACCGGCGTTAGTCGTTACATCAAAAATGAAAAGGGTAAAGCGATCCAATCAATCGCCGTAGAACCAACAGATTCGCCAGTTATCGGTCAAAAGATGGCAGGTGAAGAGCTAACGCCTGGTCCACACAAAATCCAAGGTATCGGTGCAGGCTTTATTCCTGGCAACCTTGATTTATCAGTGGTTGATGGTGTTGAGCGTGTTAGTAATGATGAAGCTATGGCAATGGCTCACCGCTTAATGAAAGAAGAAGGTATTCTAGCGGGTATTTCTTCTGGTGCGGCGGCCGTTGCTGCTAAGCGTATTGCAGAGCGCCCTGAAAATGAAGGCAAAAACATTGTCGTTATCTTGGCAAGCTCGGCAGAGCGTTATTTAACTAGCCCACTATTCGCTGACACGTTTAGTGATGATGAGCTTGTGCAATAACGAACATGCTCTTTAATCGAAAAACAAAAAGGCGACCATAGGGTCGCCTTTTTTGAATTATACAAGCTCTATGATATTATTCGCGAGCTCTTTGTATACGCTTAGAACGGCTTATTGTGTTGGTTTACTGCCCCATAACCTTACCTTCGCGGCGCGGGTCTGCCCCACCAACCAGTTGACTATCAAATACTTCGATACCTTGGATACCACTGTTTAAGTTACGAATAGAGACTTTGTGTCCGCGTTGCTCTAACCCGCCTTGCAGAGCTTCTAACTCGGTGCCTTTTTCAAGCGATGTCACATCATTTCGGTTGGTCACTTTTGGCAAGTCAATCGCGCTTTGAATATCCATGTCCCAATCCAACACCGCAATCATAGTTTGTGCAACATAATTAATGATGCGGCTGCCACCAGGAGAACCAACCACAAGGCGTAAGCTGTTATCGGCGTTGAATACCATCATAGGTGCCATAGAGCTGCGAGGACGCTTCAGAGGCGCTAAGGCATTAGCAACCGGTTTACCATCAACTTCTGGGGCTAATGAAAAATCAGTGAGCTGATTATTTAGCAAGAAGCCATCTACCATCAATGCCGAGCCGAACGCCATTTCGATACTGGTGGTCATCGAAATCGCATTGCCTTTGGCATCAACAATGGAAATGTGCGATGTTGATGGCATTTCAATGGCGTTATCCGCGGCGCGTACCATGGGATCAAATCGGCCATGGCTCACTTTGCCTAAATCTTGTTGTTCGATTAACTCACCGCGTCGAGCGGTATAGTTATCAGTAATAAGCTGTTCGACAGGTACATCGATGAAGTCCGGATCGGCAATATAATGATTGCGATCGGCAAACGCTAAACGTGAGCTTTGTGCGAACAAATGAACCGCCTTTTCCGACATAGGGTCAACTTGCGCTAAATTATGTTGCTCAAGTTGTTTGAGAATTTGAATAACCGCAACGCCACCAGAGCTTGGCGGTGCCATGCCGCATAGCTTGTAGGCTTTATATGGTGCGCAAACCGCGGACTTTTGTTGTGCTTGATATTTTTTCATATCAACCATACTCAAGGTGCCCGGTGCAATAGCGGCATTATTTACCGCTGCGACGATATTTTCAGCAATCCAGCCACGGTAAAATACCTCAGTGCCCTGCTCGGCAATGGCTCGATAGACTTTACCCAGTTGTGGATTTTTTAACAGGCTTCCTTGTGCCAGAGGTTGGCCATTAGGGTAAAAGTAATTACTGGCATTGGATAACTTTTTAATGCCTGGATTAAATCCCATGGCCACCAACTTTGCCATACGAGGCGAAACGATAAAGCCCTCTTCGGCAAGCGTAATGGCATCCTCAAACAGAGCAGCCCAAGGCAAGGTACCGTATTTGTTATGGGCATCTTCCAGTGCTTTTAATACACCAGGAACACCAACACTTCGACCACCAACCACTGCGTCAATCCAACGAACAGGCTGGCCATTTTTTTGTAAAAACATATCTTGAGATGATTTAGCCGGCGCCGTTTCACGACCATCAAAGCTCGTTAACTTTTGTGCTTGATTATCAAAATGCAATATAAAGGCACCGCCACCGATACCTGATGATTGTGGCTCAACCAAGGTTAACACTAACTGCACAGCGATCGCCGCATCGATTGCGCTACCGCCTTTCTCAAGCACATTGTATCCCGCTTGAGACGCGTATGGATTTGCCGCAGCCACCATAAACTTTTGCGCGGTATGCAGCGCTTTTTGTTCAATACCGGTTGCCGCTTCAGGCTCTCTGTCTTCGCGTACCTCAGATGAGGTACCATCGAGAGTACAGGCTGTTAATGGCAATAGTAGCGCAGATGTTAGAAGCAGCTTTTTCAGATTGAACACAATAATTCCTTATTTTTGTTGCTGGTGACCGCCGGATAACTCAAGTTGCCATTGGTTAAATGATGTGAAGGCATTGAGTAACCCTTGATACTTAGTCGGGTTGTCCTCAAGCGCTATCAGCGCATGTGCACATGCTTCTAAGGACGAGACATCATTCACCTTATGGTGTTTACGGATAACATACTGGCTTTTTATCTCAGCATCCAGCGTTATTGTTGGCAATGCCTGTAAATTTTTAGATAACTGCAACATTTTATAGGCTTTTTTCCATGTTGCATCAAGAATAACGATAACCAACTTAGCTTGTTGTTGGTCACTTATAGGCCGAGCAAGTTCGGCGTCGTTACTTGGGTACAGTAAACGCACGTTAACTTGGTCATCTTGGATTGCTTGATTAAGTGCGTCGCAATCACTGAAGTCTTCGCCTATCAATATGCGAGAATTGCGCAAAGACAAATGCGCAAGTTTGGCGCTGCCCTTGCTATGATGTTGCTCTTTGGGGTGCTGTAAAAACCACACTTGAACATGATTATCGATAGTTTGGACAAACTTACAAATACATGTGACTAGCGGTCGCTCGCACCTTGTGCAATACTGTCGGCTCATAAAAAAATCAAAATTGTTTGCATACGTGCATTATAAGTAAAGCAAATTCTATGTTGAAGCTATCATTACCAACAAATCGTCAAGCATGGTTACTACCTGCAATTGTGTTTGTCATTGCCGTTATTATCCATTTTCTTCCAAAGCCGATAATCGACCAGCTAATTTACCATCGGGACCTTATCGCTCAAGGTGAATGGTGGCGCTTGCTCACGGGCCATTTTGCGCACACAAATACGAACCACTTACTGCTCAACCTAGCCGGTTTAACCATGTTGTGGGCTTTGCATGGTGAGCACTATCGTCATCACACATATGCGATTAGTATTACCGTGGCAGCCTTGGTTTGCAGTATAGGCATGTATTTCTTATCTCCAGACACCGTTCGTTACGTTGGCTTGTCTGGGGTGTTGCACGGTATTTTTGTTTGGGGCGCAATAAAAGATATTCACAAAGGTTGGCGCTCAGGATATCTGTTATTAATCGGCGTCTGGGCGAAAATAGCCTATGAGCAATTGGCTGGTTCCAGCGCTGATGTTGAAAAGCTTATTAATGCTCGGGTTGCCATTGAAGCGCATTTGTACGGCGCCATTGGTGGATTGCTATTGCCCTTATGGGAAAGAGTGACAAATCGCCATAAGCCAGAGGCAGAAAGCGAATAAATTACGGCTACAAAAAAAGGCGCTTTAAGCGCCTTTTTTGTGGCTATTATTTAGAGCGACTGGCCGGTGAAGATAGACTTTTTCGCAATACATATATGGCATAATTTGACGATGAAAAAACACTGCCATAGCTTTCAATCATGGCTCTTGCCTCATCATCGGAGCCAAGCTGCTCTACCAACCGCTGATAGAATGATTTTTCTGGTGGCATCATATCTTCATAGGCTTGATAACCAAATACTAATTGAACCTGAGCCTCACCGCCGATACGAGTATGCCAAGACCAACTATCTTGCCATTGCATCTGTTTTGCTACATCACTGACTTGTTTAATCGCCTCACGAGCTTGTATGCCTTTACCAGGCGCTATTTTAAGAGACTCAACACCAAAGTACTTAAATTGCTTATCATCGTCCCAAGAACTGTTCTCTGTATCGTAGCGACTGTAGTAATGCGCAGAATCTACCACATACTTACCAACGTGTTTGCGCCAGTGAGGTGTGGTTTTAGCATTTTTTGACCAATCTGCGTGTTCGGCTATTTTATCCCAATTGGTACAACATGAACGTAAAATGTAAGTTTCCAGCTCTTCCCCTACGACTTGCGTATACACGTGCCACTTGTTTGGTTCACCTTGATTCACCCGAAATTGCATGTGGGCTCTCAGAGCCGCCTCAAATGCTTCTCTATCTGAATCTTTGATGGTGACAACGAATATATCCGTTAATGGCGCAACCTCTTCTTCAGCCTTTACTGCTGTGATAAACAACAAGCTCAACAATGATAGCGCAGAGATAAGTGTTTTTATTTTCATCTTTTATCAATCCACATTAATAACCTATTGATTTTAATATAGTAGATAAATAATAAAATGAGTTAGGCAATTGATAAAAATCAGCCAAGGTGGGTGGCAATCGAACCGCAAGTGAAACTCGGCTAGCGGCATAGGCTTTTGATTGTTGATGATAGCAACATTTAGGTTTTGTTGAGACAATAGAATGCAGAGAAACCATTGTCACATCAATGGCGGGTATTAGTGAGTTACAATGAATCTTATATGCTACAGGTCTTGCAACTCATCGTCTTTTTCACCCACTCGGCGAACACCAAAAATAACGCTAGGTGGAACACCCATACCTAAATCAATATCTGCTACACGGTAATTTGAGCCTTTTTCTTTTAGCAGCTTATTTACCTTTTCTTGTTTCTCCACTGCCTTGATGATGGTATTGGCGATAACTTCATCACTGCTAAATGCGGTCATTTGCTCATTTACTTTATCGCCGAATTGTTTGGCTTTATCTAGAAATCCCATATTACTTTCCTTTTAACGGCACTTTTGCGTATTGGATAAGTTTTGATTAAATCAATATGACTGGGTAATTACAAGGAGTGTTTGTATTTGCGCTAAAACCAAACATAGAGAAAGAGGTCGGTCATGAAGGATTTGAACCTTCGAATAGATTTGATGTTAACGGTTAAAAGCCTTGGCTTTGATGTTTTGAGTAAAAGAGATATTGAGAAAATGGTCGGTCGTGAAGGATTTGAACCTTCGAATAGATTTGATGTTAACGGTTAAAAGCCTTGGCTTTTAATGCTAACAATCACTCTCTGTAATAAAGAAAGTGGTCGGTCGTGAAGGATTTGAACCTGCGAATAGATTTGATGTTAATGGTTAAAAGCCTTGGCTTTGATGTTTTGAGTAAAAGAGATAT
>NZ_JABBXG010000006.1:107429-248379 GCF_012932945.1 Thalassotalea sp. Y01
GTAATAAAGAAAGTGGTCGGTCGTGAAGGATTTGAACCTTCGACAAATTGGTTAAAAGCCAACTGCTCTACCAACTGAGCTAACGACCGATATATATTTTCACATTCTCATATTGGTTTATTGAGAATGTAGTGTTAACAGTCACTTTCCTTGGTGAAGAAAGTGGTCGGTCGTGAAGGATTTGAACCTTCGACAAATTGGTTAAAAGCCAACTGCTCTACCAACTGAGCTAACGACCGACATAAGGTTTGTGTTAAGGCTTGGCGCCTCAACGCGGGGCATATGATACTGATAATAAATTTTAGTGCAACAACAATTTCTAGATTTTTGAAAAAAACTGTTTGTTAGCACAAAAAGTCAGCAAACAGAGCAAGTTATAATCACATTTTGTAAAAATATGTCATCAGCGCTCTATTAATTATTTCCCCTAAAAGAATGAAAAGGGCAATCATCCTTAGATATTGCCCTTAAAAATTCCTACGTTGCCAAATTATTATAGACTGGCTAAACGTGCTTTTGCCAATTGAGCTGCCGAAGATCCGGCATATTCTGAGACAACACGTTCGAACAGGGATTTTGCTTTCGCATTATTTCCTTGTTTTTGCGCGACCATACCCAGTTTCAACATCGCATCACTGCGCTTAGTAGAACTTTCATAGTTATTGATAACTATATTAAATTCTGCTTCTGCACCGCTTAAATCGGCCTTATTAAACAACAATTGCCCTAACCAATAATGGGCATTCGCTGAATAACTTGAGTTCGGATACTGTTGAGTAAAGTTTTTGAACTCAGCAATCGCTTGATCATAGCGTTTCTCTTTTAATACCAGATTAACGGCACGATCATAGGACTGATTCTCAGTTAGATTGGAAGAGTAATCTATTGACGATTGAGAAGCACCACCTGCATTCGATGCAGCTGCTGCTGCTGGTGCTTGTGACAATCGACGATCAATCTCCTGATATAGCTCACGTTGACGCTGCAGGATTTGATTAATCGTATAGGCTTGCTCTTCGGTTACCCCCCTTAACTCACTGACTTCCGTTTGTAAGTCATCGATTTGCTGTTGCATATCGATCAGCGCTCGATTTCGTACTTGCAACATGCGCTGCAATGATTCGACATCGGTAGGTTGAGATTGATTAACATTAGCCGATTGCTCGTTAATGTCGAGGACAGGGGCAGGCTCAGCAGCAAGTGCACTATTGGCACCTGCTGCAACCGCAAAACCTAAAAGAAGCTTATACGATTTCATCGATTACTCCGCCTGAATTAGTATACCAATACAGCGCGACGGTTTTTAGCGAACGCACCTTCTGAGCGATCGTTAACCGCTGGCTTTTCTTCACCGTAAGATACAGTTTCAATTTGTGAAGAAAGTACACCAGAGTTTTCTAGGTATTTTTGTACCGCTTGTGCACGACGCTCCCCAAGAGCGATGTTGTATTCAGGCGTTCCACGCTCATCGGCGTGACCTTCAATAACAACTTTAGTGTTAGAGTTTTTCACTAAAAATGTAGCATGCATATCTAAAATAGACGTTACAGACGTGTCTAATTTAGCGGTATCGAAATCGAAGTAAACCGTGTTAGAAGCAGAAAGCTTTTCAGCTTCTTCTTGCTTGATTTGCTCTAGACGAGCAATTTCAGCTGCTTTTGCCGCTTCAGCAGCTTCTTGCTCAGCTTGTGCTTGAGCCGCTGCATTATTTGCTGCGATTTGTGCTTCTTCATCAGTGGTATCGTTTGAAGAACAGGCTGCTAGGGCCAACATTGGCAAAGCTACTGCCATGCTTTTTACTAATTTATTTAAACGCATTATGTTTCCTTAATTAATATAAATTTTATTATTTTAAAATTATTGTTCTTATAAAAACGGTGACCATGCCGGTGATTTTACCTGACCATTTTTAGCCGGTAAGCGGGCCTTAAATCGACCGTCCACAGACACAAGTCCCAGTACTTGACGATTACCGTGCAAGGTACTGTAAATAATCATGCCGCCATTTGGCGCAATACTTGGTGATTCATCCAGGCGCGTTTTGGTTAGCACCTGAACTTGCGCGTACGAGCTTAGCTCTTGTTTGGCAAGATGGTATTGTCCTTGTGTTCTGTTCACCATAACCAGCTGACTGCCATCTGGAGTGATTGAACCGCCTAGATTCATCTCACCATCAAACGTCAGACGTCTCACTTTACCATCAGCTAAATTTACGCGATATAGTTGCGGTTTTCCACCCCGTTCTGATGTAAAAATCAAAGATTTTCCATCAGGCGACCAATTTGGTTCAGTATCAATGGCTCTGTGGCGGGTTATACGACGTAACTTTTTAGTTTCCAAAGCCATGACATAAACTTCTGGATTACCATCTTTAGACAATACCAGAGCCATGTTTTTGCCATCGGGTGACCAACGAGGTGCACCATTGATGCCTTTAAAGCTAGAGAGGACCTCGCGTTCAGCGGTGTAAATATTCTGGATATATATTTGTGCTTGACGCTTTTCAAAGGTCACGTAAGCCAACTTTGTGCCGTCTGGAGACCAAGTTGGTGACATCAGAGGCTCAGACGAACTTAACAAGACTTGTTCGTTATAACCGTCGTAATCAGCCATAACTAACTGATATGGTTTAGCGCCGCTATCGCGCACGACAATGTACGCTATTTTGGTTAAGAAGGCACCGCGTGTACCAGTCAATTTTTCATAAACCACATCAGAAATTTGGTGCGCTTTAGGGCGCAATAAATTCGCGGTGATGTACTGCGTTGGACGAGAATTAACTAATACATGGGAATTACCTTGCACCAACTGGCCATTTTGTAATGCTTGCCCTTCGCCGCCGGTCATTTGACCACGAATAATGTCGATCAGTTTGAATGAAACCAAAAAACGACCATCCTCGGTTTTTTCAATCTCGCCCATCACCAAGGCTTCTACACCCATAGACGCCCACGCTTGGTAGTCGATGTCTTCAACCTTCGATGGTGCCTGCGGCATGTTCATCGTGGCTACAGGGTTAAACTTACCACTGCGCAATAAATCTTCGCTGATAATTTTAGCAATGTCTTGTGGCAATGGTTCTGCGCCATCATATGAAAAAGGTAATACGGCAATCGGTCTTGCGGTATTAACACCGCCGGTGATCACCAACTCCAGTTCAGCATGGGCTTTCGTTAAAGCCAAGCAACATAAAGATAAGGTTAATAATAATTTTTTTAGCATAGTCTTCTTTAATTAAACTCTGGTGCGTAAGTAATGATGATGTTTTCTAATTGTTCAAACACTAACGGATCTTTCGATACAGGCAAAGTTCCGGCCTTATTGACCGCTTTAACCGCTTCTTGGCAAACTGCTCTATCGCCTTCTACCGCTGAGGCGCTGATAACAAAGCCGCTAGAAGCCAATTTAATACGTACTTTACAGGATTTACCACGCATTGTGGCCTCGTCCTGAATAAAGTTGCGCTCAATTGATTGCACAATCAAGGCACTGTATTTATCGACTTCACTCATCACCTGCTGGCTACGAGCACTTTGACGCGCCGCCATTTCTTCTAACATTTGTTGTTCTAACAAACGTTCTTGCTCTGCTCGTTCTGCCGCTTCTTTTTGCTTGCGCTCTTGCTCGGCTTTCTTGCGACGTCGCTCCGCTTCTGCTTGACGTGCCGCTTCTTCTTCACGTTCACGTTTCGCTTTTGCTTCTGCTGCCGCTTTTTCAGCCTGTTTGCGCTCAGCAACTTTCTTTTGTCGCGCTTTTTCTTCAGCCGCTGCTTTGGCTTTCGCCGTTCTCGCTGCGTCTTCAGCTTTTTTGCGTTCGACTTCTTTTTTCTTGCGATCGCTTTCTAACTTTTTAATGCGATCCGCTTCGGCTTGACGCTTCTTGCGCGCATCGTCGGCACGGCGTTCAAGATCCTTAATACGCTTTTGCTCACGCTCTTTCGCTCTAGCTTGTTCGCGTTTAAGCTTGTCCACCTGTTGTTGCAACTTAGATTGATCAACGACCACCGCATCGATAACCTGCATTTGCGGTTTCGGTGTCGGCTTTTGCTTTGGCGAAAAATCAGTATTTGCCATCAAAATAATCGCAAATACCGCATGCACAACTACCGCAGCGCCAAGGGCGATTAGATAATTTTGCTTGATTGTTTTGCCGTCGGGTAGATAGGTAAATATCCCCATACATCTATCGACTAAATTAGCAATCATCTTCTTGATAACGTTCACGCGATTAACTCTCCGGTGACTCAGTCATCAAACCAACCGATGGCACACCGGCATTTTGCAACAACACCATCAGCTGAATAACGGAATTGTAATTAACATTACCATCACCATTGACCACCACAGGGGTTTCAGGGTCTACGGTGAGTCGTGCTTTTACCAAGGTCGCGAGCTCATCTGGCTCTAGTGGCTCACTTTTGCTGTCACCGACGTTAAGATAAAAACGACCATTAGCATCAACACTGGCTACCAAAGGTGTTTTAGAATCTTCTGATAGCGCCTCTGAATCCGCTTTTGGTAAGTCGACTTTCACCCCTTGAGTGATCAATGGTGCTGTTACCATAAAAATAATCAGCAAGACCAGCATCACGTCAATATAAGGAACAACGTTGATTTCAGCTACGCGTTTGCGTTTGGAACGAACATACATAGTCGCTCTCCCGAATTACTGAGCAGATTGCTGAGATTGTTGTGACATAGCCACCGACTGACGTTGTAAAATACTGGAAAACTCTTCCGTAAAGTTACCGTAACTGTTCTCCAGTTTTTCGACACTGTGTGAGAAACGGTTAAATGCCATTACTGCAGGAATCGCAGCAAATAACCCCATCGCCGTGGCGATCAAAGCTTCAGCAATACCAGGAGCAACCATGGCTAAGGTTGCTTGTTGTACAGCGCCTAAGGCAATAAATGAATTCATGATCCCCCAAACCGTACCAAACAAACCGATATATGGACTGATTGAACCAACCGTCGCTAAAAATGATAGGTGGGTTTCTAATTCGTCAACCTCGCGAGATAAGGCGACGCGCATAGCGCGGTGAGTACCATCAACGACTTCCTGCGATGAAGCGCCTGGGTTTTTACGAATGCGGGCAAACTCTTTAAACCCGGCAACAAATAGACTTTCTAGGCCGACAAAATGGCCTCGAGAATTAATTTCTTTATATAACTTACTTAGGTCGGCGCCTGACCAGAATTTATCTTCAAATGATTGGGCATGAAGTTTGGCATTATTTAATACTTTTGAACGCTGAATGATCATGGTCCATGAAGCAATAGAGAAACCCAGTAAGGTCAACATAACTGCTTTTACGAGTAAACTGGCTTGCAAAAATAAATCAAAAAACGATAGTTCAGCGTGCACTGGTTAATGCTCCTAATATGACTTGAGGAATTGGGCAAGGTCGGGCTTTTTCTAAATTCACACTGGCAACTAACACAGAGATACTGCATAACAGTACACCGTCTTGGTTGTGTATATCTTGCTTAAATTGCAAACTTGCCTTTTTTAAATTCGAAATTGTTGTTGTTATGGTTAGTAAGTCATCCAGTTTTGCAGATGCTTTGTTATCCATTTCTACTTTTCTGACCACGAAGCCAAGTTTTTGTTCAAGAAAAAAAGATTGGTTAATACCCAAGGCTCGTAACCATTCTGTGCGCGCACGTTCAGCAAACTTTAAATAGTTTGCATAATAAACTATGCCACCGGCATCGGTGTCTTCGTAATAAACTCGGAGCTGATAGGTAAAATTATTATTTTTATCCATGAATGGTTCTTTGAGTGGCTACCACAACTATAAGGCCCTATCTTACGTCATATCTGGCCTTGGCCTCAAGTGCAGGCGGTTATTTTTTGCAGAAATTATAAGCAACATAGCAAAAAAATTGGCGAAAAAATGCGAAGGCAAGAATTAACGCAAATTTTTATTATCCATAACAGGTCATTTTGGGTGACCAACAACGTTAATAAATATTTAACATTTACGCTTTATACGCATACATCACGGCAACAATTGCATATTTAGTCATTTCTTTCACCTCACTTATGTCGCATTAGTTTTTTTTATGCGAAAACCAAAAAAATCTTGTTTGTTGCTAAAAAAAAATCTCTATAGAATGCACGCATCTCAGAAACATCTCTTGTTATTTATTGTTCCTGGATTTATTTAACTTCCTACTATCAACTCTTATTGTTGTGCCCACTTGAATTCAAGTGGGCTTTTTTTTTGCCAAATAAACAATTAATCAGTAAGTTATAAGCAATGCTTTCAACTTAATATGCTCATGCAACTTACCGATATAGCCGTTTTAGAACATGCCAATACCTTATTAAGCAATAATCACAGCTTTTGGTTGTGCACGATTACTAATACTTATGGTTCAGCGCCCCGCCCTATAGGCTCACTATTTATCACTGACGGTGTACAACGGTTTGGTTCCATATCTGGTGGCTGCCTAGAAGACGCATTTGTTGATATGCTAAATGACGACTATTTTAACAAATGTAATCAAGTCTTTGTTTACGGCGAACATGGCCAACAAGCCGCCAGTTATGCTGAATTGCCGTGTGGTGGACGGATCCAATTGCTTATTGAATACATCGATGCCAACCAAATTGAGCGTGATTACTTTCAACAATGGTTAGACTTAGCACATGACCAGCGCCCCTATCAAAGAACGGTACACTTAGATTCTCAATCACGGCAACTGTGCGCTATCGATTCTAATGCTCCGCCTTTGCACAGTATTGAACAGATTGGCGATGAAATTAAACTGCATTATCAGGAGATATTTCAGTTATTGTTAATTGGTATAGGCTTGGTTAGCGAACAAATCGCTCGCCTCGGGTTATTAAGTGGTTTTGACGTCAAGGTGTGTGACATGCGCAAAGAACTCAGCAACACCTGGCAGTTCGACAAGAAACACGGTGGTGTAGATATTACCTGGATGTCCCCAGACGACTTTGTCAGTCAATACACTACGTCCAATAGTGCCGTACTGGCCTTAGCCCACGATCCAAGATTAGATGATGTCGCATTGATGACGGTATTTGAAAGCAAAGCATTTTATATCGGAGCTATGGGTTCAGTGCGCACCACAGAGAAACGCTTAGAACGATTAAAGCGTATATGCGGTTTTAATGACCAGCAATTAAGCCGACTTAATGCGCCAATTGGTTTGCACATCGGCAGTAAAACACCGGTAGAAATTGCCATTGCGACGATGGCTGATATTATTCGTGTGCGACATGGTGTAAGTAAACAAGAGTTATGATGACAGACATGCCAGAGCAACATGTTGCGATCATTTTAGCCGCCGGTTATTCCAGACGATTTGGCGCAGATAAACGATTTAGTGGTGAACCACCACTGTTGTTGCAAACACTGGCAACAGTAAAATGCCACTTTGACATTGTCTATTTAGTGCATCGTCATGAGGATGCAAAACTTATTGATTTAATAGACGATAAGGCAATTCAATTAATCTCAGCACCGGCGGTCGATATAGGTTTGGGAAGCAGTCTAGCTGCGGCGATGTTGCGCATCACTCAGCAACCGGCGGTTGGTTGGGTATGGGTGTTTCTCGCGGATATGCCAGACATTAATGGGCAAAGCGTTATTTTATTAAAACAGGCTGTGTTGCCTGAGCATATCATTCGGCCAACCTATCAGGCACAACATGGTCACCCAGTGGGGTTTTCTAAACCGTATTTTCAGCAGTTGACTAAGCTATGTGGAGATAGTGGCGCAGCACATATTATAAAAGCCAATAGCGCAAAGTTGATCACTGTGGAAGTCGACGATAAGGGCACCATAACCGACTATGATCACCCTGAGCAACTCTCAAAATAAGTATCTAAACAAGCTTAATAAAAGAGTCGCTTAACAAGTTTTTCGCTAACGTGTAAAAACCAATTAGCGTTCCGGCATATCAAGACCAAAATGCAAATACGCCTTGGACGTAACAATACGACCTCTTGGGGTGCGTTGCAAAAAGCCTTGTTGAATCAAGAAAGGTTCAATAACGTCTTCAATGGTTTCTCGTTCTTCACCAATTGCCGCAGCGATATTATCGAGCCCTACCGGTCCACCATCAAATTTCTCCATAATGGCCAGCAATAACTTGCGATCCATTAAATCAAAACCTTCCGAGTCAACCTCAAGCATATTTAACGCTCTAGCTGAAACGTCTTGATTGGCAACACCATCGGCTTTGACTTCGGCATAATCACGCACACGACGTAACAATCGGTTCGCAATTCGAGGGGTGCCGCGAGAGCGTTTGGCAACTTCTAATGCACCATCGTCATCCATTTCTACATTTAAGAAATGCGCGCTACGGGAAATGATGTGCTTTAAGTCACTTACTTTATAAAATTCTAAACGCTGCACGATACCAAAACGGTCTCGCAATGGCGACGTTAATGCGCCGGCACGGGTTGTCGCGCCAATCAATGTAAACGGTGGCAAATCAAGTTTAATCGAACGTGCTGCCGGACCTTCACCAATCATGATGTCGAGTTGATAATCTTCCATCGCTGGATAAAGAATTTCTTCCACCATTGGGCTTAAACGGTGAATTTCATCAATAAAAAGAACATCGTTCTCTTCAAGGTTGGTTAACAATGCCGCTAAGTCACCGGCCTTTTCTAATACCGGGCCCGAGGTGGTACGTATATTAACGCCCATTTCATTGGCAACAATATTGGCAAGCGTTGTTTTACCTAAGCCTGGAGGCCCAAAGATCAGCAAATGATCAAGCGGCTCTTCGCGCTTTTTCGCTGCTTGAATAAAGATTTCCATCTGCTCTTTTACATGGTCTTGGCCGGTGTAATCGGCAAGCATTTTCGGGCGTATTGCCCTATCGATGGTTTCTTCTTCTTTACTTAATGTAGGTTGTATTAAACGATCCGCTTCAATCATAATTCTTTAACTTATAACATCGATTTCAAGGCATCACGAATAAGTTCTTCCGAACTCATTTCTTGCTGATATACCGCTGTAACCGCTTTATCTGCCTGCGCCGCTTTGTAGCCCAATGACACCAATGCGGTAATGGCATCTTCTTTCGCTGTTGTTACTGTCGTAATAGCCACTTCGCCGTCCACCATATCTAGACTAATGGCATCGGTGACCGGTGTGTCAATATCGAGTCCCCAGTCTTTTAATTTATCGCGCATTTCAATTAATAGGCGCTCTGCGGTTTTCTTACCTACCCCAGGAATTTTTACTATGGTGGTGACGTCATCAAGATTTACGCAATGAACAAACTGATTTGCCGACATGTTAGATAATATAGCTAACGCCAACTTTGGCCCGACGCCATTGACCTTAATCAGTAAACGAAAAAGCTTACGCTCTGTTTGATTGGCAAAACCATATAATTGCTGCGCGTCTTCGCGAACCGCAAAATGGGTATAGATAATCGCTTCTTGACCGAGCTGAGGTAAATGATAAAAGCTGGTCATTGGTAAGGTGACTTCATAACCAACGCCGGCACATTCCAATAATATTTCCGGTGCCTGTTTATCAACAAGCAAGCCGCGCAATCTTCCTATCACTTTGTATCCTGATGTTATTCTTTATTGCTATGGGTCATACAGTAACACTGTATAAATATATAGTAAACTATTTTCCCTATTCGGCAAGTCTATACAGACCTGCGTTTTCGAAAACTATCGCAATCGTCCGCGTACGGTTTTCTTTGCCTGACCGGCCATCTTTATTAAAGAGTCATAACTATGGGCGTGACAAATAGCGACCGCTAAGGCGTCAGCAGCGTCCGCTTGTGGTATCGACGGTAACTTCAATATAGAGGTAACCATATGTTGGACTTGTTCTTTTTTAGCCGCACCTGTGCCAACAACGGCTTGTTTAATTTGTCTTGCGGAGTATTCGGCAACATCAAGTTCAGCATTAGTTGCCGCAACGATAGCGGCTCCACGCGCCTGGCCTAATTTCAAAGCGCCGGCAGGATTCAAGCCCATAAAGACTTGCTCAATGGCAAACATATCTGGCTTAAACTGGGTAATGAGCTCACTCACCCCCGCAAAAATGACTTGCAAACGCGACGCGATATCATCGCCGGCAGACAAGGTTTTGATGCAACCGCTGCCAAGGTATTGAAACTTACGGCCCTGTTTATAGATCACACCGTATCCGGTGATGCGAGAACCGGGGTCGATGCCAAGAATGATGCTCATACTGTTATTATTTTACCGATGAATGACGACGGTTAGAGTTAGCATAAACGCAAATTGGTGTGATGCCAACCAATGTATCGCAGCATTAAGTGCTGCGGTTGACCGCGACTTATGCTCGAACATAAAAAAGCCTCGAATGCTCGAGGCTTATTAACTCGCTTTAGTGACTAAAGGTTACTGCTCTGCTTTAGGCTCAACAACAGATGCGATACCCAGTTCTTTCAACTGCTCTGGGTTTGCTTGACCTGGTGCGTTAGTCAATGGACACGCCGCGGTTGTTGTTTTAGGGAACGCCATAACGTCGCGAATTGATGTCGCACCCGTCATTAGCATAACCAAACGATCCAGACCGAATGCCAAACCGGCATGTGGCGGCGTACCGTAGCGTAACGCTTCTAATAAGAAACCAAATTTCTCTTGCGCTTCTTCATCAGAGATGCCCAAAATTCTAAATACCGCAGCTTGCATTTCTTGGTTATGGATACGTACTGAACCACCACCTAATTCGACACCGTTTAGAACCATGTCGTACGCATTAGATAGCGCGCCAATTGGGTTTGCTTCTAGCTCTTGTGCGGTTAATTTGGTTGGTGCAGTAAATGGGTGGTGCAATGCATGCAAGTGACCATCGGCCTCTTCAAACATTGGGAAATCAACGACCCATAGTGGCTTCCATTCATCGCTAACGATGCCAAGGTCTTCACCAAGCTTCAAACGCAATGCGCCAAGCGCCTCCGTTACGACGGTGTAGTCATCGGCACCAAAGAAAATGACGTCACCAGATTTTGCATTGGTACGTTCAAGTAGCGCCGCTACTGCGGTTTCAGGCAAGAACTTTAAGATTGGCGACTGGATGCCGTCCATGCCAGCATCGATGTCATTAACCTTCATCCAAGCCAAACCTTTGGCACCATAAATACCGACAAACTTGCCGTATTCATCGATGTTTTTACGAGAGAACGTCGCTGCCGCACCTGGCACACAAATTACCGCCACGCGGCCTTTAGGATCATTTGCAGGGCCATTGAATACTTTAAATTCAACGTCTTTCAAAATATCCGCAACATCAATCATCTCTAATGGGTTACGCAAATCAGGCTTATCTGAACCAAAACGGGTCATCGCTTCTTGGTAACTCATGTGCGGGAATGTGCCCAGATCAACATTTAATAAGTCTTTGAACAATTCGCTGATCATGGTTTCAGTTACTTGCATGACTTGGTCGGCGGTCATGAATGATGTTTCGATATCGATTTGGGTAAATTCAGGCTGACGGTCAGCACGCAAATCTTCATCACGGAAACATTTTACGATTTGGTAATAACGCTCTTGACCAGACATCATAAGCAATTGTTTAAACAGCTGTGGCGATTGCGGTAAGGCAAAGAAATTACCCTTGTGCGTGCGGCTTGGTACAAGGTAATCACGCGCACCTTCAGGTGTTGCGGCGGTTAAGATTGGTGTTTCAATATCCATGAAACCTTGGCTTTCCAATGAACGACGCACGGCTGATGTAACTTGGGCACGAAAACGTAAACGCTCAGTCATTTCTGGGCGGCGAAGATCTAAGTAACGATATTTCAAACGATTCTCTTCGCTGTTTTCTTGGTTAAAGTCGATTGGCAATGGCGCTGCTTTGTTAAGGATATTAAGCTCTAAACCTAATACCTCAATCGCACCTGTTGCCATATCTTTGTTTACTTGCGACTCAGGACGAGCGCGAACTTTACCTTTAACTTGTACGCAAAATTCATTACGTAACGTGTTCGCCACTTCCAAAACTTCTGGCAAATCCGGATCGAAAACTACTTGTACAATACCTTCACGGTCTCGCATATCAAGAAAGATTACCGCGCCCAAATCACGACGACGATTAACCCAACCACATAATGTAACTTCTTCACCGATGTGAGACTCATTAACCTCACCACAAAATACGCTACGCATTATAATTTATCCTGCTCATGTCTATTACTGGTCTGATCCTTTGCAGTGTTATTATTACACTGCTTTGCTAAGCCTTTTCTCAAGCTCAGCTCCTCGCGTATAACGCCATAAGGAACAAGACAAAAATCAAAGGCGGATATTATAGCGAATAGCGGTGCAATGTCACCTATTGGCTCGATATTTTACGAGAATAAATCGACACAACGTGCTTGCTGTTAAGCCACAAATATAAAAATTCAGGCTTTTTGGGTCGCAAAGCTGATAAAACGAATAAAAAGACGTCGTTAATACTCGTTTAAGCTTTTGTTTATCTGGTATAATTTGCCTAGGCTCAATAAAAGATTGCGATATCATCCGTGTGGTTTCATGCAAAGTGTATAGCGCAGCCAATCAATTAAAGATTCAACAAACAGTTAATGACAGATAAACAGACCGATATAATTTATTCAAAGCCGCAAGCAAAGGTAGGCGATTTCCGTTTCGATGCACAGGTCGTTGAAGTATTCCCGGATATGATCAAACGATCTGTTCCTGGCTACTCAAACATCATTGAAACCATAGGCCAGCTGAGTAAGCGCTACGCACAGAGCAACAGTAACATATATGATTTAGGCTGTTCTCTTGGTGCCGCAAGTTTAGTGATGCGTCAAAACATAGATGCCAACAACTGTAAAATTATCGCCATCGATAGCTCAAAAGATATGGTGCAGCGCTGTCAAATGCACGTTAATGCTTTTAAAGCAGCAACCCCATGCGAGGTTCATGAAGGTGATATATTAGAGTTCCCAATGGAGAATGCCTCGGTCGTGGTACTCAATTTCACCCTACAGTTTATTGAACAAGATAAACGACAACAATTGATGGATAAAATCGCGGAGTCGTTATTGCCTGGCGGTATATTGATCCTGTCGGAAAAAATTTATGATGGCGATGAAACCTGCCGTGAGTTACTCAACGATTTGCATCATGATTTTAAACGAGCGAATGGTTACAGCGACTTAGAAATCGCACAAAAACGTGCGGCCATTGAAAACGTCATGCGACCAGATGTTCTGGAAACCCATTATCAGCGTTTACGCCAAGCCGGCTTTAGTCATGCCACAAGCTGGTTTCAATGCTTTAACTTTTTCTCACTAATCGCCATAAAATAATGAAAAACGTATTCAATCAATTTTATCAACAAATCGCCGGTAACCGTCTGGCTCATTGGCTTACCCATTTGCCTGCGCAATTGGAAAACTGGCAAAAAAATGAGCTGCATGGCGAGTTTAAACAGTGGCAGAAAACCCTTGATGTGTTACCACAAACCGAACCTTCAAGCATTGATATTAGCAATGGCGTCACCATTGGTAGTGCCGATGATATCCCTGCGGGCCAGCAAAAGCGCATTGAAGCTCTGTTGAAAAACTTCAAGCCATGGCGCAAAGGCCCTTATCATGTGCATGGTGTTCACATTGATACCGAATGGCGCAGCGACTTTAAATGGGATCGCCTAGAACCACATATCAGCGATTTAAAAGACAGATACATATTGGATATTGGTTGTGGCAGTGGTTATCACTTATGGCGTATGCGTGGTGCCGGTGCCAAATTTGTTGTCGGTGTCGACCCAACACAACTGTTTATGATGCAGTTTTTGTCGATGCAGCATTTCATTAAAGACCCTGCAGTTAACCTATTACCACTAGGCGTTGAGCACCTGCCCGAGTTAAAAGCCTTTGATACCGTTTTTGCAATGGGTGTTTTATATCATCGCAAATCACCAATCGACTTTTTACAGCAACTGAAAGCACAGTTAGTAAAAGGCGGTGAGTTAGTGCTTGAAACCTTAGTTATCGAAGGTGATAAAAACACGGTATTGGTGCCAGGCGATCGCTACGCAAAAATGCGTAACGTTTGGTTTATTCCGAGTGCAGAGGCGTTAGTATTCTGGATGGAACGTTTGGGCTTTAAGAATGTGCGCGTGGTTAACACTGACCAAACCGCCTTTGAAGAACAACGTAAGACCGATTGGATGGATACCGAGTCATTGCAAGATTTTCTTGATCCTAACGACCCGAAGAAAACCATTGAAGGTTACCCTGCACCACTGCGTGCCATTATTGTCGCGAATACTTAATTAGCGACGACGCTTTAATGGATTGTCGTATCGAGAATATGACAATCCATACACCTAACTTCATCTCGAACTAACACCGTCATACCGTTTCAAAAAACGTCATCCCGAACTCGATTCGGGATCTTCTATTCATTCAGGAATTAAGATTGGGTAAAAGTGAGATACCAATTGTTTGATAACGGTATATCGTACGCGAATACGTCCTCACCGCGAGAGGCAATCACTGCCTTCCAGTTTTCTTTGTCATGAACAACAGGATCGAATAGCTGCGGTGATTGACGATTGTAATGGAACTTATAAGAATACCCTTTGCCTGCAAATCCAGTAACATGCCTGCTTAAACTAATTTGGCATTGATTATTGTCGTGTCTGATCATTAGATAATCGATATTGATATCATCAAGGCGTTGCTTGAGATCTCCATAATCAACATCTTTTGTTTTCGAGGCATACCAACGACCTTCATATAACATTGCACATGCCAAATCAGTAACGTCGCTGAATACGGATTCTGCGGCCTTGTATTCAGCAACTAACGTTTTGTCATCTAACGAAGAAAAGTCTTCGAGCAGTATATATAAACTCAAGTTGATTAGCAGAAAAAAACAGGACAACTCTTTTCATACTGCTAAAAATTTTGCTACGCATGCCCCGACCCCAACCAAGAGAATAATCGACGGCCCCATTTTCTCTCATAAAATGGCTGGGTGTGTTCTTTTAAATACTGGCTAACGCCTTGGTCGTTTTCCTCAACGCGAACCACATCAACAAACTCGCCTTCGGGTACGGTATCGCTGGCAACGCTGCCCGCTTCGGTCATCACTTTATGTGCCAGGCCAGTGACTTCGATACCTATCAATAAATGTGGGTGCTCATCAATGGACGTGTCATGCATCAATGCTAGGTAAGCCTTTTTAACGTTGCGATGCTGGCAAAATAACTGAGTTAACGCATCCACCATTTCTGCCGGATAAATAGATGGTTGCCCAAGTAACACTTTGGTTTCTTCCTCAACCACTCTTTGCTGTGGTGATTGACTGACACCATCCGTTAATAGGTTGTTCACCTCGTCAGGCAAAAACTCTTTGCCATAGTCAGATTTAGGATTTAAAAACAAAGTCGCGCCTTGAGTTAATTCGAATAAAGAACGCGCAGGTAACGCCAGATAAGATTCATCCTGGTCAATAGATTTCTGCAGTACCTCAAGTGATGAAAAAAATGGGATTACCGGTGAACCGTCTGGCATTTGCCATTGTTGAATTTGAATTTTACTGTCGGCTGCCGCTTCGACTGTACCTTGTTCGTCGGGCTCTCCCGCCGTGCCAAGCAAGAATATCTCGGATTCTAATAGCACGTCGCAAAACTGTAGACGGTTTACAGGTTCATTGGCGGCGAGTCGTAAACACTCTTCAAGTTTGTTTTCTTCCACTGACTTCATGGCACCCCCTTTCTTTAATGCGCTCTATTTCTAATGTAATGCACAGACGAAACTTGTCAATTTTTGGAGCACAAAAGAACAAAAAAAGGACAACCTAAGTTGTCCTTTTTAATTGAAAATACAGACGATTACAAACCGTGTTTACGTGTCATGCGCTCTGCAAATAACTTGGCAAATAAAGGCGCAGAATTTTCATCCATATTAAAATACAATGATGGCTCAATGAGTTCAGCTTCCATCATCGCAAATCTATCGCCGATTCGAACAAAATCAACGCGCGCGTACATTGGCATTTCATCAATCTGAGCAAGTTTTGCCATGGCATGCTCTGCTTGCTCGCGCAATACAGGTTCAGCATCAACCAATTTAAGTCGACCACCGTGCTCTTCTTGAACGCGAAAATCATTTTCTTTTGGTGTCTTTAAAATACTGTGGCTGTATTGACCATCAAAGTAAAAACACGAATATTCACCTTCATTGATGACGCTTTCAACAAATGGCTGCACCATAAAATCACGTGACCCAAATGCGTTAGCTAAATCTTGTTTATACTCTTGCCAGTTTTGCGTGGTTAGCCAAAAGGTGTTGTCCGCATTGGCACTGACACAAGGCTTAATGACAATTTGTTGGGTATCAAAGCGCGCAAAGTATTCACCAACCAAGGCTTCATTGTATTGCTCTTCCCAGATAGTCGGGACAATGTTGACCGAATATTGCTCTAACTCTCGCAGGTACTTTTTGTTGATGTTCCATTGGACAATGTTGATTGAGTTCTCAAGTACGGCACTGGATTGTTCAATATCAGTAAGTACTTGCATGAACAATGGTGCATCATCTTGATAATCCCAAGGGGTGCGAATTAGCACAACGTCATATTGGTTCCAATCAACGTTGCTCTGGCGCCATGACACCATATGGGTTTGCCAGCCAAGTTCTAGCAATGGCTGATCGAATAAATGATCGTATGCCTCAAAATCATCTAGGCAATCCATGGTTAAAATAGCGCAATGTTTCAACAGACATCCCCTTATAAATTGAATTAAAAGTGTTTTTTATCACCGTAAAATAACACGGTAGGTAAAATTGTTGGCAGAGTTTAACCTGTTTTAGTTGACCGCAACAACCGAAACCACGTAAATTAACAAAAGATAATAACAGCAGGACCTGTTCATGAAAAAAATAACAACATTGACCGCGCTAAGTTTACTGTGTTTCGGTATCAACACTGCGATTGCCGAGCAATCTCAACCACTTGCTACACCGTCTGATAGCGAGCAAGTTGGCAGTGAGTCCACCATAAATATTCCGGTATTAGATGATGCTCATATTTTTTCTCAATTCAATGATGAATTGCCAGCGATGGTGACCTATTTTACCAAGTCAGACTTTGACCAAGTACGACAGTTTTACAGTGAGCAATTTGGCGCGCCAAGTTCAGATAGAATCCAGTACGGTCGCTTAGAGTTGCATTTTGATCACTTAGGCAATGACGTACGAGTTATTGTTGACGAACAACAAAGTCATCATGAAGTCGATGTGATCATGGTTGTTAAGCAA
The DNA here is from genome assembly GCF_012932945.1 of Thalassotalea sp. Y01. NCBI lineage: Bacteria > Pseudomonadati > Pseudomonadota > Gammaproteobacteria > Alteromonadales > Colwelliaceae > Thalassotalea > Thalassotalea sp. Y01. Next base: position 124,697 of record NZ_JABBXG010000006.1, read on the forward strand.
TAACATCAGCACCTTTTAGACAAAAAAAAGCCTGCAATTGCAGGCTTTTTTCTTGTAAGGGTTTAGCGATTGACCGCCCTACGGCGCATGCATACCACGTATAGGGTAGTTATTGTCTGGGTTGCGTATCCAACCAATACCATTGACCAGTGCCTCTAATTCAGGACGTACAAATGGGTTATTTGAGATATCAACCACGTGCAAATTGCCTTGTTCATTGACCACAAACAAGCCAGGCTCAGCAAATACATGGTCGGTTTCTTGTGGTGAGCGTGGGTCAGATAAATACAAGCCTAGGGTTTGCATTTGAGCAATGCTCAAGCCGTAAGCAAAAGGGAAATTGACTGACAACTGCGTTTTGTGTTGCTGCAGTTGTTCTAAACTATCCGCCGATACCGCAATAATATCTACGCCAACATCAAGCAATGCTTGTTGGTAGTTTTGCAGATTATTCAAATATTTTGTACATAATGGGCAGTGCCGACCGCGATAAACCAACACCAATTGCCAATCAGTGTTAGCTTGTCTCGATTGACCTAGTCGCACCGTATCACCACTCTCTAGCACAACATCTATTGCAGGAAAGTGGTTACCTGCGCTTAATTTAAGGCTCATAGTCGTATCCGTCATATTCAAAGTCGCTCTATTCAACATCAGAGTAATGGTTTATCGAGTTTAAAATGAATCAAAATCGACGCTTACTAGACTCAACAACTTGTTTATCAGTGCAGTTAATCCATTGTACAGTGACGCCTTTGTTACAGTATTTATAGCGATATTCATTTTGAAGCTCTCGTCAAAGTGTAGTAAAAACTATGCCAACCGAGAAACTTCATAAAAAAAGCCCAAGTCAGCAACTCACTTGGGCTTTGATTAAGGTAAATACATTTTATTTGCTGAGGATGTCGTCAACAGTACCTTGCGCTAATGGGTGATAGCCTGGGCGAGCGATGGCAAATACACGTTTAGCGAAGGCATGACCTTGCTCTGACTCAGCAAGCTTTTTATACAAAGGCACAATCAGCTTACGGCGACCAATGGCAATTAAATACTGCTCTAGTTCAGGCATAATGACATCATAGCCAGAGTGCAACGCCAATAAATACCATGCATGTGCAATTTCAGCGTTTTGACTCTTGGTTAAATTAAACGCTTTGTCTAATTCTGCCATCTTCTCTTCATTTAAATCACGATCCAAACCATTAATGAAATAAAGCCATTCATGCACGGTCCAATTAGCGGTTGGCAACTGGCTTAGTGTTAACTCGCCCGCCTGCCATTGACGCTTTTGCTGTTCGACTTTTACAAACACATCGGATTGTGGCTGTGGTGCATCAGCGGGTAATCCGGTTCCAAAAATCCACTCATTCACTTCTTTATCGGCAACAATACCCGGATATTTATGAATTAAATGCGTATTTAAATAGCTGATAAACTCTTTAGTGCCGATTGATTTAAACGCAAAGTGATTAAAATAATCCAACACGAATGGGTCAAATTTCTCGCGACCAAATCGCTGCTCTAAAAACATCAGAAATAATTGGCCTTTAACATAGGGCACATCACTGAACGCCGCATCTGGGTCTCGACCTTGTAAGTCGAGGTACAGTATCGAATCACTGGCTGGCAAATCGGCTAGGTCCGTGTGCAAGTCTGCAACGCCTAATGCTTGCTCCATAATGGCTCTGTCATTGCCAAATACGCGCTCCATAATGCGGTTTTCAACATAAGAAGTGAAACCTTCGTTCAACCAAAGGTCACGCCAGCTTTCGTTAGTGACTAAGTTGCCAGACCAAGAATGTGCGAGTTCATGGGCAATCAAGTTAACTAATGATTTGTCGCCGGCGACTACGGTTGGCGTAATAAATGAAAGTCTAGGGTTCTCCATACCGCCAAAAGGAAAGCTTGGTGGTAATATTAACAAGTCATAACGTCCCCAGCGATATTCGCCATACATGGCTTCAGATACGTCAATCATATCTTGGGTATCGTTGAATTCAGCAACCGCACGTTCAAGAATATACGACTCCGCATAAACGCCGGTTTGCTCACTCATTGCTTTAAACTGTAGGTCACCCACACCGATAGCAATTAAATAGGCCGGTATGGCTTGTGGCATAGAAAAGAAATAATCACCATCTTTTGTGGCATTTGGTTCATTATTGGCACTCATTACCGCGAGTAACGACGGATCGGTTTTAATGCGAGCCGTATAGGTCATACGCACCGCCGGGGTATCTTGAATCGGGATCCAGCTTCGCGCATGTATTGCTTGGTTCTGGCTGAACATAAACGGGTATTTTTTACCTTGGGTTTGTTCTTTACCTAACCACTGCAGACCCGATGCTTTTTCGGTTGATTGATAGTAAATTCTAACTGTTTTCGCTTGAAACTTAGGGTCTATGGTTAATTTTGAGCCCATAACGTCATCTCGAGACGCTAATTGATGTGCGACGTTATGCCACTTGCCCTGCTCATCTTGTGCCATCGCACGGTCGATAATAAGGTCACGGGTATCAAGCACCACTGAGGTCGGTTCATCCTGCAACCAATTTAATGTCAGGTCAGTAAACCCTTTGACCGCTTTTTGTTGAAAATCTATTTCAAGGTCAAGATAGGCGTGAGTTACATTAACTTGATCGTAATTGGCATAGGTTAAATTGTCTTTAACTTCGGCAACTGAGGCAAAAGACACCAGCAACATGCTACAAAGCAAAGAATTGAAAAGCTTTATCATAATTTTCCATCGTTATAATTTATATCACCGCTGATAGTCTACTTGGCAAGCCACTGTTTGCAAGGCGAATCATGATAATGCCTAGATAAATTGATAATAGTGGTAAAAACCTTGCTGGAAATGAAAACAACAGATGAATTTTTGCGGGAGATTTGCGATAATTTTGCATCCTGAGTAAAAATACTTCAATTAAATCAAGGCTTGCACTGCATTCGCTGTTATGGATTCTGAAAAATCACTTTTTGCCCGCCGTTTTCGCGGCTACTACCCCGTCGTAATCGACGTTGAAACCGCAGGCTTTAATGCCAAAACCGATGCTTTGCTTGAGATCGCCGCCAGTATCTTGCACATGGATGAAGTTACCGGTTTGATGTCGATAAAAGAAACCTTATGTTTTAATGTTAAGCCATTTGAAGGTGCCAACTTAGAGCCAGCGGCGCTTGAATTTACAGGTATCGACCCACACTGTGCGTTACGTGCAGCCATCGATGAAGCGGAAGTATTAAAAACTATCTTTAAACGTATTCGCAAAGAAATGAAAGGCTATGGTTGCAAGCGCGCGATTATGGTCGCTCATAATGCCGCTTTTGATCTGGGCTTTGTCAATGCCGCAACGGAACGTTGTAATATCAAGCGCAGCCCGTTCCACCCATTTGTTAGCTTTGATACAGCAAGTCTATCAGGATTGGCGCTAGGCCAAACAGTATTAGCCAAAGCATGTGAAAGTGCCGGCCTGGGCTTTGATAACAAAGAGGCACATAGCGCGTTATACGATACCGAGAAAACCGCTGAGCTATTTTGTTTTATCGTCAATAAATGGCAACAACTTGGTGGTTGGCCGATTGCTGAAGAAGCAGAACAAGCGCAAGAGACGAAACCTGAAGACGGTTCTGACGCGAGTTAGAGTTATCTATTTAACCGATATAACGACTCATACGCAACCAAATCCTTACTTATCATGCACCTATGCATAACTGGGCACAAATTGGGCACAACAATGCATAGGTATACACTTCTATATATGTGATTAACAGTATTTGGTTACGAGCTTTTCGCGCCGTAACGCATCAAGTTTATCCGTCTAGACTGACGTCGTACATACATAATTTTTAATGCAAACAATGCCAATGGTAAAGCGATGCCAATACCAATGGCGTCAGCCTTATATTTTACCAAGACAATCGATACCGCAATAAAAGCCCAAGGATAATACTCATAGACGAATTGTGGCAAACGCAAGCCAGGCACAGTTTTACTTATACGGGTTTGACGTCGATAGTCCGAACGCATAACCGACACCATTGCTGATGCGACATATAACAATAAAGCCGAGGTATGCGCGATGATATCATCGAAGCGAAAAAAAAGCGCAACGCTGGCTCCGAAATAAATCAGCGGTAGCTTTTCATAGATAGGTTTACTTAGTCTCATATTGTCATTCCATGATCCGTTATTATTTTACCCCTTACGACATTGAAACTAATGTCAGGTAAATAAACGCGCAGGAAGGTTGTTACTCCCTACTTCCTTAGTCTAGTCTACAAAAAAAAAGCTGCTTAAAAAAGCAGCTTTTGCAAAAATGTTTAAATTAATGCTTATAATTCGTCAGCATTATCAGAAAGGTAAGATGCAACACCTTCTGGAGAGGCTGTCATACCCTTGTCACCTTTGTTCCAACCCGCTGGACATACTTCGCCGTGCTCTTGGTGGAAAGAAAGTGCATCAATCATACGCAACATTTCGTCAACGTTACGACCTAATGGCAGATCGTTAACCACTTGGTGGCGAACATTACCTTCTTCATCGATTAGGAAAGAACCACGGAAAGCTACACCAGCTTCTGGGTGCTCAACGTCGTATGCTTGACAGATTTCGTGTTTAACGTCAGCAACTAGAGTGTATTGAACTGGACCAATACCACCTTCGTTAACTGGCGTGTTACGCCATGCATTGTGAGAGAATTGAGAATCGATAGAAACACCGATTACTTCAACGCCACGGCTCTTGAAATCATCCATACGGTGATCGAATGCGATCAACTCTGAAGGACATACAAAGGTGAAGTCTAGTGGATAGAAAAAGATAACTGCTTTTTTACCTTTGATGGCTTCGCTTAAGTTAAAGCTATCAACAATTTCACCGCTTCCTAGTACAGCTGCAGCAGTAAAGTCAGGTGCTGAACGACCTACTAATACACTCATGGTTTTCTCCATTTTCGTTAACGCTAATGATTTAGCTAAATAAAATTATTATTTGGCGCAACAATATATTGCACGATAAACCTGTAATTAAATATGGCGATGATTATCGCAATTACAAGCTCTTTATTGAATTATTCTGCGTCTTTATATTTTTCTGCGGTTTCTTTGATCAAAGGCTGTAGTTCACCTTGTTGAAACATTTCTAAAATAATGTCACAACCGCCTACAAGCTCACCATCTACCCATAATTGTGGGAAAGTCGGCCAGTTTGCATATTTTGGCAGTTCTGCGCGAATATCTGGGTTTTGAAGAATATCAACATAAGCAAATTTCTCACCACATGACATCAATGCCTGAGAGGCTTGCGATGAAAAACCACAACTCGGTAGCTTAGGTGAACCTTTCATAAAAATTAAAATAGGATTTTCAGCAATTTGCTGTTTGATTTTTTCGATAGTTTCCATAGATTCCTCTAACAATCTTGCCTGCGCCAGGCACAAGGAAAGCGCACCAATTAAAAGTCTGACTAGTTTACTAGGGTTTAAGGTAAAACGACAACCGCTTTTCAACGATTGTCGTTATTTTTTAGATCACTTTTGTCTATAAGAGTTGAATAACTACTTATTGGGCTAGCTCAGTTAATACCTGATCTTTAATTTCATTCCAAACTGGAATTTGCATTAAACCGTGTTCACGAACCGCATACACTGATTCGGTAAATTCACCTTGCTTAGCGAGTTCAATCAAACGCTTATAAAAATCAATACTGATTTGTCGTGCATTTTGGTTGGCAAAATAAATACCACCCAAGCGCGAGTATAGATTTTTAAAACCATTAAGAACCAAAACATAGATTGGATTATTCGATGCCAGCGCTAAGTCATGATGCAATTGGTAATCTTTTTCCGCGAATGTTTCACCGTCATCGGATGCATCGATGGCATTTTCTAACAACTCAATCACTTTATCAGGGTTGTTTTTTATCGCACCACGAATATAGATTGCACTGATATTGGTACGAGCCGACAATAAGTTTTCAACCAAATCAGGAATGCCTTCTTGGTCCAGCTCGGCTAATCGACCAAGGATATTTAGACCACATGTTTCCCAAAAATTGTTTACTTTAGTTGGTTTACCATGCTGAATCGTTAACCAACCATCGCGAGCGAGTCGCTGTAGGACTTCTCGCAAGGTGGTACGAGTAACGCCGATCAGCTCAGATAACTCTCTCTCGGCAGGCAATATAGATCCCGGTGGGAAGCCACCGTTCCAGATAGATTCAACAATATATTGTTCTGCAAACCCTGCTGGACTTTGCGCTTTTATAATCATTTATTATTCCATCGCTAGGTCCTATTTTAATAACAACGGATGTTGCTTGGACCCAAAAACTGTTGATATGTTAGTGCTTATATAAACTGATTGTACCAGACTCTGTCAAGGTAAAATACTCGTTAAATCTCGTTAAATTTCGTTAATAAAAGCTAATTAGCAGTTTACCGAATGCTATCAGTACTTTAAAATACGGGCGCTTTAAAAAAATACCACCTACATTTGTACAAATGTCTGTAAAACACTGTAATCAGTGGTTAAATATCGTACAAAATGTATTTATTACCGAGTAACTAGAGGCTGCGGCATGCAACAATCCTACTCACAAGCTCTGTTTAAGAACTTTCTGGGGCAAGCACCACAATGGTATAAACTGACGATTGTCGGTTTTTTAATCCTCAACCCTATCCTATTTTTCTTTATCTCACCTTATATCGCAGGTTGGGCATTGGTACTTGAGTTTATCTTTACCTTGGCCATGGCTCTAAAATGTTATCCGTTGCAACCTGGTGGTTTGTTAGCTATTCAAGCTGTTGCAATTGGCATGACGACGAGCAGTCAGGTGTTGCATGAAATTGAAGTGAATCTTGAAGTACTGTTGCTACTGATCTTTATGGTTGCCGGCATTTATTTTATGAAAAACTTGCTGCTGGTGATGTTTACTAAAATCATAACCAAAATTCGCTCTAAGATTGTGGTGTCATTTATGTTCTGTTTCGCCAGTGCATTTTTGTCGGCTTTCTTGGACGCATTAACCGTTATAGCAGTTATCATCAGTGTTGCCGTAGGCTTTTACTCGGTCTATCACAAAGTCGCCTCAGGCAAACACCATACCCATAATCACGATTCAACCACCGATGACGAATTGCCGGATTATTCTCGTCAAGATCTAGAACAATTTCGCGCCTACCTAAGAAACCTATTAATGCATGCCGGTGTTGGTACAGCGTTAGGTGGGGTAATGACCAAGGTTGGTGAGCCACAAAACTTGATTATTGCTGAGCAGTCCGGCTGGGAATTTATCGAATTTGCGATTCGTATGTCGCCTGTGACCATCCCTGTATTGATTGCCGGTTTGCTCACGTGTGTTTTGCTTGAGAAGTTAAAATGGTTCTCATACGGTGTCCATTTGCCAGACAATGTACGCAAGATTCTGGTAGATTTTGATGCAGATGAAACGGCATCGCGTACCCGAGCGGATAATATGAAGTTAGTTGCCCAAGGTGTCATTGCGCTTTGGTTGGTTATCGCTTTGGCGCTGCATTTGGCGTCCGTCGGTCTGATTGGTCTAACGGTCATTATTCTTGCCACGGCATTTACTGGTGTCATAGAAGAGCATCAAATCGGCCACGCTTTTGAAGAGGCGTTGCCGTTTACCGCGCTATTAGCGGTATTTTTTGCGGTGGTTGCGGTTATTATTGACCAGCAATTGTTCACGCCTGTGATTGCTTGGGTGCTAACCTTTGAGGGCGATATGCAGTTGGTTATGTTTTATCTCGCCAATGGCTTCTTGTCGATGGTCAGCGATAATGTATTTGTCGGTACGGTTTATATTACCGAAGTGAAGAAAGCCTTAATTGAAGGTCAAATTACTCGAGACCAATTTGATATGTTAGCGGTTGCCATTAATACAGGTACAAACTTGCCATCGGTTGCAACACCAAACGGTCAAGCGGCATTCTTATTCTTGTTAACCTCTGCCTTAGCGCCGTTGATTCGCTTGTCATATGGCCGAATGGTTTACATGGCTTTACCGTATACCATTGTCTTAACGATAGTTGGCTTGATTACCATTCAATCAGGGATGTTGGTTGAATATACCGACCTGTTTTATGAGATGGGCATTATTGAGCATCATTCGATCGTAGATGGCAGTGGCGATTTGGGCCATTAATCATTGCTTACAGAAAAGCGCCTAATTGGCGCTTTTTTTATGGCTAAAATGCCGTTAAATTGTTGATTAAGATCAGCAATCACCGTATTGTTTGCTGAGATAATTTTCTAACATAATCGTTATAAAAAAATACTTAACAGGCAGGAAGTTAATGCTTAAAAAATTAAACGACTTTGTTCTCAACCCGCTTTCTTGGTGGCTATTAGCGTTATCGGCGCTTGGACTCGAGCTTAGCGCTCTTTACTTTCAATATGGCATGAAGCTAGAACCATGCATCATGTGTATTTATCAACGCGTTGCCATTTTGGCGATCATGGTGGCCGGTGTCATTGGTGCCGTTGGCAACAAATATACCTTACTACGATTAATCGGCTTTGCAATCTGGGCGGTTGGCGCCATTTGGGGTTTAGCTCTGGCGGTTGAGCACGTTGACATTCAAGCCAATGCAGGCTCGCTGTTTTACACCTGTGATCTGGTGCCTAATTTCCCAAGCTGGATGCCACTGCACGAATGGATACCATCATTATTCGAAGCCACTGGTGACTGTGGTGAAATAAGCTGGCAATTCATCGGCTACTCTATGCCGCAATGGATGGTCGTTGTTTATGGTGTTTACACCGTATTGTTTGCGATTTTCTTTATCAGTAGAGTGTCACAATTATTTAAAAAATAATGGTCATATATTACGACAAAGGGGCCAGGAGGCCCCTTTTTTATTACTTGCTGACGTAAATGCTTATGGGTTACACCGTCATGCTAATAGCACTGCCATCACGCTGACTCTTAACATCGATTCGCTTAGCCATTTGTTCTTTTAGCTCACTGACATGGGATATGATGCCGATAGTGCGACCCGTTGCCTGTAAGTCAACTAAGGTTTGAATGGCCAACTGCAGTGAGTCTTGATCTAAGCTGCCAAAACCTTCGTCAATAAACAAGGTATCGAGCACGATTCCTCCTGAGCGCTGCTGAACCACGTCACTTAGCGCCAACGCCAGCGCCAAAGACGCCATAAACGATTCGCCACCAGATAAGGTTGCAACCGGCCTTGCTTTGCTACTGTAACTATCAAATACCGCCAAATCTAAGCCCGCTGTGACATTGCGCTTCTGCGCACTTTCGTCTTGACGTAGTAATTGATATTGGCCACGACTCATCAGATGCAATCGTTTCGAGGCAATGGCTAACACACTGTCGAGTAAGTCGGCGAGAACGAAGCGTTCTAATGACACCCTTACGTTGCCACGACCAGACGCCGCCAAAGCCAGATTTCCTATCACCTCATATTGACGCTTATTGTCACTTTGTTGATTTTCAATGGCGCTGATTTTGCGTTGCGCATCAAGTAATCGGTTATGCTGCATTGTGGTTTGTGAAAGCAGCTGTTCTGCGGCAATTAAGTTCTGCTGGGCAAGGTCGAGTTTTTGTTGCAAAGCGTCAAGATTGGGTTGTTGCTTTTGCTCAAGCTGTTGCGCAAGAGCACTAATTTGCCCTTTTATTTGCTCGCGTTGCTCTTTGTGCTGGGTAAGTTGTTGCTGCAAGGCAGCAACCTGCTGTTCATCGAGTTCGACCTCTTTAAACGCCTGTTCATTAGCAAAACCATGTTGCTCTAGCGCCGCTAACCATACTTGCTGTTGTGTATTAAGACGAGCGGATACTGTCGTTATATTCTGCTTGCCCTGATCAATATTTGCATTGATTGCGGTGACTTGTTGCAACAATGCCTGCACCGCCTTTTCAGTCTCGTTATGAGTTTGTTCTAACTGAGATATTTGTGCAGTCAATTCGGCTATTTCGGCCTCTAATACGCCCGCTTTACGGTATTTCTCAGCAAGCGTCTCACTGGCTTGTTGCAGTGCTTGTTGAGCACTGGCTTTGGCAGCAACCAGCGTAGGCAATTGTTGGTTTAATTGCTCAATATTATGTGCAAGCGGCGCTAATGATTTGCTCATTTTTTGCTGGTTTATTTGCCATTTTTTGATGTTATCGGCAACCGTAGTCAACTCCTGAATACGCAGCTCAAGTCGACTAACATGCTGCCTTACCTCAACGCTATCGGCGGAGGGTTTATCAACAAATTGTTCTTTAAGCTGTTGATTAATTTGTGCAATACGTTGTTCGAATTGGTGACTTAGTAATTGTTGTTGCTGTTGATTGGTATCCGATTTTGCTAATCGTTGTTGCTGCTGTTGCCAAGCTGTTTGCGCTTGCTCCAACGTTGCTTGATCAACGTTGTTATCGCCATTTGCCTGACATGGCGCAGGATGCACAGAGGAACCGCACACTGGACATGGCTGGTTTATCTCAAGTTGAGCGGCCAATACTGCCGCTTGATTGGCATGATAATGACTCGCTTGTTGATGATAATGCTGCTCAGCTTGTTGCCATAGTCGATATTGTTGCTGGTAAGCCTGTTGCGCTTGCTTTAAATCGTTTTGAGTGCGTGCCAGCTTTTGATTGAGCTGATCTCGTTCGTCCAATAATATTGCTTGCTGCTGTAAATTTTTCAATTCAAGCATTAACTCGTTTTGCTGGCCCAGTTGTTGTTGGCTTTGTTCAATTAACAGACGGCCTTTTTCACTGCGCTCGGCAATGGATTTATGCTCTTGTTGTTTGCTTTGCAGTAATAATTGCGCGTCTTGCAATGCCTTATCGTGGTCTTGATAATACTGCTGAGTATGGGCAAAACTTTGCTGCACTGGTAACAAGGACTTTAACCCAGCAATACGATGTAATACCTCATCCCGTTGTTGCAGTTGTTGTTTGGCCGATTGCCATTGCTGTGTGGCATGTTGATGTTGTTTGTTAAGCTCAAGTTGCTCGTTTTGCCACACCTTTTGCTGCGTTTCAATTTGTTGAACGTCAGCCTTTAGCTGGGCTAACGCTTGTAATTGCGGCTTAATTTTTTGTGCTGTTAACGCCAGTTCAATTTTCTGCGCTAAAGCCTGCATAGCCTCACGTTGGCTTTCTATTGCGGTGAGTTTTTCAGTCGCTATGGCATGCAACTGAAACTGCTTACTTAAGCTTTCGCCATCTTTATATTGGCCTAAGCATAATTGACGATTAGCGTCTTCAATATGTTTGGCTTGCTGTTGCTGCTCGCACAATTGTTGTTGCTGTACAATTTTGTCCTGCAGTTGTTCATTACTGTCGACCAACACTTCGCTCAATGTTTCATCAATCTTACTTTTAAATTGACTGTATTGGCGCTCAATTTGCAGGGCACGCTCTTTAATTTGCGTTTCAATTTTTTGATAAATATCGGTGGCAAATAGCGTCGACAAAATCGCTTGACGGTCGCTTGAGTTGGCCAGTAGCAATTCGCGAAATTTGCCCTGTGGTAATACCATGACTTGGCGAAACTGATCCGCGCTTAATCCGACAATTTGTAAAATGTATTCGTCGGCATCCTTTTTCTTTTTGGCGACGAGCAGCTGTTCTGTGCCATCGTCAAGCAACTGCAATAATTCTGCGGTGGCGTTGTGTTTGACCAATTTATCGCCGCGTTTACCCGCTCGCATTTGCGAAGGTGTTCGGGTTATTCGATAGCGCTTGTCTTTAATGGCAAATTCTAGACCAACTGAGGTCAAGGTATCATCGCTAGCATGATCACTGCGAATGCCCTGCTCTTTGCGCGCTTCGTCGGTCGTTTCGCCATATAAGGCGTAACATATGGCATGTAACACCGAAGACTTTCCCGCGCCGGTTGGGCCATCTATTAAAAACAGTGGGTTATCACCTAGGCAGGTAAAATCAACTGTCTGCGTTTTTGCAAAAGGGCCGAATGCGCTGATGGTTAAATTAATCAGTTTCATTATTCGCCCTCCTTATGTTGTTTCGCTTGATCAATACAGCTGTGTAGCAAATCACGTTGCGATTGGCTTAAATCCATGCCCATCACTTGTTGATAAAATTCAGCAAACACATCGGCTTCGGATTTTTGATTATCAAAGGCAATTGGCTGATGTTGCTGCTCACTTTGAGCGAAATTAACCCGTTCGAGTTGCAAGACATTTGGGTAAACCGAGCGTAATTGCCCCATAGGATCAAGCATGATTTCAGTATCGGTTAGTTTGGCAAGATAATAATCATCGCTCGCTTTACCATGCTCTTTTATATGATTCTGGCCTTGCTCTATTAATTGTTGCAAGGTGCCTTCGAGCACTTTGACGTCGCGTTTCGCGATTAATGGTAGTGAGGTCAAGACGATGTCTTTGCCGGATTCTAGTTCAACCAAGGTGACCGCTTTTTGTTGTTTACATTCGGAAAATGAATACTTTAATAACGAGCCAGAGTAGCGAATATGTGGTTTACCCTTATATTGTGGTCCATGTAAATGACCAAGGGCGACATAATCAAATGGCTCCAAAGGCTGCCAGCTCACTCTGTCTGCTCCACCGATCGATAACGGTCGCTCTGAATCGGACTCGCTGGCGCCATCAAGAAAACAATGTGATATCAATACCGCCGCCATATCACTATGGTGCAAATTTTTATGGGCCAATATTTGCTGCGCACAATAACTGTGAGCCTGATCGTAACTGCGAATTGTTTGTGCGTTATCATCGTCAGTAAAGGTCAATCTAACTTCACTTGGATCATGATATGGCACCCCATAAAAAGCCACTTTCTGACCGGCATTTTCGACGATAACAGGTTGTTCGATGTCCGCTAAGTCGGCAAGAATATGCACGCCAGCGTGCTGCATTTGCTTAGCACCAAAACGCAGACGTTTGGCACTATCGTGATTACCGCTGATCATTATAGTGATCACGTTAAGCTGCTGAATTTCATTAATAAAATCATCAAGGATTTGCACCGCTTCGGCTGGCGGCACAGAACGATCGAAGACATCGCCAGCGATAATTAACGCATCGACCTGATATTCGACTAAATAGCGCTTTATTTGTGCCAACACGTATTGCTGATCATCAAGAAGAGATTGGTTTTGAAACAACCGGCCAATGTGCCAGTCAGAGGTATGAAGAAAGCGCATCCTGTGTCTTTTTATTTAAACGACAATATTGATAACAAGATTATGCCAGAGATAAAGATGAGTGCACATAATTAATAGAGGAAAAAAACGGCCAATGCCAAGTTTTGCTGTTGATTGATGCTGGCGCGTATTTTAGTGCTAACGCAGTGCTTAATGCCCAGCTTGCTGTGATGCTCGTTGTTGTCCTTGTTGACGAGATAGTTACATGCTACATTGCCTTTTTTAATACTGATTCAACTCGCAATGCTAGCATCATTATTTAAACCATCTCCTCTTCTCGATGCAGACTCAAAACAGTGGCTAATCGATACCTTTATTTGGGCCGTCGAAAACTTTGGCGAATCCTATTTCAAAGAACAAAGCCAGCTGATATTACCAACGAACACTTTCTATCCGGGTAAAGTCAGTAGCATTGAAGAAATGACGCAATTGGTGTTTCGTAATACTCTAGATTATGCCGGTATGCAGGATTGGCCAATCAGCCTCTATTCACCAGAGCAATTCGCGCAATTACCGAACATCATGCCACAACTTGGTTTTACAGACGCACTGCGCGGTAATGATATTCAGGTCAGTCATAATGACTACCAGCAAGGCTCCGCTATGCGTATCCCGCTGAGCTTTAACCCACAACAAATAAATCAACCGCAAGACCTAGTTGCTACTATGGTGCAACAGTTGTCAGCGGCGTTAATACAGTATCGAAAATCGCCGATCCCAGGTTCAGAAAAACTCGCACCTCAAGCGGTCGATGTTGTTGCTAGTGTAATGGGCTTTGGTGTTATATTTGCTAATACTGCGTATCAATTTAAAGGTGGCTGTGGCAGTTGCTATAACAAAATGGCGAATCGACAAGCCAGTTTACCGGAAGCGGATACGGTATTCACGTTAGCGCTGTATTGCGTGGCCAAAGGTATAGATAAAAAACACGTTGTTCCTCACCTAAAATCACATTTACGTGGCCATTATAAGAAAGCCATCAAAGAGTTATCAAAGGATGGGATTAACGATTTAGCCAGTATGAAACTGCATCGGTAATGTTTCATAGTCAGTTAACACTTGCCCTGAGCGTGAAAAAGGCTTACAACAGAGTAAGACACATATAGGACAGGCAAATGAACTATAAACAGGTTACCACCGCTGCCAACAAAAATATTGCCTTGGTTGCCCATGACAATATGAAAGCAGCATTGATTGATTGGTGTAAACAACACAAACAACAATTGATTAAACACAGGCTTTTTGCCACCGGTACAACGGGCGCGCAATTAGAACAACAAGCAGGGTTGGATATCAATAAGCTAATTTCAGGCCCTCTTGGTGGTGATCAGCAGATCGGTGCACTAATTACCGAGCAAGAAATCGATATGATGATTTTTTTCTGGGATCCACTCGAAGCACAGCCACACGACCCTGATGTCAAAGCACTACTGCGACTTGCTGCTGTATGGAATATTCCTGTCGCCTGTAACATATCAACAGCAGATATGTTGATTACATCACAGCTGTTTAATGCGCCAATGCAAAAACAAATTCCCGATTACGACGCTTATCTTACTACGCGTACGTAGACGAAAAGAGGAAATATTATGTTAGCCGCCCTGCTTGTTCCATTTATTCTCATCGCCTCAGGTCTTTTTTGTTTAAAACACACCTTGGCACTTAGGGACAAGCAAAAGCTCATGAGCTACATCAGCTGCAACCCTAAAGCCAAATATTGGGTGAACCGTTACGGTACCGACAAGGTACAACAAGTTTGCAGTAACAAATTGCTGCCATTAGCCGTCACTGTGTGCCTGTTGATCATGTTGACAGGTTTTATCGCTATGATTAATTTAATGGCGTAAACGCAACAACAAAAACGCAAAAATAAAACAGTACAAACAAAAAAAGGAACGCTTTAGCGTTCCTTTTTCGTTATGACAATATCATTAACCAGTAACTAATGGTGGGAATGATTTAACCAAGTCATCAACGGCTTTCATTTGCGCTAAATACGCTTCTAATGCATGTAATGGTAACGCACTCGGTCCGTCACATTTTGCTTGGTCAGGATCAGGGTGAGCTTCAATAAACAAGCCAGCAATACCAAGCGCCATACCAGAACGAGCCAATTGTGCCGCTTGAGCACGTCGACCACCTGCTGAATCTTCACGACCACCAGGCTTTTGCAACGCGTGCGTGGCATCAAATATAACCGGCGCCATAGATCTCATCTCATCCATGGCTAACATATCAACAACAAGGTTATTGTAACCGTGGCAGCTACCACGCTCACACAAGATAATATTTTCGTTGCCCGCTTCACTGAACTTTTTAATGATGTGACGCATTTCATGAGCCGCTAAAAATTGTGGCTTTTTCACGTTAATCACCGCTCCGGTTTGTGCCATCGCAACCACCAAATCGGTTTGACGAGCCAAGAACGCTGGTAATTGAATCACATCAACCACTTCTGCCACCGGTTGTGCTTGATGGGTTTCATGCACATCGGTAATGATAGGTACGTTAAACGTTGATTTGATTTCTTCAAAAATTTTCAACCCTTCTTCCATACCTGGACCTCGGAATGAATGTACCGACGAGCGGTTGGCTTTATCGAACGATGCCTTAAACACATAAGGAATGCCCAGTTTGTTGGTCACTTCAACATAATGTTCAGTGATCTTTAATGCCAAATCTCTTGATTCAAGTACATTCATACCGCCAAACAAGACAAATGGCTTGTCGTTAGCAACACTGACATTGGCAAAATCGATAGTTTGTAAACCCATGATAATCCTTAATAATTACGAGATAGTTTGTAAAATTTGACCACAAAACCAGGCGGCAAACGTACCCAAAGTATAACCCAGTACCGCCAATAACACGCCCACAGGAGCGAGTGATGGATGGAATGCTGAGGCGACCACAGGTGCTGACGCTGCGCCGCCAACATTTGCCTGACTGCCGACCGCCATATAAAACAACGGTGCTTTAATCATTTTAGCAACGAACAGCATCAATGAGGCGTGAATCGCCATCCAAATGATACCAATAACAAAATAAATTGGTGCGTCGGCAATCATGGTTACGTCCATCTTCATGCCGATAGAAGCAATCAATATATACAACATTGCCGAACCTACTCGTGAGGCACCGACCCCTTCGAGCTTGCGAAAACGAGTAAATGATAGGCCAATTCCGACAACCGTGGCAAACACGATCATCCAGAAAAACTTGCTATGGAAAGATAAACGGTCAAGAGTCGGGTAATTATCGACCATGAACGGCGTTATCAGGTCGGCAAAGATATGGGCGAAACCTGTCACACCAAAACCAATCGCCAGAATAATCATCAGATCATTTAAGGTTGGCATACGGGCGTGTTGTTGTTGGAAGTTTTCGACCTTTTCTTGTAAACGGGTAATTGCGCTGGTATCCGCACCAGATTTTGCGTCTATTTGTTTGGCATTTGCCGCCAAAATAAGCACCACGGCCATCCATAAATTGGCAACAATCACATCAACGGTGATCATAGCCGAAAATATTTGATCACCGACGCCATATATCTCTTTCATTGCTGCTTGGTTTGCACCACCGCCTATCCATGAGCCAGCAACAGTCGTTAAGCCTCTCCATACGGCCTCAGGCCCATCGACACCCAATAACTCTGGTGTAAACGAGGAGACAATAAGCAAAGCGATTGGACCACCAATAATGATGCCCACCATGCCAGTAAAAAACAGAATAATGGCTTTTTTGCCAAGTCCGGCGATGGCTTTTAAATCAACACTCAGGGTGAGCAACACCAAGCAAGTCGGCAATAAGAATCGCGACGCAACGTAATAAAGATTAGATTCTTTACCACTGATGATTCCAAAGGTGTTTAATAATGATGGTAAGAAATAACACAGTAATACTGCTGGCACGATAGAGTAAAAACGCTGCCAATGTCGGTTGGTGGAATTCGCGGTATAAAATACCAAACCAAGCATGATGGCCAGTAAGCCCAATACTGACGCATCGTTAGTGAACATTGTGGTTGTTTCCATAAAATCTCCCTATTTAGCCACGACGCAGGCTACTTTTTTATTATTATTGTTGCGGCAGTCCGGCTGCCGCTTTAATTTATCTAGTGTGCTAGTGAACCTTGCTATCGGCAAGGTGGATATTTTCCAACTGCATTTTCAATAATTGAGCTTCCGGCTCATCCGGACATTTGTCCAGATAGTACTTATAATCATCAAATGCCACTTTGTAGCAATCGAGTTGCTGCAATAAGAAACCGCGATCACGATGATGATACGGGTCGTGAGGCTCTAACGCTAAAACCAACTCAACCAGAGTCAGTGCATCAAAATAACGATTTTCACGTATTAAGGCATTCTTAACACTGAGTAAGTATTGCACCAATAACTTGTTATCGCTGATTGGTTCTAACGACGCATGTTCGTCTTCATTGTCATCATCGTTTAAACGCTGATCTAATTCCATCCAGCTGATTGGTTTACCATCAATGCTGTGGAAAATTATCGCATATTCATCGTCACAAATGATGCGTAACATCACCTGGTCTGGCACATAAACGGCTTCAGCATGAAAACCACAGGCACGCAGAATATGCAAAATCATCAAGTTTTTTGCCGCTGGAGCCAATGAACGATACGCCATACCATGGTTTAATTGATGTTCGGCGATGGTCCAGTTTTCTTTGTGTTCGCTGACAAATAATTGTTCAACAAAAATCAGACGCAATAGGCGTTCTGCTCTATCTAATGGATCATCTATATCGGTTAGCTTGTCAGCAAAGTAATCAATAAAACCATTGATGTCTTCCATATTCATCTGTGAGTCCGCATGATCATTCAAAAGGACATGCTGCTCAATCAAACACAGAGCTTGAGCTAAGTCGACTTGTTTGGCTTTCAGTTCTGCCAATAATAAATCTTTCATTAATTTGAATACTCATTACCCACTCAGGGGTACCACAATAAGTTGTCGCTACTTTGTTCGTTTAAAGTAGAAAATTTTGTTTGGTCATGGCCAATCTGGCCACTAAAATCACCCAGCCCATTGCGCCTAGGTAACCGATAATTCGCATGGTATTGTTACGCGCAAGCTTTAAGGTGTAATAACCGGTAAAGATGTAAGCGACTACGGCCAGTAACTTTTCCGTCATCCACGGCACTTGGCCTGGGTATAAGGCGTATTGCACCATCATGATAATGCCCACCACAAATAATAACGTGTCGATGACATGCGGGGTTATCTTTAACCAACGCGCTTGTAACTTCTCTGGTTTGGTCATTTTCAGTGCAAAGCGAAAAGTAAACAAAGCGATACTCAACGCCGCGAGTGTCATATGCAAATGCAACATCTAAAACATCCAAGATATTTTGCAAAAATTGGCGGCTAGAATAGCATAATTAAAGGGTTTTGTAATGTTTTGCGCTCTAACAGGTTAATGCTTGGCTTTCAAACAATAATGAATCGAAAAATAACCGTTAACATAATGTAAAGCGCACAGAATTACCGCACTGTTGATATTAAAAGTGAGCAATCAAACGGAGTGTCTAAATAACGAACACAACCGCTGAGGCTAGGATTTATTAGGGCTTAGTTCTGTTGTAAAAGGTTAATGCACAACGTTATCCACAACTTGTGTGGAAAACTTAATGGTGCATTATTTGTGCAGTATAAACTGCTAAAGTTTACTCGAATTTTGCCGATAAAAAAGGCGGCTAACGCCGCCTTTTTTAACCACGCTATCTATTAATCTAATTTGTTAGTGATATGGTGCGATGCAGCAGCGGTAAATACCACGTCGGTCGAGCTGTTTAGTGCTGTTTCGGCTGAGTCTTGAATGACGCCAATGATAAAGCCAATAGCGACAACCTGCATGGCAATATCGTTACTAATACCAAACAAACCACACGCCAGAGGAATCAATAATAATGAGCCGCCGGCAACACCAGATGCACCACAAGCCGATATCGATGCGACAACGCTCAGTAGCAATGCGGTACCTAGATCGATGTTGATACCTAAGGTGTGCGCCGCAGCAAGCGATAACACGGTAATGGTGATCGCTGCACCGGCCATATTAATGGTTGCGCCAAGTGGAATAGACACCGAATAGGTATCTTCGTGTAAATCAAGTTGCTTACAAAGCCGCATATTGACAGGAATGTTAGCGGCTGAACTGCGGGTGAAGAACGCGGTTATACCTGATTTAACCAGGCAAGTGAACACCAATGGGTATGGGTTTTGACGGGTGATCACATAGACAATAATTGGGTTAACAACCAAGGCGATAAACAACATAGAACCGACTAACACCATCAATAACTCAGCGTATTCTAATAACGCAGAAAATCCGGTCGTGGCTATGGTATTGGCCACCAGACCAAAGATACCAATAGGCGCTAAACGAATCACCACACGCACCACCATAGTGATGGCATCGGCAACATCTTGAATCATACTTTTGGTGTTATCACTGGCCCCCTTGAATGCAAAACCTAAGCCTAAGCCCCAAGCCAAAATACCAATAAAGTTACCGGTGACAATGGCATTGAACGGATTATCAACCAATTTATACACTAAGGTGGTCAATACTTCATTCAAGCCTTGAGGTGGATTGGCCGTCGCACCCGCTAAATCAAGCGATAAGGTGGTCGGAAACATAAAACTCATCATCACCGCGGTAAATGCCGCACAAAGAGTACCGATAAAGTACAGTATGATGATTGGTCGTAACTCCGCGTCACTATCGAGTTTTTGGTTCGCTATTGAGGCGATGACCAAAACAAAAACCAATACCGGAGCAACGGCTTTAAGACCATTGACAAATAGACCACCTAAAATCGCAAAGTTTTTAGCCGTTTCTGGTGCCACTGCTGCGACAACACAACCAATAATAATGGCAATGATGATCTGTACAACCAGACTTCCTGAAGTGAGTTTTCTTAATAGTTCTGACATAGAAGTTACATCTCTTGTTAATCACACCTGCGAATTCGCAGTAGTTTTTGGTGTTTGTCACTTGTCTTTGCAAGCGACTGTAAATAATCTTTATTGATAAAACGATCAACAACGGCGGCGAGGGTTTGCTCAATACGCACGTTGATTTGTCGACCTCGTTGCCAATTTGGTAAGGCGAGCTCTTGATACACTTTTTTCAATTCTCGGCGTTTGTCTCTAAAATCAGGCCATACCTTAACATTCTGATAATTAAAATCGAGTATTAGTTGCCGGCAGTCATTGCTGATTGGCAACAACTGCTGTGACCCTTTCAGCTCAAGGTCGTGTTGATTATTAACCATATCAAGCTGCAATACTCCCATATCATCAGGCAATGATACTTGCTGTGGCAAGTCATTGATATCTATGGTTTGTACCCAATTACTGAGATCTTGATAAATAGGCGTTATCAACAGTTGTTGTTTATAACGACGGACCATTGCGTTTGCCAGCTTTACCTGAGGGTTGGCGTCGACTTTGGCATATACACAGGTGTGTATGATTTGCTCGAGCTGCGCTTCACTTGGCATCAATACGCCATGCTGTTTGCAATAAAACCGAATAACGTTGCGCTGTCTGGCAGCAGATAAGGCTTTTAACGGCTCAATTAACAGTTGCTTGTCGGTATTGCTGATGGTGTTTATATCATCTTTTGCATAGTGCTCTAATAATTGCTGCGCTTCGGAAAAATGTTTGGCGCTGCGACTGCTGCTGCTAAGCATATGTGGCCATCGCTCCAGCAAGCTGGGGATAATTCGTCGGCGCAGAAAATTGCGATCAAAACGTTCATCTACATTGGACTCATCCTCAACCCAATCAAGATTATGCTGCTCTGCATAATGCTCGATATCCATTCTCGATGAACTCAATAAAGGTCTAGCCAATAACTGCTGCTTGTTATGTGCTCGAATATCGGACATCGCCGCTAAGCCCGACACGCCTGAACCACGCTTAAGTGCCATTAACATGGTCTCTAATTGGTCATCTTGATGGTGTGCGGTAATGATCACGGCGTCATCTGCGCTATGCTCGCTCAATGCTTGATAGCGTGCGTCTCTGGCGAGGGCTTCCAAGCTCTGACGTTTTTGCGCTTGTAAATCGACATTAATCGCTTGATATGGGATGCCTAACCGTTGCGCCTGTTGTTTAGTAAAACGAAGCCAATCATCGGCATTCTCGCTTAAACCATGATGCACATGTATGGCTTGTAACTGGGTCGTTAATTGATTTTGAATTTTTAAGCTGGCAAGCAGGTGCAACAACACTTGTGAGTCACAACCTCCGCTATAGGCAAGCGTCAAAGGTCTGCCCAGTAAATGATGCTGGTTTAAAAATTCAAGTAACTGTTGGCAAAGGGAATTTGAGGTGTTCATTAGGAGTTTAAATTAGCACATGCATGACTTATAAGGAAAGTCTTTAGCTAAAAAAGGGAAGCTGATGCTTCCCTTTCAATATGCTGTGTTTAGCAGTAACCGTAATTCATCAAACGTTGATAACGGTTCTCAATCAATTTATCCGCGTCTTGATCATCAATATCACTTAAGTCTTTCTTAAGCGCTTGTTTTAATTGATTGGCCATTAAGTCGTAATCACGGTGTGCGCCACCTAATGGCTCGGCAATAATGTTATCAATCAAGCCTAACTCTTTAATACGATCGGCAGTAACACCCATGGCTTCAGCAGCTAACGGTGCTTTTTCTGCGGTTTTCCACAAAATAGAGGCACAACCTTCTGGTGAAATAACCGAGTACGTTGAATACTGCAACATGTTGACACGGTCACCCACACCAATCGCTAATGCACCACCTGAACCACCTTCACCGATAACACTACAAATGATAGGTACATTCAAACGCGACATTACTTTTAAGTTACGAGCAATCGCTTCTGACTGTCCGCGCTCTTCAGCACCGATACCAGGGTATGCACCTGGGGTATCAATAAAGGTAATGATTGGCATGTTAAAACGCTCAGCCATTTCCATGATACGCAATGCTTTACGATAACCTTCAGGTCGAGGCATGGCAAAGTTACGACGAACCTTCTCAGCTGTTGCACGGCCTTTCTGATGACCAATAACCACAACAGGACGGCCATCTAATCGTGCTGTACCAGAAATAATCGCAGCATCATTTGCATAAGCACGATCACCGGCCAACTCATCAAAATCAGTAAAAATACGATCGATGTAATCCTGAGTATAAGGACGTCCTGGGTGACGGGCAATGCGAGATACCTGCCAAGGGTCAAGGTCAGCAAAGACTTTCTTGGTCAGCTCTTCGCTTTTCTTACGCAATTGCGCAATCTCAGCTTCAAGATCCAGGTCAAGTTCTTGCCCCTGGTTTACTAATTGCAGCTCTTCTATTTTTGCTTCTAATTCTGCAATTGGTTGCTCAAAATCCAAAAAATTGAGTGACATAAATTCGTTACCTAATATGTTGTCTATTGCCTTTGTCGCATTTATTTGCATGACAAAGGAGGTCATTCGAACCGCTCAAGTGGGCGATTTTACTAAAATTCTTTAACTTTTAAAACTGTAAAGCGATATTATTCTCGCCTAATAACAGTTTTAACTCATGTATTAAGGTATCACTAGGCGTTACTCGCCATTGTGTCCCTAATTCAAGTACTGCCGATGCTTCAGGTCGTTGATAAAACACTCTTAGTGGACATGTCCCCTCTTTGTATGGTGACAGTGTGGTGACCAATTTCTCTGCGAAATCTGGTTCAAGTGTTTGTTTTACAACGTTTAAGTCAATTGACTTAATGAAATTTTCACGTGCCTGAGCAATTGTCATTACTTCTCGGGCGGTCATTGTAAGGCCTCCGGAGAAATCATCAAAGCTGACCTGTCCCTTACAGACCAAAATTGAGTCATTTTTTATGATTTCTTCAAAGCGCTCAAAATCATCTGGAAACAGTCGTAAATCTATACGGGCACTTTTATCGTCAAGGGTAACCAAAGCCCAACGTCGGCCTTTTTTATTGATCAACACCCTTACACCAATGACTAAGCCTGACGCAGTAGAAATTTTATCTTTGCCGCCAGGTTGCAAATTCACCAATCGAGGCGAACCGTATTTTTTAATTTCATCCAAATAACGATTTATTGGGTGACCGGTCAAGTATAGACCTAATGTTTCCCGTTCACCGTCTAGCCAAACCGCTTCTTCCCAATGTGGAACTTCCTGGAATGATTGAATGTTATCATCGACTTCTTCGTTGATCAGACCAAATAAGTCATCCTGACCAATAGCTTGTGCTTTGGCGTGTTGATCAGCCGCCTTAATGGCTTCGGTCAAGGTTGCTGCCATTGCAGCACGATGTGGACCAAGGTTATCCATGGCTCCTGATCTAATCAAACGCTCTAACACGCGTTTATTAATTTTTTTCAGATCAATACGAGCACAAAAATCAAATAAGTCCCTAAACGGCCCACCACTTTTACGAGCTTCAATTATCGCTTCAATTGGACCTTCACCAACGCCTTTAATTGCGCCGATGCCGTAAACAATTTGCTCGTCATCGTTGACGGTAAATTTATATAAGCCACTGTTCACATCAGGCGGTAATAAATCTATGCCCATGTTTTCACATTCATCGACTAAAGTGACGATTTTGTCGGTGTTGTCCATATCCGCAGACATAACCGCGGCCATAAATGGCGCAGGAAAGTGAGCTTTCATCCATAAGGTTTGATAGGAAACCAAAGCGTAAGCTGCAGAGTGCGATTTGTTAAAACCATAACCGGCGAACTTCTCAACCAAGTCAAAGATTTTCATCGCCAACTGACCGTCAATGCCCAAGTCAATCGCACCCTGTTCGAAACCAGAACGCTGCTTGGCCATTTCTTCCGGTTTCTTTTTACCCATTGCACGACGCAACATATCCGCGCCACCTAGGGTATAACCTGCCAAAACCTGAGCGATTTGCATAACCTGCTCTTGATATAGAATGATACCGTATGTTGGCTCTAGGATTGGTTGTAACGATTCATGTTGCCAGGTTTCGTCAGGGTAACTGATTTCTTCTCGACCGAGCTTACGATCGATAAAGTTATCTACCATACCGGATTGCAATGGACCCGGACGGAATAACGCTACCAAAGCGATCATATCTTCAAAACAGTCAGGTTTTAGACGTTTAATCAGATCTTTCATACCCCGTGATTCCAACTGGAATACGGCTGTTGTTTCAGCTCTCAATAAGAGCTCATAGCTTTTCTTATCTTCAAGCGGAATGGCAGCAATATCGATTGGCTCTTTGCCTTGCTTGAGCTGCTTTTCATCGGCCATTTCAATGGCCCACTGCAAAATGGTTAAGGTTCTAAGACCCAAAAAGTCAAACTTAACCAGACCCGCTTCTTCGACGTCATTCTTATCGAATTGAGTAACCGGGTTAAGCCCTTCGCTATCGCAATACAACGGTGCAAAATCGGTAATCGTGGTCGGTGAAATAACAACACCACCGGCATGTTTACCGGCATTACGTGTGGTACCTTCCAAAATACGACACATATCAATAAGGTCTTTAACCTCATTGTCTTGGCTGTATACCTCAGGCAAGCGAGGTTCAATTTCAAAGGCTTTCGCCAACGTCATACCTGGGTCGCCAGGTATTAATTTTGATATGCGGTCAACAAAACCATAGGGATGGCCCAATACGCGACCAACATCTCGTATTACCGCTTTTGCGGCCATGGTACCAAAGGTAATAATTTGCGATACCGCATCACGGCCGTACAAGTCGGCAACGTGATCAATGACTTCATCACGACGATCCATACAAAAGTCGACGTCGAAATCCGGCATTGAAATACGTTCAGGGTTAAGAAAACGCTCAAATAGTAGATCGAATTCGAGCGGATCTAGGTCGGTGATTTTCAGTGCGTATGCGACCAATGAACCAGCACCTGAACCACGTCCGGGTCCTACAGGAATATTGTTATCTTTGGACCATTGAATAAATTCCATTACGATTAGGAAGTAACCTGGGAACCCCATGTTATTGATAACTTCCAACTCGATTTTTAAACGCTCGTCATACTCTTTACGCTTCTGTGCAAAATCGTCAGCGTCTTTATCAAATAGAAACTCTAAACGCTCTTGTAAACCGTCTTCAGACACTTTGACTAAAAAGTCTTTGATATCCAGATCACCGGTCGGGAAATCTGGCAAGAAGTATTCGCCAAGACGCACTGTGACATTACAACGTTTGGCTATTTCTACTGAGTTTTGTAACGCTTCCGGGATATCACTGAATAACTCGCACATCTCGTCTTCGCTGCGCAAATATTGCTGATTGGAATAATTGCGTGGGCGGCGCTTGTCATCAAGTGTGAAACCATCATGGATTGATACTCGAATTTCATGAGCATCAAAATTTTCCGGTTCCAAAAATACCACTTCATTGGTAGCGACAACGGGCACACCGGTTTCTGCAGCCAGTGCCACAGCCATGTGCAAGTATTCTTCTTCTTGTGGACGAGCGGTACGAATCAACTCTAAGAAATAATTATCTGCGAAGTGTAGTTGATAAAAGCTAAGACATTGTCGAACGGTTTCGTCGTTACCTTTGAGTAATGCTTTACCGACATCGCCGTCTTTCGCGCCAGATAATAATATTAACCCTTCTTTATACTCGACCAACCAGTCGCGATCGAGTACGGTTTTACCGTGTAATTCACCGCGTAGATAGGATTTTGAAATCAACTCAGTAAGGTTTTTATAGCCCGTGTTATTGCTAGCTAAGATGGTGATACGGCATATATCGTTTGCAAATTCAGGGGTATTTAACCAGAAATCACAACCAATTAAAGGCTTTATACCCGCTCCTTGCGCCGCTCCGTAGTATTTAACTAAGCCACACAGGTTCATTTGATCGGTCAAGGCAATGGCAGGCATCTGCAAATCATTAGCCTTGGCGATGATCGGTTTGACCTTATTTAGGCCATCACTCATGGAGTAATCGCTGTGCAGGCGTAGGTGCACAAATTTTGGGTCTTGCATTAGCGCCCCACGACCGAACTGTTAGCCAGTATATTGGCGACAGGTTTAAAACTCTTGCGATAACAATCAAGCACGCCTAATTCTGCCAACTTCTCAAAGTGTGCTTTGGTTGGATACCCTTTGTGACTGGCAAAACCATACTCCGGATACTGCTGGTGTAAGTCTAACATTTCCTGATCGCGCGTCACTTTCGCTAAAATTGACGCTGCAGATATTTCCGCAACCTTCAAATCGCCTTTAATTACCGATGTCGCCGGTAGACCAAAGTCAGGACAGCGATTACCATCAACCAACACGTGCTGTGGCGTTATCGGCAAACCAGCAACGGCACGTTGCATGGCAACCATGGTCGCTTGCAATATATTAATTTGATCTATTTCTTCAGGTTCCGCGCGGCCAATGCAGTAAGCCAGTGACTTTTCACGAATCTCTATGGCTAGGGCATTACGCTTTTTTTCCGACAATTTTTTCGAGTCGGTTAAGCCTTCAATAGGGTTGTTGGGATCAAGAATGACCGCGGCGGTA
The DNA here is from genome assembly GCF_012932945.1 of Thalassotalea sp. Y01. Classification (NCBI taxonomy): domain Bacteria; kingdom Pseudomonadati; phylum Pseudomonadota; class Gammaproteobacteria; order Alteromonadales; family Colwelliaceae; genus Thalassotalea; species Thalassotalea sp. Y01. The sequence goes on from NZ_JABBXG010000006.1 coordinate 151,395, forward strand.
ACCACAGCACCTACTAACGGGCCACGGCCCACTTCATCGACGCCAGCAATTACAGCAACATCGGGGCGAATAAACTCTTCGCTCATTTACAGCCTACTCCAGAAACAGGGGAATTTATGGTAATCGTTTGCCAGCAGAACTGACTATTAAGCGCCCATTAACGCAACCACCGCATCGGCGGCTTTTTCACTGGCATTTTGCTTCAGTGTTTGATGAATATTAGTAAATTCATCAATCAGCGTTTGCTGTTCTTCAAACAGCAAGGGTTCAACTTCTTTAGCCAAATTATCAGGGGTCACTTGCTCTTGCAAGAGTTCTGGCAATAATGATTTCTTCGCCAATAGATTTGGTAACGAAAACCACTCTAATTTGACCATAATTCGACCAATAATAGCGGTTAGCCAATTAAACTTATAGGCAACGACCATTGGCCTTTTAATTAACGCACCTTCTAAGGTGACTGTGCCAGACGCGGTCAATAAACAATTGGCGCTGGCCATTACGGTGTCGGTTTGATTAACCACCACGGAAATATCTAATTCCGGCGCATGCTGTTGCCAAATTTCGTTAAATTGTTGTTCACGAATATCGTTAATAACGGGCGCAACAAACTTTAACTCGGGGTACTTAGCTTTTAATATGCGTGCGGTATCAAGAAAGTCTGCGAGCAACATATTCAGCTCACTGCCACGAGAGCCGGGCATGATGGCTAAATAGGTCGCTTGTTGATCAAGACCAAGTTCTGCTCTGGCGTCACTGCGTGAGCTGTGCATAGGGATTTGGTCTGCTAAAGGGTGGCCAACAAAGGTACATGCCACCTGATGCTTATCGTAGAACTCTTTTTCAAACGGCAATAACGACAAAACCATATCGGTGGCTTTATCGATTTTAAAAATACGTTTTTCGCGCCAAGCCCAGACACTGGGGCTGACATAATGAACCGTTTTGATACCCTGTTGTTTTAGCCTAAGCTCGAGGCCAAGGTTAAAGTCTGGGGCATCAATACCAATAAAAACATCGGGGCGATTATTGACAAAATAATGCACCAGCTCTTTGCGAACCTGCAATAAACGGCGCAAACGGCCTAATACTTCAACGATCCCCATAACCGCGAGCTCTTCCATGGCAAACAGGCTTTCAAAGCCCAATTTTTCCATTTTAGGACCACCGATACCAACAAACTTGGCGTCAGGAAAACGGTTAAGTAAGGATTGCATTAAGCCAGCACCCAAGGTATCACCTGAATGCTCGCCTACGATAATGGCAAAAACTGGCGCCGGTTTATTCGACATGGACAGACTACTCCGAACAACCGTTAGCGAACGATACCGCGCTGTGAGTTTTCAATGAAATCGACAAACGTCTTCACTTCAGGGGTTTCGCTGGCAACCTCAGCTAAAGCAGCACTTGCTTCGGCGATGGTTTGCCCTTTGCGGTACACTTCTTTATAAGCGCGTTTGACTTTAAGGATCACGTCCTTATCAAAACCACGACGCTTTAAACCTTCAGAGTTTAAACCAAACGGTTTGGCTGGATGACCAGAAACCATTACGTATGGAGGAATATCTCGCAGTACAATACCGCCACCACCAACGAATGAATGGGATCCGACTTGGGTAAATTGATGCGCACCGGACATGCCGCCAAAAATGACCCAATCGCCAATTTTACAGTGTCCGGCTAAGTTACAATGATTGGCAAAAATACCGTTATTGCCAATGATAACGTCATGAGCGACGTGTGCTCCGGCCATAAACAAGTTGTCATCACCAATGATGGTAATGGCATTATCCTGCACTGTACCACGGTGTACGGTACAACCTTCACGAAACACATTGCGATCGCCAATTTGCAAACGAGTAGGTTCGCCAGCGTATTTTTTATCCTGACAATCTTCACCAATAGAGGCAAACTGGAAAAACACATTGCCATCGCCAATATGGCTTTCGCCTTTAATCACCACATGGGAATGGATAACGCAGTTATCACCAATGGTGACGTCGTTACCGATGTAGCTGAATGGTCCAATACTGACGTTGTTACCTAGTTTCGCACCAGGCTCTATAATCGCTTGCGGATGAATCACTTAATTAAACACCTTTTCTTGCACACATAAGGTCGGCAGAACAAACCACTTTGCCATCAACTTTTGCTGTACCAGCAAATTTCCACATACCACGTCGTTCTTTAACAAATTCGACATGCAAGTGCATGGTATCACCCGGTGTTACCGGACTTTTAAAACGGGCGTTATCAATCGACGCGAACAAGAACATTTCGCCTTCTTCGCCTTCAACCGATTTAAATCCTAGAATACCACTGGCCTGTGCCATAGCTTCAAGGATCATAACTCCAGGGAAAATTTTATATTCCGGGAAATGGCCCTGAAATACAGGTTCATTAACGGAAACGTTTTTGATGGCGTGGATCGATTGACCCGGTACGTAATCCAGTACTTTATCGACCAATAAAAACGGAAAACGATGTGGTATCAGGGTCTGAATTTCTTCTATGTCAATGACGTTGTTAGTATTTTCCAAAACCAATTCCTTGTAACAAGCATCAGCACTAGGCTGATGTTAAGATTCTTTATTGTTCAGTTCTTCGACCTGTTTTTCCAACTCTTGCAAACGTTTATACATTTCATTGAGATGCTTATAACGACTGGCGTTACGACGCCATTCTTTATTGGTCAAAGCCGGTATACCTGAGGAATACAAACCAGGCTCTTTAATGCCTTTGGTTACCATACTCATACCGGTAAATGAGGTGCCGTCGGCAATTTCAACATGCCCTGTAATCGCCACCATGCCGGCAATAATACAATGTTTGCCAACTTTGGTGCTGCCGGCAACAACGGTACAACCAGCGATAGCGGTGCCATAACCTATTTTAACGTTATGGGCTATCTGCACCTGATTATCGATAATACAATTATCATCAATTTCAGTGTTTTCCAGCGCGCCCCTATCAATTGTAGTACATGCGCCGATTTCAACATTGTTGCCGATCAGTACGGTACCCAATTGTGGAATTTTTTCCCAGATGCCTTTATCGTTAGCGTAGCCAAAACCATCGCTACCTATGGCCGTATTGGCTTGAACTAAGCAGTCACTGCCGAGTTCGACTCGATGATAAATACTGACGTTCGACCAAAGTTGACTATTACGGCCAATTTTAGCGTCTTTACCGATAAAGCAATTAGCACCGATGATGACATTATCACCAAGGGTAACGCCACTTTCGATAACGGAATTTGCGCCGATACAGACACCTTCACCTAGGCGAGCATCGTCAGAGATAACCGCCGTCGGCGCAATATCGCTTGCTGCTTTTGGTGTGGTATCGAGTAATTGCGCGACTTTGGCAAAGCCAAGATACGGATTATCTAGAACCAATGCATTGGTGCTGCAATATTTCGCATGTGCTTTTGAAACAATAACCGCACTGGCTTGGGTATCTTCTAGATACTGACGGTATTTGGCATTAGCTAAAAAGGCTATTTGCCCAGATTTGGCATCTGTTAATGTGCCAAGGGAATGAATCTGGGTAGATTCATCCCCTTGTACTGAACCACCAAGCTGTCTGGCTAGTTCACCTAAAGTTACCATATAAGACCTTATTGGGTTTTAGAGGCTTGTTCTACAACTTTAGCTGAGATATCCAAATCTGGCTTAGAAAATGCAACAGCTGATTGTTGAATGACTAGGTCATAACCTTCTTTTGAAGCAACCGCGTCAACGGCTTTTTTCACTAGCTGAAAAATTTTTTGTTGTTCTTCTTGCTCACGACGCTTCAAGTTCTGCTGTAATGGTTGCGCTTGAGCAGCATAGTTTTGGCGTAATTCAATGATTTCACCTTCTAATGCTTCGATTTCTTTTTTGCTCATGATGGCTTCGTCACGTTGACGTTTTTCCATCTTGTATTTGATGTCACCTTCAAGCTTCTTCAATGCGTCTACTTGATCCTTGAATTCAGCAGTAATTGTTTGCTGAATATCTGCCATTTGTGGCAATTGTGAAATCACTTGTTGCACGTTTACGGTACCGATTTTCTGATCTGCTGCCATTGCAACAGAAGACGCCATCATCATGGTTGAGGCAACGGCCGTAAGCGCCGCAGATTTAAGTAAATTTTTCACACATATCTCCTATTAAATTTAATCTTGTTTACTGGCGATCTCGGCCGCCTTAAAGTAATTTGTTTACTTGGTAAATTAAAATGTTTTACCAATGTTGAAACTGAAGAATTCGGTATCATCACCATCTTCACTACGCAAGCGTTTTGCAAAGTTAAAGATCATTGGACCCATTGGTGATAACCACTGAATTGACAAACCCGCTGACGTACGAATACGACCTGGATCTGAGAAATCGGCAATTTTCTGAAACTCTATCGGATTAAGCGCACTGTAATCAGATAAACTGAACTCAGTATCCCATACGTTACCCGCATCGACAAACACACTGGTTCGTACTGAATTTGAATAACTTTCATCAAGGAACGGCGTTGGCACTATTAGCTCGACACCGGCAATGGCCATAGCGTTACCACCCACACTTCGATCAGAGATAACAATAGCATCTTGATCTGGAGGGCTTACCTCACCACCTTCACCTGGTAAGCCTGGCGATTGGCTTGGATAGCGATAAATCGCTCGAGGACCTACGGTGTTGTTTTCAAAACCACGTAACGTGGTTGCACCACCAGCACGGAAGTTCTCCCAGAATGGCAATAATTGATCGTTGCCGTTGATTGAACCATAACCGTTACCGTAACCTGCTTCAAAGCGTGCTAACACAGTCCAGCTGTGATCGCGGCTAAGCGGGAAGTAATACTTGGCATCGTACTTAAGTTTAAAGTATTCCACATCAGACACATCCGGAATAGTAATCTTACCAGATAGTATTTGCGATGAACCCGCTGTAGGGAATGTACCACGGTTAAGGGTAATACGTGAAATAGACGCATTAAAATCGTAAGTTTCGAAGTTTAGTTTGGCATCCGGATCATTTGGATCCTTAAAAATGTCATAAAACTCTTTAATTTGCTCGTAAGTCTGCAAGTTAGATATGTCTGAGTTTTTATAACCAATACCAAAATTCAAACGAACATATTCATTTACCGGGTAACCAATATTGGCACCAACACCATATGAGGTATTGTTATAGGCTACAAGGTTTGCTTCACCGGCATCGAATTCACTGTAGAAGATATTACCACCAAGTGAAATACCATCAATGGTGAAATATGGATCGGTATATGAAATCGTCGCGCTTTGAGAATAACGCATGGTATTAACTTGGAAGCCTAAACGATTACCAGTACCTAAAAAGTTATTCTGCTGAATACCTGCATTCAAACTCAAACCTGAGTAGGAGCCATAACCAATACCTGCGGTAAATGATCCTGACGGTTGCTCTTTAACGGTAAAGTCAACATCGACTAAATCTTCTTCACCAGGAACTGGTGTTGATTCAAACTCAACCGATTCAAAATAAGGTAGACGCTGGACACGCATCTTAGAGGCTTCTAACCAGTTGTTTGACAACCATGAGCCTTCCATTTGACGCATTTCACGGCGTAAGACTTGTTCCGCGGTAACATCGTTACCAGTGAAGTTAAGTCGATTAACGTAAATACGCTTACCAGGGTCAACGGAGACGATAAGTTTTACTGTCTTATCTTCGTCATTAATTTCAGTACCTGTTTGCACTTTCGGATAAGCATAACCGAAACGGCCTAGGAATTTTGAAATCAACTCTTCGGTATAGGTAACTTCAGCGCCATTATACAGTTCATCAGCACGTAACGGAGAAATGGCTTTAATGGTTTTTTCATAACCCGCCATATCGCCGATAAATTCAATTTCGCTGACCATGTACTTTTCACCCTCAGATATATTCATGGTGATATAAACACCTTCTTTATCTGGGGTCATGGATACTTGTGTGGAATCGATATTGAAGCGCAGGTAACCACGGTCAAGGTAATGACTTTCGATGGTCTCCATATCGCCTTGCAGCGTTTGCTTCTGATAGCGATCTTGCGCCATAAAGTTCCACCAAGGCGAGTCATAAGTTAACTCAACCTTGTCTAACAATTCGGCGTCTGAGAATAATTCGTTACCAACGATATTGATTTGTTCAATTTCTGCCGCATCACCTTCATCAAACTCGAAGGTCAGGTTAATACGGTTGCGCGGTAAGTGGGCAATTTTCGTCGTTACTTTAGCGTTGTATTTACCAACACTGTGATAGAAGTCTTCAAGTCCGGTTTCAATGCCAGTTAAAACTGAACGGTCTAGAGTTTCACCAACGCGAATATCCGAACCATCTAGACTTTCTTGCAATTGTTCGTCTTTGATGTCGTCATTACCATCGAAAATAATTTCTGAGATGGTTTCACGCTCTTTCACTCTAAAGATCAGTTTTTTACCGTCACGCAAGACTTTAATGTCATGAAAGTGACCAGATGCATACAGAGACTTGATCGACTGGGCGATACGAAATTCGTTCAGTTCGTCACCGACACTGAGCGGAATATGAGTCAAAGCAGCCCCTAAGGCAACTCTCTGTAGCCCTTTTACTTCGATATCTTCTACGACAAACTCATTGGCACCAAATGCTTGGCTACCAACGCTGCCCAATAATACTGCTAAGGCGAGTTTTTTTATTATCATGGGTTTTAATCAACTTTTCATGTTATGCGGCTAAAGCCGTCTTGTCAGAGTCTGGATACGTCATTGACGATAGCGATGCTCATCAAGGTCAACAATACCAGCGCTCCAATTTTAAATCCTATTTCCTGCACTTTTTCGGAAACCGGCTTGCCGGTTACCAGTTCAATGGAATAGTAAAGCAAATGTCCGCCATCCAATATAGGTAACGGTAACAGGTTAATAATCCCTAGATTGACACTTATCAGAGCGAGAAAGCTAAGAAAGTATACTAAACCTACCCCGGCGCTGCTACCCGCCCCCTGGGCTATGGCTATTGGACCACTTAAGTTATTGACACTGACCTGACCGGTAAATAATTTACCAATCATATCAAAACTGAGAACGATTAGATTCCAAGTACTATCAACAGCCTTCCCTGCGGCTTCGATTGGCCCGTAGGCAATCTCAACTTTGTGGCTCTCTGGCCAAGGCGATAATGTTGGCGATAATCCAACATAACCTAGACTACGACCCTCGTTATCGGTCTGAGTTCCCACAAGAACATTAATTGTTTGCTCTTGTCCTGCGCGAACCACAGTAATTGCCACTGAACGATTTGGATTTTGCACAATAGTATCCACAAATCGCTGCCAATTACCATCTATTTTCTGACCATTGACTGCGATTATTTCATCTTCGAGTAAAATTCCAGCATTTGCGGCTGCTTGATTTTCAACAACACGCGCAACAATCGGCATTATTTCTGGCATAAAAGGGCTAAAACCAAGGCTCTGCATAGCGGTGGTTTCGCTCGGTTCAAACTGCCAATCTCGGGTGTCAAGCGTATGTTTTTGCACGTAAGTTGTATCGCTTGCACGGGTCTCTATTTCTATCTTAGGATCGCCGATATGACCAACTAAGCCCATATTCACCGCTTGCCAATCTAATGTGCGTTTATCGGCGATGCTGATGATTTCACTTTCTGAGGTAATGCCAGCTTGAGCTGCGATTGAATTCGCTTCGACCTCACCAACGATAGGTTTAAGATTGGTCATGCCAATCAAAAACATTATATAGAACGCCACGATAGCAAATAAGAAGTTTGCAATTGGTCCGGCGGCGACAATAGCGATACGTTGATAGACTGATTTACCATCAAATGCGTAAGGCTTATCTGCCTCGCTAACATCATCAACACGACCGTCAAGCATTTTGACATAGCCACCTAGGGGAATTAAGGCGACAACATATTCGGTCCCCTGCTTGTCGAAACGACGCCACAAGGTTTTACCAAAACCAACGGAAAATCTCTCTACTCGAACACCACATTTTCGTGCAACCCAAAAATGGCCATATTCATGCACGGTCACTAATAGACCTAAAGCAACAACAAATGAACCGAGGTTCCAGAGAAATTCAAACATCAAATACGTTCCTTTATGGTCTCAACTAATACCACTGCCGCATGTCTTGCCTGACTGTCCAATTGCAGCACACCATCAATACAATCGATATCGGTATCCTTAAATTGCTGCATTACGTCAGCGTTAATACAAGCGATATCAGTAAATTTTATTTGTTCTTGTAAAAAAGCCTCTACCGCAACTTCATTCGCAGCATTCAAGGCGGTACACGCGCCCTGACCGGCGCGACAGGCTTCTATGGCCAATTTTAAATTCGGGTAGCGCTCAAAATCGGCTTCACCGAATTCAAAGTTTTGACAACGGAAAAAGTCAAAAGGTTCGACGCCAGCGTCAATACGTTGTGGATAAGCCATGGCATGAGCAATCGGTGTGCGCATATCAGGGTTACCCATTTGCGCGATTACTGAGCCATCTTTGTATTGCACCATCGAATGAATCGTCGATTGTGGGTGCAATACGACTTGAATATCATCGGGACTCAGATTAAATAGCCATTTTGCTTCAATGAACTCTAAACCTTTGTTCATCATGGTCGCAGAGTCGACAGATATTTTTCGGCCCATATCCCAGTTAGGGTGAGCGCAAGCCTGAGCAGGGGTTATGGCATTAAACTGTTCTAACGGCAATGTTCTAAATGGACCACCAGAGCCGGTCAATAAGACCTTACTGATGCCGTTATCTTTGATATGTGCACTGCCTATGCCTTTTTGCATTGGCTTTGGTAGACACTGAAATATGGCGTTATGCTCGCTATCAATCGGTAATAGCGTGGCATTAGAATCATGCAGAGCATCGATAAAAATCTGCCCTGATGTGACCAAGGCTTCTTTGTTAGCCAGTAACACTTTTTTATCGGCTTTAACCGCTTCAAGAGTCGGCAATAAACCACTCGCACCGACAATGGCGGCCATTACGATATCGACCTGCGGCTCTCTAACCAAGGCAATTAGTGCCTGTTGACCTTGTAACACTTGAATCTGGTGGTCGCCACTTTCCATTAACTTAAGCTTTAATTGCTCAGCCGCTTGCGAATCGACCATGACCACGGTTTGTGGCTTAAACTCAAGACACAATTGATGCATTTGTGCGACGCGTTGATTAGCACTCAGACTGATCACGCGGTACTTGTCGGGGTGACGACGCACAATATCAAGAGTATTGAAACCAATGGAGCCGGTGGCTCCAAGGACGGATAAGCCTTGCATTAACCGACTACCAACCAAATAAAATCAAGCAAAGTGCAAAGACTGGCGCTGTTGCCGTTAGACTATCGATACGGTCGAGCACACCGCCATGACCTGGCAATATGCTGCCACTGTCTTTTACGCCCGCTTGGCGCTTAAGCATGCTTTCGGTAAGATCGCCAACCACGGACACCGTACTAATAAGTAAGGCCAATGCGACGACTTTAGCGATTTGTATACCGCTCCAACCAAACACTAGACCAGCTATAATCGCGACCAGTGCTGCACTTAACACACCACCGATAAAACCTTCAATGGTTTTACCTGGGCTAACATTTGGCATAAGTTTATTTTTACCAAATCGCTTGCCGGCAAAATAAGCACCGATGTCCGCACTCCACACCATGGCAAACAATAACAATATTAAATAGGTACCGTGATATTCATCCAATGTGTAGTTGTTGGCGCGCAATGTTAAAAACGCTAACCAGGTTGGCGCTAGGGTGAGCATACCAAACACACCACGCACACTGCGATGGCTGCTCCAAAAATCAGAATGTCTTGGGTATTTAAAAATCATGATGGCGCTAATCGCCCACCAACAACAAGAGATTGATAAAACAAACACAACCCAAGGGTTAATATTGCCAACCAAGCTCCACACGTCTTGCGGTGGTATAATGTACCACATCGCTAAGATACTGATAATCAAAGCACTGACAAAACCAATGCGACGTGGCTTGGTATCGAAGCCCATTAATGGCCCCCACTCCCATGCACCAATTGCCAATACGGCCATGAGAATGGCGGCAAGGTTTTGCAAAGATAAGAAGAAAATAGCCGCTATCGCCAGAGGCGCCAATACTGCAGCTGTAATAATACGTTGCTTTAACAAACGTTAATCCTTTTCAGTTTTCTCGGCCTTTACCTGATCACCGGTTTTACCGAAGCGTCGCTCCCGATCGGAATATGATAGCAGCGCTGTTTCAAACGCTTGTTCCTTGAAGTCGGGCCATAATGTTTCGGTAAAATAAAACTCCGCATAGGCCGCTTGCCAAAGCAAGAAGTTGCTTATGCGATAGTCTCCCCCAGTCCTGATCAACATATCGAGTTCAGGTAAATCCGCTAAATTAATGTACTGATTAAGCAAATGCTCATCAATGTCGTTTACGTCGATGTCTCCCGCCAGAGCATGTTGAGCAATTTTTTGCGTTGCCTTGGCTATGTCCCAACGCCCGCCATAATTGGCCGCGATGGACAACACCATTGCATCATTATTTTTCGTTAGCTGCTCAGCATCAACGATCTTTTTTTGTAATTTTTCTGAGAAACGACGTTTATCGCCTATCAATTGGAAACGAATATTGTTGTTATGTAATCGTTTGACTTCTCTGGTCAACACAAACATAAACAAATCCATTAATACACTTACTTCATCTTTTGGTCGCATCCAGTTTTCAGAACTGAAGGCGAACAAGGTAAGTGCTTTAACTCCCATTTTTCTTGCCTTTGTTACACAGGCACGTACCGATTCTACGCCAGCCTTATGGCCTGCGACACGAACCTTACCCTGCTGCTGTGCCCAACGACCATTACCATCCATGATAATAGCCACATGTTGTGGCAGTGACGCATGCTCAATATTGTTATTGTTACTTATTGTCACATCTCATCCATTTAACAAAATGCCGCAAACTCATTATCTGTCATACAGACGCTAAGTTTACGGCTTTTACTTGAACATGAAGGATTAGATTTCCATCAGTTCTTTTTCTTTTGCTGCTGCAAGTTCGTCTGCTTGCTTAACGAATTCATCGGTAATCTTTTGAATTTCATCTTCAGCTTGACGCGCTTCATCATCACTGATGTCTTTATCTTTATTTAATGACTTGATGTCTGAGTTAGCATCACGGCGAATATTACGAATGGCAATTTTACCATTCTCGATTTCACCACCAACAACTTTAACCAAATCGCGACGACGCTCTTCTGTTAACGGTGGCAATGGGATGCGAATCAAGGTGCCCTGAGACGATGGGTTTAATCCCAAATCTGACGCCATGATAGCTTTTTCAACAGCACTGATCATTGACTTATCAAATACTGTAATAGCGATAGTACGTGCATCAGGCGTAGAAATAGAGCCAACCTGATTCAATGGCGTATCCACACCATAGTACTCAAGGCTGATGTTATCTAGCAAAGATGCGTGAGCACGGCCAGTACGAATTTTGTTAAGGTTTACTTTTAACGCGTCAATGCTTTTGCCCATACGGCTACGAGCATCTTGTTTAATATCGTTAATCAAAACAGTTTCCTTTTCTCTTTAAACTTTGGTTTTGCTAATACTTACAAAGTATTATTTATTAATATTTTCAGCGTGATCGATCAAAGTGCCTTCTTCGCTACCCAAGATAATGGATTTTAAAGCACCTTGTTTGTTCATGTTAAATACACGAACTGGCATGGAGTGGTCACGAGCCAAGGTAAAGGCTGCTAAATCCATGACTTTTAATTCTTGATCTAAAACTTCGTTATAGGTTAGCTGAGAGTATAGTTCAGCGTCAGGATTGGTTACAGGGTCTGCAGAGTAAATACCGTCTACTTTGGTACCTTTAAATACCGCATCGGCTTCAATTTCGATACCGCGCAAACACGCTGCTGAGTCTGTCGTAAAAAATGGATTACCTGTACCTGCAGAGAAAATCACCACTCGGCCTGATTTTAACAAACTGATGGCTTCTGCCCAGTTGTATCCATCACATACACCTTTTAAGTCAATGGCTGACATCAAACGTGCGTTAACAAACGCACGGTGCAGTGCATCGCGCATGGCTAAACCATTCATTACCGTTGCTAGCATACCCATTTGGTCGCCAACAACTCGGTTCATACCTGCCGCCGCCAATCCAGCACCGCGGAATAGATTACCGCCACCGATGACAAGACCAACTTGCACGCCCATTTCGACTAATTCTTTAATTTCTTGTGCCATGCGATCTAGAATCTTTGGATCGATTCCAAAGCCTTCATCACCCATTAAGGCTTCACCACTAAGTTTAAGTAAAATACGACGATACGTTGGTTTTGGTGTTAGGCTCATACTTGCTAATCCTATTTCTATGGTGTCTGGCGGTTTGCTATGGGTAAATGCCCCAAACCAGCATGATTAGTATAAAATTTATACACAATTCAATTGCATAATTAAATCTGCGCTATTTTAATACCTATTATCACAATTATCCACTGCTTTATGGCATGCGGCTCTTAGGGAGCATGATAATACAGGCCACCAGCAGCGCAGGGATGGCTACCGCTGCGGTAAGAGGTACTTGAAAGGTATATAGGTCTATACGGATGGTGACGTGGATCAGAGTCGGTGCCATCACCATCAACAGGTACTTGACGCCCTTAACATCATAAAGATAACGCCCAAGGCCAAGAAAAAATACCGTCACAGTAATACTGATCGCGACAATCAAAGAAATGGAATACTCATCATAACTCAGCGCTTGATCAAAACCGACATACTCAGGGACGTACAAAAACGGTTGATATTCGACAAGAAAATAAAAAAAACCGGTGATGATACCACCAAAACCTAGCGATATTATTTCTCGTAAATACTTGCCAGTAAACACATTCGTTCCATATGCATTGCTATTATATTCATTTATAGAGCCATCATAACAGCGCTGACAGGCATCATCAATGCGCAATCTGACAACAATTTCAGGCAATAAAAAACCCCGCTTTAGCGGGGTTTTAAAAAGTCAGAAGATGACGTTATCGGTTGTAATCAACCAATAAAATTACTCACCTTTAGCAGCAGCGATTTGCGCTTCTACTTCAGCTGCGAAATCTTCTTCTTTCTTCTCGATACCTTCACCAACTTCTAGGCGAACGAAATTCGAAACAGAAACACCTTTCTCTTTAAGAACGTCACCAACAGTGCGCTTAGGTTCCATGATGAATGCTTGACCAGTCAAAGAGATCTCGCCAGTGAATTTCTTCATACGGCCAGTAACCATCTTCTCAGCGATTTCAGCAGGCTTGCCTTCGTTCATCGCGATGTCGATTTGGATAGATTTCTCTTTTTCAACTACGTCAGCTGGAACGTCTTCAGGGTTAACGTACTCAGGCTTTGAAGCAGCAACGTGCATTGCAACGTGCTTCAAGCTTTCTGCGTCACCTTCACCAGACACAACAACACCGATAGTGCCACCGTGGATGTAAGACGCTAGAGCTGCACCTTCGATGTACTCAACACGACGAACGTTCATGTTTTCACCGATTTTAGCAACTAGAGCAACACGAGTTTCTTCAAAGTGTGCTTTAAGCGCATCGATAGATGGCTTGTTAGCGATCGCGTAATCAGCAACTTCGTTAGCAAAACCAAGGAAGTTAGAATCTTTAGCAACGAAGTCAGTTTGACAGTTAACTTCAACTAGTGCCGCAACACCTTCAGCTTGCTTGATGATGATTGCGCCTTCAGCTGCGATGTTACCCGCTTTTTTAGCCGCTTTAGCTTGACCAGACTTACGCATGTTTTCAATCGCAAGTTCCATGTCACCGTCAGCTTCTTGAAGAGCTTTTTTACAATCCATCATGCCCGCGCCAGTGCGGTCACGTAATTCTTTAACGTCTTTAGCAGTAATTGCCATGACTTATTCCTCTAAATATCTGTATTTTTTCATGCGAAAGGGAAAGAATTCCCTTTCCTTAAAGGGTATCAGCCACAGATGTCAAAGAGATGACACCTGTGACATGCAGCAATTATTCAGCTTCTACGAAACCGTCTTTTTCTGCTGCAACGGCGATGTTTGTATCGCGACCTTCGATTACTGCGTTAGCTGCAGACTCAAGGTATAGGCTAACTGCACGGATAGCATCATCGTTACCAGGAACGATATAGTCAACGCCATCAGGGTTTGAGTTAGTATCAACAACTGCAACTACAGGAATACCTAAGTTGTTTGCTTCTTTAATAGCAATGTGCTCGTGGTCAGCATCGATAACGAAGATAGCGTCAGGTAGGCCACCCATGTTTTTGATACCACCAAGGCTTTTCTCAAGCTTTTCCATTTCACGAGTACGCATCAATGCTTCTTTCTTAGTAAGAGCATCGAAAGTACCGTCTTGGCTTTGAGTTTCAAGTTCTTTTAGGCGACGAATTGATTGACGAACTGTTTTCCAGTTAGTCAACATACCACCTAACCAGCGGTGATCAACGTAGAATTGGTCACACTTGCTAGCTGCTTCACGAACTGAATCACTTGCTGCACGTTTAGTACCAACGAATAAAACTTTACCTTTCTTAGCTGAAACGTCAGCTAGGAATTGAAGAGCTTCGTTGAACATTGGAACAGTCGTTTCAAGGTTGATGATATGAACTTTGTCACGAGCACCGAAGATGAATGGCTTCATCTTAGGGTTCCAGTAACGAGTTTTGTGACCGAAGTGAACACCTGCTTTAAGCATGTCGCGCATAGATACGTTTGGCATTTTAAAATCCTCTTGGGGTTATGCGTTCATACATTCCATATCTCCGACCTATGGTTACCTTAAGGCAGGTAACAGGCACCCCGGAATATGTTCGCTGAATGTATGTGAGATTAATAAAAAATTTAATTTATCTGTGATTAACATAATACATTAACCACAGGGTTTCCTGACCACAGATAAATGCTGTTTATCAGGAGCCGTGCTTTATACCATTATTGCCAGTAAAAGAAAAGCAGAAAGTACATAAAACGACCTAAATCTAGTGTCTTAGGGCATTTTTTTTAACGGTCACAGCCAAGACCGTTAAATTTCATGGCGTGCAGGTGCTTTTTCAATAAAGCTGGGTTATTATTTAGTCTTTTAAAATATTGATTTCGCAGGCTTTGATTCCCCTAGACGATTATCCTAGACAAACGCCTGTCGCTAACCACTGAGGAAACTGATGAGTATTGCTATTAAAACGCAAGATGAAATCGAAAAAATGCGTGTAGCTGGTAAACTGGCTGCTCAGGTTCTGCAAATGATTGAGCCTCATGTAAAAGCCGGTGTAACAACCGCTGAGCTAGACCAAATTTGTGCCGACTTCACCGCCGAAAACAATGCCTTATCTGCACCATTAAATTATGGTGCGGATCAAAATGGCGAAGGTGGTTTCCCAAAATCCATTTGTACATCAGTCAATCATGTGGTTTGTCACGGCATTCCATCTGCGCATATTCTGCAAGATGGTGATATCGTCAACATCGATATTACCGTTAAAATTAGCCTAGATGATGACACGACAGCCGAGCAAGATCGCACTTACTTTCACGGTGACACCTCGAAAATGTTTCTGATTGGCGACGTATCGCCAGAGAATCGACGTTTATGTCGTATTACTCAAGAAAGCCTATATGCGGCCATTAAAAAGGTAAAGCCAGGCAATACCTTTGCCGATATCGGTGCGACCATTCAAAAATACATAAAAAAAGCTGGCCGTTACGGCATTGTAAAAGACTTTTGCGGTCACGGTATTGGCAGTGTGTTCCATGAAGAGCCACAAATACTGCACTACAAAAATGCCGATAACCGTAAAATGCAGCCTGGTATGATTTTTACCATAGAACCAATGATCAACTTGGGTAAAGGCGGCACGGTATTAGACAAAGACGACGGTTGGACAGCCTACACAGTGGACGGTAAAAACTCAGCACAATGGGAACATACGATATTAGTGACCAATACAGGTTGTGAAATACTGACCTTACGTGATGACGAAAAAGGTATTCAACGCATCATGCATAACTAGTAGACAATAAAGCCTTGACTTAGATATTGAGTCAGGGCTTTTTTATTGCCTAAACAGACTGACCTACTAAGTGCTAATAAACTAAAACCATATACTTGATATAGGCTGCGACGTTTCATGTTACATAACCCAATAATACCTGCACACCTCACCAGCAAACTTGCTCCGGCGGCATTGGCTTTATCCACCAGCGAACTGGTCGAACTCGGCCAAGAGTTTTACCAATGGTTGATTGACAATTTTCACAAATATGAAATCACAGCCCTAGTTCACGCTCGAGCCGACTTTGTTGATCAGGTTTTGCAAAAGGTATGGTGTCAACACCATTTGGACGAACATCAAATCAGCCTACTCGCGGTTGGCGGTTATGGTCGAGGCGAGTTACATCCGCATTCAGATGTCGACATTTTGATTCTGACCCAGTCCAAAATCAGTAAAGAATTGGAACACTATATAGCAGCGTTTATAACCGAGTTATGGGATATTCGACTCGATATTGGTCATAGCGTGCGCAGTGTGAAGGAGTGTGTAACACGCGCTAAAGCCGATGTTACGATTGCCACAAACTTACTTGAATCGCGTTTGATCTGTGGCAATACCATGCTTGAAGAGCAATTACGCCCGCACCTAAATAAAAAAGAGTTTTGGCCTTCGGATAAGTTTTTTATTGCCAAACGCGACGAACAAAAACAGCGTCACCAACAATACCGAGGTGCCGCTTATACCCTAGAGCCTAATTTGAAAGCCAACCCAGGTGGCCTGCGTGATATTCAAACCATAAGCTGGGTAGCCAAGCGTCACTTCCTTGCCAATACCATTCAGCAATTGGTCGAACACGATTACTTATCAGACAATGAACTGGCCGAACTGATAGAGTGTCAGGATTATTTATGGCGTATGCGCTTTTGTTTGCATATCGTCGCTGGGCGCAGTGAAAATCGCCTGTTGTTTGATTATCAGGGCGACGTGGCCAACATGATGGGGTTTGGTGATGATGGTAAACCGGCGGTTGAACGTATGATGAAACGCTTTTTCCGTATCATTAACTCCATTAACGAATTAAATGAAATGTTATTACAACATTTTGAGCAAGGCATTCTCGGTAAAGACCAACACGTTACTCCGGTTGATATCGACAAACATTTTGAGCAAGTTGGCACACTTATTCGAGTCAAAAACAGACGTGGCTTTATTCGCCATTCGATGTTTTTAAAATTGTTTATCGCGATAGCTGATAACCCTAAAATTAAAGGTATTCACTCGCAGACCATTCGTAATATGCGAAATACCCGTCGCCGATTAATTGGTGGTCTTAATGATTACGCGACCTGCCGTACATTATTTATGGAACTGATGCGTCATCCAAATGGCTTAGGACGCGCTTTTAACTTAATGCATCGTCACGAAATCTTAGCCAATTACTTACCGGAATGGCAGAGTATTGTTGGTCAAATGCAATTTGATTTGTTTCACGCTTATTCCGTTGATGAACACAGTTACCGACTGATCAAAAACCTGTATCGTTTTTCTTTGCCTGAGCATAATCACGAATTTCCATTGTGCTCGACCATAGCGCAAAAAATTCGCAAGCCTGAGCTGTTATATATCGCCGGTATTTTTCATGATATCGCCAAAGGTCGAGGCGGTGATCACAGTAAATTAGGCGCAGTTGATGCTTTGGCTTTTGGTAAAGTTCATAAGATGTCAGAGCATGATTCTCGTCTCGTCGCTTGGTTAGTACAGCATCACTTATTAATGTCGGTTACGGCGCAACGAAAAGATATTTCAGATCCTGAAGTTATTGCCAAATTCGCTAGCGTAGTGCGAGATGAAAATAGACTGGACTATCTATACTGCTTAACCGTCGCGGACATGCGTGCCACTAACGAAAGCTTATGGAACAGTTGGAAGTCTAATTTATTGCAGGAGCTGTACTTTGCGACAAAAGCGGCATTTAGACGCGGTTTGGAAAAACCGGTTGAATTACGCACTAAAATTCGTGAAAACCGCCAAAAAGCCTTGGAGAAAGTTGCCGAGCAAGGTATTGATCTTGAATCAGTAAAAACGTTATGGAAGCAGCTCAAGCCAGATTACTTCTTGCGCTACACGCCGACGCAGCAAGCTTGGCATGCGCGGCACATTCTCAGTCATGATAAGCAAAAACCCTTGGTGATAATCAGCGAAAAACCTTATCGAGGTGGTACCGAAGTATTCGTCTACACCAAAGACAAAAGCAATATATTTGCCACCATCGTATCGGTGTTATCGGCGAAGAAGCTGTCTATTCATGACGCAAAAATCATGACATCAAAAGACGGTTACACCTTAAACACCTTTGTTGTGCTAGATGGTAAAGGACATCCTTTGAAAGACCTTTATTACTTGGACAACATCAAGACAACATTGAATCAGTACTTGACCGAAGGTGAAGCCATAGACGTTTCCAATAAGCCGATCCCGAGTAAGCTCAAGCAGTTTAAAGTGCGCACTAAGATCAGTTTCATTAAGCACAATAATCCCAATGTCTGCTCAATCGAAGTAGTCGCAATGGATAGACCTGGTTTACTCGCTGATATTGGTCAGGTTTTTCAGGAGTGTGATGTTATTGTTCACACCGCAAAAATCAGTACCTATGGTGAGCGAGTTGAAGATATTTTTATCGTTTCAAATAAAAATGAACAGGCACTATCAATTGACGAGCAAAATCAGTTAGAATCACGACTTTGTGAAATGGCGTAGCACCCGTCAACACGCGCAACAGTGAATATAAGAATAATAAATAACAGATCAAAATTTAGTTAATTATCTTTAGGAAATAGTATGAGTTCTCTACAGCAAATTATTGAACAGGCGTTCGAAAACCGTGCCGATATTACCCCTTCATCGGTAGCGCCTGATGTTAAACAGGCGATCCTTGACGCTCTGGAAATGCTGAATAATGGTACTGCTCGCGTCGCTGAAAAAGTTGACGGTGAGTGGGTTGTAAATCAATGGCTTAAAAAAGCGGTATTGTTGTCTTTCCGTATCTGGGACAACGAAGTTATTGAAGACGGCGACAAGAACGGCAAGTTCTTCGATAAAGTACCAATGAAATACAAAGATTATGATCACGCCCGTTTTGCTGACGAAGGTGTTCGCGTGGTACCAGGTGCCTCTGTTCGTGCCGGTTCATTTATCGGTAAAAATGTGGTTGTCATGCCATCATTCGTTAATATTGGTGCGTTTGTAGATGAAGGTACCATGGTTGATACATGGGCGACTGTCGGTAGCTGTGCACAAATTGGTAAAAATGTTCACCTTTCTGGTGGTGTTGGTATTGGTGGTGTACTTGAACCTCTGCAAGCAGGCCCTACAATTATCGAAGACAATTGTTTCATTGGTGCGCGCTCAGAAATCGTTGAAGGTGTTATTGTGGAAGAAGGCGCGGTGATTTCTATGGGTGTTTACATTGGCCAGTCGACTAAAATCGTTGACCGCGAAACAGGCGAAGTTCACTTCGGTCGTGTACCTGCAGGCTCTGTTGTTGTTCCTGGTAATATCCCGTCTAAGTGCGGTACGTATAGCCTTTACGCTGCGATCATCGTTAAGAAAGTTGACGCGAAAACTCTTGGCAAGACAGGTCTAAACGAATTGCTACGTACTATCGACTAAGTCTTTGCAGCTAAGTACTAGCGGCTAAGTACTGCAAATAAGTACTAACGACTACGCATTGTATACAAACATTTATAAAAAAAGGGCTGAATATTCAGCCCTTTTTTTATAAATGTTTGTCGATCCTTAAAAGCCCTCTAATACTATCTTACCTTTGGCTTTTTGCGACTCCAGCAAGGCATGGGCGTTACGCAGATTTTCGGCATTAATGGTACCAAAGTTTTCCCCCATGGTGGTTTGCAATTGCCCTGCTTCAACCATACTCGCCACTTCATTTAAAATCATACTCTGACTGACCATATCGTCGGTTTGGTACATCGAGCGGGTATACATGAACTCCCAATGCAGTGATACACTTTTACTTTTTAGGGCTACCACATCCAAACTTGACGGGTCGTCAATTAAACCAAATTTACCCTGTGGTTTAATAACCTTAACGATCTCAGGCCAATGATCTTCGGTATTGGTTAAGCTCACCACATAATCAACCTCATCTATACCTGCACTGGCCAGCTCTTGTGATAATGGATTGCGATGATTAATGACCTGATGTGTGCCCAACTGTTGCAGCCAGGTTTTGGTTTCACTGCGTGACGCGGTACCAATCACCGTTAAGTTAGTCAAACTTTTCGCTAACTGCACCATAATAGAACCCACACCACCGGCCGCACCAATGATGAGTAATGTTTTGCCTTTGCCACCTTTTTCACTTCCACCTTGGCTCGTCTCTACCTGGAGTCGGTCAAACAACATTTCCCACGCCGTTAATGACGTTAACGGTAATGCCGCTGCCTGAGCATTGCTTAATGATTTAGGAGCATGACCAATAATTCGCTCATCGACCAATTGCAGTTGCGCATTACTGCCACTGCGCGTTAAATCACCAGCGTAGTACACTCTATCGCCGGCTTTACAGCGAGTCACGTTGTCACCGACTGATTTGACGATACCGACTGCATCCCAACCAAGTACTTTCCATTGACCATTTTCGGGACTAACATGTTGACGTATTTTGGTATCAACTGGGTTTACCGACACCGCTTGCACTTCAACCAGTACATCATGACCATGAGCTTGGGGCTCTTCGAGTTCGATGTCTTGTAGTGCGTTTTCATCACTAATAGGCAGTGAATGTTGATAACCGATAGCCTTCATAAAGTGTCCTTAGCAAGAGAGTAGAGAATGAAATATGCATTTAACCATTAGTGTCATAAAAGATAGGCGAAAATGAGCATTTAGTGTCGATAACATGGGCATTAATAGTGTTAATGATAGTCAATATTAACCGCTAATCAGCTTGTCCCGCCTCACCAGCCAGCACAATAAAGGGTAACGCATCAATGCAATTATGCACACAACACATATCCAGTATGCATTTTATCCGTTAGAAAAAAAACAAATCTTCAACCATAATTGTCACATATCAACTTGGTTTACTCGAAAAAAGCCCAGTAAAACATTTATTTAGTCAGATTATATATCTTTAAAGGAATCGAACCATGAAACTTAAAACATTATTAACCAGTACCGTGATGATATCGTCGCTGTTAAGTGGTGCAGCTATAGCGGATATGGCCATTGATGGTAAAGAGTATGACAAAACCATCCCAGTGACCATGGACAATTTTGACCAAGTTGAAGCCGCAGTCAATTTCAATAAGTGGGCCAGCAAGGGCATTATGAATAGCTCGGTTGATTTAACCGACTACTACCCTGCAGGACCTGCACCAACGATTCGCGCTAACCGCGATACGCTATACACCGTAGGTCTTTATGACAACCAAAACGGTATTCATATTGAGCAACCTGATAATGGTATATTTCAATCTGCCTTGGTGTTAGATGAAAATGGTTTTGCTAAAGATTACGTCTGGACGCCTGGTGGTTTTGATGTCGCTCCTTCCGATGGTTTTGTTTTGGTTATTTTTAGAATAGGTCTTGAAGAAGGTCTTGATAAAGCACGCGAAGCGCAAAAAACGTTATCTGTGACGGATTTCGGCACACGTTCATATATCACACCTCGTTATAATAAAGCCGACCGAGACGCATTATGGACCAAGTTAAACAAACAGGCTATTGGTTCCGGTATATTTCTTGAGTATGCCTACGATAAGGACACCATTGACCCGCTGACTCGCTCACTATCTAATGCGGCAGGCTGGGGTGGCATGGCATTTAGTGTCAATAACTACCAAATGTCAAACAACATCAAAGGCACACAATGTATGCAAACAACCTTTGAAGATCCACGTGTCGACGAGTTTTGGTCATTCACTTTGTACGATGCCGAGGGTTGGTTACTGCCATTAGGCGACAACGTCATCAATAGTCGAGACGCTGTAGCAAACAAAGATGGCACCTATACCGTTAGCATCAACTGCGGCGAAGACGCCATCAATAACATCACTACCGATGGTGTCGATGAATGGTCAGTGACTTGGCGCTCATATGGTTCAAGCTACAAGGTTAAATCTGGTCAGTGGAATCCTCTCAAGGATTTAAAAGCGGTAAAATAACACGTAGCGCGTAACGTCAACGTATAATACAAAGCAAAGCAGCTCTTAGGAGCTGCTTTTTTATTCTATATTTTCGGGCCTTACGGCTTTTACGGCCTTCAGGGCTTTCGATGCCTTTACAACATCATCAACAATTACCGCCCCCATTAATAGCAAACGTCATTTGTTATTCATTGTTTTGTATCGATTGGATTTGCATCACCATTACTGGCCAATTACGTTGGTTATCAATCTCAAACTGCGCGCCTTGCTCATCGGCCCTGGTGAATCGTTTAATCGCGGGGGTTGTACTGGTCGCCGGATACAACCAATATGCTTCGGCTTTTAACGCCTCGGCGATCGGTTTATCAATAGATTCATAGACCATTTGCTTGCACGCATTAATCGATTCTGCCGAAAACTGAGCGATACGAATTGCGAGGTTTTCAACATAGGGACCAATCTCATCGGGCTCCATCGCTTTGTTTATGGTGCCCCACGCTTCGGCTTCGTCGGCATCAAAATCACGAGCACTCAAGATGATTTCCATCGCTCGACCAAGACCGACCTGTCTTGCCATGCGAGATGTACCTCCGCCACAGGGTAAAATCCCCATACCAACTTCCATTTGCATGAATTTAAATTTGCCTCGCACAGCGAACCTCATGTCACAGGCTAAAGCAAACTCATGGCCACCACCGCGGGCATAGCCCTCTAATTTGGCAATCGTCGCCTGTGGTACTTTACTGATGCGCTCGCACACGACCTGTAAACCGAGTTACTGCGCCTCTTCTCGCGACACAGCTTGTTGTGCCATATCGCGAAGTAAGTTGGTGTCATAATGGCAAACCCATATCTCAGGATTAGCGGATCGGAATACCACAACTTGAACTTCTCTATCACGTTCAAGTCGCAATGCCAGACTGCTTAGATCAGCCAGCATTTCCTGTCCTTAACCATTAACAGGGCCAAAATCAAAGGTAACCCACGCGACGGCGTCTTTAACCTCGACGGTGAACGTTTGAAAATTGTTGTACTCCATTTGCGTCTCCAGAAAACACAATACATTGCGATTAAAAAATCGCGTCTTTTAACGTCAAATGACAAGACGCGCATTAACATTTGGTTAACAGCATAGCGGTATTGAGCGGAGTTGATAATGCGAGAATACTGGAATCAGTTTTTAGCTTTTATTGATAATGGCCAAGGTGTGCGATAAAAAAAGGAGACCTATGGCCTCCTTTTATCATTTATATCATGTTTGTGCTTATCAGCTTAGTGGGCGCGACGACGCTCACCTTTGTTGGTACGACGACGCGGAGCTGCTGCAACCGCTTCATCTGACACTGTGATATCAAGCTGCTTACGACGAATACGTACTGTACGTAGCTTGTTGTAAGAATCTTTCGGCATACCTTTTGGTAAATGCACGATCGAATGTTGTTCGTGCAAATCGATTTGACCAATGTATGCACTATCCAATGAGATTTCATTTGCAATGGCACCAACGATATCACCAGGACGAGCACCATGCTCTTTACCTACTTCAATACGGTATGCTTGCCAATCAACTTCTACACGAGGACCTGAACTGCGACGACGTTCACCACGATCTGGACGATTGTCATTACGTTCTGTGCGACGTTCATTACCACGTTCTGGGCGACGATCACCACGACGTTCACCGCGGTCGCTACGAGCACGGCGCTCATCACGATTGTCACGACCATCTCGACGATCATCACGCATACGACGTTCACGAGGATCTTCTTTTGGTTGTAGAGGCTGTTTAAGCTGCTTTTGATATAACAAGGCAGCGGCCAAATATTCCATGCTAAATTCAGTCTGTTCGGTCATTTGCTCAAGCACTTTCATCATGTGAGATAAATCCTGCTTAGCAGCGATGTCCATGATTTCTTTTTGCACACGTTGAACACGCTTTTTACCGATTTCTTCGATAGCTGGCATTTCAAAACTATTGATTTGACCAGAGGTAGCACGTTCGTAGTGACGCAAGTTGTACATTTCGCGAGGACGAACAAATGACAATGCGGTACCTTCGCGACCTGCACGACCGGTACGACCGATACGGTGCACGTATGATTCAGTATCGCCTGGTAAGTCATAGTTGATTACCATGTCAATGCGTGGAATATCCAAACCACGAGCAACAACATCGGTGGCGATCATCACAGAAATCTTACCGTTTTTCAGTTGATCAACCGTGCGCTCACGCTGGGCCTGGTTCATATCACCATTTAATGCAGCGCATGGGTAGCCTTGACGTTCTAATAGCTCGCTTACCGTAATCGTGTCATTACGAGTACGCACGAATATCAACATTGCATCAAAGTCTTGAGTTTCAATGATACGCTCAAGTGCAGTGTTTTTATTAACACCGGTTACTTTCCATGCCAACTGGGTGATGTTTTTCTTTGACTCTTTCTTGTGAGCGATTTTTACATGCACAGGCTTATCAAGGAAACGATCGGCAACTTTTTTGATTGCTGGCGGCATAGTGGCAGAGAACAATGCCATTTGGGTGTCTTTTGCAAGATGATCAAGAATCCACTCAATGTCTTCCAAGAACCCCATGTTTAACATCTCATCCGCTTCGTCCAATGCACAAAAGCTTACATCAGCTAGCTTTAATGTTTTACGACGCAAGTGATCCATTAAACGGCCAGGGGTACCAACAACAACTTGTGCACCTTTTTCTAGCTGTGATAATTGTGGACCGTATGATTGACCACCGTATAACGTGGCAATGCGTAAACCTTTAACGTTTTTCGCAAAGTCTTCTAACGCCTCAGCAACCTGAATCGCCAACTCACGTGTTGGAGCCAAGACTAACATTTGCGGACGACGCAATTTAGTATCAATTTTTGCTAGCGCTGGTAAACCAAACGCAGCAGTTTTACCTGTACCTGTTTGGGCTTCACCCAATACATCGTGACCTTGTAGTAAAGGAACAATGGTTTTTTCCTGAATCGGAGTTGGAACACTAAAGCCCATGTCCTTAATTGCAGATAATAAAAATTCAGGCAAGCCTAAGTCGTCAAAGCTGACGGCAGCATTGTTGGTATCAGTCATTAATAGTCTTCTATTTTAAAGGCAGCTTAGTACAGACGAGCTAAATTGTTCGTCCAGGCAAATAACTGCAAATTCATATTCGTTATCCACCTGGCGACTTATGGCGATAGTTAAGTTGTAAGCAACTTACTATTTAGACATGGGCTGGCTGCGTAATACTCAGAGAACCAGCTTAGAAGTCGGATGGCGGAAATAACCCACTCTTTGCGCAACTTATGTTGGTCAGCAAGCTTATTTAGCTTTGACCCTATTACATGTTGCAATCGAGGGCGCATCATACCTTTTTGTTAAAAATTTGCAAGTAACATTATGTAATTAATGCTCAAATAATCATCAAACATATACAAACCGCTGTTTATTAGTGACTTTTCGACATATATAGCACTGTTACTTAATTACAAGTGGATTACACTATCACCACAATTTCAGCCTTGACATCTCCCGTCATTTATCCCGTAAAAATGGCGATAGACCTAAAATGCTTTGCTGATCATGGTCTAGCTATCCATAATCAGCACAATATTGTCGGCCAACTATATTTGCCTGTGTTTACTCGATGGCAAATACATACAGCGCTCACTGTTTTTCGTTAAGCCGCGCTTAATGAATGTTCCGGCCTATCGCTACGTTAAAGGACAACGAATGAACTTAACCCGAAGTTCACTGAAAAATCCCGCAGCTGTGCTGGTGATTACCGCACTGATTTTTGTGTTTGGATTGATCAGTATCAGTAAGTTACCTATTCAGCTCACGCCAGATATTGAACAACCACAAATAACCATTTCCACCGGATGGCGCAGTGCCTCACCGCAAGAGCTTGAATCGGTGATCATCGAGCCACAAGAAAATGTGGTAAAAAACACCCGAGGTGTCACCGACGTCACCACCAATATCAATAGCGGGTTTGGTAATATCACCTTAACCTTCGATATAGGGACCAACATGCAACAAGCGATGTTGGACGTGATTAACAACCTTAATCAGGCACCACCATTACCGCTAGATGCTATGGAACCTGTCGTCGCGGCAGGTGGTGGTCGCGGTGGTCCAAATGCCGCGTCATTGTTAGTTAAGGTTGTCGAGAGCAATCCCAATAAAGACATTTCAAGCTACCAAAAAATTATTGAAGATGTGGTCGAACCGAGACTATCGCGTATCCCAGGTATTGGTCAGGTCAATCTAAATTCACGACGAGCTAAAGAATTACGTATCAGTTTTGACCCATATTTAGCTGCCGCCATGGGTATCGAAATTGGCGAAATCAGCAGTAAAATTGCGCGTTCCTCTGATATTTCAGGTGGTTTTGCCGATGTTGGTCGCCGTCAATATACAGTGCGCTTTATCGGTCAATACGACGTTAGTACGATGTTGGAAATGATCATTGGTTATCAAGATCAACGACCTATTTACTTAAAAGATATCGCTCATGTTGAAGAAACTTTAGTCGACAGGTTTGGCCTAACCCTGCGCAATGGTGCGCCAGCTTATTATATTACGGTGACTCGAAATAACGATGCCAATACCGTCAAACTGTTAGATGACATCAATCTAGCCATCAATGAATTGAATCAAGGCGTACTGGCCGATAATGGCTTAACCATTGATTTAAGTTTTGATTCATCAGTACATATTCGTAACGCGCTAACCTTGGTAAAAAGTAATCTTGGCCTCGGTGTCTTGCTTGCCTTTGCCATCTTGTGGTTATTCTTACGCGGCCTTAAACCAACCTTGATCATCGCCACCACAATTCCAGTTTCTTTGATGGTGGCGTTTTTAGCATTAAGCGTATTCGATCGTAGTTTAAATGTTATCTCCCTAGCGGGTCTGGCATTTGCTGTTGGTTTGGTGTTAGATGCGGCGATTATCGTACAAGAAAATATTGTCCGACTTCGTGCCGAAGGCATGGATAAACACAAAGCCGTTATCCGTGGCGCCACTCAGGTTACTGGAGCTTTATTTGCGTCAACCGCAACCAGTGTTGCAATTTTCTTACCTATCCTGTTTATGGAAGGCATTGAAGGTCAGTTATTTTCGGACTTAGCACTGACCTTATCGATTGCGGTCATCGCTTCGTTATTGGCGGCAATCACCGTTTTGCCTATTGCCAGTAAATACTGGTTAAAAGAATATTGCCAAGTTGACCCGATGGCGCAATATTGGCACAAGCTAACGCAATTTGTGATGCGCTTGACCGACACCACGAGTAAGCAACTTAGCTGGATAGCCTTACTGTTGGGCGGTTCATTAACGATCAGTATATTGCTTATTCCAAAAACCGACTTTATGCCTCGTGCCCCTATTGATGGCTTCTTTTTCAATATCAGTTTACCTCCTGGCGGCAACCTCAATTTTGTCGACCAAGAAATGGCACAACTGGTTAAAGAACGTATCGACCCGCACCTAAATGGTGACAAAATGCCTAAGATCAAGAGTTATAACTTCTACTCTTATGGCGCCAGCATAAGTGGTGGTTTTATCTATGCCGATGATGCAGAGCACGTCGAAGAGTTGATGGATATTGTGCAAAATGACATTTTGGCTGGATTGCCAGATACCCAAGTCTACTTATTCCGAGGTTCGATGATCAACGTCAGCGGTGGTGGTAATGGCCGTTCGATTAATATCGACATTCAAGGCTCGGATTTGGATGAGTTGATGCAAACAGCACAAGCCGGACTTGGTGCTATTCAAACTCATTTACCCGGTGTCGGTGCACAACCTGTGCCAGGCCTGTCTATGGCAGAGCCTGAGCTGCAATTATTGCCGAATGACAGACGCATCGCCCAAGCAGGATTAAACCGCAGTGACATCGCCAATGCCGTCAGAGCGTTTACCGACGGCTTATTTGTTAGCGAATACTTTGATGGTAATGAACGAATGAACGTTATTTTGCGTGGGTCGTTATGGAGTAATCCAGACGAGTTAGCGCAGATGCCTATTTATACACCGCTTGCTGGTGTGCAAACCCTCGGCGAGCTGACCGAAATTCGTCGTACCGTCGGGCCAACGCAATTGCGTCGAGTTGATGGTAAACGTACGGTGACATTAACGGTGTATCCACTTGAATCGATGTCTATGGAAGAAGCGCTCAGCGCCTTAAATAACCAAGTCATCCCTAAGATGCGCCAAGTATTGCCGAGCGATGCCAGTATCAAACTCAGTGGAAATGCCAATAAAATGGCCAATGCCATTAATGATATGCTGACCAATTTTGCTTTAGCGTTAATCATTTTATTCCTGCTAATGACGGCCTTGTTTAAGTCAGCTAAAGACAGTTTTTTAGTGTTACTGGTTATGCCATTAGCGGTTGCTGGCGGTGTGATGTCTTTGTATGTATTAAATCTGTTCAGCTTTCAGTCGTTGGATTTATTGACCATGATTGGCTTTATTATTTTGCTTGGACTGGTCGTTAACAATGCTATTTTGCTGGTCGACCAAACTCGCAGTGCCGAACGACTTGGCGCCAGTCGCAGTGACGCTGTAGCGCAAGCGGTGCGTATTCGTGCACGCCCAGTATATATGAGTACCCTGACCAGTTTATTTGGCATGTTACCTTTGATGCTCATGCCCGGCGTTGGTGCCGAAATATATCGCGGTTTGGCGACGGTCATTGTCGGTGGTATGGCAATCAGCGCCATTTTCACACTGATATTACTACCTAGTCTGCTCCGACTTGGCAGTGCTCAAGACAATCAACTTGTCAAAAGCAACACCAATGAACAACAACCTGTTGCCGTCAATTAACACGGAAATGAGAAACCATTATGAATAAGTTAACAAAAAAACTGACCGCCGTGCTGACTTCCACCTTGTTGTTAGCGACAGCTGCATGGGCTAGCGAAGCGCCTGCACCAGCGGTAAAAACCGAACAAGTAAAACAAACGAAGTTATCACCGAGTGCCAATTTACTCGGTACCGTGTATAGCCGCTCCAACATTGCCATTACCGCCGGTGTCAATGGACAGCTTACTTGGTTAGTCGAGCCAGGCACATTCGTGAGTAAAGGCGATGTATTAGTGAAAATGGATACTCTGCCACTTGAACTGATGCAACTTGAACAGCAAGCACAAATTAAACGAGAGAAAATTAATATCGGTTACCTCAAGCGTGAGTTACAGCGTCTTGAAGCATTAAAGGCCAATAATAACGCCGCTGAATTTCAATTAGACCAAACCAAATCAAAATATGAATTGGCGATGGCCGATTTAGAAATAGCTGAATTAAAGCTAAAGCAAATACACGACCAGCTAGCACGTGCTGAGATCAGCGCGCCATTTTCCGGCGTCATTACCGAACGACTAGAGCGCGAAGGCAGCGATGTGAATCGCTCACAAGTATTATTGCGTATGTTAGATACCGAAAACCTGCAAGTGCGTATGTTTGTGCCTGTGCGTTACATGCCATATTTGAACAACAAAAGCCAATTGCAGGTATTTAATGAGCAATATCAAACTATCGCCCGCATTCAAGCGATCATCCCTGCTGCCGATCAACGCTCACAGTCTTTTGAATTGCGCCTCGAGCTTGATGCTGACAGCGTAAGTCATTGGACTGCGGGACAACTGGTTAAGGTTGAAATTCCGGTACAAGCGGATCAAGAAACATTGGCCATTCATCGCGACGCATTGATTTTGCGTAAAAACCAAACCTACGTGATGAAAATAGATAAGCAAAATATTGCTCACAAGATGACAGTGAATGTCGGTCAAGGACAAGGAGATTGGGTTGCCATCGAAGGTGAGCTTAGCGAAGGCGATCGTGTTGCGGTTCGCGGTGCTGAACGTTTGCGCGATGGACAAAAAGTGAACGTGCAAAGTAAGTCATAGGCGAGCACTCAGCGCCAAAGATAAAGCCTTATTTTTCACGACTATATTGGTCACCAATATATGGGTTACGTATATAACGTCGTGTCATGTATCAAAAACAAAACATACATGACACGATATATCTCAGATATCACCAGGCTCGCTGTGAAAGCCTATTACAACGCGTTCAAATAGGCTTTGTACGCTTTAAGGCGCACCGTCGCGGCGCCTATAATATCCATAAAACCTAGTATTGGGTGTGGCTTCGTTGCGGATATCCAACCGGAACCTGTGGCACCAATCGGCACGTTATATCCCTCAGGTTCTATAAACTCAATGACCACGGTTCGGCCATGTGACGGCGCATTTTGACCAATGTGTTGGCCAACCATTTGCTCACCGCTTCTCACCGATAATTGTGCTTCTCCCGTACCTGCGGTAATACTATGAACCCGTCCTCTAAATATTTCCCCCGGATAAGCATTGACATAAAATTCAGCAAACTGGCCTTTTTTGATGTATCGATAAGACTGATCGGGAATGCGCATTTCTAAAAACTTGCGACTGGTATCGTAAATGTGCATGTTGCCCAAGCGAGAACCTTTGGCAATATTGGTGATCGACACTTGGCCATCAAACGGTGCAATAACAGTTTTTCGACTTTGTTCGAACATCGCCTGATCGTATTCCGCTTGTAATGCTTCTTTGGCTGATACTTCAGCGTCCAATTCGGTTTTGATGCGCTCTATATCGCGTTCAGCAAACACACCTGGTGCGTCGACACTGCGCTGAATATCTCGTCTATGTTGGGCGATTTTCACCTCAAGCTGCTTAATGTCGGCTTCAATATTCTCCAAGTCCGCCACGGATTCTGTATCAACAAGGGTGTAGATGACCTCGCCTCGAGACATTATCTGGTTATGAGTGACCAGTACCTCTGCTATTTGCTCGCCGATCAGTGGGCTAAGTATGGCTTAAGGTGCTTTGATGGTTGAACTGTCGGTAAGGTCGGCAGGCGACCAAAATCGGTGCGCTGTAAACAACATAAAAGAGATAAAACAACCTAAACCGATAATGTATGTGGCGTTGCGTATGGTCCACTTTATCACGCCAAGTTTTACCAAAATCCACATAATAAGTATGTAGGGAAGCATGATCTCTTTCATTATTGCTTCTCCTTATCTTCATTTACCTGAGCACTAGCTACGCCTTTGCCGATAATGTCACTGATGCGCACCATGATATGTTCCCAACTAGTGAACACGATAATCAACGCCAAAACCCACCATGTTTTATCGATAAATAAGCCACATAAAGACAATGCAAAGACGAGTTGTATTTGTGGTGACGAGTCACGCTTTGCTTTATGTAGAGCAATTTCATGCAGCTGCCACAACAAATACCCAACATAGGCGAAAACGGATAATGTAATTAGAAAAATAAGCCCCATAAACAGCTCAGAATCGAGCAATTTTAAAATGGTTGGGTAGCCAGTTGAGAAATACTCTTCTGGTAGTTCTTTGCCATGAATTGCACCAAGTGAGGCAAGTGCTTTAGACAATATGCCAACAACGCCAATAATAACCACAGCCTTAATTAGAAATGACACAACGCCTTTTATTCGCGATGTTGCATTACTTGTATCATTCATACTTTTTCCCTTTACGAGTTACTTATCTTAAATATTAGTCATTTATACAAAGAATGCATAAACTCGTAGAAAATAACGTAGTAATCTTTAAGCTGTCGTTTTATCGATATTATTTACAATAAAACCAAAGGGTTGCGGGATAAACAGGAATTGCTCGTGGCTTTGAGTAAGGCTAGGCATACCAAGTCGCTAACTTGTATTAAATTTCATAGGCACAAATACCAAACAGCGTACAAGGAGGCCTTCTGTCAAACAGAAAGAAAATAGCTAATGCATTGCTGTTAATCATTAAAGTGGCATAAATCAGGGTTTCAGTAGGTCAATAGCCGCCAGTATTATTGGCATTATTCCTTATCATTCTCAAGCTAATATTGAAAAACGTGGCGTTGATCGCTTATATGCGCCGGTGCCTTTTTATTAGTAGTTAATGGTCAGCAATTTAAGGCTGTTTGATCGTACTTAGCTTCACCTGACCAACAGTGTCATTGTCCGTGCCAAACCATACCGTATCACTTGGCTGATGGTAATACATATACCGAATCGTACCGGCGCCACTGGGCACTTCTTTGCTGGCGATAAAACCTTTACTATTGGTATCAAATACACTGATGATGTTAGGTTGCACTCCAGTTACGGCAATAAACACACGGTTTTTATCATCCATCGCCGAGCCATAAAGCTTGGCATCACTGCCCTGCTTGACCATATAACGCTGAGTTTTTTTCGTTACCGGGCTATATTGGCCTAAATAGCCTAGGGTGTAATCAAGATAGTAAACATCGCCGTTACTGGCGATTTCTATGCGTCGGGGACGCTCTGCTTGATCAGGTAAATCAACAATGGTCAACGCCATACTCACCGGGTCAATACTGGCCAATTTGTTGGTACCAAACAAGACCACCCAAGGCGTATTGGCCTTATTTACCTTGATGCCATATGGACGTGACCGCTCAATCTCCATATCGACTAAATCTACCTTGCCGGTTTTACGGTCAAAATAACCGACTTTGTTGCCCCATTGCGCGGTAAACCAGATATTTTGATGCTCATCGATGACCAAGGTGTGTGGGTCAATAGGCTGCTCTACGGGCATTTCTATGCGTTTGATACTGCCATCTTTTGGATTGAGCTGACCAATATGATTGTTGCGATTACCGGCATACCAAATCATGTCTTCGGCATCGATAATGAGATTATGTGGGTAGGTTCCGTCAGGTAAGGAATACTGTTTAAACTCGCCGTTGGCGGGATCTAAACTGGCCAGATAATTACCTGCTTGACCACAAAACCAAACGATACCTTTGGAGTCTACGGCAGGATCTCTCGGCCTGGTTTGTTTCCATGGCACTTGCCACTCTTTTATATCAAGTTGATAGGTCTCAGACGGTGTATCTTGTGCTGCAGCTGAGCACAGCAGAAAAGAACAGATTAAGCCAATACACATGTTCATTTTCATCATAGTAATT
The DNA here is from genome assembly GCF_012932945.1 of Thalassotalea sp. Y01. Classification (NCBI taxonomy): domain Bacteria; kingdom Pseudomonadati; phylum Pseudomonadota; class Gammaproteobacteria; order Alteromonadales; family Colwelliaceae; genus Thalassotalea; species Thalassotalea sp. Y01. The sequence continues at coordinate 184,618 of NZ_JABBXG010000006.1, forward strand.
TCCAAGCGATATGGTCGATAGATTTACTATAGTGCATTGCTCTCAAACTGCTAAATTAGTATTTGATGAAAGCTTTATAATCAATTGATATTGTTGACATTAAACGGGTAGGTTTAGCGATTAAATAAAGCACCCTGCCAGGCAATTGAAAAGATAATATGTACAGCATAAAAAATCCCGCCGCAGCGGGATTTTTTAACTCTCAAAATCGTTACGAGTCGATATTCATTTCGCCTTTGATTTCTTTAACGTTCAAGCCACCTGAGCCGCTTTCAACTATGGTTAAACCGCCAGCGTCGCGAACATTAATAGCACCTGAGCCATCATCGATAGTCACCATACCGCCAATATGACGTAAGGTCATTTCACCAGAGCCATCGTCAACTGATACGCTACCATTTACATCAGATACCCAAATCGAACCTGAGCCATCTTCGATATCTAAATTACCAGCGACATTACGCAATTCCATTTCGCCAGAACCATCATCGATGATCACGTCACCATTGATGTTTTTCATATCCAAACTACCTGAACCATCTTTTACGTTTACCATGTTGTTGATATCGGCAATTTCGATAGAACCAGAGCCGTCATCCACATCCAATTGCAAACTGGCAGGTACAGTAACCGTGACATCGATACTGGGTGAGTTATTCCACATACCCGATGTTGAACCGTGCTTGGCAACCAATACAGCTTTGTCACCTTTCTTCACCAACGTCAATTCATAATCACGATCTTTAGTGGTATAGATATCCGCATCGACACTAATGTCGGTGGCGTTTTCATCGCCTTTAATGGTCAAGCTACCGGCACCAGCCTCTACATGCAACGCCTTCAAGTTGTTTGCATCCAGAGACAAGCTTTCTTGAATCTCGACGTCTGCGCTTTTCGCGCCAACATGAATAACGCAACCAGGTAAAAGAATAACGGCAGTAAGTAAACAAGCTAGATTTGATTTAATTTTCATTTAGGTATCCCTGAGTGTATTTTTTATCTCTGCGTAAATACAATCAAGTATCGCGCCAACTTTTTAAGCTATTGATATTGTTGACCATTTAATTGAGCGAACACAAAAGCCAAGTTAATAAATTGTTAATTAAACTAATTATTGGTTTTTTTCACTAACCAAAATGAGATAACGCCACCAAACGAACATGCTCACTTATCAGGTCAGGAAGAACGCCAAAGACAATGATATTTATCGCCAAAAAGATAAGTACCGCATGGGATATGCCACTGAGAGGCAACTCGTGTTGTGAAGGTCGTTTTGAAAACATAATGAATATGACTTTCAGATAATAAAACAAGCTGATGCTTGAACCGACGACTAAGGCAATCAATAATGCCCACGCATGGTTATCAACCGCGGTAGCCACCAAGTAAAACTTACCAATAAACCCCGCCGTTAACGGTACCCCTGCCAAAGACAAGAATGCCGCAATTAAAGTTGATGCTTGTAATCGATTACGCCAAAACAAGCCTTGCCAGTTATGCCAGTTATCGTTGTCACTGGGGTGCTGTGCATTTGAGGTCTGACTGATGAAACTAAACACCACTAAGGTCGCTAAAGCATAAACGAATAAGTAAAACAGCGCCGACTCCCAAGCCAATTGCATCGAGCTTTGGTTTTGCACGTACAAAACAATCAATAAGTAGCCCATGTGCGCGATTGATGAGTAGGCCATTAAGCGTTTGATATTGCTTTGAAAAAGCGCCAATAAATTGCCCACTAACATTGACGCGATGGCAATCACAGCGATGATGTTTATCATCAAGCTTTCTATATGCTGCTCAGCTCCCGTGTCTATGATGTATTGATTTGAAAAGAACCAAAACTTGAGTAACACCGCAAACACACTGATTTTACTCACCGTTGCTAATGTCATTGCCACCGGCGCTGGTGCACCGTGATAGACATCTGGTGTCCAATAATGAAATGGGACTAACGATAATTTAAATGCGATGCCGGCTAACAGTAAGCAACACCCTGCGCTAAACATCCAAATATGACCGACTTGCGGAGCTGCTGCTGCGGTTTTTTGTGAAATAAAATAAAAACTCATTTCGCCACTATAAGCATAAATAAACGCCATGCCTAATAACAAAATAGACGACGCGGTTGCCGACAATATCAAGTATTTAAAGCTGGCTTCTAATGATTGTTGTCGACGCCTTAAATAACCGACCATAGCAACCAAGGACAGCGACAGTAGCTCTATTGATAAGAACACCGAAGCAAAATGATTGGAAATAGCTAATAATGTTGCGCCAAGTAAAACCAATAATAACAGCACATAAAATTCGTCATGGACTTCCAGTGCACTTTTTAAATAACGATAACTGAGTAAGGTGATGATCAAACCGCAAAATAACAGGATGGCGTTTATGCCAAGCGAGAAACCATCAAAATAAAACAATATGGTGGCTTGTGTATTGATGGTGTCTAATACCATCGAATAACTGGTTAAACAACTCGCTATCGCTAATAAGGTTAAATAGAAAATAGCTTTGCGACTGCGATTAATGGCAATCAACAACAACTGCGCAACAATAAACGCCGACAAGATAATCTGCGGCATAATGGTTTGTATTTCTAACCAGCTCATAATTTAGCTCCCGATAATGGCGTTGCCGTTAAGCTGCCCAATTGTGATTGAATTGGCTGCATGGATTCGTTCAATACCACAGGATAATTATCTGGGAAGTGGGAAAAAATAAACTCGGGATAGACGCCAAGAATCAACAATAAAGACAATAGACTGACGCAAATAATAAACTCGCGTCCACTCAAATCAAGAACCTGTTTGTTTACTGGTCCTTGAAAGCTTGTCTGAAACAAGCGCATGCCATAGACAGCCGAACCAATAAGCCCAGCGGCAGAGACAATCACCAGCACTGGAAACACCGAAAAAGCACCGGTTAAGATCAAAAACTCGCCGACAAAATTTAGTAAACCCGGCATGCCAAATGCCGCGGCTACGAACGCCAATAGCATGGCCCCCATTTGTGGTGCACTGGCAAATAACCCCCCCATTTGCGTCAGGTCACGGGTATGCAGGCGGCTATATAACATACCTGCCATAGCAAACAAAGCAGCACTGCTTAAGCCATGGGCGATCAATGTCAATAATGCACCATGATAGGCACTTTGGTTGAAACTAAACAGGGCCAACATAACAAAGCCCATGTGCGAAATGGAGCTATAGGCAACCAGCCGTTTAAAGTCGGTCTGTGCAAATGCCATTTTTGCACCGTACAGTATGCTGATGGTACCCAAGGTTGCGGCAACATAGGCAAATTCATGGCTTTGTTGCGGAAACAACTCAATAACAAACCTAATCAAGCCATAGGCACCGGTTTTCAACAATACGCCGGCCAATAACACCGAGCCTGCGGTAGGCGCTTGCGTATGAGCATCGGGTAACCAAGTATGCACTGGGAATGACGGTAACTTCACCGCAAAAGCGATAAAGAATCCCAACATTATGTACATACCCATGTCAGCCGGTAAGTGCATAGTCTTCAACGCGAACAGGTCAAAGCTTAACTCGCCATGATATTGCTTGTGTAAAAACGCCATAGCAACAATAGCAATTAGCATCAGTAATGAACTTGCTTGGGTGAAAATAAAGAATTTAATCGCCGCGTAGATGCGATGTTCATGACCCCAAATAACAATTAAAATGGTCATAGGGATCAACATTACTTCCCAGAAAAAGAAGAACAAAAATAAATCTGTGGCAATGAATACACCAACAATACCTGCCAAAGTGGCGAGTAAATTGAAGTAATAAAAGCCTTGGCGAAAATGAATTTCTTGCCAAGACACCAGTACGCATATAAACCCCAAGAGCAAGGTCAGTGTGATTAGAATAAAAGACAACGAATCAATGCCGGTTGCGTAGTGAATATTAAACGCTTCGATCCAATCAATTTCAGTGACGTGCATAAAACCATGAAACAATTGTTTATTGCTGCTGGCAAAGTCAATAAAAGTGATGCTCGCCATAACCAAACTAAACAGTGCTATCCAGCGGCCAGTGCCTGGACGACGAAAATCAAAGGCCCACGCTATGACAGCGCCAATCATTAAGATGATGATGATATGCGTTAAAATCATGCGCTAGCCCCCATAACCGCCATGACAAAGGCGAGTACAACAACACAACCGAGTACCAACATCGCGGCATAGAATCGCAACAGGCCATTTTGAGAGGCGCGTAACATTTCAGACCACGCCGACGTATTAAACTCAATCAGCAGTACGATTTTATCGATGACATCGCGGCGATTAATGTGCGCGAGAAATGCAAACGGTTTAATCAATAGGTATTTATAGACCAAATCAAAACCACCACCGTCTTGCCAAAATTGGTAAACTCGACTTTGCGGCTCAATGGCGTTGTCGGCCGTTTGCTTAGACGCTTTGGGGAAATAAACAAAATAGGCAATCAACGCACCTAGGTATGGCGTCGATAATGCCAAAATATGAGTAAAACCGGGTTCGTACAGACCATTGGTCACTACATCAGGCAAGACAAAGGATAAGTCAGCCAGTAACATGCCACCGACAATTGATAAAATGGCCAGCAGGATCAACGGCAGATATTCCAAGATTGGCCGTTTAGATTTCACCTCGGCATGGCCTCGATAGCGACCGAAAAAGGTAATAAACACCAACCTAAAGCTATAGATACTGGTAAGTAAGGCGCCAATTACCGCCATCCACCAAAACATAGGCCCGGCGGTAGGCGATAAATACAGCTGATTAATAATGGCTTCTTTACTAACAAAGCCACTGGTCAACGGTAATGCCAATAATGCCGCGATACCGACAAAGAACAACCCGCTGATCACCGGCAAACGTTTGAGTAAACCACCCATTTTAAAGATATTTTGTTCATGATGTAGGGCAAGGATAATTGAGCCTGCGGTTAAAAATAACAAGGCTTTGAAAAACGCATGGGTCATTAAATGATCTATGCCTTGGGCAAATGCGCCGGCACCAAGAGCCAGCATCATATAGCCGATTTGGCTCATAGTCGAATAGGCTAAAACCCGTTTGATATCGGATTGCGCCAATGCACATAGCCCTGCGAGCAGTAATGTAAGAGCACCGACCCAGCTTACAATCATCATCGCATCAGGACTGAGTACAAACACCGCCTGCATGCGGGCAATAAGATAAACTCCCGCGGTTACCATAGTCGCCGCATGAATTAGTGCACTGACTGGTGTCGGCCCAGCCATGGCGTCAGGAAGCCAGGTTTGTAATGGCAATTGCGCCGATTTACCGACGGCGCCGCCAAGCAGCAACATGGCAATGATAAATACCACATCACCATCGACAAAATTATTCAATTGTGCAAACTCGGATATCTCATCGATTTGTAAACTGCCAGTATGTTTAAATAACATGAACAAGCCAATAGCCAGAAAGGTATCGCCAACTCGGGTGATGATAAACGCTTTTTTTGCCGCCGCAGCGTTATTGGCATCCTGATACCAAAAGCCAATCAACAAGAAGCTGCATAAGCCAACCCCTTCCCAACCCAAATAGAGCAGCACCAAATTGTCGGCAAGCACCAAAATAAGCATGGCGACAATGAACAGGTTCATGTAGGCCATAAAGCGATGATAGTGTTCATCACTCTTCATGTAGGCACTAGCATAGGCATGAATTAAAAAGCCAATATTGCTGACTACTAGGGTCATCACCATCGACAAACTATCAAGTTTAAAAGCAATGTTAACGTCACTTGTGCCAATCATAAACCAACGCCACAGCTGCACGTTGATTGTTGCGCTGGCATCACTAAACACGGTGAACTGCAGATACAGGGCGCTCGCAGCGGACAATAACACTGCGCCAACGCTTAATGCGGTATTGGCAAACCAATTTAATTTATGGCCGACCGTGACCAACAGCAAAAAGCTCAATAATGGGAAAAACGGTAACCATGCGAGGAGCATTTGTTGATCGTTCATCATCATTACCCCTTCAGGTCACTGAGTTTGTCGACGTCTAAACATTGACGCTGTTTATGCAAAGAGATAAGTAAGGCTAAGCCAATACCGACTTCCGCTGCTGCCAACGTTAGAATTAAAATAAACATCACCTGACCGTCTGCTTGTTGCCAAGCCGAGCCTGCCGCGATAAACGCTACACCGGTGGCGTTAAGCATGACTTCAAGACTCATCAACATAAACAGCATATTTCGACGTGCCAAAACACCAACTAAGCCGATGACAAAAAGTAATGCCGATAAAATCAATGCATGAGTTAAGGGAATATCAGTCATCGCGCACCTCCCTGTTTACCCCGTCGCTTAGCTGAGGGATTTTTGCTTTGGCAAAATGGTAGCCGCCAATAAGACCGGCTAGCAAGAGAAATGACGCAAGCTCAACCGCCAATAAATACGGCCCATAAAGCAGCGTACCCACTTGCTTAGCGCTTATAATGTTGCTGGCGGTGATTGCATGATTGGCATCAATAACAATGGCATACACCACTTGCACCAATAAAATCGAAACCAGAATAATCGGCAGTAAAAATACCCCAAACCAGCTTTGCAAATTGGCTTCTTTGTTCCCGTAATGAACCGGATCTTTATCGCCTTGTAAATCAAACATCATTACCGCGAACACAAACAGCACCAAGATAGCACCAGCGTAGACAATCACTTCCAGACCCGCGGCAAAAGGTGCACCGAGAAAATAAAAACACACAGCAACAGCCAACAATGACACCACCAGATACAACAATGCATGCACGGCATTCGATCCGGTGACCACTTTTAATGATGCGACAACAGCAATTGCTGCGGCGACATAAAATGGAGTCTGGCCACTGGTTATCATTGCGCTGATTAAAGCAACATTATTCACTATCATTACTCTCTTATTGTTGTGGTATGTTATTCAAATTGTTTGTTGTTTGGCCTTGTTTAAGGCATTAAATCTCTTACGTTCACCGGTTTTTGTTCGCTCTCACCTTCGCCTTTTTGCTTGACGTTGGTGGCCACCCCTGAGTGTTTATAAAAATTGTAATCCGGATACTTTCCGGGCCCACTGATCAGCAAATTATCTTTTTCATAAACCAAGTTTTGTCTGTCGTATTCACACATCTCGACATCGGGGGTAAGTTGAATCGCATAGGTTGGGCACGCTTCTTCGCAAAAGCCACACAAAATACACCGGGAAAAGTTAATGCGAAAAAATTCAGCGCGCTTGCGGCCATCAGGGTCGATGGTTTGTTGTAAGGCAATACAATCAACCGGGCATGCGACCGCGCACAAATTGCAGGCTACACAACGCTCTTCACCGTCGGGATCGCGGGTAAGCACAATACGACCACGATAACGCGGTGCTAAATACGGTTTTTGCTCAGGATACTCAACGGTATCGGCTTTGCTAAAGGTGTGCTTGAGTACCAAGCCCATGGTACGAAATTGGCTCCAGATAAGCTTAAGCATAGGCAACTCCCGTTAAAAACAGGTTGTCGACAAAGGCCAATACGCCGGTTAACTTCAGCGCCCCGGTTGCCAATAAATTAATCAGTGACAACGGCAGCATGACTTTCCAACCAAAGGCCAGTAATTGATCAAAGCGTGGGCGAGGCAATGAGGTACGCAGCAGGATAAAAAACACGATCATCAAACTGACCTTGGCAAGGAACCAAATAATACCGGGGATAGCCGCAAACATTGTATCTTGCAGAAACGCCGGTGGCAGATAACCACCAAGAAACAGGGTCGCTGACATCGCCGAAATAAGGGTGACACCTAAATATTCGCCAAGGAAAAACAAGGCGAATTTAATGCCTGAATATTCGGTGTGAAAGCCAGCGGTTAATTCGGTTTCCGCTTCTGGTAAATCAAACGGTAAACGATGACTTTCAGCAATACCGGCGATAAGAAACACAAAAAAGCCAATAAACTGTGAGCTAATAAACCAACCATCTTGTTGCGCTTCAACAATATCGCGCATGTTAAAACTACCACTAAGCATGATCACCCCCATAAGCGACAAGCCCATAAAGACTTCGTAGCTGATGGTTTGTGCCGCGGCTCGCATACTGCCGAGTAAGGCGTATTTACTCTTTGACGCCCACCCCGCAAGAACGACCGCGTATACCGCCAAAGATGTCATCGCCATAAAAAACAACACACCAATATTGAGGTTGCTTATGCCGATGGTGTCGCTAAATGGCACCACGACAAAACTCATCAATACCGTAACGGCGGCAATTAGCGGTGCCAAAACAAATATAAATCGGTCAGCGAATTTTGGCGTAAATTCATCTTTACCGAGAATTTTCAATAAATCGGCAACAGATTGTAAAATGCCAAATGGGCCTACGCGGTTAGGACCTAAACGGTCTTGCCAGATACCGATGAGACGTCGTTCAACCCACACCAACATTGCTGCGATTGGGATCAACAACCCTAGGATAACAACAATTTCAATCAACTTAGCGATCATCTAGGCCTCCAGCAACAAGGCGGATTGGTATATATTGATCCTGTTGTTTTAAATCGGCAATCAATTGTGCTTTTTGTTGTTGAGTATTGTTCAAATGCGCTGCTAGCGACTGTTCATAGTCGTCGACTTGCTGCGCACTCGCGGCCGTTAACTGCAGTTGTGCGCCAATATCCGTATGCTCATTGGCAAAGGTAATATCTGCTTGTCGCCATAAACTGTTAAGCAGTAACAAGCAGCCATCGGCCTGTTCATCGCAAACAAACAATTGTAAGGTTTGTGCTGGCATGACTTTGGCAAGCGCACTATCTTGCCAATTAAGGCGCAGATGAGAGCTGCTCTCAAGCGCTAATGACTGTGCGATATCCGTCGACATCACCGCCGCAGGTAGCGGCGATAACAATTCAAAATCAAAACCTAACCGACCTTTTGCATCATCGGCAAAAATGTGCGCTTCGCTACCTAGGTAGTTGAGTTCACCTTGGCTTTTTTGCGAGGCCGACGCTGTTTGCTTAGCCGCCTGATGTTTATGGGTTTGGCTGTCTTTCGGTTGCGATTGACCGCTGGTTGGATCATAAATATGCACTACGGCATTGGGCTTATTCAACGCTTGACCCGGTGCAATTTGGTACTTGCTTACCGATTGGTTTGAGTTCCATCCTGGTGCCCAACTATATGCATTGGCAGGCGGTGCAGCCTGTTGTTCGCCGCTTAATTGTTGCGCTTGGTTTTCACGTGATATAAAGCCCTCCATTGAAAAGTTAAATGGCGAGCTCAAATCAATTGTTGATTTGGGTTCATGCACACTTTGATTGGCATACATGGCGGTACGTCCTGACGCTCGTGGCGTTTGCCTAGATGCTAATAACCACTGTCCAGTGCGTACATAGGCATCCGTATCGATAAAGTCGCTCTGCAGTTGTTTGAGTCGAAGCCAAAATTTCGGTAATGAATGTGCTAAATGTTGCTTTTCAGATGGTTGTAGTCGTCGACTTAACGACAGCGAGGCGTTATCGTTTACGTCTTGCTCTGGCTGAGATAAATGACCATTGCCCATCGCCTCATCAATCAATTTAATATATCGCCAAGCTGGCAATATAGGCAGTTTGGCGGTGAATGCTGGATAAAAGCATTGCGCTTTGCCTTGAAAATTGACCACCAATCCTTGTGACTCATCAAATGTTGCCACGGGCAATAGCACATCCGCCGACTCACTGATTGGGTTGTGCCAATAATCTAAGCAAATGATGGTATCGAATGTGTCACGCATGGTTTGTAATTGCGCCTTGCTAAAGCTTTGCCCAGACTGCTCTGCGACAACCATACCATCAAAGTTCTCGGCTTGACTTAGCGCCAACATTTGCTCAATCGAAAGACAGTCAGAATCAAGATATTGATACAAGCCCAAACTATTGACGTCTTTAGGGACACTGCAAACGTTTACGGTCTTGCCCTGACTTGTCATGACATTAAGTAATTGCTCACACGCACTTAGATGATCGCTGCCCGCTAAAGATTGACCGCAAATCAGCATTGGCTTTTGCGCGTTTTTTAAAGCGGCTAAGGCGACCTGAATAAAGTCTTGTTGGCTGTCATCGTCACCTGCAGATGAGTCCTTTATGGTATGAGTCAACGCTTTGGTTAACTGCGCTAAGCTGACAACAATATCAGCAGGCGATTGATAACCATTCACAGCACAAATGTCAGATAATTTATTTTTGCCAAGGGTTAATTGGAAAATGGGGGCTTGCATATCGGTCGCTAGGGTTTTTACCGCTTGCTGCTGCCACTGTGGCACATTTAATTGTGCCGCTTTGGCGTTACTGACGTTATTGGCCATTTGTCGGACGGCCAAGGCAAGTCGTGGCGAGGTTTGCGTTAGATCCTCACCAACCACAAGTAACCAGTCACATTGTTCAATATCACGCACACTGTCACTGCCAAAACGACGATTAAACCCATCGAAATAAGCCAACTGCTCGGTTTGCGCGTCGGTTAAGCCCGAGCAAAACTGAGCACTGCCAAATAAATGTTTTAATGCCAAGTTGGTTTCAATTGATGCACTGGCCGAGCCCATTGCCACAAAGCGTTGCGTTTTATAACGACTCAAACGGCCAATAATATGTTTTTCCGACAAACTGTTGCTAGCTTGGCCATTATTGCCTTTGCTACTTTGCTGGCTCGGTTGGATATCAAACCCCTGAGGTTGGCGGATGCGTGTTGCGCTATTGACGTATTGAAAGCCGAAACGGCCCTTATCACAAAGGAAATAACCATTGATGTCGTGATTGTAACGATTGACTATACGACGGGTAATGCCGTACCGTTCGCCAACACTGATATTACAGCCAACACTGCAACCTTGGCAGACACTGGGCGATGATTGTAAATCCCACTTGCGTGAATAATGCTGAGAAAACGGCTTATCGGTAAATACTCCGGTCGGACAGACTTCCACTAAATTACCGGCGAATTCAGATTCCAGTACGCCGTCTTGTTGGCGACCAAAATACACTTGGTTTTTCGAGCCATATACCGCAAAGTCTTTACCATGAGCGTAATCACTATAGTAACGTTCACAGCGATAACAAGTTATACAGCGATTCATTTCATGGCCAATTAGTGGCCCTAAATCCTGATTACTAAAGGTACGTTTAGCCCCTTGGAATTGACGTTGGCTATGACCTGTCATCACCGTCATATCTTGCAGATGACATTCGCCGCCTTCGGCACATACAGGGCAATCATGAGGATGATTGGTCATCATTGCCGAAATAATTTGTTCACGAAAATCAGCTGAGTAGTCATCACTCAAACCAATATGCATGCCTTGAGTAATTGGCGTCATACACGCCATGATCAAGCGACCATTTTGACAGCTATCATCATTGTATTGGGTCACCGCACATTGGCGACATGCGCCAATGGAGCCTAGCTCTGGATGCCAACAAAAATACGGTACATTAAGCTTGTTAGAGAGCATCGCCGACAGTAAATTATCTCCTGCCTGCCCTTGGTATGGTTTACCATCGACGTAAAACGTCACCTCGTTTTGTTGGTTATTTTCCGTCATGGCTTGCTCCTTGTTGCGCATGAGTATCAGCGGCATTGGTCAAGCGTTGGCCTGTCAAGCCTAACGTGCCGGGGCGTTTCCCCTGAGCGATGGCACAGCAACCTTTTTCAACATGCTCAACAAAATCATCGCGAAAATATTTAAGCGCACTGCGCAATGGCTCAACCGCGCCGGGTGCTAACGCACAATGGGTTTTACCTATCCACATAAAGTCACACAAACGATCCAAGGCGTCGATATCTTGCATGGTGCCGTGACCGTGTTCAATGCGAGTGAGCAACTCAACCGCCCATGGCGTGCCATCTCGACATGGGGTGCAAAAACCACAGGATTCCTGAGCAAAAAACTGCAACAGGTTACGCACCATGCCCACAGGGCAATTATGATCATCAAGCACAATTAAACCGGCGGTGCCCAGTCGGCTGCCGGCTTTCGCAATGGAGTCATAGTCCATGGCAACATCTAAATGCTGTTCCACCAAAAAGTCGGTAGAGGCACCACCTGGCAGTAATCCCCGAAACTTCAAACCATCTTGTAATCCGCCGGCGTTTAGGTACAACACCTCACGCAAGGTTTTGCCAAACGGCATTTCCCACAATCCAGGATTTTTTAAACGACCACTGGCGCCATATATTTTCGTACCGGCGTCGCTATCGCCTGATAATTCTTTAAACCATTGGCCCCCATGAGCAAAAATATGCGGTAAATTGCACAAGGTTTCGACGTTATTAACAATAGTTGGCTTGCCAAATAGACCACTAACTTGTGGGAAAGGCGGCTTAGCCCTTGGGTTTGCTCGACGACCTTCAAGCGCATTAATGAGCGCGGTTTCTTCACCACAAATGTAACGTCCGGCACTGGTATGCAAATACAGTTCGAGTTGATAACCACTGCCTTGAATATTATTGCCAAGCCAGCCTTGGCTTTTCACTTCATCAATCGCTGCTTGAATGCGTTGAGCTGCAAGATGGTACTCACCACGTAAAAAGATAAAGGCTTGGTTTGCGCCTATGGTATAACTGGCAATAAGCATAGCTTCAACCAATTGCAGCGGATTACCTTCTAGTAATAATCTGTCCTTAAATGTACCGGGCTCCATCTCATCCGCATTACAAATCAGATACTTACGCTCAGGGGCGCCGTCGCCCATAGGCACGAAACTCCACTTCATTCCTGTCGGAAAGCCAGCGCCGCCGCGACCTTTTAATTCAGAGTCTTTAACTTGGCCGAGACAATCACTTTGATTCATTGCCAGCGCATTCTTAGCGCCAACAAATCCGCCGCTATCGACATAGCGTTGATAATCTGGCGGCGATAGTAAATTCACATGCGCTGTTAGAGGGGTATTAATGGGCTGAGTCATCTTTGCCTCCAATAGCCAGTTCCGGTAAGCCATGTTCTCGTATCTGACCAAGTAAGGTCACAACAGACTCACTGGTGAGATGCTCAAAATGGCGATCAGCTATCATCATTACCGGCGCTTTATCACAACCCCCTAAACAGGCATTGGTGATTAAGGTAAACAGGCCATCGTCGGTTGTTTGTCCGTAATCGATTCCGAGCTCATCTTTAATGGCTTTGGCAACACCTTCAAAATCGGTTAAATAACAGGAGATGGAGTTGCATAAATGAATCACATATTTACCAACCGGTTGGCGGTAAATAAGGTTATAAAACGTCGCTATGCCATCAAGTTCGGCGGCACTCATCTGCAATAAATCGGCAATCGCATATAACGATTCATCGCTGATCCAACCGCGCTGTTGCTGAACTATTTTTAGCGCTTCAATGCCTGCTGCTCGACGCTCTTCAAGAATATCGGCTTCGTGTTCAATATCGGCAATTTCGGCATCGGTTAAATAGTGTTTATAGTCAATGTAATGACAATCTATGCTTGATTGTGATTGTACGTTTTGGTCATCGATATGTTGTTCAAGGTTTTGCTTAGCTAGATCTATGAGTCGATTCATGATTATTCCCCCTAGCGATCCACGTCGGCCATGACGTAATCGATACTGCCCAAGGTGGCAATCAGGTCAGCGACCATTTGCCCGCGAGATATCGCCGGGATCATTTGCAAGTGGGCAAAACTTGGGGTGCGAATGCGAGTGCGATAGCTCATGGTCGAGCCATCACTGACCAAGTGATATGCCATAATGCCTTTTGTGGCTTCGACACTAACCGACACTTCGCCTGGCGGAATAACTGGCCCCCAGGATACATTGACAAAATGCGGTATCAAGGTGTCGATATCGGTCATGGTACGCGATTTATCTGGCGGTGTGGTGGCAATATGATCAGCTTTGTATGGGCCTTCAGGCATATTTTCTAAACACTGTTTGATAATGCGAATGCTTTGGCGAATCTCTTCAACTCGCACTTTACAACGATCGTAGCAATCGCCGTTGTGACCAACTGGCACATCAAACTCAAATTGATCATAACCGCTATAAGGACGTTGCTTACGAAGATCCCAAGAGTAACCGGTTGCCCGTAAACCCGGTCCGGTAACGCCCCACTCGATGGCTTCTTTGGTACTATAAGCACCAACATGTACGGTTCGCTTTTTCAATAATTCATTGGCCATGACCATCTTGTCGTATTCATCAAGACGCTTAGGTAAATACTCGACGTATTCACGCACCAATTTGTCCCACCCCTTTGGTAAGTCTTGTGCGACACCACCAATACGGAAATAGCTTGGGTGCATGCGCGCCCCAGTAATAGCTTCAATAATGGCAAACAGCTTTTCACGGTCGACAAACATGTAAAAGATTGGCGATAAGGCACCAATATCTTGGGCAAAAGTGCCGTAAAACAATAAGTGTGACAGTATACGAAACATCTCGGCGGTCATAATACGAATGACTTTCGCTCGCTCAGGTACCTCAATACCCGCGAGCTTTTCCACTGCCATGACATAAGGGAAGTTATTCATTACACCACCGAGGTAATCAATGCGGTCGGTGTAAGGTATATAACTATGCCAAGATTGGCGCTCACCCATTTTCTCAGCGCCACGATGGTGGTAACCAATATCGGGCACCGAGTCGATAATCTCTTCCCCTTCCATTTGCAGCACAATGCGAAATGCACCATGAACACTAGGATGGTTTGGGCCAAGATTCAAAAAGCTAAAGTCGGCGATTTTGCTGTGTCGTTTCATTCCCCATTCTTCAGGACGAAACTTTAACGCTTGTTGTTCAATGTCTTGCTGACTGTCCGGCAATTGAAATGGATCCATTTCGGTGGCACGGGCAGGATGATCTTTTAATAACGGATGACCAACCCACGTCGGTGGCATTAAAATTCGGGTAAGATGTGGATGGTTACGAAACTCGATGCCAAACATGTCATAGACTTCTCGTTCATACCAATTGGCGTTAGGCCATATATGCGAAATGCTGTCGACACCAGTATTGCCAACATTTAAGGCCAACTTAATGCGTACATCACGATTGCGCTGATAACTGCGCAAATGATAAACCAGGGTAAAATCGGCAATCTGCTCTGCTAATCGATGTTCGCGCAAACGCTCATCAATGGCGGTAATGTCAAAACAAAAGTCAAAACCTTCATTAACACCATCACGCAATACTTGCATCAAGGTTAATAACTGTTGCGGTTTGACCCAATAGGTTTCTATGCCATCTTTAATCGCTTGCTCTGCGCCTTCTGGTTGCAGTTCAAGACTTGGACTCTCAGCGAGAATTTCATCAAGCAAGGCAATATCAAACCTTGGTTGCCACTCTTTGCTGCCACTTAAAAAGTGGGGTTTATTGCTATCGCTCATACGCTGTCCGGTTCATCCAGTTGGCGCACGTCGATACGACTTTGCTGTTTAATATCCCGTAAAGAGGGCTTATCTATTTCTCGCACCCCCTGCTCACCAACAACGTAACTTACCGGTCTCGGTTGATTGGCAATTTTGGTTTGCAACAATAATAAACCTTCCATAAAGGCTTCTGGACGCGGCGGACAACCCGGCACGTAAACATCAACGGGGATAAATTTATCGACGCCTTGAACTACCGAATAGATGTCATACATGCCACCGGAATTGGCACAAGAGCCCATCGAAATAATGTATTTAGGCTCGAGTAATTGGTCGTAGAGGTGACGAATAACCGGTGCCATCTTGCGAAAGCAGGTACCGGATATCACCATCAAATCAGCTTGTCTTGGCGTGGCGCGAATAACTTCGGCACCAAATCGAGCGATATCGTGGCGCGAGGTAAAACTGGTGGCCATTTCGACATAACAGCAGGATAAGCCAAAATTAAATGGCCAGATTGAATTCTTACGACCCCAATTGAGCAAATCATCAAGCTTGGCAAACAATACGCTGCGCTTTAAATCTTGCTCAGCCTGAGCGCGTGAGTCTTGCATTTGTTGATCAAGGGCTGCTTTTGTTAATGACCATTCCATTACAGCTCTCCTGATTGTTTGATGGACTCGTTCGGTAATTTCACCGGTTTGTGCTTATGCTTCAGTTCAAGCGCACCTATGCGCCATACATAGATTAATGCCGCTAACAGAATAAAGATGAAAATAGACGCCTCGATAAATCCGGCTAAACCGACTTCATCAAAGGCAATGACCCAAGCAAATAAAAAAATGGTTTCTAAATCAAAAATGACAAAGAAAATGGCGTAAAGGAAAAAATGACTGGTAAAACGGCTATTCGGCGCATCAGCGGCAACAATGCCAGATTCATAGGGTGTATGGGTGTGACGGCGATCGGTTTTGGGACCTAGATTTTTCGCCAAAAACAACATCAAGGCCAATAGCACGACCAAGGAAATAAAATACAAGGCAATAGGCCACAGCGTTGTACCACTGTCTGCATCTGCCAGTGTTGTTGTTGCGAGAACGCTTGATGTTATTACTGTTATTATCGACATAGTTCTGGTGCAAAGCGCCCCATGCTAAGTAGCGATAGCCAACAATACCGAAAACAGTTGAAGCCTAATTAGTTGCTCAACTCAGTGATTCTTATCGTACCTCAACGCCCGTTGCGTTGAGTTGTTGTTTTTGTTACTGATTAAATAATAGACAAAGAAATGAAAAACTTACAAAGATTTACGACAGAACTTGGTAAGTTTTTTCATGGCAATTTAGGAATCGCGGTATCTTGCATCACAGTGGACTTTTAGCGAACTGTATTAAGGCCTCGCCAGCAAGGCGATAGCCAACCCATTCGGTCAAAGGTTTGGCGCCTATTGATTGATAAAATTCGATGGCTGGCGTATTCCAATCCAGTACGCTCCATTCAAAGCGACCACAGTCTTTAGCCACGGCTAATCCAGCCAAATGATGCAATAGCGCTTTGCCAGCACCAATACCACGAAAGTCTGGCGAGACATACAGATCCTCAAGATACAAACCGTTTTTCGCTAACCAGGTTGAATAATTGAGGAAAAACACCGCAAAACCTACAACGTTATCATCGGCATAACACAGTACCGCTTGGGTTGTGGTGTGAGGATCAAATAAGCTAGCTCGAATATCATCGGCGGTTGCTGCCACTTCATGCTCGGCTTTCTCATATATCGCTAATTCTCGTATGAAATGTATGATGGTCTCTGCATCGCTGGCAACAGCGTCTTTAATGATTATATTGGCCACGTTGTGCTCCTGTGTCGGATTGCCTATTGTTTTGTTTTCGCTTTAGTCCTTAGTTCTTAGTCCTTAGTTCTTAGTTCTTAGTTCTTAGTTCTTAGTTCTTAGTCCTTAGCTTTTAGCTCTTAGCTTTTTGACAGACTAACTAACAAACTGATATTAATAGCTCATTATTATAGGTGTAAGGAACAATGATGTTGGTGTTTATCGCCTTTGGGTTGCTGATGTGCTATTTCTGCCTGCAAATGGTAGTAAGACCGGTACAGTTTGCCGAGCGTATCATTCACTTTAGCCACTGGCGCTATTTTCACCCGTTTGAAATTTTAACCCGGTTGGGGTTTGGTTTATTGTTCATAACCTATGCTCAAGCAACACGATATCCGTTATTTTTCGATATGTTTGGTCTATTGATGGTCTTGGTGGCGTTGGGTTTGACCTTTACGCCGGTAAAAAAACATCAAGCATTTGCGCTCCAAGTAGCGCAACAACTTAAACCCTATTTTCGTTACGTCGGCATACTTACCTTACCTTTAGGACCGTTTATTATTTTCGCTGCGATCTCCCCCAAAGCCTAAAACCCTTAGCCAACTGTGCAAGCAACGGGCTCGATTTAACACGAAGTATCTTTGACTTGAGCGAATGCCCTGACCGGAAACGTACCGACATTTTTCATTTTCACCGGCACAGCAAAAAATTGAAAACCGCTATTAGGTAATGCATCTAAATTACACATGTGCTCGATTATAAGAATATCGGCACCGAGCAAAGTCGAATGTACTGGTCGAGTGTCAATGCTGACATCATCAATATTATAGGAGTCAATGCCCACCAACTTCACCCCGTTATCACGTAAGTAAACTGCGGCATCGGCGGTTAGATAGGGGTGCCCTTCAAAGTATTGTTCGCTATTAAAATGTCGACACCATAAGGTTTGCACTAACACCGCCTTGTCTTGCAAATCTAAGCCCGTAAAGTAGCGTTTATCAATGGCGGTAACATTATCCTCAATGACGACCTTAATGGCCGGCAAGTCTGCCAAGGCTTGCAACTCAAGTTCAGACAAATCTTTACCTTCTGCATAGCGATGAAACGGCGAATCAAGATAGGTTCCGGTGTTAGAGCACAGTTCAATGGAGCTTATCAAGAATGATGTACCTTGTTGATAATGTTGTTTCGAGGCTTCTCTACTCAAGTAATCACAAATTAACGGCGCGGGTAAACCCTTGTAGGTAATCATTCCTTCTTCAATGGTATGACTTAAGTCGATAAGTTTATTCATATATTTAGCATTGATAATGATATTACTTATTACTTTAACAACAACAGAGTTAACTGCAAAAAAAGATCACTTTGACAGTAGTTAACTTAAACAATGACGGATAGATGGCTCTGTAACGCCGCTAAGTCAGTAACAAATGAGTTGTAAAAAATGACGACAAAAAAGCGCCTTGATTAAGGCGCTTTTATTGAAGGTGTTAAGGGTATTAACGCAGATTTAAGGCTAAGGTAAAGACTTAGTCATCACTGCCATTAAGCAGATCCGATAGCATTTTAAGGCGAGTAAGTGCCTGACCATGAATGCTCTTTTTCGGATAGCTCCCGTCACGTTTGGCGGTACCAGCCTTTTCATCAAGCAATATCTCTAACGCTTGATCGACGTTATCGACAGCGTAGATTGCAAAATTCCCTTGCTGCACGGCATCAATAACGTCTTGGTCCAGCATTAAGTTCATCATATTGGTTTTAGGGATAATAACCCCTTGGCTACCGGTTAAGCCCTTGTCCTTACATAGACGATAAAAACCTTCGATTTTTTCATTTACGCCACCAATAGATTGCACTCCACCATGTTGATTCATTGATCCGGTGATGGCGATTTCTTGTTTAATCGGCAAACCAGTAATCGATGAAATCAGAGCACAAAGCTCTGCCATTGAGGCGCTATCGCCATCGATATGGCCATAGGATTGCTCGATAGCAATATTGGCAGAAATGGATAATGGAAAACCTTGACCATATTTATGACCCAGATAACCGATTAATAGCAAAACACCTTTTGAGTGAATCGACTTACCAAGTTCAGCTTCTCGTTCAATATCAGTAACCCCTTGCGCACCAGCATAAACCGTAGCGGAAATACGAGCAGGCGTACCAAATACGCTGTCGCCAATTTCCAGTACGGTTAAGCCGTTGACATTACCGACGGCTGCACCTTCTGTAGAAATAAGAACCTGTTCTTCTTTAATTTCCTGTAACCAAGTTTCGCTTAAGCGCCCAGAGCGGCGTTTTTTCGCGGTAAGCGCGGCTTCAACATGACTGGCTTGAATGGTCTCTTGATCATCCATACGCCAAATAAACACCGCTTCGTCTAATAAGTCATTTATATTGACGATATTGGCCGACAATTTATTTTGATGCTCTGCTTTGCGCAGTGAATAACGCACCAATAAACTGACTGCTTCATCATCGACATACGGGTATTCATGTTTTGCCGCATGTTGACGTATCAAGGTCGCATAAGATCTTAAATTTTCGTCGCTTTTGTCAACATGACGATCAAAGTCGGCTAAGACCCGAAACAGTTCGGTAAATTCCTGATCGTACTCTTGCAAGGTGTAATAAATTTCCGCATTGCCAAGTAATACTACTTTGACTTTTAGAGGGATTTTTTCAGGCTCTAAAGAGACGCTGCCACCAATACTCATCTCTGCATAAGGGTGTTCAATTTGGATTTCAGCGGTTTTCAACGCCAACTTTAAGCGCTGCCATACCATTGGCTGAGATAACAGCTTTTCCGCATCCAGTAATAAATACCCGCCATTGGCTTTATGCATGGCTCCGGCACGAATTAAGCGGTAGTTGGTATAAACCGCACCTTGAATCGATGAATAATCGAGGGTACCAAACAAATTTTGAAATGTTGGGTTTTGCTCATAAACAACCGGAGCGCCGTCATTGGTTTCTCGCGCAACCAATAAGTTTGGCATAAAGCGTTCAACCAATAATTTACGACAGGCTTTATCATCTCGAGGATTATCTGAATTTTCATCAACCAGAATATCCAGTACCACTTCGGTGATATGATCTTTTACCTGACGCAAATATTTAAGCACGCCAAGGTTGGCGGTAAACTCATGCTCAAGCTCTTTTAAAAGCGGACGAATACTTTGTTCTGCGGTATCGAATTTCAATTTTCGCAATGCCACACTTGATTCACGTTTCCACAGTGGCAGCTCAAGCAACTTCTCGCTGAGCATGGTTTCAAGCTCTTCTAGCAAATGATAAAAGGCGGTACGAGTCTTTTCATCGAGATTGGCAAACTCTTTGTCACCTAGCGGCTTACCATCGACCAATGGCGAAAAACTGATTTCACCCTTCTCTTCGTATAGGACAACATCTTTTGAATAGGCATATTCTTCGAGCTCTTCAATCGCCGAGTCATAGCGTTTGTTAAACTCACGGTCGATGGAGGCTCTTTGACGTTGGTAGCCCGGATTATCAAAAATTTCAGGGAACAAGTCGAGTAAGTCATCGAGCAAATCGTTAATTTTTGCCTGTAACTGCTTGCCTTCACCGGCATTCAAATAGAGCTTGTGGGGCGCTTGGGGATCATCAAAATTATTGATATAACACCACTCATCAGCAGTGTCTTCATTGGACGCGAATTCCGCCAGCATTTGGCTAATCAGCGTTTGTCGTCCGGTGCCCGGTTCGCCTTTAGCAAACACGTTAAAACCGTTAGACGTCATCGACAGACCAAAATTCAGCGCTTCTTTGGCGCGATCATGGCCAATAAATTTCTGTTTTACTTTGTCATCAACAACCGATTGGGTAAACAATTGTGCAGGCAACGCTGCGGTTAACTGTTCAATGGGAACCTGTAACGCATCTGTAGTCGCTGTCATCTACTGTCCTTATTTTTATTGCTTAAGGCCAGTGTAACCACGTGTAGCAGCAAAAATCAAAGCCTAAATAACCGCAATGTCACTGATTGAATTCAATTGCTTAAATATTGTGCTCAAATGCCTGTCGAATGTAGCTAGTGTGACCACAGTTTGGACAGTCTATGACTTTACACGCGTGGGTGATATCCATCTTATGTTGGCAATTGGTGCAAATGATTCGGCCAAAGCCAATTAAGTCACCGCTTTTGTATACGCCATCGTGATCTATATCATCGAGAAACTCTTGCCATTCTACTTGGGTTTGATCCGTCATATTCGCCAGGTGCTGCCACATCCCTTCTTGCAAGCCAACCAAATACAAAGACTGTTCGGCATCTTGTTGATAATGACGATAAAAGCCAAACAAATCATGTTTAAAGCTGTCGATACTCAATTGATATTCATTGACCGATACGTCAGCAGCCGCATCGATAAGTTGTTCGGCTTTGCTAACCCATTGTTTAACATTATTCATTTCATTGGGCGCAGCCTCATTTAGCCAGTCGCCAATGCGATCGAATAAGCTTTGATATTGCTGATTTTTCTCTGCCACTTTGAGCTCCTCGTTAAAAGCTCCCATTTGTTTTAAGTATAGTCACAAGAAAGCATTGTGAGACAGGGGCGAAATAAGGTAATATTGCCGCCATATTTTTAATTTGGGATGTTGCGCCTCAAGCACGACCAACAAGGCGAAAAATACGCCTTAATGAAACTTTGGTAGCGGCGCTTTACGACAATCATATTCGGAAAATCTTTTGATGGAAGCCATTTACAACCCTCAATCTATTGAGCAAAAAATTCAGCAACGCTGGATGGAAAAAAAAACATTTAAAGCCAAAGAAATTGAAGGCAAAGAAAAGTTCTACTGCCTATCAATGTTCCCTTACCCAAGTGGGCGCCTACATATGGGCCACGTTCGTAACTACACATTGGGTGATGTGATCAGTCGTTATCAACGTCTGCAGGGCAAAAATGTTTTACAGCCTATGGGTTGGGATGCGTTTGGTTTGCCGGCAGAGAACGCGGCGATTAAAAACAAAGCCGCGCCGGCATCTTGGACTTATGAAAATGTAGATTACATGCGTAACCAACTTAAGTCGCTTGGTTTTGCTTATGACTGGGATCGTGAATTTGCGACCTGTCAAAAAGATTACTACCGCTGGGAACAATGGTTTTTCACCAAGCTTTATGAAAAAGGTTTGGTCTATAAGAAAAACGCCACGGTAAATTGGGATCCAGTTGATCAAACCGTATTAGCAAATGAGCAGGTTATCGACGGTCGCGGTTGGCGTTCAGGCGCTATTGTTGAGCGCAAAGAAATTCCACAGTGGTTTATCAAAATCACCGATTACGCGGAAGAGTTATTAAACGACTTGGATCAGCTTGAAAACTGGCCTGAGCAAGTAAAGACCATGCAACGTAACTGGATTGGTCGCTCTGAAGGCGTTGATATGACGTTCGATTTGGCTGACAGCGACGAAAGCTTTGATATCTACACTACTCGTCCTGATACCGTAATGGGTGTTACTTACGTCGCATTGGCCGCCCAGCATCCGTTGGTGTTAAATGCTGCGAAAGACAATGCCGCGCTAGCCAGCTTTGTTGATGCATGCAAAAACAACAAAGCCAGTGAAGCGGAAATGGCGACCATGGAAAAACTTGGTGTTGATACCGGTCTTAAAGCGATTCACCCGATAACCGGTGAACTTGTGCCTGTATGGGCAGCGAACTTTGTATTGATGGATTACGGCTCTGGTGCGGTTATGTCAGTACCAGGTCATGATCAACGTGATTATGAATTTGCTAAAAAATACGGCCTTGAAATCAAACAAGTCATTACCGCTGCCGAAGGCGACGATATTAACTTGGCCGCTATCGTTGAGAAAAATACTTTAGTAAATTCTGGTGAATTTGACGGCTTATACTTTGATGCCGCATTTAAAGCGATTGCCGCGAAACTTGAATCTCTAGGTAAAGGTAAAATCACCGTTAATTACCGCTTGCGTGATTGGGGTGTTTCTCGCCAACGTTATTGGGGCGCGCCAATTCCAATGTTAACATTGGAAAACGGTGAATCAGTACCAGTACCTGAAGACATGTTACCCGTTGAGTTACCGGAAGATGTGGTTATGGATGGTGTTACATCGCCAATCAAAGCCGATCCAGAGTGGGCAAAAACAACCTACAATGGTCAGCCTGCATTCCACGAAACCGATACCTTCGACACCTTTATGGAGTCGTCATGGTACTACGCCCGTTATTGTTCTCCTGAGCATGATACTGGCATGTTAGATCCACAAAAAGCCAATTACTGGTTGCCTGTAGATCAATACATTGGTGGTATTGAACACGCCATTTTGCATTTATTGTATTCTCGCTTCTTCCACAAATTGCTACGTGATGTCGGCTTAGTTGAATCTGATGAACCGTTCAAAAGCTTATTGTGTCAAGGCATGGTTTTAGCGGATACCTATTACCGTGAAGAAAGTAACGGTGCACAAACCTGGATTTCACCAACCGATGTTGATGTTGAACGCAACGACAAAGGCCAAGTTATTTCAGCAAACTCAAAAGTTGATGGCATGCCGGTTATTTCTGCTGGTATGAGCAAAATGAGTAAGTCAAAAAATAACGGTATTGATCCTCAAGAAGTTATCGACCAATTTGGTGCCGATACCGTTCGTTTGTTTATCATGTTCACCTCGCCACCAGAGCAAACACTAGAATGGTCTGATGCTGGTGTTGAAGGTGCGCATCGCTTCTTAAAACGTGTTTGGAAATTGGTTCATGACTTTACCGAAGCCGGTGATGCCTTAGCATTAGACCAAGTAACACTTGAAGCAACACATAAGAACCTTCGTCGTGAAGTACACAAGACCATCACTAAGGTAACTGATGATATTGGTCGTCGTAATACCTTTAATACGGCTATCGCAGCCATTATGGAATTGATGAACACACTAGCTAAAGCCAAGCTAGAGTCAGACGCTGATAGAGCGGTAATGAAAGAAGCGGTGCAAGCGATTGTCTTGATGCTTACGCCAATTACCCCGCATTTAGGTCATGAACTATGGGCACTTGTTGGTGACGGCAGCGAAGTTGAAGAGGCCGCATGGCCACAAGTTGACAAAGCAGCCTTGGTTGAAGACGAAAAATTGGTTATTGTACAGGTAAACGGCAAATTACGTGCTAAGATCACAGTAGCAAGCACTGCTTCTCAAGAAGATGTTGAAAAACAAGCTCTTAATGAGGAGAATGTTACTAAGTTTACTGAAGGAAAAACCGTTCGTAAGGTCATTTATGTACCTGGCAAACTGGTGAATATTGTGGCCAATTAATGTCATTAAAAAAAACCATTAAAAATCTGTTCACCCTGACCGTAAGCACTCTGCTTACGGTCTCTCTAATCAGTGGTTGTGGATTTAAACTGCGCGGTGATTACTTACTTCCAGAGCAACTGCAAACACTTTATGTTAGCTCTCCGGACCCACATGGTGAGCTCACTCGTTTGGTTAAACAACATTTGGCCGTCAATGACGTCAACATTGTTAAAACCGCTGACACCAATATTCCACATCTTCGTATCGTCAAAGACGGTTTAAGTCGTCGTACCTTGAGCTTATTTGAAAATGGTCAAGTTGCCGAATATGAACTGACCTACTCGGTAAGTTACGAAATTATTGTTGCTTACGATGAGAGCCAACGATTTAATTTCAACGTCACTCGAAACTATCAAGATGATCCCGATAGAGCGTTAGCAAAATCACGGGAATTAAGCTTACTGCGCAAAGAAATGCGTTTGGAAGCCGCCGATATCATTCTTAGAAACCTTGCCAGTATTGAAATTTAAGGTTTTGTAATTAATGCGCATTTATCATAGCCAACTCAACAAGCAGTTACAGAAAACACTTAATCACACGTTTTTAGTGTTTGGTGATGAGCCTTGGCAGAAAAATGACGCACTCGCGCAAATTAAATTACACGCCAAGCAACAAGGTTACGATGAACTTATTCGGTTCAGTAATGACGAGCACTTTAACTTTCATGACTTGCTCAATGAATTTAACAGCTTGAGTTTATTCTCCAGCCTGCGCATCATTGAAATAGACATGGGCAACAACAAAGTTAATGAGCAAGGTAGTAAGGTTTTAACCGAAATTGCTGAACTGCAAGCAACCGGGCAATCCGATGTGATGTTGATCTTGCATGGCAATAAGTTAGATGCCTCAAGTAGTAAAAAGAAATGGTTTAAAACGTTAGAAAAGCAAGGCTGCTACATTCCCTTGTATGACCTTGAAGGCAAAGGTTTAACTATTTGGTTGTCTCAACAATGTCAGCGCCTTAACTTAAACTTAAGCGCAGATGCGCAACGCATGTTGATTGACTTTTTTGCTGGTAACATCCCCGCTCTTGCGCAAGAAATGGAAAAGCTAATGTTGCTGTATAATCAGCAGTACATTGACGCCAACCATTTGGAATCATTATTGATACGCCAATCTAAGTTTACGCCATTTCAATTAACCGACGCTTTATTGGCAGGCGAACTTAGCAAAGTTAATGACATGCTTACGCAAATGAAGCACGAAGGCGTGGTGGGCGCACAATTGATTTGGGCACTGCATAATCAGTTAAGTCAGTTAGAGCAGATGCAAACTCTGCTGAGTCAAGGCGACAGCTTTAACGATGTCATGAAGCAGTTTAAAGTCTGGGATAAGAAAAAGCCGCTCTACCAAAACGCCTTAAAACAGGTTTCCATTAACAACATCAAACAAGCGAAAAAGCGTTTAGGGCAAGTCGACTTGATCAGCAAAACCGCCAGTGATTTCGACCCGTTTCTTTTGCTTAGCGATGTGTGCATCAGTCTTTATTTTGCCGATGGAACACAAGCGTTGGCCCTAGATTACGATATGCAGGCATAAACAGTCGATTCACGAGCGAATTATGACGAATCAACAGCGTATTGGCATATTTGGCGGCACATTTGACCCCATACACTCAGGCCATATCGAACCATGTAAAGACCTCGCTAATGCGCTAAACCTTAGCCAAGTGCGCCTCATGCCTGCCAACATTCCACCTCATAAAGCCTTAGCCCATGCCAGCAGTAAACAACGCTTAGCGATGATTACTTTAGTATGTCAGCACGAACCATTATTTGTCTGCGATGACAGAGAATTGCAACGCCAGCAAGCATCATATACGTTAACCTCTATCATCGAACTTCGAGCAGAGAACCCTGATGCGCAGTTGTTTTTCTTCATTGGTACCGATTCATTATTGAATTTACATACCTGGTATCGCATCGATGACATCTTGCAACACTGTCATTTTGTGGTTAGCACTCGCCCAGGCTATGATCCAACTGACATATCCAATTCCCCACTGCACGACAAGATTCGCGATGATATCAAGCAAGTATTGGCCAAGCCTTCTGGACTGATATTGTTGCTAAATACTTGTCAGATAGACATTTCTTCAACACAAATCCGCCACAGTATAGAAACTGACCAACAACAAAATTTGCCGTTACCTGACTACATCGCACGCTACATTAAAGAAAATCAGCTATATCAGCGTCCAAGCTCTGTAAATTAGTGCCAGTTCGGGCTAGAATAGCCGAAATGAGTAAGCAATTTTGTGGCTGTAAACGGCCTTTAACCGACCAGTAAGGAATCCTATTGCAAACTGAACAATTAGTTGAATTTGTCCTAGAGCAACTAGATAACATGAAAGCTCGCGATATTGTCACCATAGACGTGCAAGGCAAAGCAAGCTTTACCGACTTTATGATTATTTGCTCGGGTAACTCTACACGTCATGTAAAATCAATTACCGATAACTTACATACCGAAGTAAAACGTTCATCGTTTGATAGTTTGGGTATTGAAGGTAATGATATTGGTGAATGGGCGTTGCTTGATTTAGGCGATGTCGTTGTCCATGTTATGACGGATGACATTCGCGACTTTTATCAGTTAGAAAAACTTTGGACTGAAGACTAGCACTTATGCGCATTACCCTGATTGCCGTTGGCAATAAGATGCCAAAATGGATTGCTGAGGGGTTTAGTGAATATGCCCGTCGCTTTCCTCGTGATCTGAGCTTTGATCTGGTAGAAATCACCCCAGGTAAGCGTGGTAAAAATGCTGATATCGCTCGTATTCTAGAAAAAGAAGGCGAGCAAACCATGGCTGCGGTACCAAAAGGTTCTCGTGTAGTGACCTTAGAAGTGGAAGGCAAGCCATGGACCACGCCACAACTCGCGACTCAATTGCAAAATTGGCAAATGGACGGCAGAGATGTGGCGTTATTGGTAGGTGGTCCTGAAGGTTTGGCGCCGGCATGCATAAAAGCATCGGAACAAAAGTGGTCATTATCGCCTCTAACGCTACCACACCCCATGGTAAGGATCATGATTGCAGAAAGTCTGTATCGTGCCTGGAGTATTAATAATAATCACCCCTATCATCGGGAGTAGTAACCCTTGGCAGTAAAACGGGTCAGTATAAAAAACCATAGCGCTGAAGCGAACCTATTCGCACGTCGCGCATTTATCACCTTTATCGGCGTATTGGTGATGATTTTGATATTGTTCAACAATATCTATGACCTAGAAGTTAATGCCTACGAGAAATATCAAACTCACTCTAACAAGAACCGCATCAAGCTGCTGCCGGTTGCGCCGAATCGAGGTTTAATTTATGACCGCAATGGCGTATTACTCGCTGAAAACCGCCCGGTTTTTAGTTTGTCGATCATTCCTGAGCAAGTCGATGATATCAACGATACATTGACCACCTTGACAGAAATTATCGCCATTGACGAAGAGCAAAAGCAAAACTTTATCAAATCAATGCGTTTTAAGCGTCGCTTTAAACCGCTTGAATTAATATCCAGACTCAATGATGAGCAAGTTGCCAAAATATCCGTAAACCTGCACCGCTTGCCAGGTGTGGTTATAGATGCACGCCTAAAACGCTACTACCCGTTTGCCGATCTGACCACCCACTCGCTTGGCTATGTTGCCAAAATTAATACGCGAGATTTAAATCGACTTGAGCAACAAGATAAACTCGAACAATACCAAGCAACGCGAGATATCGGCAAGCTGGGGCTTGAGCGTTTTTATGAAGATATGCTGCATGGGCAAATGGGCTATCAAGAAGTTGAAGTGAATAACCGTGGCCGTATTCTGCGCACTTTAAACTATACACCTCCGGTATCTGGCAAAGATCTAACCCTTAGCCTTGATATTGAGTTGCAAATGATCGCCAAACGCGCTTTATCAGGTACCCGTGGTGCCGTTATCGCCATGGATCCGAGAGACGGCGGCATCTTGGCGTTTTATTCAAACCCCAGTTATGATGGCAACTTGTTTGTACACGGCATTTCATCAAAAAACTACAAGAAACTACAAAACAGAGATAAGCCGTTAATCAACCGTGTTACCAAAGGTACGTACCCGCCCGCCTCGACCATCAAACCATTTCTCGGCTTAATTGGCCTTGAAGAAAATTTGATTCGTGAAGAATCAAAAATATGGGATCCGGGTTGGTTCCGCTTAAAAAATGGTAAGCGTAAGTATCGTGACCACCTCAAATGGGGACATGGATGGGTTACCCTTGAAGAAGCGGTTATGCGCTCTTGCAATACCTACTTTTACGATTTAGCGTACAAGATTGGTGTAGATCGTATCAGTGAGAACATGGCCAAATTTGGCTTTGGTGAATCTACAGGTATCGATATTTATGAAGAAAGCCCGGCGATCTTGCCAAGTCGAGGCTGGAAACGTGCTCGCTACAACCAGCCTTGGTATCATGGTGACACAGTAAATATCGGTATTGGTCAAGGTTACTGGACAGTAACGCCGATTCAATTGGCCCAAGCCACAAGCATTTTAGTAAATAAAGGCCGTGTCGTTGAACCACATTTTGTCTCACATATTCACGAACCAGTTGAGTTAACTGCAGAGAATACGTTAGCCGAGGCAACAGATGGTATCGAGATTGCCACTTCCCGAGACCTTGAAAAACAAATCATCCCGTTTGAAATCAATGAGAAGCCACCAATTGTGCTGACCGATGAAAACAACTGGGATATTATTCTAGATAGCATGCGTGCTACGGTTGGCAAACCTGCGGGTACCGGTTATAACGCGTTTTTAGGTAGCGATTACCAAGCCGCGGGTAAATCAGGTACCGGTGAAGTTGTTGGTCGTGCTGAAGACGTTGACTATGATGCGACAAAATTATCGGAAAATCAGCGTGATAATGCGATGTTTATTGCTTATGCGCCGCATGATAAACCAGAGATTGTTGTTGCCATAGCCATTGAAAACGTCGCTGTAGGTGGTGGTGGTTCAAACGCCGGCCCGGTTGCCCGTCAAATCATGGATCAATATTTCGCCAATCGCGCCTTGGTCAGTAAAAGTCAGAGCAAAAATAAATAATGATACGCAATACCGGTAAAGACGAAACAAAGAAGAAATCCTTTTTGCAGCGGATCCATATCGATTTGCCGTTGTTATTTGTGTTGTTGGTATTAATGGGGCTCGGCCTAGCTGTGATATACAGCGCAGGTGGCCAAGACATGGACTTGGTAGTACGTCAAGTGATTCGCCTAGGCATAGGTTTAGGTGTCATGTTTGTGGTTGCGCAAATCTCCCCGGTGGTTTATCAACGTTGGGCTGTGGTAGTGTTTGTACTCGGTCTATTGATGTTGCTTGGCGTATTGTTGTTTGGCCACGTTGGTAAAGGTGCGCAGCGCTGGCTTGATTTGGGATTTATGAAATTCCAACCCTCGGAAATCATGAAACTTGTGGTACCGATGACCGTTGCTTGGTTTATTGCAAAATATGATTTACCGGCAAAAAACAAACACATCATTATCGCCTTTTCCTTGGTTATGATCCCAACCTTAATGATCGCCAAGCAGCCGGACTTAGGAACCTCGTTACTGATTGCCAGCTCTGGTGTATTCGTATTATTTTTGGCCGGTGCCAGTTGGCGTTTAATTGGCATATGTGCGGGATTATTGTCGGCTTTCCTACCAATTTTGTGGATGTTTTTGATGCGTGATTATCAAAAACAACGGGTGCTGACATTCCTGAACCCTGAAGAAGATCCGCTCGGTGCTGGTTACCATATCATTCAATCTAAAATTGCCATCGGCTCTGGTGGTTTAACCGGTAAAGGCTGGTTACAAGGTACCCAATCACAACTGGAATTTTTGCCTGAACGTCATACCGATTTCATCTTCTCTGTATTTAGTGAAGAATTTGGCTTATTTGGTGTCATTGGCTTATTAA
Organism: Thalassotalea sp. Y01; assembly: GCF_012932945.1. Taxonomy (NCBI): domain Bacteria; kingdom Pseudomonadati; phylum Pseudomonadota; class Gammaproteobacteria; order Alteromonadales; family Colwelliaceae; genus Thalassotalea; species Thalassotalea sp. Y01. The sequence continues at coordinate 215,051 of NZ_JABBXG010000006.1, forward strand.
CCATTTACTTATTAATTGTTATGCGTGGTTTGTGGATTGCCACTCATGCTCAAGAGGCCTTCACTAAACTATTGGCAGGTAGCCTGACTTTAACGTTTTTCGTTTATGTGTTTGTAAACATCGGCATGGTATCCGGTATCTTGCCTGTGGTTGGCGTACCTCTGCCATTGGTAAGTTATGGCGGCACTTCCATGGTTACCTTGATGGCCGGCTTTGGTGTACTGATGGCAATCAGTACTCACAGGCGATTAATTTCCTCTTAAACGAATAAAATACGATATTGGCCTGAATGTGCTGTTGTACTTGCACTGCAGGCCATTTATAGTTGGAGTATTCGTTTCTCAATAATAATAAACAGAACTCTCCATGAAGAAGCCCGTTTTAAGTCTAGCGTTTTGCGCCTGTGTCACCTTGATTGGCTGTCAAAGCCCTGAGCCTTCCCGATATTCGCAAAAACATGACAGCATTCCGAGTCGCTTACCTAGCGAGCAAGAACTCAATGAACCACAACCGCAAGTTGTCGAGAAGAGCCGTGGCGGGAATAAAGATTACCAAGTGTTTGGTATTCCTTATCAGGTCATGGACAATGCTGAAGGATACGTGCAAACGGGTACCGCATCTTGGTACGGAAAAAAGTTTCATGGTCATCTAACATCAAACGGTGAAGTGTACGATATGTATGGTTTTTCAGCCGCGCATAAAGCCTTGCCTTTACCTACCTATGTGCAAGTTACTAATTTAGAGAATAATCGTAAGGTCATTGTTCGCGTCAACGATCGTGGTCCATTTCATCAAGATCGGTTAATCGACTTGTCATACAGTGCCGCATACAAATTAGGCATGCTTAACAAAGGCACTGCAAAAGTAAAAGTTGAAGCGATAACTAAATCTAATATCGCTCAGTTTGTGCCGCAACAATCACCTAACGACACGGCGGTAACTAGCCCGTTAATTGCAAAGCAAAACGCTGTGCAAAAAAGCCAAGTTCAGAGCGATAACGGCAAGGTGTTTCAACCTTATATTCATGTGCTGGTAACCCGCAATAAAATGTTGGCGGATAATACAGCCAAAGGGTTAGAGTTTTTATTACAGGTACCGGTAAATTTAACGCAAAATAATGAACTTTTTCGGGTGCAAATAGGACCAATATCAGAGGCGAAGCAAGCGCAAGAATTATTAGCCAGTTTGCATAATCAGGGTTATCAAGAAGCATATCCGCTGTTTGCGCCAAAATAACAGAAAAAAGCCGGTCAAAAGGCGCTGATAATAGCAAAATAAGCGATGAAGCCTCTTAACAAAGGGGCCAATATTGCTATACTATTCGGCAATTTTGCAAAAACAGCACGTTCACCTAATAAAAGCATAAAGAACGTCGTTTCACTCACTATTTCAAATATAAAAATACACAGGTTAATAATGAGCAATTCAGCTAATAAATTAATTCAATTATTGTCAGGCATTGTGCTGGCTAGTACAGCCACAGTCGCAAGCGCTAAAAACATCATTCCCGCGCCTCCACAAATTAACGCCGAAGGGTATATTTTAATCGATCATGCAACCGGCCATATCATTGCCGAAGGTAATGCAGATATTCAATTAGAACCGGCATCATTAACAAAAATGATGACCAGTTATATTATCGGTAAAGAAATTGAATTAGGTAATATATCCAATGACGACAAGGTCATGGTAAGTGAAAACGCCTGGGCGAAAAACTTCCCTGATTCGTCAAAAATGTTTATTGAAGTAGGTACTGAAGTACCGGTTAGCTTACTAAACCAAGGTATTATTGTTGCCTCAGGTAACGATGCTTGTGTGGCTATGGCGGAACATCTTGCAGGTAGTGAAAGCGCATTTGCAGATATGATGAACGCGTACGCACAGCAATTGGGTATGTCAGGCTCTAACTTTGAAAACTCGCATGGTTTAAGTGGTACAAACCACTTCACTACGCCACGCGACATGGCGACGCTTGCTAGCGCTCTTATTGAAGACGTGCCAGATGAGTATGCTTTGTACAAGCAAAAGTCATTCACCTACAACAACATCAAGCAATACAACCGTAACAGCCTGTTATGGGATAAGAGCCTAAATGTTGATGGTTTAAAAACAGGTCATCACTCAAAAGCCGGTTATAACTTAGTAACCAGTGCGACTAAAGGTGACATGCGTTTAGTAACCGTTGTAATGGGCACTGACAGCGAACAGGCTCGTAAGATTGAAAGTAAGAAGCTTCTAAACTACGGTTTCCGCTTTTTTGAAACAGTGACTCCTTACGCTGCCGGTGAAAGCTTTGCTACCAACCGTGTATGGATGGGCGATATTAAAGAAGTTGACCTAGGTATTTTGTCTGATGTTGCGATTACCATCCCTCGCGGTCAAAAGAAAAACCTTGAGGCGAAAGTAAAATTAGATCGTCAACTAACCGCGCCTTTGGCTAAAGGTGAAGTTGTTGGCAGTGTGTCATTGCAATTAAATGGTGACGAAGTAGCAAACTACCCATTAGTTACACTACAAAATGTTAATGAAGGCGGTATGTTTTCACGTCTAGTTGACTACGTTAAATTGCAGTTTCAATAATCGAGGCTGACTAATCTGGATACCGTCTATTTAAATGGCGAATGGCTCGCCAAACAGCAAGCAAAAATCTCTATTTTTGATAGAGGCTTTTTGTTTGCAGACGGTATCTATGAAGTTATCCCCGTATACCATGGCAATCCCTTTCGCTTAAACGATCACCTCAACCGCCTACAATACTGCCTAGAGCAAATTAAGCTCACATCGCCCTACTCGTCAGAGCAATGGCAAACCATTATAGAGCAACTGATAGAGCGCAATGGCGGCGGTCATATGTCAATTTATTTACAAGTGACCCGTGGCGTTCATGACGAGCGAGATCATCTCTACAAAGAAAATATAACACCTACCGTGTTATTGATGGCCAGCCCGTTAACCGTCGCTGAACAACCCCTTACATCCTGCAAAGCAACGCTATTAGCAGACACTCGATGGCAACATTGCGACATAAAAAGTATTGCCTTGTTAGGTAATATCATGCTGCGCAATCAAGCCCAAGCTAAAGGCTATGATGAAGCCATTTTGCATCGTGATGGTAAAATTACTGAAGGCACCACATCGAATGTCTTTATCGTTAACGGCGGCATCGTCTACACCCCACCACAAAACAACTACATATTAGGCGGTATTACTCGCGACGTAATTATTGAAATTTGCCATACTGCAGGGGTTGAAATACAACAACAGTGCATCCATATAGAGCAATTGTTGGCTGCTGACGAAGTATGGATAAGCTCTTCAAGCAGAGAAATTTCCCCTGTCATACAAATTGATGATAAAATAATCGGCCATGGTAAAGTCGGTCCGATCAGCAAAACGCTGTTTGCGGAATTTCAGCATTTTAAACGTCAATTATTGGCGACAAAAAGCAAATAAAGCTTGTTATCGCGGGTGCATCAACATGTACCGATACGAACCTTGTCAGCACAAGACTCAAGCAGCCTTCAACCACCATTAAATTTATATTTGTATATGGCCCAAGGCCAGTTATAAGAGAGTTATATGAAAGCTAGATTCGATGAAATAATTGAATTTCCTTATGTATTTAATTTTAAAGTGATGGGTTTAGCGGTTCCTAATTTGCCCGATCTGGTTGTTGCAGTATTACAAAGTGACACACCGGGTGATTATGTACCAACGATTAAACCGAGCAGTAAAGGCACCTATCACTCTGTTTCTGTTCGCGTTACGGTAAATAGCCAAGCGCATATAGAAAAGCTGTACAAAGAATTGTCGGCCATTGAAGAAGTCCGTTACGTTTTATAAACACCAAGCCTAGGCGAACAGTATTGTCCAATGGGCGATGATAGGTGTTACTTATTGATGACACTGGTTCCAGCAAAGTTCAGGCGTAAGCCTACAGCCTTGCTGGATTTTTAGATTTATATAGCTATAATGGCGGCCTAATTTTTTAACTTTGGAATGAATGTGAGCTACCCACTGGTTATTCGTCAACTCGGCAACATGGATTATGAAACCGTATGGCGAGCAATGCAGCAGTTTACCGATGATCGCGACGATAGCGTCGACGACGAACTTTGGTTAGTAGAGCACCCTGCGGTCTTTACGCAAGGACAAGCAGGCAAAGAAGAACATTTATTAATGCCCGGCGATATACCGGTTGTAAAAGTCGATCGTGGCGGACAGGTAACCTTTCACGGCCCTGGTCAGCAGGTGATCTACTTTATGATCAATCTACGTAGACGCAAGATGGGTGTACGAGAATTAGTGACCTTAATCGAGAACGGCATCGTCAATACGCTCGCTCAATACGATATTAAGGCGTATCCAAAACCAGATGCACCTGGGGTGTATGTCGATGACAAAAAAGTCGCCTCACTTGGTTTAAGAGTTCGCAAAGGTTGTTCATTCCACGGTTTAGCGATTAATGTAAATATGGACATGTCACCTTTTTTACGCATTAACCCATGTGGTTATGCCGGTTTAGAGATGGTGCAAACGGCTGAATTAGATGGGCCGGATAACGTCAGTGAAGCTGGCGAGAAGTTACAGCTAGAATTACAACAGTTATTGCAAGCTGACAATGTCGAATACAAAACAGGTTTAGATGAATTATGAGCAACACAACTGAGCGTTTAAAAACCTCGCAAATTGCACCAGGCACAAAGCTACGTGATGCCGATAAAATGCAACATATTCCGGTGCAAGTGATCCCAAGCGAACGTGAAACCATGTTGCGTAAGCCTGATTGGCTGAAAATTAAGTTGCCACGTACCACGGAAAATATCGATAAGGTAAAAGCCGGTCTACGTAAAGGTGGTCTGCACTCTGTATGTGAAGAAGCCTCATGCCCTAACCTGGCGGAATGTTTTAACCATGGTACAGCGACGTTTATGATCCTTGGTGATATCTGTACACGTCGTTGCCCATTTTGTGATGTTGGCCATGGTCGCCCATTAGCACCGGATGCGGATGAGCCAAAGAAACTTGCTATGACACTTAAAGACATGGCGCTTAAGTACGTAGTTATTACCTCTGTTGACCGTGATGATTTGCGCGATGGTGGTGCTCAACAATTTGCTGACTGTATTCGTGAAATCGGTGAGCATGCACCACACACTAAAGTAGAAATTTTGGTACCAGATTTCCGTGGCCGTATGGACAAAGCATTAGAGATCCTTAATGCGCATCCACCACAGGTGTTCAATCACAACCTTGAAACCGCGCCACGTCTATACAAAAAGGCACGTCCAGGTGCGAATTATCAGTGGTCTCTTGATCTTCTACAGAAATTTGGTGAAGCAAACCCTGAGGTACCAACCAAATCAGGCTTGATGGTCGGTTTAGGTGAGACCAATGAAGAGATTCTTGAGGTTATGCGCGACTTACGTGCACACGGTGTGACCATGTTAACCATAGGTCAGTATTTACAACCGAGTAAGCACCACTTGCCGGTAGAGCGTTATGTTCACCCTGATGAGTTTGAAATGTTCCGTCAAGAAGCGATGAAAATGGGTTTTGAACATGCCGCCTGTGGTCCATTAGTACGCAGCTCATACCACGCTGATAAGCAAGCCGCTGGTGAAGAAGTTAAGTAACTTAACCTGAAGCAAATAAATAAGGGCTGTGTATGATAATTACCCAGCCCTTTTTTGTATCTGCTCGCCAATATTGAAGTGAACATGTTGCCCTGTTTGTAAGCCAATACGTCATTGTTTTATTGGTTTATTTATAATGACTCTGTTAAGCCAATTGCCTCACTAAGCTCAATAACCTCTATATTACTATATACGTGGCAACCACATTCCCATAGTGGCAGCAAAGATGCCTCCCGCCATGGCCAAGGTTAATAACGTTAGCACAACAGATACACTTATTTTATATAAATGGTTTTGACTCTCAAAAGCGTTAAAATATAACTGCGCCAATGCTAACGGAATAAGATACTGGGCAAAGCCGAGAAACGTTAAAAACGGCCCTTCAAACGTTTTTGCATCGAAACCAACCGGTGCTTGATGAATCATGAGCCATAACATTAATCCGATGCGAAAAAACCACACCCCGCCCATAACAATAAACAATCGAATCGCCCAACGACGATGCGTTTTTATATCTCGTTTTATTGCAAAATAAACCGCCAAACTGGCGAAAACCATAATCAATATAGCGTTTATGCTAATACTGTATTTGGTCATTTCACCACCGGCAACACCACGTGACCAAACCATAAATAAGCCACCGACACTTAATATCAGTGCGGTTAGGATATAGATGCGACCATTGAGGCGATGGAATTTAGGCGCTAAACGTCGTATCTGCGGTATAAGCTGCAGCGGTCCGCCTATCAAGACCACCAAGGCGAACAGTAAATGCGTCCCAACGGCAATATTACCTATGGTGTCTCCGGCAATGTAGCCATGAGGCATAACTTTATTCCAACCGGCAAAGTTTCCCTCTAAAGAGGCACCACCATAAAATATGGCCACATAAGATGCGAAGATCCATTGACCAAATACGGTCACGAAAAACCAAAATTTAGCACTGTGGCTCAACCAGTTATTTTTTATAGGACTAGCAAGAGGTTCATTGGCGGTTAAAGCTTGTTGCATGTGTACTTCCTTGAAAACATTTTTGTCATGTAAAAATTATTACTAAAGGAAGTAAAGCAAAGACCGCGCCAATAAAATAACCGTATGAAAATCATAAACATACGATTTATTAAAATTAGGTTAATGCGAAGTTAACTAATTATTAGCTATTTAAGTGATTGAAATATTGGTGGAATTAACCAACTATATGAACATTATAAGTCTGTAAATATCAGATCTTACAATAATTCTTAAATAGCCAATTTAGAAAAAAAGAGGTGTTGAGGCATCGCCAACGGCTCACCCTATTCTAGTTATTTTCACTAGAATAGTAGCTAACGTCAGATACACTTAATAGCCAATTTAAAAAACATTTTGCTTCTACAGCGTTTTTAAGTTGGATGTGTTTCTTACTTTGCAAATCGGTAAAAATAACGTTTTGTTTGTTTACTGAGATTTGAGAAATAGGTGGAGATACTTGGAAAGTATTTGAGTTGGTATTTATTGTCATTAATGAAATTCTTTATATTTGTATAGTGATATGGTCGTAATGGGTCACTCCTGACGTTTAGGGTGCAGTGATATCAATATGGGTGGAAATAAGCAAGGCTAGATAAATATCTAGCCTTGTTATCTATAAACTAGATTACAGTCACGTTAGCAGCTTGAGGACCTTTTTGGCCTTGCTCAACAGTGAAAGAAACAGCCTGGCCTTCAGACAAAGTCTTAAAACCTTCAGATACAATAGAACGGAAGTGAACAAAAACGTCTTTGCCGCCATCGTCTTGTGTAATGAAGCCAAAACCTTTATCTTCGTTAAACCATTTTACTACGCCAGTTACTGTGTTAGACATATTTGGAGCCTTTTTTAAATAATGTTGTTTTGCGGTGGAAATCCACCAATGGAGCTATAGATAGCCGGTAGCTAGTAGAGCATATGAATATCTATAAACGACTTAAAAAGGAGAATAAAGAGAATACAGAGCAGTATAGAAAAAGCTATTAGCAATCCAAAGCGAGCACATAGTACATTTTTTATTCTCTCGAGTCTAGAGTATATTTGCAATCCTTGATAAAAACATTATTTTTTTGCAAAAAAACATGGTTAAGTCTAAAAAATCATCGAGATATGGGTAAAAAATATATATTTAAGCAATTCAGATTACTAAAGACTCGGTACAATCCGGTAAAACTAGCAAGAAAATACTGTGAGCTCACTTAGCCAAATGACATGCTTTGATGCAATATGGTTAGAGCAACAGCGAAATTGCCACACCGATATAAGTATTACCGCTTATACTTAGCTTCTATATAAAAAAGCATTGATATTGTTTAGTAAATACCAAGCAAACACTCTCACCTATTGTTTGAGGTTAACATGACGAAAACCATACTGATCACCGGCGCAACCGATGGCATAGGCCTTGCCACCGTTAATATGTTGGCCGAGTTGGGGCACAATTTGATTTTGCATGGCCGTAGCCAACAAAAATTAAAAGATGTTGAGCAGCAAGTGAAAGGTGACTTTAATATACAAACCAGCAGTTATGTCGCAGACCTTACTGATCTTGGCGCCAGCAAACAGATGGTCGATGACATTAATAACGCACACCCAGTGGTTGATGTGGTGATTAACAACGCTGGCGTATTTAGCGTGGCACAAACCAAAACCAAGCAAGGGTTAGATATCCGCTTTGTGGTCAATACGTTTGCCGCTTACCTATTAACCCGTGAATTTGTGAAAGTAATGCCAGCCAGTGGTCGCATTATCAACCTTTCTTCGGCGGCTCAAGCGCCTGTTTGGTTAGATGCATTATCAGGTTCTGTCGATATGGAAGACAATAATGCCTATGCGCAAAGTAAACTGGCACTGACCATGTTCTCTCGATACTTAGCCGAGCATAAAGCAACAACCGAGCCTATTATTATTGCTGTCAATCCAGGATCCTTACTCGCCAGCAAAATGGTCAAAGATGCTTATGGTATTGCTGGCAATGATCTCAGTATTGGCGCAAGAATATTAACCGACGCCGCATTGTCCGATCGTTTCGGCAAAGCCAATGGCTTGTATTTTGATAATGATTCCGGCCAATTCGCCTCACCACACCGTGATGCACTGGACCAAGAAATCTGTAGCAAAGTCAGCAAAGCTATTGAAGATAAGGTAAATTGGTTGCTACAGCAATAAACGTGATATTAACGGAATAACATCATGACACCAGCGATAGACTATGCGAAAAAACACAATCTAGCTCACACAATTCATAGCTACCAGCATGATGCAGATTGTCAATCTTATGGTCTAGAGGCGGTCGAAAAACTCGGCGTTAGAGCAAGCCAAGTTTTTAAAACCTTAGTGTTAACATTAACCGATGAACGCTTAGTCGTTGCGGTCATTCCTGTACAAGCCAAACTGAATGTAAAAGCTGTCGCCAAGATATTCTCAGTCAAAAAAGCCAAGATGGCCGAGCCAATGGTCGTGCAGCGAAGTACCGGATATATTCTTGGTGGCGTCAGTCCACTTGGACAAAAGAAAGCGTTGGCAACTCTCATAGACAGCAGTGCAGAGCAGCATGAGTGCATTTTTGTCAGCGCAGGCCAACGAGGATTAGAAATAGAATTGGCAAGTACTGACTTGTGCAAGTACACAAATGCCAGATACGCTGATCTGGCATTATATGGTTAACCAATGACAAGCGGTGATAGATTTCGCTAGCTGGCGAAAATAACTTTAACGTCGGCGGTAACACTAACTTTATCGGCGTTTTCAACCCAAGTACTCAGTGTCACGGTCTTTTCGTCAACGTTTATGTCTTTCACTTTGCCGTTAAAACTTAGCGGATCCCCCACACAATTAAAGCTGTTCATGCGCAGCGGACCTATTTTCCGAATAAAGATGTTTACACCACCCCATTGTCTGACTAAGCGCTCTATCATGCCATATAAAAAGAAGGTATTGGCGTAAGCATCAGGCGCACCGGTTGCTTGTGCGACAGATTTATCATGATGAATCAAAGACAAATCTCGGTTAGCCGCGGCCTCCATAACTAAGCGCTGTAATGTGATGTCGATATCAATCGTCGGCAATAGGTCACCAATGCGAACCTCAGTGAGCGTTTTCGATGTACTCCAATCTATGGTTGTAGATGCAGACATTAGGCCTCCTCACTTGCCGGATTAAAGCGAAAAATATCCAACATGCCAACCGCCACAATGTCATCATGTTGATTGGTGTAGGTATCTTTTTGTTTAAAGAAAGCACCTTTACCCACTTTCAATTGTTTTTCAGTTATTGACAGCAGCTCGTGGGTTATGGTGATCTCGTCGCCATGATATATCGGCTTGAAGAACTCCATTTCCATACTGGTCGCAAAACTTAAGCTGAACGGCGCTGGTACCTCAAATATCACAGGAATGGGAATTTGAATCGGCTCATCACCGATTTCAAAACGTTTATCTCCCGCTTGCCAATGTGCCGGTTGCCCCAGTGTCATCGCCATCGTACTAGGTACTATCTTGGCATCGTAACCAGCCGCTTGAGCAACGTCATCATCTACAAACAAAGGTGAATAGAATTCTTTTGGCTCCAGCCAACGACGAACACTTGATGCATCCGCCTTGTCCGCACCTTTGGAGACACCGACAACCTTACCGACGTAAGACAAAGCCTGCTGCCAGGTGCCTTGTTTACCCCAACTAGGCTTGTCTGTGTTTGCGGTCATGATTACGCCTCAACAATCTTAAAGAAAGGCAGTTTGAAATCTTCATTCGCCTTTTCAAAGACCACTTCCACTCGATCACCAATCTTAGCTTGCTCGGGACCACAACCAACAATATTTGATGCCATGCGAACACCTTCATCAAGATCAATCCAAGCAACCGTTATTGGTAACTCATCGGAAAATTCAGCTGTGGTGCCTAAGTATGTTGTGGTCACGGAAAAGATTGTGCCTTTGCCGCTTGCTTCAACCCAGCCTAAGTCTTTTGACCAACAATGAGGACAAATGCGACGTGGATAAAAGATATTACTGTCACAACTATTACAGTGTTGAATCACTAACTTATCTTGCTGCACAGCATCCCAAAAGCCCTGACTTTCCTTGCTGATATTCGGTAAAGGTCGTTTTAATTCAGTCATGATTATTCTGCTCCCCAAATTGTTGTTAGTGCATTCATACCTGAACCACCTGCGGTAACTACCATCACTTTGTTCGCGCCGTCGACTTGGTTGTCACCAGCTTCGCCACGCAATTGGCGCGCAACCTGACAATAAAACGCCATAGATACACCAGAGCCAGTATGACCACGACCGGTGGCATCGCCCATGGTTGTGCACGGTGTTTTGCCACCTAATAATGTGTGCCCTGCGGCATGATAACGAGCGCCCTCACCTTCATCGCACAAACCAACCGCTTCTACGTAAGCACATTGAGAAAATGGATAAGCACCATAAATTTCGTGAATGTCGATATCTTCAACGTTTAAGTTGGCTTGTTGCAACGCTTCACTTGTTGATTTTTTATAAGACTCACGCCAGTAGACGTCTTCTCGCACAGCAGGTGTTGCGCCAATAAATGCCGAGCCATGACCTAGTTTCCAAACCGGCTTAGCACAGTGCTTCTTAGCATAAGCTTCAGATGCAATGATCAAACAACCACCACCATCAGCAAGCATATTGCAATCTTTCGCTCTTAATGGCGTCGAGATTTTACGGGCATTGAGAATGTCATCCATACTTTGCGGTTTATTAAAGAACAATGACATCGGGTCACGTGAGCCCCAGTCGCGCAAAGCATAAGTAACCGACGCCATCTCTTCTTCGCTGGTGTTGGTTTCGTACATATAACGTTCGGTAATTAGCGCCATAGCACCGTTAAAGGTCATGCCGAATGGGAATTCCCATTCTGGATGCATAGGCGCTTTGGCGAAAAAGCTAATTAAGTCTTCGGCAGGTATATCAGATTGCACGGTCGTATGCGGGACAATAACCACTTCAGCCATGCCTGAGGTGATCCACTGTTCAGCCATACGAACACAGTTGGTCGTTGATGCACCACCCGCGTTACAGATCATATTGTCTTTAACCCCTTTAAGGCCAAAGTGCTCTGGTATCAATCCGAATGCGGTTTGTGAAATCAAATCAGGTTGAGCCTGTGGTGCCACATTAATCACACCTTGAATATCATCTTTATCGATACCGGCATTACGAACCGCACCTGTAATCACTTCCTCGAGAATATCCCATCGAGTTCGTTCGGGATTTATTTGTGTTGGTACTTCGTGGTAACCAATTATTGCAATCTTACCCATAATATCTCTCGTTAACTAAACAAGCATCAAGCCTAGCTTGACCACCTATTTCTTATTTTTATCTCTATTTAAGCATCGTCCCAAAAACACTAATGAGCCGAACTCAATAAACACTAACACCTGACAACAAGGTTTTCAACCAAGATAATTTGGCAAAACGAGAAATATAAGTGAGGCAAACTTATTTTCCTATATTGCTTAGTGAATAAAACTAATTCGACAGGGTTTTGCACCGCATTTCGAGCCCTTAAGAAAGTGCCAAATTAGGCGCTAGGGCAATGAAATCAAGCCTATTGCGTAAGTGTTCAGGTTTATTTCCGCTTTATGTCAATTTGATCGCTTGGCAGGTTTGTCTTAAGCGCACTTTTTATGTACCTTAAGTGTCAATTTAGTGTAATCACTTTAATCTACCGAATGAAACCGCCTCATAATTAGAGCGGTCGAAATAGCATTTTAGGAGCTGAAATGGCTGGATTTAATAAAGTCGTAAATTCTTACGAAGAAGCAATGGCCGGTCTTGAAGATGGCATGACTGTAATTGCCGGTGGCTTTGGCCTGTGTGGGATCCCAGAAAACCTTATCAAAGAAATTAAACAAAAAGGTACCAAAGATTTAACGGTTGTATCAAACAACTGTGGTACCCATGAGTATGGTTTAGGCGTATTACTTGTTGATAAGCAAATTAAGAAAATGGTTGCCTCATATGTTGGCGAAAACGACATGTTTGAACAACAAATGATGAGTGGCGAACTGGAAGTCGAATTAACGCCTCAAGGTACACTTGCTGAAAAAATGCGTGCCGGCGGTGCTGGTATCCCAGCGTTTTACACCGCAACCGGTTACGGTACCCCTGTTGCAGAAGGCAAAGAAGAACGTCAATTTGATGGTCGCGACTATATCCTTGAAGAAGCTATCACCGGTGATTTTGCCATTATTAAAGCTTGGAAAGCCGACACCTATGGCAACTTAGTCTTCCGTAAAACAGCTCGTAACTTTAACCCTATGGCGGCAACAGCAGGTAAAATTACCGTTGTTGAAGTAGAAGAAATTGTTGAGCCGGGTGAATTGGATCCAGATGAAATCCATACCCCAGGTATCTATGTTAACCGCTTGATCAAGGGTACATTTGACAAGACCATTGAGCAACGCACTGTGCGCGCCAAATAAGGAGAAAGATAATGGCTTTAACTCGTGAACAATTGGCAATGCGTGTTGCACAAGAACTGAAAGACGGTTATTACGTAAATTTGGGTATCGGTATTCCAACCTTGGTTGCCAACTATGTACCAGACGGTATCGAAGTAATGCTGCAATCGGAAAATGGTTTATTAGGTATGGGACCTTTCCCATACGATGATGAGGTTGACGCTGATCTTATCAACGCCGGCAAACAGACGGTGACCATGGCCAAAGGTGCGTCATTATTTGATAGCGCCGAATCATTTGCCATGATCCGTGGTGGTCATGTTGATTTAACCGTATTAGGCGCTTTTGAAGTAGACGTTCAAGGTAACATCGCCTCGTATATGATCCCTGGTAAACTGATTAAAGGTATGGGTGGTGCAATGGATCTTGTAGCTGGTGCGGATAACATTATCGTAACCATGACCCATGCGTCTAAGCACGGTGACTCAAAGCTTTTGGCTGAATGTACCTTGCCATTAACCGGTAAAGGTTGTATCAAAAAGGTATTGACCGACCTAGCCTTTATAGAAATTAAAGAAGGTAAGTTCCATTTACTAGAGCGAGCTCCTGGGGTTAGCGTTGAACAAATCGTTGAGTTAACCGCAGGCGAACTTGTGGTTCCTGAACACGTTCCAGAAATGCAGTTTTAATTTAATAAAACAAATCCTCACTTTCTTTTAAAAATCCCTGCCCCGGCAGGGATTTTTGCTCAAAATGATATAACTCATTCCCTCCCGCCACGATAAGCTAGTATGGTATTTAACTAAAAATAACGATAACAAGTTTAGCCCTAGGAAATGACAACAATGAGTAAAAGAGAAGTAGTATTTCTAAGCGGTGTTCGCACCGCCATTGCCGATTTCGGTGGTTCACTAAAAACCGTAGCGCCAACAGACTTAGCCGCTACCGTCGTCGCCGAAGCGGTAACTCGCGCCGCTATTGATAGCGGGCAAGTTGGCCACTGCGTGATTGGTAATGTCGCCCATTCGGATCGCCGTGATATGTATATGTCACGAGTTGCCGCGCTCAAAGCTGGTTTACCTGAATCGACGCCATCACTTACTGTAAACCGCTTATGTGGTTCCGGCTTACAAGCGGTTATTTCTGCCGCTCAACTGTTGCTTTTGGATGATTGTGATGTAGCTGTTGCTGGTGGTGCAGAATCTATGTCGCGCGTGCCATTTTGGTCACCTTCGACTCGTTTTGGCGCGAAAATGGGCGATACACAATTAATTGACCCTATGGTTGGCGCTCTTACCTGCCCTATCAATAATACGCATATGGGCGTTACCGCAGAAAACATTGCTGAGCAATGGAAAATCAGTCGCGAAGAGCAAGACGAAGCGGCGGCAGAATCCCACCGCCGCGCACAACGCGCAATACAACAAAACCGTTTTGACTCGCAAATCGTGCCGGTTAAAATCAAGACTCGAAAAGGTATGGTCGAATATATCGCTGATGAGCATGTACGCTTTGACTGCAGTGCCGAGGATATGGCGAAACTGCGCCCGGTCTTCAAGAAAGACGGTACAGTAACCGCGGGCAATGCCTCAGGGATTAACGATGCCGCAGCGGCATTAGTTATGGCCGACAGCGAGTACGCACAAGCGAATGGCCTTAAACCTGTTGCTAAGCTCATCGGTTATGCCTTTGCCGGTGTCGCCCCTGACATCATGGGTATTGGTCCTGTACCTGCGGTAGAAAAGCTACTAGCGAAAACCGGTGTTAATAAAGATGACATTGACGTTTGGGAAGTCAATGAAGCGTTTGCTGCACAAGCGTTGGCCGTGTGCCGCGATCTTGAGCTGGATATGGATAAAGTGAATCCGAATGGTTCAGGTATATCGCTTGGCCACCCTATCGGTGCTACCGGCTCACTGATCACCGTCAAAGCCATTCATGAACTTGAACGCGTGCAAGGCAAATACGCGGTTATTACCATGTGTATTGGTGGTGGTCAGGGTATTGCGGCATTAATCGAACGTTGTTAAAACTGTTTTAGTATTCATTACAAAGGAGACCTTGGTCTCCTTTTTCTTTGCCTGTGGGAAACTCGCAACAAGAAGTTTTCCTTACTAAACTGAACATTACCTTACCGCTGATGCATAACAAATTTAAGCTAACTCTTTATGGCCGATACCGATCCTTTATGTCGCTACCACGATGAAGACGGATTTTGCTGCGAAAATTACGCCAGCGACTCAGGTTGGTGTTATTGGCATGACAGTGAGATCAGCAAAGATGATGACGATATCGTAGAGAAATTGCAGGATTATACACGTAACGGCGGCTTTACTCGGGGAATTAGTTTAAAACATGCTGATTTAAGCGGTATTGATTTAGTTAATCATCATCACAAACAAGGGTTCGATTTTAGCTATGCCGACTTTTACCGAGCGAACTTAACCAAAGCGCATTTGTTCAATATCAACCTCAGCCATGCCAGTTTGATGAAGGCCAACTTAACGGAAACCAATTTGCACTGCGCCAATTTACACGAATGCAATTTGTTAGGGATCAAATGGCAAAGTGCCAAAATTAAGAATATTCAAATCGGGCAATACTTAAAGCAAGAGCGCCAAGGGCGCAGAGCTAAAGATAATAACGATACTGTCAGGGCTCACGATTTATTTGAACAATCCGAAGAAATATATCGGGATGTGCGCAAACATGCTGAGCGTGAAGGACTGTTTAAAATAGCGGGTGGCTTTTTAAAGAAAGAATTGACCATGCGTCGCTATCAAATGCCCAAACCATCTTTAGCACGCACCATGTCGAAGATTGTTGATTTATTTTGCGGCTACGGAGAAGAGCCCATTCGCGTTGTAAACTTCTCTATTGTGTTAATTGTTATTTGTGCGCTATTGTACTTTTTTACTGGTATCCGCTTTGACGGAGAAAATCATTATTTTCAAGCACAGTTTGGTGCAGGGCAAAACCTGCAGCATTTCTTAACCTGCTTGTATTATTCTGTCGTCACGTTTACCACGTTAGGCTATGGTGATATTACCCCTATTGGTATATCTCGGTTTGTCGCCGCTTTTGAGGCATTTACCGGCAGTTTTACTATTGCTTTGTTTGTGGTAGTTTTTGTGAAAAAAATGACCCGCTAATTGGCAAAATAATTGCGAAGATAGCTGCTACGAGGATCGCGACAAAAATTACGCCATTAAAAAAGGCGACCTAGGGCCGCCTTTTCATATCATGTTTGTTTTACAACACTTCGGTCAACGCCAAGCCAATACCAATACGGTTTTGCTTGTGGTCATAATCAATCAACGATTCACCGTAACCGCCAGTATATTGCACATAACCTTTTAGTTTGCCCCAAAGTGGGAAGGTCATGCCTGCTTCAACACCACCTTTGTGTGTGGCAAAGTTATGACGCACATTTACTGCAAACTCTACCACATCGTATTGATAGGCCATGCTTATCGAACCGTAACCCATGAAATCATTAATATCAGGGTTATCATCACCGTCTGAATCACCAGGGAAATCTTTTTCATCTTCTTCTAAGCGATACCAGACGCGACCAGCTAAAGCAAAATCGCCGTTTTCCCACAACAAACTGGTATAAATACGGTTCCAGCTACGCGATATGGCATTAGAACGACCATTGGATTGATGCTCCGCACCAAACATTATGCCGGTGTTACCATCAAATGGATGCCAGTCTAGCCCGGTTAAATAAAATATTTCAGGTTGATAGTTTGTCTCTCTAAATGGTTTCGAAATATTTTCCGAATAGACCTGCCACCAAGATTGCAAGGTCATACCAAAATACAAAGAATCATTTTCAAAAAATAAGTCACCGTAGTTTAACGGTACCTTAATACTTAACTGATATTTGGCCTCATAATCTTCAAGATTTTCTGCCCAATTAGAACTCGGTACCGACTCTGCATACTCCTTGCGGTTGATGCTGTCAGTATAAGATATTGGCAGGATGTAATTCATTTTATGCGGAGTAATCACATAAGGGTCAAAATTAGTTTCTTTTTCTCGAAGAAAACGTTTGGAGATCGCACCGGCTTCTCGGTTATTACGGTCTCTTAGCTCCGTATCGACTTCTACCTCACACTCTTGTCTTAACTGCGCCACTAAGGCATCACCTTCGGCTTCATTAAGTTTTTGCATCAAACATGCTTGAGTTTTTGGATCGGTTTCAGCTTCTTCAACAGTTTGCTCCTGTTGCTGGGCATAACCATTGAAAGACAACACGGAAAATGACAAAAAGGACACTGCCATTAGCGTACGATTGACACCTTGCATATCAACACTCCCTGCACCACAACCTATTAAGTAAGCTACGCAACGGTTGCAGATTCTTGTTATTGTTAAGTTTTATGGTAGCAAATAAAAACAAGGTTAAAAGTTTTTTTTAAAAAATCTGATAACTTTTTAACCAAAACAGCAAAAAACAGTGTTTTTCCCTGATAAAACCACGAATTTCGCGACAAAATCGGTAATTCTTTAGATATCAATAAATTAGATATTACTCAGGAGCCTTTAAGTGAATTAGCTTATCATCGGAAAGATAGGCCTTGTCGACTTCTTGTAATTTGTTATAGCGTATCATCTCACGAATACTGTCAATATACGCCTGCCCTCGCTCTGAGTATTTATCTAAGGTGCCGGCCAATTCTAAACCGCTAATCGGTTTACCGTCAGCGCGCAATTGCGCTCGTAATGTGCGCAGTTTTTGATACGCTCGCTGAGTATTAATGTTGAGCATATAGCCCTCTACGGACGCTAGCGGGCTATCAAATCGCGCTAAGCCATAATTACCTAGTTCTTTGCGCTGTTGTTTGGGCACCATCCCTTTTCCAGAAAAGTCCCATTGTCCAAAAAATGAATTTCCTTCACGTGTAAATCTCGATGTTCCCCAACCACTTTCTTCCGCAGATTGAGCCAGGGCAAGTGATGGCGGCATGATATCGACGCGCTCTAGCAGTTCGATTTTTTGTTGTTGCGTTAATGACAGTGCCGATTCATCAATGACTTTGTATTTGCGCGCTAACGCTATCAGCGATTCACTGGTAATCGCTTCATTGTTTATTATTTGCCGCTCAAGCAGAATTTTTTCATTGGCGATTAACACTAACGGAGCCATCAAGCGAAAAAATACTTCTTTTTTCACCGGCACTGGCAAGTTTTGTGAGCTCTTTGCCCAACGTTCTCCAATTTTAGCAAAACTTAAACGGGGGATTTCTCGATTTCCATTTTGCCAATTTTTACTGTCGTAATTATGCTCTTTAAACAGTGTCTTAAGGTCATCGAGGGAGTGTATTTCAACTTCTATTGGGTCTTGCATTGCAGCAACGATTGTCGCCTGTTCGAGGGCACTGTCAGCTTCAGTTTTAGGTTCAGGATCATTGCAGGCTGATAACAAACTCGTCGCCATGCAGGCACCAATCAACATATATGAATGTCTATGTTTCATCTTAAACCTCACAAACTAATCTTGGCAAATTAATCGCTTTGAACCCAACTAAGTTATTACTGATCTAAGTTAACCACATTAGCTGACGTCAACTTTTATAAAAGCCTTACCTCTTTTATATCGTTACAGCAGCCCTTTAGCAAAACTTTTATATAATTCATTAGCAATTAAATAATCCCCCTCGACTTCAGCAACTTGTGCCCTGCGCAGTAACTCGCATATAAAGTCACGATTGCCGGCGATGGCCTGACGACAGACTTGTTCATTACTAAAGCCCGCCAAATCAGCGCAAAAAGCCAATTGCCGACCTTTGATCATTTTTAACTCCGCTAATAATTTATCTACATGCATAACCGCCTCCTATGTGTTTTTAACAACAGCGTGTCGTTAATAAAAGCTTAGCGAAAACACGGTGTGATTTAATGACAGGCTAATGAACAACTATGACCAATTATGACAGCCGTTGTAACAACAATGGTGACGATAGTGGCTAGCGTTGTTATTGACGTTCTAAGCGAAAAGGAGCCGTTGTAATCGCCTGATGCAGAGCAATATCACTAAGCCCTTGTTCACGCAGCGCATGCAAATATTTCAGGGTTTTAAAGGCGTCAAAAAAACGGCAAAGTTGTTTGTTAAATTGTTGCTTGGAGGTCTTCTCCTGACTGCGGATAAATCGGTCAAAACCAATTGCCGTCAACGCTTGAGCCGATATTGATGACAATTGATGAGTCCAACTTTGCAGTTGCAGTCGGTGCTCATATAGGTTGCCAAATGCAGTTAATAGCACTTTCAGTTCAACGAACAGTTGCGGATTATAATAGGGGTAATTGTACGCATTTTGTTGTTTAGCAATGATCTCAGCAACCGCTGGGCCGGTACCAAATGGCACTCGACTTGAGGTACGTGCCTCGAGGTTTATAACGATATCGGCAACATATTGGTAACGACCAAGCTTTACCAGTTTATTAAGCAGGTAAAAGTCCTCGCCCGCGGCTCGCTTGGGAAAGCCGCGACACTGGCAATAGGCGTTCACATCAAAGGCCAAGACACTGCCAATGGTGAAAAACGCATAATCGCTTTTTGCGTACGTCAGTCCGGCAACATAATAACGCAATGCTTTTTCATATAATGCATTTGCGTTGTTAATAAGGTCATCTTGACAGTGGTGTTGAAAATTTAAGCCAATACAAACCGTAGCGGCATCAACACTCGTGCTGTGGCTAAAGTAATTATCAGGTAAGTGGGCATCGGCATCGCTAGAGCAGATAAAGCGATTACCAATGAGTTGGCGATTGTGCAGCGACGCCGCCAAGTCACAACCAATTTTACGGGCTAAACCAACGCCCTGTTTATGCGGTATCGGTGTATTAAAACGATCGACAATCAACAGCATGGACTGTGTTGACGGTAATGTTATAAGGGTGAGGTTGTGTTGCTTATCGACAACTTGCCCCATGGCAAGTGCTTCATCGTACAAAGCTTGCTGCGGGACTTTATCAAAGTCATTGTCAGGCTGATTAATGACGACAATCAACAATTTACCCGTTTGGTGAAATGGGCTTTGAATAAAACGCTGAATAAACTCAGCACTTTCACAATACGCCGGAATGACCAGTGCGCTATCGACACTATTTGGCAAGCTAAGTTTGTCTAGATGGGCAGTTTCTGGTTCAGCGTACTTTTCAATGTATCGTGCGTTGACGTTTTTAATCTTGCCCATCAATAGTCCAGTTAGTGGTTAGTGCAGCGCGGCTCGAAACGGCAATTGCTCACAAATTTTTGCTTCGGCATCTAGGATTTCTTCTAGACGAGGGTATACGATATCGGCATCAAAATACTCTAAAGCCAATTCGACGAACAAATTCTTGTGCTTCTCTTCGGACTTAGCAATATCGTCGTAAAACTTTTTGTCACGACCTTCAGGTAATGCTTCAGCGACCAGAGCGAAACGTTCATGACCACGTGCTTCGATGACACCGGCCACAAGCAAACGATCTAATAGAAACTCTTCACGGCCACGGCGGAACAACTTACGAATTTCATGGATATAGGTATCTTTTTGGTCATTCGCTTGAATCACATTTCGAGCGGTCATCAGCTTTAAGACTTGTTTAAAATGAATCAATTCTTCCAAAGCCAGATCCGTCATGGCCCGCACCAATTTTTGACGATCTGGGTAATGAGACAGCATAGACATAGCCATACCAGATGCTTTTTTTTCAGCTGCGGCATGATCTTGCAAGAAAGAGTCAAAGTCTGCCAGCACGGCGTCAGCCCACTCTTTTGGGGTATGATATTTTAATTCAAACATGTACGGAAAAATATTAACGAATATATGCCGCCATTTTACACATAAAAATTGTAGCGTTATAGTAAAAAGCTAATTCTATTACAAATTTGTATATGTCTACATTTACGACTGCAGCATTCACTATGATAGTGCAGCCTGATTCGCAGATAAGCAGCTTATTTTAGTACATCGATAATGGTGAATCATGACTAATACGTTATATATAACAGGGGCTGGCGTTAGCTCTGAAAGTGGTATCCCGACCTTTCGTGGCGAAGATGGTTTTTGGACCATAGGCAGTGTTAACTATACGCCTATGGAAATGGCCACACGGGCTATGTATGAGAACAATCCTATCGAATTTTTAAGCTGGTATTATCATCGGTTTGCCACCTATCGTAACCATGGACCGAATGCGGTACATCATTGGTTAGCGGATAAAAATTTAATCACCCAAAATATAGATGGTCTGGATGGAAAAGCAGGCAACCAAGATTATATTGCGATTCATGGCCGTCTTGATCAAATGACCTTATTTCATACCCAGGGTGACGACGTAGAAACCATTAATACCCCTTGGGACGCGGTTGATGAAGACAATCTAACGGAATCGCTGCTCGATACTTTTAACATCAACAAAACCACAAAAACGCCCCAGCTCGACTTTTCATTCAAGCCTTACGTCTTATTGTTTGATGAGTATTACACCGACTTGTATCGCATAACAGAAGCGCAACATCGTATGTACCACGCTGATAAAATGGTGTTTATGGGCACATCATTTAGTGTCAATATTACGCAAATGGCGTTAAGAGCGGCGATAGATAATCAAATAGAGATCGACATCGTTGACCCCGACCCGATCGAGATCCCGTATGCCAAGGTGACGTATCACCGCATGAAAGCCAGTGAATACATAGATATTGCTTAGCCCCAGAATAATCAGTGCTTACATTAACCGAACAGTTTGCATGGTTAACGTAAGCCTAGCTCTACATCTTCAATAACAAAATTACCGGTAAACTTCGGGTGTGGATGACCTTCGACACCAATTTCAAAGAACTCTTGTTCTTCTGCGCTTAATCCTGTGTAACCATTAATAACCCCATAGACCCAAACTTCTTGGTCAAAATCGAGCTTTTGCCATTGATGATATTCAAGCGCTGACATGCGCTGTGCCGAATCAATGACATGTACAAAATAGTGCTCTATGGCTTCTTTTAAGCCATCGCTGGCGATGTCGATGTTTTCGATATCATCCACCGCAAAGTTTTGTGCTTTACGCAATTGTTGATTTTCATCACGATTATGACGAACTTGTCTAAGATGATTGACCAATTCAGCAAATACTTGTTCATGCTCAATATTGTTTACATCGACACTGGCCGCTTTAATCACCGCTTTGGCCTGATTAAATAAGCTAGGTAATTGATGCTGTGCGCTGTAGTCTTTGATCTGGTAATCAGGTTTTTGTTGGTGGTGCAACACAAACCCTTTAAGAAGCTGAGAACGGTGTAAATACTCTCTAAACTTGCCTAGCAATTCGATCAATTTAGCTTGCGCTATGCTCAACTCTTGGCTTATCTCTGTATGACGTTTTTGCAGTTGTACGACCAACAGTCGACGTAATTCTCTGTTTGAACCTGCTAATGCCGCCAACTCATCAAACTGAAACATTTCCAGCTGTTGGCGCATTTGTGTTAGCTGCCCTTGCGCCAATTCATTTTCACGAATTTTTGCGTTGATAGAGCCAACGTAACCAAACTCATTATGAATACGTCGCCATAAACTGCGCACACTGGATTTTAAACTGTCGACAAGGGTATACACTTGCTCAGCAAGATCTTCTAAATAGACTTCGGCTTCCGCATCGGCATGATGGTGCAATGCTTCTTTGTAATGTGAGGTGACGGTTTTTATAGTCGCCAGTTTTGAACCAATATTGGCGTCCAGTTGTCGATTGCGCTCATCTTTAAGGCTATTTTCTAATAGTGCTCTTACCGAACTTCTCAAGCGCAAATCTTCGCCAGGCTCTGGGCGCCATAACACGCCGAGCTCCATCAGCTTTTCGAGAACATTGATATCAAAGTCCATTTCGCTTACCCGGCCAGACAAATATGCCTGCATGATAATCTCGGAATGCTTGGCAAGTGCCTTTAAGAACTTAACACCACTGTTGTTTAACTGTGAGCTCACAGCAAGTCTCCCTGCTGAATAGCGATTTCGGCCTGCTGCTCCAGTCCGAGGTTTTCGGTTTCATCTATAAAACGAATAATATCAAATAAATAGTCCACTTTACCGGTCGCTAAATAGATTTGATTGTCTGGATTTGGGCGCAATAAATACCCCAACTCACACAGTCGTTTAAAAATTTGCTTTAATTGTGCATCAATTGCACTACTCGATGAATTAAATAAGCTATAGCGTGCTATTTTACTGAGCTGTTCGGCAAATGCAGGGGTGTCTTCAATCACCGTTTGCAGTTCATTTAAACGAATAACTTTACCTTCTGATAAAGGTGAGTTATCACCGCGAGCTTCTTGCACCAACACCAACCATTCGACCAACGGCAGCAACGATGCGGCAACTTCTTTGAATTGCTGATTTACATGTTTGCGCTCAGTCTCGCCAATCGCCTGATAGGCACAAAAAATAACGTCACCATCATTGGCCGTTGCCAAACAACGGTTCATGGTGTTCAATTGCAGCTCAAGAGCGGCGTAATGTTCACTATTTTGTAAATATTGAAACGCCAGTTCATCACTGGTTTTACAAATAAAGCCACCACTCAACAGAGTTTCCATTACCTGACCTTGTAAACTGATCATGCGATAGCCTCCTGCGCGCGGCGCTGTTTAAGCTTTTCAGCTATTGGATTCATTTTTGGTTGTACCATACGCAACTTTTGCTTATCGGCATTTTTATCAATTAAATAACGGTTTGCAAAGAAATGCAGTACATCCGACTCTGGGTTAGGGAATGCACCTAACACATGAATATTATTGGCTGCACAGGCATCAAAAATTTTCTTAACGTTTTTATTGGCAAGTGTGCCAATCTCATCAATTGGCCAATGTATAACGGCCTGTGAGTTACCGCGTAATAGACGTGTAAACGCTAGTAAGAACTTACATAAAATCAGATACGCCATACCGTGGCTTGATGATTCATTTAGCTGCCTATCGGTACGGATGATTAAGTTTGAATTACCCTCTTTTAAGTGCAATTCAATATCAAGCAATTGCCCGACACCACCGCTCATAGTCGCTCGCCCTAATACGTCGAGAACCTCTTGAATGGTCAACATATAATCTTCATTAGGCAAGACGGCTTCTTCATCTGTTAGCCATTGCTGATGCAGCTTGTTGAATTTTTGTAAGGTTGGCCAGAAATCAAATTCACTGATCCTAGAGCGAATTTTAACGCTGGAATCACTGACACCATCGAGGAATAACTCTTGGTCAACTTCTTTGGAAATACGTCGTGACTGGGAAGCTATTCGCTTATCGATATCCGCAAGGATGTTGTAATACTGCGTTAAATCGTTACCGAAATTAAGACCGTTATTGCGTACCCCTTCCAAATGCTGAGGTACCAATACCGTTAGCAACATGTCCAGCTCGCTCACCATTTTACGACAATCTAAAACCATGATGCCTTGCGCATTTTCGATTTGGCATTCGCTGCGGGCACGCTCCCATGTTTCAGTTAGACTGATGCCGGATTTTTGGCCTATGGCGTTGTCAAAGAAGTAAACGTACTCATCAACTTGCTTGAGGCCTTGGCGATATTGACTAAAAAGCTCGCCTACTTCGCTCACCCGAGATGATACTGAGCCGGTTTCGTTTACCGCTGCCACACTCGGCAAGCTCAACACCGCATATTGCTGTTTAATGCTGTTAATTTGGCCGACCAAATCGTTTTGTTCGGTTAACGCTTTATCAAGCTGTTGCAGTTGTTCTGTGTATTGCTGTTTTTGCTGCTTGTAGTTACTTTGTGCATTGCCTAATTCACGTTCATTTTTCGCTTTACTGTCTTTGGCCAATGACAATTGCTGTAAATACTGCGCTTTTTGCTTACTAAACACCAAATCATACCAACGTTGATATTCAGCTACACTATCTCTTTGTTTGTTGGTCATATCGATGTGTTCTGACAACTCAGCGATTTGCTGCTTAAGTTGAGCAATTTGGTTCACATCGACTTCGCGTTTCGACAACTCATCTTGATACCACTTTTTCGCTGCTTTAAGGCCATGTTTATGTTGCTGTTTGGCTTCTTCAATTTGCGCTTTAACACTATCTAGCTTTTGCTCGATATCATTAATGATTTGTTGCCAATGAAGCTCATGTTCCATTTTTTCTTCATGGCAAGCCTCTTTATGCTCATCAATAGCATCGGCTTTATTGAGATTAAGTTTGTCGACTTTACCTTGTTCTGCAGTTAACTCTTTTTGACGTTTTTGTTTGCGCTCGATTAAAGCTTGTTTGTGTTCCGCTTTAAGTTGTGCCTTTTCTTCTTGAACTCGCATCCTTGCTTGTTGCTTAAACTGGCTCTTTGATAACAGCGCTGTGCACTCTTGCTCTACTTTGCGGACATCGGCATTAATCTGTTCGAGTTGTTGACTCAGTTGTTGTTTGTCTTCGACCGCGGCGTTAAATTCGCTCTGCGCCGCTTGTAATTGCTGCTCAAGTTCTGCTTGCGATTGTAATATGTCGCTTTCAGCGATAACACCGGTATCAAGTAATACGCCAAACATAGACGTTTGACTGTCATGCTCATCGCTGAGTCTTGGCGATAAGTCATTGCGTGCTAATAACTGTGGTGCAATCAGTTTACCAAACTGTTCTTGCCAACCATCACACTCACTGCGTAAAAAATGCAGTAAGGTGTTGTCGCCCGGCGTTAACCATGCGTCGATTTCATCGACCTTGGCCTGAGCTTGTTTGACCTTAGAGGATGCTTTTAACAGTTTTTCATTTACAGCGATTTGCTGGTACTTGATTTGCTGGGTATGCTCTTGTTGCTGCGTTAACTGATCGCGCAAGGCATCTTCTTCTAATTGAGCATCATCGAGCTGGGCTTCAAGTATTGCCAGTGCTTGCTGCTCTTTTTGTGTTGGACCACTTAACTCAATTTGCGTATGCAGTTTTTGCAATAACATATTGGCTTGTTGAATTTGCACATCAAAGTCGGCAACCAATTGTTGATATTTTTCATCTTGCTGAGTCTTTAGCTGATGCAACGCATTGGTTTCTTGTTTTTGCTGCTGCTGCAGTTCACTTGTGACAAGATCTTTTTGTTCTGTTAACTGAGTTAAGGCTTTGCTTTGCTTTTTCTCTAGTTCAGCCTGGCGCTTATGATAGGCCGCTTCAACATCTTGATGCTCTTCAGTAAGCAAGGCATGCTGCTCGATAGCCGATTGCAATTGCGCTTGCCACGATGGAATTTTATCAATGTTAAGTTTGTGCTGCTCTATGTCACGGTCTTGCCACGCATTAAACTCGTCTTCAATTTTGTCGAGATGTTGCTCAGCACTGGAGACATCCGCTTTTGCCAACGATATATCGCGGTTGTATTGATCTCGTGATGCCTCAAAATGACTGTTTAGTTCAGATAGTTTGGTTTTGTATACCTGTTGATCATTTTGTGCCTTGACCACCGACTCGGCCAACAACGAATAGTCGTGACTTAATTGATGATGCAATTGCGCTAAGCGTTGTTCACTCTGCTCCAGGCTGGTATTGACCTTTTTCAATTTATTGTACTGAGGCATAAGCTCATCAAATTGACGGATCAATGAGCACTCTTTACGCCAGTCTTCAACTTGAGCTTTGGAGATTTTATTACTAGGGGTCTGTACACCATCTTCTTCCAAAATAGCGGCAATCATCGCCTTGATGGTTTCCATTTTGCCTTCTTTGGAATGCACCGCTTTGATCAGCTTTTCAATATGACGCAATTTGGCGTTATGCTCACACAGGCTAAATAAACGCGCGGCATTAACCAAGTCACGTTTATTACTGCTGGTGTTCATCATCGCCCTATCGTTTTGGATAACCGACTTAAATTCTTTGGTATTGAGCGCCTTGGTTACCGCGATACCTTCACGTTTAGCGGCTTTAATAACCTCTATGACACCAATAGAGCGTTTGCCAGCCATATCATCAGCTATAAAATCATCGACCGCAAACGGCTTTTCAACAAAACGATACTGCACACCGGTATTCGATGATGTCAGAATCGCCATGCAGGTTTGCTGATCAATTCGCTGGTATTCAAAAATGATATAACTCGACTCGCGTGGCAGATACCATTTCTGAAAATTGTCACGAGTTGCTGGCACAACTTTATTTGGCGACTCACCAAAAAATACCGGCACCAATCTTTGCAAGGTGGTTTTCCCTGAAGCATTGGTACCACAGATATTGGTGTGGCCATTAAGTTTTAATTCTACCAACCCAGGAAGATGGGTATCGATCAGGATGATCCGTTGTAAACCTGACATAATCTGTTTAGCGCCTTTTTACTATTATTAAGCCTATCTTAAAAGTGCCTGCAAGCCCTGTAAACCTTTAACTTCAACTTCATTTAAAGTAACCGCAAACAAGTCAAAAAAAAGCCGGTCATTGTACAGTTATTCAGCGATTTAACATTTATTAACAGACCCTAAATAGTAGGCTTTATAAGATGAGCGCCATAAACTTTAATAGTTTACTTCCGATCTGTTATTTAGTGGCACTTACTTAGATAAGTGCCACTTTCTTATTTAGCCTGATCAGCAAGATATAGTTTGTTATGATGCAAATTATTTGCAATCTCGGGCAGTTCAAATTCATGCACCATTATCAATTGTACATCTTTGACTGGGATGGAACCTTGATGAACTCCATCGATAAAATTGTCAACTCTATGCAATATGCGGCAACCTTGGCTGACTTGACGGTGCCATCAGTATCGCAATGCAAAAGCATCATTGGTGCGGGGATGAAAGAGGCAGCAGATATCTTATTTCCCGGCGCATCGTTGACCAGTCTAAAGCGCTTGCAAGATCACTACCGGCAACGATTCATTGAATTGAACAGTAAAGCCTGTCCGTTATACCCAGGAACGGAACAGCTGATCCAAAATTTGCATAGCCAGGGGAAGAAGTTAGCCATTGCCACCAGTAAAGGGCGCCCAGGTTTAGACAATGTACTGGCGCAAAGTCAGTTAGCTCGCTTTTTTCACACCTCAAGAACCGCCGATGATGCGAAAGCCAAACCACACCCAGATATGCTTGAGCAAATCCTAGCGGAGCTCAACATTAATGCCAAACAAGCCTTATATATAGGCGACAGTCGATTCGATATAGACATGGCAAACAATGCAGGAATGGACTCGATTGCTGTAAGCCATGGTGCCGGTGACATTGAGACCTTGAATGCAAGCAAGCCAACGATACTGGTACATTCAACGGATGAGCTGAAAAGGCTTATCATCAATCGGTCATAATTGTATAACGATTTTATGCCAATAGTTGAAATTACCAAATCAATTAAACAGAGGACAACGACATGCGCACATGGCTAAAGAAACAGCGTTGTTACAACATCCTCTTATTTGCGTCAACTTAGAGTTGTTGCTCGCTCTTTTCAGGCATCCCCGTCCAGATAGTTAATGTCAACTACGCACGATTTTCGGCCATTTTATCTCATTATGTACCTGATTGAATTAGCTGAAACAACAGAATGATCCTCTTTTTCAGAAAATACGCCGTACACTTCAAATTGTTTATCTAAGTAATCTGTGTTTTCACTTTTATGGCGAAGCTCTGTTTTGGCAATCCCTAGTTCATTTAACATGGCGGCTACACGCCCTTGTTTATTGAAGGAATAAGTCGCTGCTTGATAACTTTCAGATATTGGATCTTGGTACGCCTCTTGTGGTGTAATAATTTCCCATCCTTTTGACC
The DNA here is from genome assembly GCF_012932945.1 of Thalassotalea sp. Y01. NCBI lineage: Bacteria > Pseudomonadati > Pseudomonadota > Gammaproteobacteria > Alteromonadales > Colwelliaceae > Thalassotalea > Thalassotalea sp. Y01. The sequence goes on from NZ_JABBXG010000006.1 coordinate 243,862, forward strand.
TAATATGCTGTATTAACTTTCCTAAGAACAGAGCTGCCGTTTCGTTCTCATGCAGTAGTAAAACATGTTTAGGTGAGCGTCCAAGGTATTTACGAGCCAAGTTGTCATAGAACTCAATGCCTTGCCACAAAGTGTCTACATACAAATTTCCTAGCCTATCTAGATCAATAATTAAATTTTGCTCTACTGCGTTTATTAGCTTTGCATTGATATACCAATCAAAATTATCGATAGTTACATAGCCTATTCGATAATCATGTTTTAGTAAGTGATTGGCGATAGCCTTTCGTTTTTCAGAAGTAGAACCGTAGTGTAAGTATGGGAATCGGTGAAAATTTAAAACCCTATCATAACTATTTAAAACATTAGTAGCTTGGTCAAAATCGGATAAGTAATTAGTTAACTCTTCTTTATTAGCTGATAAATGTGTGTGACTGTGGTGAGCAAGATGAAATCCTGAATTAGTATAACTTTTTAATCGATTAGCACTAGACTCATCAGCAATATTTCCTGTTGTTACAAAGAAAAGCGCATCTTTTACATTATTTGAGTGTAAAATTTTAATGATTTTAGCGGTTTTTTCTTCTCCGCTCATAAGCATACTACCGCCTAATGGTGCATCATCAAATGTAATTGCTATCTGTTTAGAGTAGCTGTTGAAAGCCAAAAATAACAAGCTTACTAAAATCAAATATTGCTTCATTATTACTCCTCAAGAGAAAGTGTTTCCATGTTTGTGCGGTGTAAAAACACAGCTTAGAATTCAAACAAGTTTAAACTTCAGATTTACAAAAGACTCTTTAACTAATTTAGGCTTAGTGACTCGAATTGCGATATTCAACTAACTTGTTATCTTCATGAGCCAATCATAATAGACCTACCCCACAGTTTTGTTCAAGCAATACTAGTGATATCGCACGTTAATCAATTACTTAATAGAGTTAACAAGTAAGGTAGGTGATTGTAACTTTGTGACGTCTACAGCAGATTGAAAAGTTATCAATAAGCCCGGTATAAAAATTACCGGGCAACATATTCATGTTATCGATTAGATTGGATCTTGATCCAATTCAGAATGTTCAACTTGTGCTGGAGCTTCTGCACCATGCATCCATTCGACCAATTTATCAGCCATAAGTAATACCAAGCCACCAGCAATAAAGCCACTAACAGCAAGGCCGGCAAAAATAGATAAGGCGTTATTGATTTGTTCCGGTCCTTCGCCAATTAAACCGCCTACGACACCGGCGACTTTATTCGCTATTGCAGAACAGGCAAACCAAACCCCCATTAATAAAGATAGATATTTAATCGGAGCGAGCTTAGACACCAAGGACAAACCTATCGGTGAAATACAAAGTTCACCAAAAACCAAAAACATATAGGTCACGATAAGATACAAAACACTGACTTTAACGTTTAAATCACCACCTTGTTGCATGGTTGCAGCAACCATAAACAAGAAACCAATTCCGACTAACAATAAACTAAATGCAAACTTGCGTGGCGAACTTGGCTGTTTATCGCCGAGCTTGGTCCAAAGACCGGCAAAGACCGGGGCAAACATTACAACAAATATTGCGCTTACCGACTGTAACCACGACGCAGGCATTTCCCAGCCAAAAATATGTCTATCAGTAAAATCTTTAGCGTAAATATTTAATAAGCCACCTGCTTGCTCATAACTAACCCAGAAGACAATAGAGATTACGCTCATGATAACAATGACTTTTACGCGGTCGCGTTCTTCTGCGGTTAACGGCGTATCTTTAGCAGCTGCAGCACCTTTAGTTGATATACCATGCGCAGATGGTTTTACGCCAATGTCGCCCAAATACTTATTCGCAAGCACAAGCTGCATGATCACACTTATGACCATACCAAAACCGGCGACAATGAAACCTAACTGCCAGTTTATAACTTCAGCCACATAACCAACAACCAGAGGAGCAATTGCCGCACCTATGTTAATGCCCATATAAAAGATGGTGAAGGCACCATCACGGCGGCTATCACCTTCTTGATAAAGATCACCAACAAGAGTAGATATGTTCGGTTTGAATAGACCATTACCGCAACAAAGTAATATAAGGCCTATATAGAATGCTGATTCAGATGCGTCACCTAACCAAGCTTGAGGAGTACCTAAGGTAAAATGGCCTGCGGCCATTAAAATACCGCCCAAGATAATACTTTTTCGTTGCCCTAAGACATTATCGGCAATCCAGCCGCCAAGCACGGGGGTAAGGTATACCGCCATGGTAAACCAACCATATAGCGCTAAGGCCTCTGAATTAGTCCAACCAAAGCCACCGGATTCAACGGCAGCAATAAGATAAAGTACGAGAATGGCACGCATACCGTAGTAGCTAAAACGCTCCCACATTTCGGTACCAAACAATAGAAACAGCCCTTTAGGATGCCCTAGTAAGGTGTCAGTTGATTGAGTCATATGATTCTCTTATCGTCATGTTTATTATTATTTTAATAATTCAAAATAAACACTACGTTAAAAGCATAGCAGTTACTAGGATAAACTCCTGAGAGTTTGACTGTTAACTGAACAAGCGTTCGACTTGACGTTTTGAGGTGTTTGCTATTTTTTGCAGGAAGCCAAACTCTATACGATGCATACCTGAGCGCTGTTGGATGTCATCAAGCATTGTTAAATAAAGTTTCGCAGTCATTTTCGCATCAAATAATGCTCGATGATAACCACCATCTTCCGCTAACCCTTTATAATCAACTAATGTACCCAATTTATGGTTTGGTGCATCCTGATATATGCGGCGCGAGGTTAATAATGTACAGGCAAATTGGCCCTGGTAATTATGATTAATACGCTGGAATTCGGCATCGAGAAACTTCTTATCAAATGAAGCATTATGCGCAAGTAAATTATCATCACCAATAAACTCAGCGAATCGTTGCATCACCTCAGAACATGGCCTTGCCGTAGACAACATGACATTACTTATACCCGTATACTGTTCAATAAAGCTATTTACTCTGCGACCAGGGTTCATCAATTCTTGAAAGGTGTCGGTAACAACGCCGTTATCAATTTTAACCGCACCAATTTCAATGGCACGATCACCTTGATCAGGCGATAACCCCGTGGTTTCAAAATCGAGAACTATTATAGTATCGGCGTAAGGACTTGGCATAGGGACTTCTTTAATATGTCTGACAGGAATTGCAGGATAACGAAATCATAGCAGCATGAGAAGACCTAAATAAGCACAAAGACAGTCAAAACCGCTAAAAACTGGTTAAAGTGACGATATGCAACCCAAAGGAATAACCTTAAGATACTGATAAATATATATTTTAACAATTGGTTTACTTTTTGCTTTAATATAAGACCTTAACTCAATACCAAGCCCTAATGAGGAAGTCATTGTGGAAGTTAAACTGAAAGATAGGCCAATACAACAGGTCCGAGAAGAAGCTATTGACAAATTAATATATAACTACAGTCATAGCGTTATCTCAGCAGAAGCGTTTGAACGTCGCCTTGATGACGTTATGAACACCGACGATCCATACAAAATACAATCTTTGGTTGAAGATTTATCACTCAATATCGACATGCAATACGCTCAAGAAAAAGATACGGTTTTCACGCCTAATTATAGTCATGAAATTAGTAATGAAGACGACACCTTAACCAGCATTCTCGGTAACAGTGAACGCGGTGGTAAGTGGCTTGTTCCTAAGGAAATTAAAGTTTATGACGTCTTAGGCTCAACCACACTCGATTTTAGTGAAGCTGTTTTTCAACATCAAAACATAAGCATCAACCTGCTTTGTATATTGGGGAGTGTTACAGTATATGTTCCTGAAAGCATCAACATCGTATCAAGAATAAGTAGTGTATTAGCAGATGTTGATAACCGAGCAGCATCGGTAGCTCAAAAACAAGCGCCAACCATCAACATTTCTGGAAACGTTGTTCTGGGTAACTTAACCGTAGAGAAGAAAACAACAACAAAAGAAAAATGGGTAGCGTTTGCTAATAACCTAAAAGCATTATTTGGTGATAGTAAGAATTATTAATGTTGCAGTTAGTTTAGATCCTGCTCTCCGTCATTCCCGAATCGCCATCGGCGATGTCCGGAACCTCCTTCAGGTTCGAAGTGGTTCGCAGATATAATGACAAAGGGTAAACGCGGGATCAGGTATGCACGCTTTTTCTAAAATGGAAACGGCATCCGTATACACTAGATAAATGGCACACTTGGTACTTTATTTTAGGCAAACAAAAAGGGCAACCTTACGGATGCCCTTTTCATTTTCAATTAGAAGCCTGACGATAAGCGACATGGATGTGGTGAATATCGAAAATGCAGGGACGCATATTTTCGATAACGACGTAGTAGGTCGAGACTTCACAAAACCCAGAAAGTAAAAAGCCCGCTCAAATGAGCGGGCTTTTCTAAATAGGAGCCTGGCGATAAGCGACATGGATGTGGTGAATATCGAAAATGCAGGGACGCATATTTTCGATAACGACGT